>NZ_JBIAVS010000002.1:0-61647 GCF_042894545.1 Streptomyces sp. NPDC001530
TTTCGCCCCCTCCGCCCCTACCCTCCCCCAAGCTCTCGGCTTCGCTCGAGCAGGGGGGACCCCCATCGTCCCTGGGGGCTCCGCCCCCAGACCCCCGTATCGCGCTGCGCGCTCGTCCTCAAACGCCGGACGGGCTAAAAGATCGCCGACCGGGGTGGGTGGGATGCACCCGCAGCCGCCCACGCGCGCCCCCACGCACCGACAGTCGCCCACGTACCCGGCGCGCCCCCACCCTCCCGCAGTCGCCGACGCGCGGAAGGGGACGTGCCGGAACGTCCGCCCGCAGCGGATGGCGCGTCACCGCCGGTTCCCTTGGAACCCGACCGATTTCGCGCCAGACCGAGGACGGATGCTCCGGCACGGCCCCGACCCCACGAGTGTCCTGTCGCACCGAACCTTGAGCGAATCTCACCGAAGACTGCCGGGAGCAGCAGATCCAAAGGGCAACCTCCGTCGCGACGGTTCAGCGAAGCAGTGCTGCACGCAGGGTGATGCCGTGCCGCGTACGCAGCCGCCGCAGCTCCCACATCGCCACGGCGGTGACGGTCAGCGGGGCTCCCAGGATGAAGGCCACCCGCACTCCGAACGGCACACCGTCGTAGGCACCCCGGAATACGTCGAAGAGAGCGACTTCCCAAACGAGCAGCGTCGCGAGCAGCGGTGGAACCGTCTCGTGGAGGTCTGCTGTCCGGAAGACGTGCACGAGTGACTGCGCGATGCCGTAGAGACCAAAGGGGGCGAGCCACAACATGAAGGCGCCTAGGGCGAACAGCAGCGCCACCCGCCCTGCCGACGCCGTCCAGTTCGTTTCCTCGTCCACGTACCCCAGCCCCGTGATCAGTCTTGGCACAGCGAGCGTGACGACCAACGCGAGCAGCGCCCCGGCGGGCTTACCCACGCGGCGCAAGAACAGGCGCCGGTTGGGTGGGCGGGCCGCCGCGATGAAGGCGGCGACGGCGACCGGGAACGTCACCGCCAGCACAATGAGGGTGGTACGGATCTGGTCGAAGCGGTCGTCCACCACGGAGTCGGCGTCTGACGCCAGCCCGTAGGACAACAGCATCCACGTGACAGCGACCAGGCCGACGACCGTCCGCAAGACCTGCACCCTCTTCACTACCGGGTCGTTCACACGGTCCGGCCGGGACGGCGTGAACACCACACGCCCCACAGCGATCGGATTGAAGAGACGTCCGAAGGTCAGCGGGCGCGCCGGACCCGGCGGCCACGGGCCCGCTGGCGGCACGGGTGGCCAACCCGGTTCCGGCGGTTGTCCTCCTCCGTATGGATTCCACGGCGCCCCGCCCCCGCTTCCGCTCATCCCCGCGTCCTTCCTGTCGTCGTTTCCAGAGGTCACGAGGAGAATCGCAGATCTCAGCGCGTGAAAACGCCTAGTTCCCACTGCAGTTGCGCTGCAGTCGTGTGCCGACAGCGATGAGATTCGCTCAAGGTTCGGTGCGACAGGTCACCCCCGAGCACCGCACGCGAGAGACTCGACGGCTGTCGGCGATATATCGGTGGCTGTAGGTGAGCTATAGGCAAGCTGTCGGTGGTTTGTCGGTGGCGCCTGGCACCTTCATGGGCATGACGCGAATCGACAAGAACCCCCGCGGCGGCGCCAAGAGCGCCGTCACCGTACGGGGGCTGGTCAAGCACTACGGCGAGACCAAGGCGCTGGACGGCGTGGACCTGGACGTGCACGAGGGCACCGTCCTCGGCGTGCTGGGTCCCAACGGCGCCGGCAAGACCACCCTCGTCCGCTGCCTGTCCACCCTCGTCACCCCCGACGCCGGCCACGCCACGGTCGCCGGTTACGACGTACTGAAGCAGCCCCGCCAGCTGCGCCGGGTGATAGGCCTCACCGGCCAGTACGCCTCGGTCGACGAGAAGCTCCCGGGCTGGGAGAACCTGTACATGATCGGGCGGCTGCTCGACCTGCCCCGCAAGGACGCCCGCCGCCGCGCCGACGAACTCCTGGAGCGCTTCTCGCTCACCGACGCGGCCAAGCGCCCGGCATCGACGTACTCCGGCGGTATGCGCCGTCGTCTCGACCTCGCCGCCTCGATGATCGGCAACCCGGCCGTGCTGTACCTGGACGAGCCGACGACCGGCCTCGACCCGCGCACCCGCAACGAGGTGTGGCACGAGGTCAAGCGGATGGTCGCCGACGGCGCCACCGTGCTGCTCACCACCCAGTACATGGAGGAGGCCGAGCAGCTGGCCTCCGAGCTGACGGTCATCGACCGCGGCAAGGTCATCGCGAACGGCCGGATCGACGAGCTCAAGGCGAGGGTCGGCGGCCGCACGCTGCGGATCCGCCCGGTCGACCCGCTGGAGCTGCGCCCGCTCGCCGCCATGCTCGACGAGCTGGGCCTCACCGGCCTCGCCGCCTCGGCCGTGGACATCGACACCGGCACCGTCCTGGTCCCGATCCTCAGCGACGAGCAGCTCACCGCCGTGGTCGGCGCGGTCACCGCGCGCGGCATCACGATCGGCTCCATCTCCACCGAACTGCCCAGCCTGGACGAGGTGTTCCTGTCGCTCACCGGCCACAAGGCCAGTGTCCCGCAGGACGAAGCCCCCGCCCGCGCCTACGAGGAGGTCTCCGCATGAGCACCGCCGTTGCCGAAGCCCCCCTCGCCGCCCAGGGCGACACCCGTATCTCACCCCGCGCGCACGCGCGCCACATCGGCGCTCTCGTCCGCCGCAATCTGCTGTGGATCCGTCAGGACCCGGAGTCGATGTTCGACGCCATCCTGATGCCGGTGGTCTTCACCCTGCTGTTCGTGTACGTCTTCGGCGGCTCCATCGGGCAGTCGCTCGGCGGCGGCCAGGACATGTACGTGCAGTACGTGGTGCCCGGTCTGATGGCGATGACGGCCATGAACATCGCGACGGCCGTCGGCACCGGCTTCAACGAAGACTTCCAGAAGGGAGTCATGGACCGCTTCCGCACGCTGCCGATCGGCCAGGGCTCCGTGCTCTTCGCCAAAATCGTCGTGGAGCTGATGCGGATGCTCGTCGCGACGACGATCCTCATGGTCGTCGGCGTGCTGGTCGGCTTCGACATCACGAACTGGCCGGGCCTGTTCGCCTCCGTGGGGCTCTCCGTCCTGTTCGGCTCGGCCCTGATGTGGATCTTCCTGGTCCTCGGCGTGACGATGAAGAACGCCCAGTCCGTGCAGGCGATGGGCTTCCTGGTCCTGATGCCGCTGCAGTTCGGTTCGTCGATCTTCTCGCCGCCCCAGACGATGCCCGGCTGGCTGCAGAACTTCACCGACTACAACCCGCTGTCCGCGCTCGCGGACACCGCGCGCGGCCTGATGGTGGGCGGCCCGGTCGCACACGACCTGTGGGTGACCCTCGCCTGGACGGCGGGGCTCACGGCGGTGATGGCGCCGATCGCGATCCACAAGTTCCGTACCAAGAACTGACGTTCGCCCACGAGTGACTGGCCATGATCATGGCCCCCAGGTCCGCGTCAGATGAGGGCGGCGGCCTCCTCCGCGGAGAGCCCGTCGCCCTCGGCGTACGCGGCCTCGTACGCCGCGTCGTCGAGGACGGCCCGCACGCCCGCCTCGGCCTGGGTACGCACCTCGTTCTCCATCGGACCCGAGAAGTGGCCCGGCGGCAGCAAGTGGTCGGCGGCGCCGAGGAGTCGGGCCGCCTCGCGGGCGCGGCTGCCGCCGTCCAGGCCGGCGAGGGCGATGGCGGCGGTGGTCAGATGCGCGGAGGTCATATGGGGCGCGATCATGTGCGCCAGCGGGTCCAGGGACCGCGCCATCGCCTTGCGCGCCTTGTCCAGGGCGCTCTCGTACAGTCCTTCCACCGCGTCCAGCCAGGCTTCCACGCCGAGCACGAACCCGTCGAAGACGACGAAGGTGCTGGCCGCGAAGTCCTCGCGCAGCAGGCGCATGTGCTCGCGCGCCTCGGGGACCCGGCCGCTGCGGCTGAGCCACATCGCGAGGAAGAGCCGGGCCGCGGGCATGGCCTCGTTGAGGGCGCCGTGGCCCTCCGCCAGCACCTCGCGCAGCATCCGCTCGCCCCGCTCGGGCTCGCCCAGCTCGATGTACATGCTGCCGAGTCGGACGCTGAGCACCGCTGTCTGGGCGCGGGCGCCGAGCCGTTCGGCGTAGGTGCTCGCCTCCGCGTAGTCCGCGGCGGCGGCCCGGTACTCGCCCTTGCGCTCATGGGCCTCGCCGCGCGCGGAGAGCGACTCGGCGGCGCCCCAGGCGTCTCCGATCCGGGCGAAGAGATCCAGCGCCTCGTCGGCGTCACGGGTCGCGTCGCCCGCCATGTCGGCGCGGTTGGCGAGGACGTTGGCGCGCATCTGGAGGGCGACGGCGAGTTCCCAATCGAGGCGGAGCTCACGGCAGGTGCTGACCGTCACGTCGATGACGTCGCGCATCCGCTCCATGTCACCGGTGAGCAGGACGGCGTAGAACCAGAGGTTGCCGGGGCTGCGGCAGGTCTGCGGCAGGCCCGGCCGGTAGGTCTCGCTGATGATGCGCAGCTTCTCCTTGGCCTGCGGGGTCTGCCAGGCGTCCAGGTCCATGTCCATGCAGGCGAGATGGACGAGGTGGATACCGCGCCGCGCCTCGTCGAGGACGTCCGGGCGCATCGGCGGCGGGGCGGCCGTGCACCTCTCGTGCAGCGGGAGGGCCTCTCGCCCGGGCGGTGCGAAGGGGTCGGGGCCGAGCGCCATGACCTCGTGGGACCAGGTGCGGGCGTCGATGCGCTGGTCGCGGATCTGCCAGTACCAGGACAGCGAGAGGACGAGACAGATCGCCTCCTGCTCGTCGCGCGCGGCGACGGCGTGCCGCAGGGCGGTGCGCAGATTCTCGTACTCGCGCTCGAGGAGCGCGATCGCCGCGCCCTGGCAGGGGCCGCGCAGGGCGGGGTCGGTGGTGCGGGCGAGTTCGCGGTAGTACGTGAGGTGGGCGCGCTCGGCGCCGGCACGGTCGCCGGACTCGTCGAGGCGTTCGCCGGCGTACTCGCCGACGGTCTCCAGCAGCCGGTAGCGCATCTCGCCGTCACCGCCCTCGCCCGAAGGGGCCGCGACGACAAGGGACTTGTCGACGAGCGAGCCGAGCGCTTCCAGCGCGGCGGGCCCGCAGACCGCCTCGGCGGCGGCGAGGTCGCAGCCGCCCGCGAAGACGGACAGCCGCCGCAGCACGTCCCGTTCGTCCTCGTCGAGCAGGTCCCAGGACCAGTCGACGACGGCACGCAGGGTCTGCTGGCGCGGCAGGACCGTACGACTGCCCGAGGTCAGCAGCCGGAAACGGTCGTCCAGCCGATCGGCGATCTGGCGCGGGGTGAGCATCCGCAGCCGGGCGGCGGCGAGTTCGATGGCGAGCGGCAGGCCGTCGAGGCGCCGGCAGATCTCGGCGGCCGCCCCGGGGTCGTCCTCGATCCGGAAGCCGGCCCGGGCGGCGGCCCCCCGGTCGGCGAGCAGCCGCAGCGCGACGGGTTCCGGCAGCGGCTCCACGGGACGCAGCAACTCCCCCGGTACGCCGAGGGGTTCACGACTGGTGGCGAGTACGGTCAGCCCCGGGCACCGCTCCAGCAGCTCCTCGACGAGGCGGGCCGCGGCGTCCACGACATGCTCGCAGTTGTCGAGGACGATCAGCATGCGCCGCTTGGCACAGTGCTCGGCGAGCCGGGTGAGGGGATCGTCATGCCGGGCCGCCGCGGCCCGCATCTCCTCGGCACCGGCACCGCGCAACACGGTCTCCCGCGCACCGACGGCGGTCAGCACGGCCTCGGGCACCGCCTTCGGATCGTCCACCGGAGCGAGCTCCGCCAGCCACACCCCGTCCCGCGCCGCATCCGCCACCGCCTCCGCCGCCTCCTGCGACAGCCGTGTCTTCCCGGCCCCACCGGGCCCGAGCAGCGTCACGAGCCGGGCCACCGCGAGGTCCCCGCGAATGGCCTCGATGTCGGCCTCCCGGCCGACGAAGGAGGTGAGGCGGGCACGGAGGTTGCCAGGGGGTGGGGATGTGGGACGGGTACGGGAGAGGGCGGCTGAACCGAGGGCGGGGGCGGCGGAGCCCGCGGGCGTGGCTGCGGGGGGCTGTGCCGTGACCCGACCATCGGCCAGGTCCAGCAACTCCCGGTGCAGGGAGCGGAGTTCGGGACCAGGATCCGAGCCCAGGCGGTCGGACAGCAGCGTGCGTACGGACTCGTAGGCGGCGAGGGCCTCGGCGGGGCGGCCGGCGGCGCGCAGGGCGCGGAGGCGGAGGGCGTGGAGGGGCTCGTCCAGGGGGTGCAGATCGCACAGGGCGGTGAGTTCGGGCAGGGACTGTTCGGCGTGGCCGAGGGCGAGGGCCGCGGTGAGGCGGGCGCGGCGGACGTCGAGGCGGCGGGTCTCCCAGCGGGCCGTCTCGGCGGTGCGGTCCGGGAGGTCGGCGAGGGCCGGGCCGTGCCACAGGGCGAGGGCGTCGTCGAGGACCACGGCCGCCTTCGCCGGGTCGCCGTCGGCGAGCGCGCGCGTGCCCTCCCCCGCGAGCCGCTCGAAACGGTGCAGGTCGACGTCGTCGGCCACCGCGGCGAGCCGGTAGCCGCCGTCCATCGAGTCCACCGCGCCGGGCCCGAGCGCCCTGCGCAGCCGGCCGATCAGCGCCTGCAGCGCGCCGGGCGCGTCCGCGGGCGGGTCGCCGTCCCACACCTCGTCGACCAGGACGGCCGCGGGCACGGTCCGTCCGGGCCGCAGCGCGAGCACGGTCAGCAGCGAGCGCAGCCGCGCCCCGCCGACCGGGACGGGCGTGCCGTCGGGGCGGAGTGCCTGAGTGGTGCCGAGGATGCGATAGCGCACGGGGTCCATTGTCTCCGGTGGCTTCAGGTGCGGGGGTCCGGTACGTCGAGTTCGACCAGGACGCCGGCCCGGCGGCGGTGGCGACGCGCCCCCGACTCCGTACGGCTCTCGTCGTAGTCCCCGCCGAACCGCTCCGGGCAGCTGCCGACGGCTTCCAGGGAGCGGTCCCGCGGGTCGGGAATGAAGGTGTGCGAGTCGGGGCCCGTCTCGACGTAACCCTGGTGCACGACGTGGAGGGCGCCGACGCGGCCCGTGGTCTCGGGCCACTCGAGGCCGTGCCGCTCGACGGTGAGCAGTCCGACCCTGCGGATCCACTGGTCGGCGTCCAGTCCGGATGCGTCCACGGGGTCGCCGTGCAACGCGGCGACGAGACCGTCGTCCGCCCGCAGCACCTGGATCACCCCGTCCTCGTCAGGTACCCATTCCACGGGCGCCGAGATCTTGCCCAGTTCCTCGAACCAGCCCCCGCCGAGCACATCCTCCGCGAAGCCCAGCAGCAGCGGCCAGCTGACCTCGTCCCCCACCGAGAAGGGTGTGCCACAGCACTCCATCTGCCAGTCCGCGTAGAAGATGCGCCATCGCCCCATGCCCCCACCCTCGCCGGAACCAATGGCCGATCGCGAGACGTTTTCGGCGTGAGCCCGGTACGGTCGGGCAGTCCCACCCCATGAGCAGCACTCCAGGGAGCCCCATGACCACCGCCGCGACCCGCAGCAGTGACCGGAGGATCAGTCCCGTCTTCGTCGGGATCGTGGCCGTCATGGCGGTGACCGCCTGGGCGACCTGGACCGGTTTCGCCGAGGAGCCCGGCGTCGCCGTGTTCCTCTTCGTCACGGCCGCGTGGATCGTCTCCCTGTGCCTGCATGAGTACGCGCACGCGCGCACCGCCCTGCACAGCGGCGACATCTCGATCGGCGCGAAGGGCTATCTGACGCTGAACCCGCTGAAGTACACGCACGCGCTGCTGAGCATCGTGCTGCCGGTGATCTTCGTGATCATGGGCGGGATCGGTCTGCCGGGCGGCGCGGTCTTCATCGAGCGGGGCCGTATCCAGGGCCGTTGGAAGCACAGCCTGATCTCGGCGGCGGGCCCGCTGACCAACGTGCTCTTCGCCGTCGTCTGCACCGCACCGTTCTGGCTGCACGCCCTGGACGGCGTCCCGGACACCTTCCGCTACGCGCTGGCGTTCCTCGCACTGCTCCAGGTCACGGCCGCGATCCTGAACTTCCTGCCGGTGCCCGGCCTGGACGGCTACGGCGTGATCGAGCCCTGGCTGTCGTACAACATCCGCCGCCAGGTGGAGCCCTTCGCGCCGTTCGGCCTGCTCGCGGTGTTCGCGGTGCTGTGGATCCCGTCGGTGAACAGCGCGTTCTTCGACGCGATCTACTCGATCCTGGGCGGCCTCGGCATCGACGACGTGCAGCGCTACTGCGGCCAGAACCTCTACCGCTTCTGGGACGGCGTCAACGAGTACTGCACGGTCAACCGCTGACCGACGACCCGCCCCGCACCTTGCCGCGCCGCGCGTAGTACCACGTCATGTTCGACGACAGGCCCGCCAGCAGCACCCACACGATCCCCAGCCAGCTGCCCTGGACGAAGGAGACCACGGCCGCGGCGACGGAGAGGACACAGACGGCGAGGGCGTAGAGAGCGAGTCGCCGGCTTGGGTCGGGTGGGGGAAGGAGGGGCATGGGGGTCGGCTCCTGACAGACGGACGAATCTCTGGTGCTACAACATCCAGTCTCCCCCATGCCCAGACGCCGCTATACGTCCGTCACCCGCAGGCCCGCGTGCGCCTTGTAGCGGCGGTTCACGGAGATCAGGTTCGCGACCAGGGACTCGACCTGGTGGGCGTTGCGCAGACGGCCGGAGAAGACGCCGCGCATGCCCGGGATGCGGCCGGCCAGCGCCTGCACGATCTCGACGTCCGCCCGCTCCTCGCCGAGGACCATGACGTCCGTGTCGATCTGCTCGATCTCCGGGTCCTGGAGGAGGACGGCCGACAGGTGGTGGAAGGCGGCCGTGACCCGCGAGTCCGGCAGCAGGGCGGCGGCCTGTTCGGCGGCGCTGCCCTCCTCCGGCTTCAGCGCGTACGCGCCCTTCTTGTCGAAGCCGAGCGGGTTGACGCAGTCGACGACGAGCTTGCCGGCCAGCTCCTCGCGCAGGGATTCCAGGGTCTTGCCGTGGCCCTCCCACGGCACGGCGACGATCACGATGTCGCTGCGCCGCGCGCACTCGGCGTTGTCGGCGCCCTCGACGCCGTGTCCGAGTTCCTCGGCCGCGCCCTGCGCGCGCTCCGCGACGCGCGAGCCGATGATCACCTTCTGGCCGGCCCTGGCGAGCCGGTAGGCGAGTCCCTTGCCCTGGGGCCCGGTGCCGCCGAGCACGCCGACGACGAGCCCGGACACGTCGGGAAGGTCCCATGGGTCCTTGGCGGGAGCCTTCTGTGCAGCACTGTCAGTAGAGGTCATGGGCCGACTTTACGTGCGCGGATCGCGGCTGTGGGCCTCAGGTGAGGGCGGTCACGGGGACGCGGCGGAAGGTGATCGTCTCGTACGCGCCGAAGTCACCCGTCTCGTAGAGGAGGCCGACGGTCGTCGCGTCGACGCGTACGAGATCGGAGTACGCGGCGGGCAGCCCGTCGACCGTGTACGCGGTGCGCCAGGTGGTGCCGCCGTCCGTGCTGGCGCGCACCGTCATCAGGGCGCGGAAGGCGGGGTCGGCGGGGCCCGAGTAGAGGAGGAGTTCGGGGTCGCGGAGCTGGAGGAGGCTGCCCTGGACGACGGGGGTGACGAGACCGGCCTGCGGGCGGAAGGGCTTTTCCAGGCTCTTGCCGCCGTCGCGGGAGTGGGCGTCGGCGCGGTTGCCGGGGGACGGGGAGTCGTTGCGGGTGTTGAAGTAGACGCGCCCGTCCGGGAGTTCGGCCGCGGTCGTTTCATTGACATTGATGTAGCCGTTGGTGTTCTCGTCGAGGTAGCCGAGGTACCAGGTCTCGCCGCGGTCGTCGCTGAGCAGGCAGTGGCCGCTGTTGTACTTCGCTTCGGTGCCGTTGTCCCTGCCGGTGGGCGGGATCGTGTGGTTGCCGGGGACGACGACGCGGCCGGTGGTGAGCTGGATCGCGTGCCCGGGCGTGGTGGCGTACCAGCGCCAACTCGCCTTCTTCACCTGCGCGGTGATCTCCTTCGGGCTCGACCAGGTCAGCCCGTCGTCGTCGCTGTGCTGCACCCAGACGCGCCGCCCGTCGGCCGCCTTCACCTTGCCGCGCAGCAGGGCGTCCTCGCTCGCGGTGGCCGCGCTGCGGACGTGGACGAGCAGGACGCGGCCGGTGTCGAGGACGACGGGCGCCGGGTTGCCCGCGAGGTTGTCGCCGTTCTTGGCGACGGCCTGGAGCGGGCCCCAGGTGCGGCCGCCGTCCGACGACCGCTTCAGCACGATGTCGATGTTGCCGTGGTCGCGCGCGGAGTCGACCCTGCCTTCGCAGAAGGCGAGCAGGGTGCCGGCGGGGGTCGCGACGACCGCGGGGATACGGAAGCTGGCGTAGCCTTCGCGGCCGGCGCGGAAAGGGTTGCTTCCTTCTGGCATGGGCGGGCTCCTTGTGTGGCCGGTGATGCGGGCCTGTGCCCAGCTTGGGCGAATTCGTGGTGAACTCCGGGTCACGAGTGGCCAGTTGCGGCAGGATGCGTGCGCATGGATGCCGTACGGGTCGCATTGCTGCGCGAAGTGCTCGCCGGGACCGAGTGGTTGGGGGCCACGCGGCGGTTCGCGGGGGCGTTGCGGGGGTCCGTGGTGGCGTACGGGGGCGGGCTGCTGCTCGTCGGCACGGAGGAGTACGAGCCGTGGCATCTCGCGGCGCATCTGGTGGACGAGGCGGCGTGGTCGGGGACGCCGGAGCTGTCGCCGACGTTGGTGCGGCACGGGGCGCGGGAGTCCGATCCGGCCCACCTGGCGGTGGGGCTGGGGCGGATCGAGGCGGCTCGGCGGGGGGAGACGCTGCTGGTGGTGTCGCCGGGCGCGCCCGGGGCGCCGCTGTTGGAGCGGGTTCATGATGCGCGGCGGGCCGGGGCGACGGTGCTGGCGCTGTCCGCGGGGGATTCCGCGGGGGAATCTGCGGTGGAGGGTGAGTTGCCGGCTCTGGCGCATGAGTCGCTTGCCGTGCCGGCCGATCCCGAGCTGGACCTCGATACGGTGCAGCATCTTGTCAGTGCCGCGGCCGGGGAGAACGCGTTGCCTTCTCCGCGGGGGCGGCGGCGGTTTCGTGACCGGTTGTCCCGGCTCACGGACCAGTTGACGGATCCGCCGTCTGCCCGGTGGTAGGTGGGGGTGGCTGGGTAGCTGGGGTCCGACTTCGTCCGGCTGTCGTATGCGCCGCTTCGCGACGGTTTCCCGCCCACCCGCCCGGCTCGGCCCGTTAACCGCCTTCGGCGGCCACCCTCGCCGCTTCGCGGCGGTTTCCCGCCCACCCGCCCGACTCGGGCGCCTTCCCGCCTGCGGCGGACAGCCCATGGGCGCCTGCGGCGGCATCGCCGGGTGCCGCCGGCCGCCGTCGGCTCCGCCCCGGTGCCGCTCTCGACGCCGGCCAGTGTCACTTTCGGCGTCGCCCCGCCGCGGCGGCACTGCCCTCCGCACCCCGCCGAAAACCAGTTGCCCTCGCCCGGGTCTCCCCTGAGCATGGCCCGACGTGACCGACGACGATCCCGCATCCGGCCCCGTGTCCTCCTCTCGGCTTCGTTCGCTGTTGCCTGATCTCGCGCCCTGGCGGGAGTCGGCTGATTTTCGGCGGCTTTGGGTGGCGGGGTTGATCACGAACTTCGGGAGTTTTCTGACGTTCGTCGCGTTGCCGGTGCAGATGAAGGTGCTGACCGGGTCGGCGGTGGCGGTGGGGGCGATCGGGGCGGTGGAGTTGGTGCCGCTGGTGGTGTTCGGGTTGTACGGCGGGGCGCTCGCCGACGCCCTGGACAAGCGGAAGTTGATCGTCTACACGGAGGCGGGCCAGGGCGTGCTGTCCGCCGGGCTCCTCGTCAACGCGCTGGTACCGCACCCGGCGGTGTGGCCGTTGTACGCGGTCGCCGGGCTCTCCTCCGCGCTCGGCGCGATCCAGCGGCCCGCCCTGGACTCGCTCACCCCACGGATCGTCGCGCACGAGCACCTGCCGGCCGCCGCCTCGCTCAACTCCCTGCGCTGGACGGTGGGCGGCGTCGCGGGCCCGGCCCTCGCGGGCGTCGTCGTGGCCTACGCCGGGCTCGGCTGGGCGTACGCCGTGGACCTGGCGACCTTCGTCGTGTCGGTTCTGATGATCGTGGGGCTCGCCGCATCGCCCGCCGCGCACGAGGCCGCCAAACCGTCGCTGCGGTCCATCGCGGAGGGCGCCCGGTACGCGTGGAGCCGCAAGGAGCTGCTCGGTACGTACGCGATCGACCTCGGGGCGATGTTCCTCGCGATGCCGCTCGCGCTGCTGCCGTTCCTCGCGGACGAGCTCGACGCGGAGTGGTCACTGGGGTTGATGTACGCGACGGTGCCCGCCGGGTCCCTGCTGGTGTCGCTGACCAGTGGGTGGACCTCGCGCATCCACAAGCACGGGCGGATGGTCGTCCTCGCGGCGGCCTGCTGGGGGCTCGCCATGGCCGCCGCGGGTGTCGTGCACAACCTCTGGCTGGTGCTGCTCTTCCTCACGCTCGGCGGCTGCTGCGACATGGTCAGCGGGATCTTCCGCGCCGCCATCTGGAACCAGACGATCCCGGACGAGCTTCGGGGGCGACTCGCCGGGATCGAGCTGCTCTCGTACTCGGTCGGGCCCCAGCTCGGTCAAGTCCGTGCGGGCGGGATGGCGGCGTGGACGAGTGTGCGGACGTCGATCTGGTCGGGGGGTCTGATGTGCGCGGGCGCGGTGGGGCTGCTGGCTCTGTGTCTGCCGAGGCTGATGGCGTACGACGTGCGGACGAATGAGCATGCCCTGCGGTTGCGCTCCGCGCGGGAAGCGATGGCGTGACGGCGGGCCTGGCGGCCTGTCCGTTGCTCTCCCACCCGCACCGCCCGTGACAGTCGACTACCAGGCACAGGTTTCCCGTGGGGGCCGACCGCCATCGGCGACTGCGAGTCGCCTCCGGCCCCGGCGAGGGCTCCGGCGGCGCAAGGGCACTGCGGCACAGGGGCACTGCGGCGCAGGGGCACTGCGGCACAGGGGCACTGCGGCGCAGGGACGCTGCCGGGATGGGACGCTGCGGGGATGGGCCCCGGTTCACACCGCCCCTGCCCCGACGGACCCCTGCCGCACCGGCCGACATCAACCGCCGTCGGCGACTGCGGATCGCCTCCGGCCCCGGCAAGGGCCCCCGGCGACGCAAGGGACGCTGCAGCGCAAGGGCACTGCAGCGCAGGGACGCTGCGGGGATGGGACCCAGTGGCACACGGCCGCAGCGGCGACGGACCCCCGTCGCCCCGGCGGCATGAGCAGTCGTAACGGCCCGCACGCACGGGCGCCAGCCGTCGACAACGCCCCGCACCCACCGACCTCAGCCGCCGACAACCCCCGCACCACCCCGCATCGGTCGCCCTCGGTCACCCTCAGTCGTCCTCAGCCGACCTCAGTCGCCCCAGCCGCCCTCAGTCGTCGTCCTCGGAGCCCGCTGCCGCACCCCGCGCGTCATGCCACTTGGGGTCCGTCTCCCACTCGAGGTTGCGCTCCCTCGCGGTCTCCATCGCGTGTTCCGCCTCCTGGCGGGTGGTGTACGGCCCGAAGCGGTCCTTGCCCGGGCAGTCGGGGCCCTCCTCGACCTTCTTGTGCTCCAGGCAGTAGTACCACTCGCCGGGCTTGCCGACGGTCCGCTTCTTGAAGAGAGGCATGACCGGCTCCTTTCGCCACGGACATGGTCCCCCATGCCCGCTGGTTAGACTCGCTGGCATGTCTGGCCAGTCGCTGCTCGTACCAGGGGAGCTCTCTCCCACCCGTCCCGTCCCGGGAAACATCAGGCGTCCCGAGTACGTGGGCAAGCCCGCCCCCACGCCGTACACCGGACCGGAGGTGCAGACGCCCGAGACGATCGAGGCGATGCGGGTCGCCGGGCGGATCGCCGCGCAGGCGATGGCCGAGGCCGCGAAACTCATCGCGCCGGGTGTGACGACGGACGAGCTGGACCGGGTCGCGCACGCGTACATGTGCGACCACGGCGCCTACCCCTCGACCCTCGGCTACCGCGGTTTCCCCAAGTCGCTGTGCACCTCCGTCAATGAGGTCATCTGCCACGGCATCCCGGACTCCACGGTCCTGCGGGACGGCGACATCATCAATCTCGACGTGACGGCGTACATCGGCGGCGTCCACGGCGACAACAACGCCACGTACCTCGTCGGCGACGTCGACGAGGAGAGCCGGCTTCTCGTCGAGCGGACGCGCGAGTCCCTCAACCGTGCCATCAAGGCGGTCAAGCCCGGCCGCCAGATCAATGTCATCGGGCGCGTCATCGAGTCGTACGCGAAGCGGTTCGGGTACGGGGTCGTACGGGACTTCACCGGGCACGGGATCAACTCGTCCTTCCACTCCGGTCTGATCATTCCCCACTACGACAGCCCGCACGCGACCACCGTCATACAGCCCGGGATGACCTTCACCATCGAGCCGATGCTCACGCTCGGCACGCACGAGTACGACATGTGGGACGACGGGTGGACCGTCGTGACGAAGGACCGCAAGCGCACGGCTCAGTTCGAGCACACGCTGGTGGTGACGGAGAGCGGCGCCGAGATCCTCACGCTGCCGTAGTCGCCTCCGCGCTCCGGGCCCGCCCTGTCCACAGGGCGGGCTCTCCTTTTGTGGCCGCTTGTGACTGCGCCCGATTGTGGCCGATTTTGTGGCCGATGTGAACTTGATCGGGAATCGGGGTACCATTTTACCGACAGGGTGTCGGGAACCCGGAGGCTCTCATGAACGCGACGGACACGTCGAGCACCGCCTTCTCGACCCTCCTCCGCACCGCGTCGCACGAGCAGCACACGGAGGCGGAGACCTCGACGTTCATGAGCGACCTGCTCGGCGGCAGGCTCGGCGTCGACGCGTACGCGCGCTACACCGAGCAACTGTGGTTCGTGTACGAGGCGTTGGAGGCGGACACCGAGCGTCTGGTGTCCGATCCGGTGGCCGGGCCCTTCATCCGGCCCGAGCTGCTGCGCCGCACCGCCCTCGAGCGCGACCTGGCCCACCTGCGGGGCCCCGACTGGCGTGCGACGCTCACCGCCCTGCCCGCGACCCGGGTCTACGCGGCCCGCGTCGCCGAGTGCGCCCGGGAGTGGCCCGGCGGTTATGTCGCCCACCACTACACCCGCTACCTCGGCGACCTCTCCGGCGGCCAGACCATCCGCGGCAAGGCGGAGCGGACCTGGGGCTTCGCCCGCAAGGGCGACGGTGTCCGCTTCTACGTCTTCGAGGACATCGCCAACCCGGCCGCCTTCAAGAGGAGTTACCGCGAACTCCTGGACGGGCTCCGGGCCGACGACCTGGAGAAGCAGCGCATCGTGAGCGAGTGCAAGCGGGCGTTCGCCCTGAACACGGCGGTCTTCCGCGCCCTGGGGGAAGAGTTCCCGCTGAGCGCGTAACCGCCTCGGGGCTCCGCCCCGGCCCCGCTCCTCAGACGCCGGAGGGGCGGGAATCGCTCACCGCTCCAACCGCACCCGGCCCCCCACCTCAACCCATCCCCCCGGCTGCGGCGCCGTAAGAATCTGGGACCCGACCCCCTGGACGATGTTCAGCGCCCGCCCCAGCCGGTCCGTCAGCAACAGCGCCGCTGCCCCCGTCGCCTCGTCCTCCTCGATCCCGTCGTCCCGCCCGGGAAACGCCCGCGCCCGCACCCGCCCCGCGGCCTCGTCCTCCCAGGCCCAGGCGTAGACCCACTCCCCCGGCGCCGGGACGGGCAGCGCGTCGACCTCGGCGGCGGACGCGTACTGCCGCAGCGTCCGCGGCGGCGCCCACTCCGCCCGCGCCTCGATCCAGCTGAACTCCCCGTCGAGCCGCACCCCCACCACCCCGGCGGGCGTGACCAGTTCGGGCACGTCGAGCAGCCACCCCACCCCGACACACGGATGCCCGGCGAACGGCAACCGCAGCGTTGGCGTGTAGATGTCGATGACCCCACGCTCGGGGTCGTCGACGAACACGGTCTCGCTGAAGCCGAGCTTCGCGGCGAACACCTGCCGTTCCTCACGGTCCGGCATCACCGAGCCCTCGCGCACGACACCGAGCTCATTGCCATACCCGCCGCCGGGTCCGCAGAAGACCCGCAGCACGTCGTAGTCAGTCACTCCGGCATTCAAACATCACCCGCGCCGCGAGTGCGTCCCAGGCCGCGGGACCGCCGGGCAGCGGCCAGGAGCGGGTGCGGCCGTGCTCGTACGGCAGCCCCGACATCACCTCGCCGTACGCCCGCTCCAGAGTCGCCCGCCCGCGCTCCACCGTGGCGCCCGAGCGGGCGCGCAGCCGCTCCATCCGCTCCTCGTGCCCGGCGGTCACCTCGTCCGCCGAGCGCCGCCAGGCATCCTCGTCAGGGGCGCGGGCCAGCACGACGCACGCGGGGTCCTGGCCCTCCGCCAGCGCCGCCACCGTCCGGTCGTGACCGTCCAGGATCAGCCAGCCGTCGAGGGACGACACCCACCACAGGAGTACGGGAGCCGACGTGCCCTCGCGCACGTGCTTGCGGTACGCCTTCACGCGCGGCGCGTGGGGCGGTGAGAGGCGGCGCAGTGGTACGACGCCCTGCCAGCCGCCCGCGCACCAGTCGAGGTAGCAGGCGGGCCACTCGCGCATGAAGTCGCCGGACCAGACGTATGGCGGAAACGTCCGCCGCTCGCTCAGCAGCCACCGAGCGTCGTGCAGCGGGCCGTCCGTGGACGCCTCCAGCCAACTGGCGTACTGGTGCGCCCAGTTGCCCGGCGAGCGCAGAAGCGCCGAGCGGAGGGGCGGCAGCGGCGAGCGGTAGCCGTCGAGGCGGTGCGTGAAGAGGCCCTCGTAGGAGAGGTGGCCGTCGGGGCCCCGGTCGATCCGGCCGAGGAGGAGCGGGCGCCCGCCCTGCCGCAGCAGCAGCCGGCCCCCATCCGCCGACTCGAAGCGCAACGGCGGCGGACCGGGCCGCCCTGTCACCTCCAGGACGAGGCCGCCCGCCCCCAGCAGTTCCCTGTGACCCCCGTTCATGGGGAACAGTGTCGGGGGCGGGCGCCCTCGGGCCCACTCGATTACGCCGTACGCCGCCTGCGCACCGCGAACACCACGCCCGCGCTCGCGGCGCCGAGCGCGTCGGCCGGTAGGTCCGCCCCAGGAGTTGGTGCTGCGGGTGTGCCGGAAAAGGGCGCACGCCAGGGACGCCGTGATCGTGGTGCTGCACGATCTGGGGCTCGCGGCGGTGTACGCGCACCGGGTAGCGATTCTGTGCGCCGGTCGTGTCGCGGCCGACGGTCCGCCAGCCCGACGTCCTCACCGGCGACTTACCGAGCGAGGTCTTCCACCGGCTGGTGGAAGTGTTCCCGCACCCCAGGACCGGCGTCGCCCTGATCACTCCGAAACGGAACTCTTGACTCGCGCTTGACCATCCCATGGGGTCTGTTTTGAGCCGCCGTAATCAAGCCGTGCCTGTACACCGTCTGTGAGAGCTGAATCACCGGACTGGTGGGTATCAGTGAGGGAAGCCTCAGATAAGTTAGGCCAGCCTCACCATCCCAGCGCGGGTCCACCGTGCGGTTTGTCCGAACTTCTCTTGGAGCCTGAATGCGAGCCGTCCGACTCTCCGTCGTCACCGCAGCCGCCACCGCGGCCGCTCTGACCGCCGTCACGGGCTGCACCGAGAAGAGCAGCGCCGAGGGCGACGACCACGTCATCGAGGTGACGGCCACCGACTCCAAGTGCGAGGTCTCCAAAAAGGAGTTCCCGGCCGGTCACGTCGAGATAGACGTGAAGAACAAGGGCTCCAAGGTCACCGAGGTCTACCTCCTCTTCCCCGACGACCGGATCGTCACCGAGCGCGAGAACATCGGCCCCGGCACCAGCCAGAAGGTCACCGCCGAGGTGAAGGCGGGCGACTACCGGATCGCCTGCAAGCCCGGCATGAAGGGCAAGGGCATCCGCCAGAACGTCACGGCCACCGGTACCGGCAAGGTCGCCAAGCGCGACCCGCGCCTGGACTCGGCCGTCGCCGCCTACCGGGCATACGCACAGGCGCAGGCCGACGAGACGCTGCCCAAGGCGAAGGCCTTCGCGAAGGCGGTCAACGACGGCGACATCGAGGCCGCGAAGAAGGCGTACGCCGACTCGCGCATCGGCTGGGAGCGCACCGAGCCGGTCGCCGAGTCCTTCGGCGACATCGACCCGAAGGTCGACCTGCGCGAGGACGGTCTGGAAGAGGGCCAGGACCTGGAGAAGGACTGGACCGGCTGGCACCGCCTCGAGCGCTCGCTGTGGAAGGACAAGAAGCTCACCGACCGCGACACGGTTCTCGCCGACCAGCTGATCACCGACCTCACCGACTGGCAGAACCGGGTCGGCAAGGCCGAGATCACCCCGACTTCCATGGCCAACGGCGCCAAGGAACTCCTCGACGAGGTCGCCACCGGCAAGGTCACCGGCGAGGAGGAGCGCTACTCGCACACCGACCTGGTCGATTTCAAGGCGAACGTCGAGGGCGCGCAGAAGTCGTACGAGCTGCTGAAGCCGGTCGCCTCGGAGAACGACGCGGCGCTGACCACGGAGCTCGACAAGCAGTTCACCGCGCTGAACACGCTGCTCGACAAGTACCGCACGGACAAGACCTCGTACGTCTTCACCTCGTACGACAAGGTCGGCAAGGCCGACCGCAAGGAGCTCTCGGACGCGGTCAACGCGCTTGCGGAGCCCCTGTCCAAGCTCGCCGCCGCGGTCGTGAAGTAAGCGAGGGGCCACCATGACGGACACCACGGACACCACGCAATCCACGGAGGTCGCGGGCAACCCGGCCCCCTCCCGGCGTTCGCTGATCGGCTGGGGCGGTGCCGGGCTCGCGCTCGGTGCCGCCGCGGCGGGCGGTGCAGTGGCGATGACCCGCGCCGGCAACGACGTCGATCCGGCCGCCGCCGAGGCGGGCGCCGCGATCGCCTTCCACGGCACGCACCAGGCGGGCATCTCGACGCCGGTGCAGGACCGGCTGCACTTCGCCGCGTTCGACGTGAAGACGGACGACCGCGCCGAGTTCGTACAGATGCTGAAGGACTGGACCGAGGCCGCGCGGCGGATGACCGCGGGGCACACGGTCGGCGAGGGCGCGTACGGCGGTCTGGCCGAGGCTCCGCCGGACGACACCGGTGAGGCGCTCGGCCTCAAACCGTCGCGGCTGACGCTGACGATCGGCTTCGGGCCGACCTTGTTCGAGAAGTTCGGGCTGGCGGACCAGCGGCCCGAGGCTCTCGTGGAGCTGCCGAAGTTCGCGGGCGACAACCTCGACAAGAACCGCAGCGGCGGCGACCTGTGCGTGCAGGCATGTGCCGACGACCCGCAGGTCGCGGTGCACGCGATCCGCAATCTCGCCCGGATCGGCTTCGGCAAGGTCGTCATCCGCTGGTCACAGCTGGGCTTCGGGAAGACCTCTTCGACGACGCCGGACGCGCAGACCCCTCGTAACCTCATGGGCTTCAAGGACGGCACCCGCAATATCGCGGGCACCGAGACCGACCGGCTCAAGAAGTTCGTGTGGGTGGGCGAGAGGGATGTCGAAGAGGAGTCAGCCTGGATGACCGGCGGCTCGTATCTGGTGGCGCGCCGCATCCGCATGAACGTCGAGACCTGGGACCGGACTCCGCTGCAGGAGCAGGAGGACATCTTCGGCCGCGACAAGGGCGAGGGCGCCCCGGTCGGCAAGGCGAAGGAGCGGGACGAGCCGTTCCTGAAGGCGATGAAGCCCGACGCGCATGTCCGGCTCGCGCACCCCGACTCCAACAACGGGGCGACGATCCTGCGCCGCGGCTACTCCTTCACGGACGGCACGGACGGGCTCGGCCGCCTGGACGCGGGCCTGTTCTTCCTCGCCTACCAACGTGACGTCCGCAAGGGCTTCATCCCCATCCAGCGCAGCCTGGCGATCGACGTGCTCAACGAGTACATCCAGCACGTGGGTTCAGCGATCTTCGCGATCCCGCCCGGCGTCCGCGACAAGGACGACTGGTGGGGCCGGACGCTGTTCTCCAAGGAGGCGTAGCCCGTGTTCTCCAACTATCTGATCGGACTGCGCGAGGGTCTGGAAGCCAGCCTCGTCGTCTGCATCCTGATCGCGTACCTGGTGAAGACCGACCGCAAGGACGCCCTGAAGCCGATCTGGATCGGTATCGGCGTGGCGGTCGCGCTGGCGCTCGGCTTCGGCTGCGCGCTCGAATTCGGCTCCCAGGAGATGACGTTCAAGGCGCAGGAGGCGCTCGGCGGTTCGCTGTCGATCGTCGCGGTGTGCCTGGTGACGTGGATGGTCTTCTGGATGCGGCGCACCGCCCGGCATCTGAAGTCCGAGCTGCACGGCAAGCTGGACGCGGCCCTCGCGATGGGCACGGGCGCGCTGGTCGCCACCGCGTTCCTCGCGGTCGGCCGGGAGGGCCTGGAGACGGCGCTGTTCGTGTGGGCGTCGGTGCACGCCGCGAGCGACGGCACCCCGCGCCCGCTGATCGGCGTCGCCCTGGGCCTGGCCTCCGCGGTCCTCCTCGGCTGGCTCTTCTACCGGGGCGCCCTGAAGATCAACCTCGCCAAGTTCTTCACCTGGACCGGCGGCATGCTGGTCGTCGTCGCCGCGGGCGTGCTCGCATACGGCGTCCACGACCTCCAGGAGGCCGACTTCATCCCGGGCCTGACGAGCCTGGCCTTCGACATCAGCAGCACGATCGACCCGACCAGCTGGTACGGCACCCTCCTGAAGGGCGTCTTCAACTTCCAGCCGGACCCGACGGTCCTCCAGGTCACGGTGTGGGCGCTGTACTTGGTCCCGGCGCTCGCGCTCTTCCTCGCCCCGGTAGGGTTCGCCTCCGGGAAGGGGAAGGTGAAGGTACCTGATGAGCAGGGATCGCGCGGGTCGCAGCCCACGAAGGCTTCGTAGCATCGGAGTTCGTTCTCTCCACCGATTCGCCCTGGCGACGGGGGCGGTGACCGTTCTGTCCTTGACGGCGAGCGGTTGCGTGGTGGTGCACGGCGAGCGGGAGATCGTACCGGCGGCGACGCGGGCCGAGGCCGCCCGTGCGCTCAAGGACTTCACCACCGCGTACAACAAGGCGGACAAGGAGTACGACCGTTCGCTGGACGCGGACCGGGTCACCGGGCCGCTCGCCGACATCGACGGCGCCAAGCTCAAGGCCGGGCACAAGAACAACCCGGACGGGAACCCGTCCCACGCGCCGCTGAAGTTCAGCGACGCGAAGTTCGTGATACCCGAGAAGGCGGCCTGGCCGCGCTGGTTCGTGGCCGACACCGCGGCCAACAAGGGCCTGGCCAACAGCCGTTGGCTCCTCGTCTTCACCCGCGGCAGCGCCAACGACGTATGGCAGGTGTCCTACCTGACCGTCCTCGCCGCCGCCGACGTACCGAAGTTCCAGACGGACGAGGACGGCTGGGCGCAGCCGGTCACGGCGGACGACGCGGCCCTCGCGATCGAACCGGACAAGCTGAGCCAGTCCTACTCGACCTATCTGAAGGCCGGCGGCGACGGCTTCGCCGCGGGCACGCACACCTCTCAATGGCGGGCCCAGCGCAAGAAGTTCGCCAGCAAGCCCGGCCTCGCCCGGCAGTACATCGACGAGCCGATGACCTCGGGCGACTACGCCCCGGTGGGCCTGCGCACCACCGACGGCGGGGCACTGGTCTTCTTCACCACCCACCGCTACGAGAAGCAGACCGCCGCGGCCGGCACCGAGATCCCCACCCCCACCGCGGACGTCCAGGCCCTGACCACCGGCGAGATCAAGCAGTCCCTCACCCTGGAGTTCATCTCCAACCAGGCAGCCCTGGACCCGCCGAAGGACTCGGGGGACGGGGTGGCGGTGCTGGGGCGGATCGAGGGGTTGACGGGGGCGAAGGGCGAGTAGGCACAGCTGCTGGTGCTGGCTGTGCCCACCCGTTCCGGGTGCCGTGTAAGCGGAGTTCAGCCCCGGTGGGGCCACGCGGCCAGCTGGTCCGACTCGTTCTCGCCCGCGTAACGGGCACACGCGTCCGTGAGGATCTCAAGAAGGGTGAGCGGATCCGGCAGGGGATGCTCAGGCCCCCGTACCCACTCGACCGTGAGGTCACCCGGCAGCCGCGCCGGCGGCACCAGCACATACGAGCCACGGCAGTGCCACCGCAGCCCCGGATGCTCATCCATCGTCTCCGGATGGCAGTCCAGCTCGCAGGGCCACCACTCGTCCTCGTCCTCGGGCGTACCGCGCGTGGCCGTGAAGAAGAGCATGCGGTCGCCGCCCGACTCGGCGACGGGCCCGACCTCGATGCCGGACGCCAGCAACCGCTCCAGCGCCTCACGCCCGGCGTCCAACGGCACATCGAGAACGTCGTGCACCATGCCGGTCGCGGTGATGAAGTTGGCCTTCGGCTGGTGCCGGGCCCACCGCTCGATCTGCGCGCGGTCGGTCGTGGACTGTGTCTGCCAGGCGAAGGAGACAGGGTGGCGCGCGGGGGTCGGACAGCCGACGCGGTCACAGGAGCACCGGTAGCCGGAGGGGTACGCGGCCTGCGCGAGCGGCAGCCCCGCGGCGGCAGCGGCGAGCAGCAGGGCCTCACGCCCGCCGTCCGCAGTCTCCACAGGCTCCTTCGGCCGGCGTCCCCGCAGCCATTGGGAGATCCTGCCCTGCGCACCGGAGCGGCGACCGAACTCTGCGCTCATCTATCCCCTCGCCTAGCCGTTTGTGCCGACAACAAGCCTTCGAAAGGCCATCTGCCCGCCATCAACAAGCCCTATCGTCCCACCATCCTGCGCTCCGGGTGGCCAGAGCCGACATCCGGGGTCGGTGGGGCGATGTGTCACCCTGGCCCGGATCGGGTGTCATTCCGTACTTTGAGGGGATTTGTCCCCCTACCGTGATCGTCATGGTCACACGGACTGCGCTCCTGGGTCTCACCGGTCTCGCCTCGCTCGCCCTCACCGGACACGGCGGCGTGCCCTCCCCTCTGGAGTGGGGCGGGGGGCCGCTGACGGTGGACGCCCTGCCCCGCGTCGTGCACGTCGCCCATCGCGGCGGCGCCCTGGAGGTCCCCGAGAACAGCATGTCGGGCCTGATGGCGGCGTACGAGCGCGGTACGGCGCAGGTGCTCGACGTCGACACCCGGATGCTGCGCGACGGGACCGTGGTGGTCATGCACGACGCGACCCTGAACCGCACGACGTACACGGGCGGACGGGTGCGGGACCTGAGCCTGCGCGACTGGCGGGGTGTGCGGCTGCGCCCCAAGGACGTACTGCCCGGCAGCTGGCGCGCGGAGCGGCCGCCGACCGTCGCCGAGGTACTGGACCGCTTCGGCGGGCGGATCGTGCTGACGCTGGAGGCGAAGGACCCCGAGAGTCTGGGCTCGCTCGACAGGATGATCCGCGCCCGGGGTCTGACCCGCTCGGTGTTCGTCAACTCCAACGACCCGGAGGTGGCCCGGCGCGCCCACCGTCTGGGCCTGCTCAGCCAGCTGTGGCGCTCGGCGGCCCAGATGCGCACCGACCGCCCCGAGCGCTGGGTGTCGTTCGTCGACCTCCTCGACGTCGACCACAAGGCGCGCACCATCGATCTCGAACGGGCCGTGCGCTCCGGTGTCCCGCGGGTGTGGGCGCACACCGTGATCACTCCGGCCCAGCGCGACCGGGCGCTCGCGCTGGGCTGCGACGGGATCATCACGGACGCGCCGGGCCGGCTGTGGGGGACGTCGGCCGCTCAGCGCGGGGCGAGGCCGTAGAGGGCGTAGTCGACGAGGGTGTCCGTGTACGCGTACGAGATCGGGCCGGTGCGCTGGAGCCAGCGCTGGGCGAGCGGGGAGACGAACAGTTCCAGGGCGATGCGGGGGTCGATGTCCGGGCGCACGTGGCCCTTGCCCTGCGCCGAGCGCAGCCGCTTCACGTACAGCTGGAGCTGGGGTTCGAGGAGCTTGCCGACGAACTCGACGCCGATCTGTTCGTTGACGACGCCCTCGGCGGCCAGGGCGCGTGCGGGGATCTCGAACGTGGGCTCCAGCAACTCGTCGACGGTGGCACGGAGGACCGCTTTGAGGTCGGCCGCCAGATCGCCGGTGTCCGGGATCTCGTACGACTCCGGGACCTGCCCCTCTTCGCCCGTCTCCCCTGCCGTCTGCGCGGCCTGCGCGGACTGCTCGCCGAGGTCCATGAAGGCGTCCAGGAGCACGTCCGCCTTCGACGACCACCAGCGGTAGATCGTCTGCTTCCCTACTCCGGCGCGGGCCGCGATGCCCTCGATCGTGGTCTTGGGGTAGCCGACCTCGCCGACGAGGGCGAGGGCGGCCTCGTAGATCGCGCGACGTGACTTCTCGCTGCGGCGGGTGGAATCGGCCATGGTGAGAATTTACCAGGGTGGCGATACGGTACGTCTCGCCTGGGGGCGGCCCCCCACCCCCCAAAAAATTTTGGGGCTGTGCCCCGCGCCCTTTTTGGGGGGGGGGGCACCGCCGCGACAAGCCCCCACCCACCCGCAGCCGAAGGATCATGTACGGGACGGGTAGGGGCGGAGGGGGCGAAAAACCATCCCCCCGGACACAACCCGTTCGGCTCCCGGCCGGAGGGGGTGGCTCGGCGCACCATGGGCATCAACTGCCCCTGCGGTTGCGTAAGGAGCCCTCCTTGCACCCTGCCCGGCGCGCCACACCCCGGCGCTATCTCCTGTGCGCACCCGCACACTTCGAGGTCACGTACACCATCAACCCCTGGATGGACCCGGCCAAGCCGGTCGACGTACCGCTCGCCGTCGCCCAGTGGGAGGGCCTCCGCGACCGCTACCGATCACTCGGGCACACGGTCGAGGAGCTCACCCCTCGCCCCGGCCTGCCGGACATGGTCTTCGCGGCGAACGGCGCGACCGTCGTGGACGGCCGAGTGCTCGGCGCCCGGTTCGCGTACCGCGAGCGGGAACCGGAGGCGGCGGCGCACCTGGAGTGGTTCCGCGCGCACGGTTTCGCACACATCAGGGAGCCGGTCCACGTCAACGAAGGCGAGGGCGATTTCGCGGTCACCGCGTCGTACCTGCTCGCGGGCCGCGGCTTCCGCGCGAGCCCGCTCTCGCACGGCGAGGCCCAGGAGTTCTTCGGCCGGCCGGTGATCGGGCTGGATCTCGTCGACCCCCGCTACTACCACCTGGACACCGCCCTCGCCGTCCTCGACGACAGGGCGGACGAGATCGCGTACTACCCGCCGGCCTTCTCCCCGGGCAGCCGGGAGGCCCTGCGCCGCCTCTTCCCCGACGCGCTGATCGCCGGCGCCGAGGACGCCGCCGCATTCGGCCTCAACGCGGTCTCGGACGGCCTGCACGTGCTGCTGCCGCAGGCGGCGACGGGCCTCTTCGCCCCCCTCCGGGAACGTGGCTTCGAGCCCGTCGGCATCGACCTGAGCGAACTCCTCAAGGGCGGCGGCAGCGTGAAGTGCTGCACGCAGGAGCTGCGGGGCTAGGAGCTGTCCGGCCGATCATGTGCGGAGCCAGATGACCAGCGCGGCGGCGGTGTCCGTACCGAGGTAGACGTAGCGCGCTCCGAGGGTGCCCTGATGCGGCTGATGGGCTGGACCGACCGGTCCATGCTCGACCTGTACGGTGAGGGCCTCCAGGTCGAGCGCGCCTTCGAGACCAAGCGTCGCCGCGGCAACGTCTGGCGAGGTGGCTGATGCGGGTGCGTTCGAGGACGCGGTACACCGTGGGCCGGCTGAGAGAGTCATGACATCACTGCGATGACGTAGTCCCTGTCTGTGATGGCGCAGGGGAGGGGCCCACGGTGAGGTGGTGGCGTATCCGTGCGTGGCGGAACTGGTAGACGGCCCCCGCTTGACGTAGCACACCGCGGGCGTGGGCGTCTTCGAGGAACCGGAGCAGCCGAAACGGTATCTGCCGATGTGCGGCGAGCCAGATCCGGGCGATGGTGAACGGCGCCCACCCCAGGCCGGCGGCGGGCGCCCGCGAGGCCGGCAGACCGGTGAACATGAAACCAAGCAGGACAGCTCCGCCACCGACGGTGAGACCGGCGGCCAGCCCGTCGCGGGCACTGGTGAGCAGGCCAACGAACAGTCCCGCGGAAAGGCCGAACACGAGGAAGCCGAGGCTGACGTGCAGCAGGGAGGCGGTCCGGTCGGCGCGAGGCTGGAGCGTGGAGTGACCGCATCCGGCTCGTGCGCCAGACCGGACAGGTTCAAGGACAGAAACTCGATGACCCCGATCGACAGGCCGACCAGCAGCGCCGCAGTGATGCCTATGCTGATTCCGGCTTCCGGCCCCTGACGGAACCCGACCGCGAGGCCAAGGAGGGTACCCATTTGCAGGCCGCAGACCACAGTGCACTGCGCACTGCGCACTGCGGACCAGGCTGGCACGGGTGGGAGCCAGCAGGGTGCGCAGCCGCAGTCGGATCTGGTGCGGTCGGCGCGTCGGGGCTGCTGCGCGGCCGCCGTACCCGCACCCATACGCCACGCCGAGGCACACCGCGACAGCGACCCCGCTCGGCACGCCCCAGGCAGGCCCGAGAACAAGCGTGATTGGCATGGCCATCATGAGGCCGAAGGCAAGCCCGGCCACACAGCCGGCCGTGACGCCGGCGATCAGGCGCCACCGGGTCACACGCTGCGGCAGGTCCCACCAGGCGAGGTCCCCGGGGGCCGAGTCGGGTAGACAGGTGGCGAGGAACGCCAGCCAGGCGCGGGCTTGGTCGGCGTCGTACCGGTGGTGAGACATCCCGGCCTGGGCCGGATCCCGTGGGGCGGCCGAGGGCGCGTACACCGCAGGCAGGTACTGGTCGAGCAGATGCGCTTCGATGTGTGCTCTGCTCGGGAACCGCTCCAAGTCAGCCAGGTGGGCCGGGTCGGTGGTCGGCTGGGCGTAGACGGTGCGGGCCAGGTAGACCATCAGTGGTGTGGAGAGCGCCTGGGTGAGAGGCCCGTCGGGCTGGTCGCGCAACTCGGCGATCACGCGCGCCCAGCGGCGCTCCCCATCGATCTGGCCGGCCGGTAGGTACGCCGCGGCCGCCGCGGCGGTGATCGGCTCAAGCTCGATGACCGCCGCCCCATCCAGGGGCGTGCCGACCGCCGCGACGGCGTCAGCGAAGGCGTCACTGCGGCAGGTCAGCACAACCGGCCGGCCCGCCGCGACTGTGTTCAGCGCGGTGATGGCGACCGAACACCACCGCGGCGACATCTCATCCAGGCCGTCCAACACGGGCAGGACCCGCCCGGCGCGAACCAGCCGCAGCAACGCGTCCTCGCCGTACCGCAGGCGATCGGTGAGCATCGGGTACTCCTCGGCGAGCCGACGCGCCAGCCAACTGTCAAGCGGCTCCCGCGGATCCCAGGTGGACACCGACAGCAGCACCGGTACCGGCTCGTCGGGTTGGCGCGAGCCCAACAGATCCAACGTCAGCAGCAGAGCCAGCACCGTCTTGCCGGCACCGGACGCCCCAACCACCACCAGCCGCTTGGTCGGCGACCCGCGAAACGCCGCCGCCACATCCCAGGCATCGCCGCACAGTATCTGCCCGCTGTTAGGCCCGGCGCCGGATCCCTCCACAGTCGCCGACCACCGCACCGCCAAGGGCCGCGGACGCCGCAGCAGCCTAACGGCGGACTCTTGAGCCCACTGCCGCTCCACCAGCCCCGCCAGATCGGCAGCCATGAGATCGTCCAGCCCACCATTGACCACCGCGGCCTGCGCCGGGTTCGTGCTGAGAATCATCGCCCCTGCTGCGAAGACCAATGCGCCGATGCTGGCCAGCTTGTCACCGGTGTCCAGCCAATCGGGCGGCCCCAGGGCGAAGAACCCCAGCACAGCCAGCAGCACGACGGTGAAGGTCAGTCTGCCGAGCCATAGGCGGCCCTGCGGCCTCAGGACGTGACGAGGTCTGCGCACACAGTCATGGTTGCAGATCGTCAGCCCACGATTGTGTCAACTGCGGAAGAATCGACAGGTAACGAAACGCCGTATCCTGCCGGGCTTTTCCGGGTCACGCGGCGAGGGAGAGGTCGAGCCGGGCGAGGTGGCTGACGCGGGTGCGGTCGAGTGGATGGCCGTTCCACCAGGCGTCGAGGCGGATGAGGTTGAGTGCGACGGCGGAGAAGACGTGCTCGAGGTGGGTCTTTCGCAGGCTGCGGTAGCGGGCGCGTCTCATCCCGGTGACTGCGACGGCCTGGTGGATGGTCCCCTCGATGCCCGCGCGGGTGCCGTACTTGGCCGCCATTCCTGACTGGTCTGCTGGGTGCGGGCCTCATCGAGGACCTGCTGCTGATCGCGGGAACGAAGGAGAGGGTCCGGCCGTCGGTTTGCGAGCGGGTGCACTGGTCACGTACCGGGCAGGGACGGCATGTCTCCTTGGCGAATTTGACGACGATGGCCTTGGTGCCGCGCTGGGTGGCGGGGCTCCACCAGGTGCTGGTGTTGCCGCGCGGGCAGGTGCCTGCCGCTGGTCCCAGTCGATGGTGAACGCGGTGCGGTCGAACCCGGCCCCGGCGCGCGCCTGGGGCGAGCTGTGCAGCAGCACCGGCGTGACCAGGGCAACACCGAAGTTCTTCTTCACGCCCACGATCAGCTCGGCGGAGGGATAAGCCCCGCCGGGCACGGAATTAGCCAGCAGGATCCGTGCCCGCAACAAACGAGCAGATCAAGCGACAGTTACATGATCGGCCGGACAGCTCCTAGTCGTTCTGGGGCGGTGGCCAGGCGTCGCCCCACTCCGCGTCACGGGCCGCCTTGTACAGCGCGCCGTGGCGCTTCGTCACCGTCTCCCGGCGCAGGGACTCGTCCGGCTCGCAGAGGTCGAGGAGCACCTGCCCCTTCCTGATCTGCGGCTTGCGTACGACGCGGGAGGGGGCCGGGGTCGGCGGGAAGCGGGTGGCGGCGACGTAGCTGAACTTCTCGTCCTCGTACGGCAGGGAGCCGCCCTTGACCTGGCGGTGCAGGGAGGAACGGGCGACCCGGGCGGAGAAGTGGCACCAGTCCTCGCCGGGGACGATCGGGCAGGCCGCGCTGTGCGGGCAGGGGGCGGCGACGTGGAACCCGGCGCGGATCAGGCGGTCGCGAGCCTCGATGACACGGGCGTAGCCGTCCGGGGTGCCCGGCTCGATGATCACGACGGCCTGGGCGGCGGCCGCGGCGGCGTCCACGGCGGAGGCACGGTCGGCGTCGGTGAGCTCGCCGAGGACGTACGACACGGTGACGAGATCAGTGCTCTCGATGGTGAGCGCTGATCCGATACGAGAGCGGTGCCACTCGGCGCTCCTCAGCTCTGGGTTCGCCGCGGCGATTTCCCGGCCCAGCGCGAGTGCGGGCTCCGCCCAGTCCAGGACCGTCACCGGGCGGGTGCCCTCCCAGGTGGCGTTCACCGCCCAGGTGGCCGCGCCCGTGCCGCCGCCGACGTCCACGTGGCTGTCCGGCGCCCATCCGGGCACCGCGTCCGCGAACGCGTCGAGTGCCGCGCGCACCGCCTCGAACGTCGCGGGCATCCGGTACGCGGCGTACGCGACCACGTCCGAGCGGTCGCGGAGGATCGGGGTGTGCGTGGGGGTGGTTCCCCGGTAGGTGGCGATCAGCCGCTCGACCGCCTGCGCGGCGGCCTTCGGCGGTAGCCCGTCGAGCAGCCCGGCGAGGGCGGTGCGCAGGGTCTCGGCGGGGGTCAGGGGGGCGTTCACCCGGTGATTCTACGGTTGGCCGGGCGTGGCTCAGAGCGATTGTTTTCGCCCCCGCCGCCCCTGCCCATTCCCGTACCTGGGGGCTGCGCCCCCAGACCCCGCTCAAAAGACTGCGCAGTTCCCCGCGCCCCTAAAAGGGGCGCGGGGAACTGCGCGAACAACCCCCACCCACCCGCAGCCGAAAGGCTGGTACGGGACGGGCAGGGGCGGAGGGGGCGAAAACACCCCTGCCTCAAGCCCCCCGTACCGCCCGCCGCAGCCGCGTCCCCGCCGCCGCCCGCGGCGCGTTGTCCGCCGGGCGGCGCCGGGGATGCACCGTGTTGGCCAGCAGCACCAGGAACGTGTCCGTCGCCGGGTCCAGCACCAGGGACGTACCCGTGAAGCCCGTGTGCCCCGCGGCACCGCGCCCCGCCAGGGCGCCCATGAACCAGGGCTGGTCGAGGGCGAAGCCGAGGCCGGGTGGGGTGAGCATGAGTTCGACGAAGTCGGGGCCGAGTATGCGGGCGGGGCCGTAGGAGCCGCCGGCCAGGAGGGTGCGGCAGAAGACGGCGAGGTCGCGGCCGGTGGAGAAGAGGCCCGCGTGCCCCGCCACCCCGCCGAGGGCCCACGCGTTCTCATCGTGGACCACACCCCGGAGCATGCCCCGGTCGGCCTTGGCCCACGGACGGCGTTGGTCCTCCGTCGCGGCCGCGCCCGGGCAGGGGCCGAAGCACGTGGCGGTCATGCCGAGCGGCCGCGTGATGCCGTCCTGGATCAGGACGTCGAGCGTGCGCCCGGTGATGCGCTCCAGGACGTGCTGGAGGAGGAGCAGGTTCAGGTCCGAGTAGACGTACTCGCCGGGTTCCGATATCGGGCCCTCCGCCCGGAGGATCGCGAGGCGCGCGGCGTCGTCCGGGCAGTTGTACAGCGGGAGTTCGGGCCGCAGCCCGGAGGTGTGGGTGAGCAGCTGCCGTACGGTGATGCCGTATGCGGCGGCCCCGCCGAACTCGGGCAGATACGCGCCCACCCGCGCGTCGATGCCGAGCGTGCCCCGCTCCAGCTGCTGCACCGCGGCGACCGCCGTGAACAGCTTGGTGAGGGAGGCCAGGTCGAAGGGTGTGCGGACGGTCATGGGCACCCGCGCCGCCGGCGGCAACTCGACCCCCGTGTCCGTCTCCACGTCGTACGCCGCATAGCGCACCGCCCACCCCGCCGCCTCCTCGACGGCGATGACCGGGCCGCGCCCGGCGACCAGGACCACGCCCGCCGCCCAGGGGTTCGCCCCGCGCGTGAGGGCGCGGACCTCCCGTACGAGGTGACGCAGTTCTTCGGGGTCGAGCCCGGCCCGTTCCGGTGTGTCGATGCGCAGTCTCGGCGCGCTCAGCTCTCCGCCGCCTTTCCGTTCGATGTGCGTCCCGTCTGCCAGGGACGGCACAGTCCCACGAAGCAGGCGATGGCCACCAGTACCGCGGCCAGTTGGACGACGGCCATCGGGACAGCGGTGTGTTCCCCGGCGATGCCGACAAGCGGTGAGGCGATCGCGCCGATGAGGAAGGAGGAGGTGCCGAGGAGGGCGGACGCGGAGCCGGCGGCGTGCCGGACGCGCATGAGGGCGAGCGCCTGCGTGTTGGGCAGGGCCAGGCCCATCGCGGACATCAGCACGAACAGAGCGGCGGCCACCGGAGCCAGCCCCACCTCACCGAAGGCGCCCGTGGACATCAGCAGCAGCGCGGTCGCCGCGAGCGTGATCAGCGCGAGGCCGACGGCGAGCGCCTTGTCGAGGCTGACCCGGCCGACCAGGACCTTGCCGTTGATCTGGCCGGCGATCACCAGACCGACGGAGTTGAGGCCGAAGAGCAGGCTGAACGTCTGCGGGGAGGCGCCGTAGATCTCCTGCACGACGAACGGCGACGCCGAGATGTACGCGAACAGCGCGGCGAAGGCGAAGCCGCCCGCGAGCATGTACCCGGCGAAGACCCGGTCGGCGAGCAGTCCGCGCATGGCGCGCAGCGCCTCGCCGACGCCGCCGCTGTGCCGTTCGCCGGGCGCGAGGGTCTCGGGGAGCCGGAACCACACGACCGCCGTCAGCGCGATGCCGACCGCCGTGAGGACCACGAACACGCCCCGCCAGTCGGTGAAGCGCAGGATCTGACCGCCGATGAGCGGCGCGACGATCGGGGCGACGCCGGAGATCAGCATGAGGGTGGAGAAGAACCGGGCCATGGCCACGCCGTCGTAGAGGTCTCGTACGACGGCACGGGCGATCACGATCCCGGCCGCGCCCGCGAGGCCCTGCGCCAGCCGGAAGGCGACGAGGAGTTCGACGGTCGGTGCGACGGCGCACAGCACGGTGGCCACGATGTAGACGACGAGGCCGGTGAGGAGGGGGCGTTTGCGGCCCCATCTGTCGCTCATCGGGCCGACGACGAGCTGTCCGAGCGCCATCCCCGCGAGGCACGCGGTGAGCGTGAGCTGCACGGTCGCGGCCGGGGCGTGCAGCGACTTCGTGACCTCCGGCAGGGACGGGAGGTACATGTCCATCGCCAGCGGGGGCGTGGCGGTGAGGCCGCCGAGGATCAGGGTGACGAGGAGTCCGGTGCGGCGCAGGGCACGGGAGTCCGGCGTCGCTTCCACTACGTCCACGCCGGGCGCCGCTCTCGATGCGTCGGCGTCCGGTACCTCGGGCGCCGCCTGCGATACGCCGGCGAGCGCCCTGTTCGATATGTGCCCTTCTGGGTCCTCCGGGCCTTTCCGGTCCCGCGTGGTGCGGCCACGCTCGGGCATGTGCCCCTCCCTCTCCGAGTGATCCGCCACCTATGCTCTCAGTTCGAACGGAGTGTTCGGGGTCACAGCAAGGGGCGGGGATGGCAGCGGATCGCGTGCGGTGGGGGATTCTGGCGACCGGCGGGATCGCCGCGGCGTTCACGGCGGATCTGGTGGACATGCCGGACGCCGAGGTGGTGGCGGTGGCCTCACGGACGGACGCCTCGGCGAAGGCGTTCGCGGAACGGTTCGGGATACCGAAGGCGTACGGGGACTGGGCGTCGCTCGCCGAGGACGCGGACGTCGACATCGTGTACGTCGCCACTCCGCACTCGGCGCACCGGGCCGCGGCCGGGATGTGTCTTGAGGCCGGGCGGCATGTGCTGTGCGAGAAGGCGTTCACGCTGAACACGGTCGAGGCGCAGGAGCTGGTCGCGCTCGCGAAGGAGCACGACCGCTTCCTGATGGAGGCCATGTGGATGTACTGCAATCCGCTGGTCCGGCGGCTCAAGGCGCTCGTCGACGACGGCGCGATCGGTGAAGTGCGCACGGTGCAGGCCGACTTCGGGCTGGCCGGGCCCTTCCCGCCCTCGCATCGGCTGCGCGACCCGGCGCAGGGCGGCGGCGCGCTGCTGGATCTCGGCGTCTACCCGGTGTCGTTCGCGCAGCTGCTCCTCGGGGAGCCGTCGGACATCGCCGCGAGAGCAGTGCTCTCCGACGAGGGCATCGATCTCCAGACGGGAGCACTGCTCTCCTGGGAGAGCGGCGCTCTCGCTTCGGTGCACTGCTCCATCAATGGCGGCACCCCCGTCGCCGCCTCCGTCACCGGCTCCGAGGGCCGCATCGACATCCCGGACGGCTTCTTCTTCCCGGAGCGCCTCGTGCTGCACCGCGACGGCCGTGACCCCGAGGAGTTCACGGCCGAGCCGACGGCCGGACCGCGCACCAGCCTCAAGCACGAGGCTGCCGAGGTGATGCGCGCCCTGCGCGCCGAAGAGACCGAGTCCCCGCTCGTCCCCCTCGACGGCAGCCTCGCCGTGATGCGGACACTCGACGCGATACGGGACCGCATCGGCGTCCGCTATCCGGGCGAGGTCGGCACGAACTGAGTTCCGCATTGCGGATCCCCCCTTCCGCAGCACGGACTCTTTTGTACGCTGCGGCTCCATGAATGCCATGAACGCCCCGCAGACGAAGATCGCCGTGGTGACCGGAGCGGGCTCCGGCATCGGCCGTGCCGTGGCCGTGGAACTGCTGCGCACCGGCTGGTCGGTGGCGCTGGCCGGACGCCGGATCGAGACGCTGGAGGAGACGGCGGCCCTCGTCCCCGAGGGCCCCTCGATCGCCGTACGCACCGACGTCGCGCGGCCCGACGACGTGGCCGCCCTGTTCGCCGCCGTGCGCGAGCGCTTCGGGCGGCTCGACCTGCTCTTCAACAACGCCGGCACGTTCGGCCCGGGCGGCATCCCGCTCGAAGAGCTGCCGTACGAGGCCTGGCGACACGTCGTGGACACCAACCTCAACGGCGCGTTCCTGTGCGCGCAGGCGGCGTACCGGCAGATGAAGGAGCAGGACCCGCAGGGCGGCCGGATCATCAACAACGGCTCCATCTCGGCGCACACACCCCGCCCGCAGTCGGTCGCGTACACCGCGACCAAGCACGCGTTGACGGGCCTGACCAAGTCGCTGTCCCTGGACGGGCGTCCGTACCGGATCGCCTGCGGTCAGATCGACATCGGCAACGCGGCCACCGACATGACCGCGCGCATGCGGACGGGAACACTCCAGGCGAACGGCGAACTGGCGGTCGAGCCGGTGATGGACGTGGCCGATGTGGCGCGCACGGTCCGGCACATGGCGGAGCTGCCACTGGAGGCGAATGTGCAGTTCGCGACGGTTCTGGCGACCACGATGCCGTACGTGGGCCGCGGCTGAGGCCACTGCGCGCGCCGCGCCGATGGTTCACCAACGACTTGTCCATGGCTCAACTTGCACAAACGGAAGCTGAACCTCCGGCTCATAGAGGCCGGTAGTGGGCTTATGCTCAACATCTCCTCCATCAGAGCTTCACACTTGGAGCACAAGACTTCGGTACGACCCGTACGCCCAAGGTCCATACCGAGGGGGGAGGTGGCAGCCGTTCCGCGGCCCGGGTGGGGGCGGACCTCGCGCGGGACCGCGAGGTGTGCACCGGACCGGGGAACGGCTGCCCCGCAATCAGCCCGACTGCCGCGGTCAGCTTCGGCTACCGCGCGATCAGCCCCGGTGGCGGCCCTCCGTCGCCGCGTCGTCCGCCGTGCGCCGGCGGTTGCGCAGCGCCCACGCCCCGCTCGCGAGCAGCGTCACCACTCCCCCGGCCCCGCCGGCCAGCCCCCATGACGAGCCGTCCGCCGCCGTGTCCGCCGGAGCGCCCGCGGCCGCCTTCGCCGCCTTTCGCGTGGGTGTCGCGCTCGCGCCGCCCTCGCTGAGCGGATCGACCAGCGTGCCGACGGGTTCGGCCTTCGCGGCGTTCTTGAAGCCCCAGTCGAGGAGTTGGGCCGTCTCCTCGTAGACGCCGCTGCCGCCGCTCTTCGGGTGCATCACCGTGACGAGGAGGGTCCGCCCGTCGCGGGTCGCCGCACCGGTGAAGGTGTTGCCGGCGTTGCTGGTATAGCCGTTCTTCACACCGATCAGGCCGTCGTACGTCGGCAGGCCCCACGCGCCCGTGAGCAGCCGGTCGGTGTTCTGGATCTGGAAGGTCTTCTTGCCGCCGGCCGGGAAGTCGGCGGTCTTCGTCGCGCAGTAGCCGCGGAAGTCGGCGTCGGCGAGGCCGTGCCGGGCGAAGAGCGTCAGGTCGTACGCGGACGACAGCTGGCCCTTGTGGTCGAAGCCGTCGGGGCTGACTACCCGCGTGTCCAGGGCCTGCAGGTCCTTCGCCTTGGCCTGCATCTGCGCGACGGTCTCGGCGACGCCGCCGTTCATGTGGCTGAGCACGTGCACCGCGTCGTTGCCGGAGCGCAGGAAGACGCCCTGCCACAACTGCTCGACGGTGTACGTGATGCCGGGCTTGATGCCGACGAGGCTGGAGCCCGCGGGTATCCCGGCGAGGTCGGCGTCGGTCACCGTGTGCTTCTCCGTCCGCTCGAACTTCTTCAGCACGGTGTCCGCGAACAGCATCTTCAGGGTGGAGGCGGGCGCGAGGCGCCGGTGCGCGTTGTACGAGGCGAGCACCTGGCCGCTGCCGTGGTCCGCGACGAGCCAGGCGCGGGCGGTGAGCTTCTTGGGCAGTGCCGAGGCGCCGCGCATCTGAACGCCGGTGCGGCCGAGCCGTTCACCGCCGATCGTGGCGGCGGCGTACGCGGAGGTGGGGGTGGCCGCGGCCACCGGGACGGCTGCGGCGAGGCCGAGAGCGGCACGACGGGAGACAACCCGAGAAGGAACACGCATTCCGGGACCGTACAAAGGGCGTCCGCGGCGCGGCACAGCGGGGTGATAAAGGAATTCCAAAGGGGCGGCAAAACGGCGCGAAGGCGCGGCGAAAACGGCGCGGGCCCGCCCCGTACGCCCACCACCGTCCCACCGGAAGATGCGTACCGGACGGGCCCGCTGTTCTTCACCGAGGCGCCACTCAACAGGCGTTTCCTGGCAATACGCCCTAGAGAGCTTAGGAATCAGCTGTCTTACGGAATATTGATTTCGGTCGCCGCTTTCTCAGCTCTCGCACATCTCTTACTCAGGCCTGCTCAAAGGTTCCTTCATAGCTTGTGGCCGCGCCCACAGCGGGCGCCAAGAACCTTTGAGGAACGGGATGTTTGGCATCTATCTCAAGCGTGAGCTGAGCCGGCGCAAGAAGGCGGCGCTGGTGATCGCCCTGGGTCTGGCGCTCGGCATCGCGCTGGTCATCACCGTCAACTCGGTGTCGGCCGGCATGCAGCAGGCGCAGGACAAGGTCCTGAAGTCGCTGTACGGGCTCGGCACCGACATGACGGTCACGAAGGCCCAGACGGCGCCGTCGGGCAACTCCTCGGACAGACCGAAGTTCAACTTCGACGCCAAGGACAACGACAGCAAGACGACGCAAAGTTCCGACCGGGTGATGACGCAGGGCGGTCAGGCCCTGAAGTCCTCGCTCGTCACCGAGGTCGCCGCGCAGAAGGGCGTGGCGAGCGCGGTGGGCGCGCTGAGCCTGAACGTCACCAAGGTCGACGGCTCCTTCACGCAGGGCAAGGCGCAGTCCTCCACCCAGCAGCAGGGCGGCGGCCAGGGCGGTCCCGGCGGCGGCACCAGCACGGGCCAGCCCCAGGTGCAGGGCGGCGGCGCCTCCTTCGACGTGAACTCGTACTCGGTCGCGGGTGTCGACGTCACCAACCAGGACCTCGGCCCGCTGGCCACCTCGAAGATCACCACGGGCAAGACCTTCACGGCGTCGCAGACCAACGCGAAGGTCGCGGTGCTCAGCAAGTCGTACGCCAAGGAGAACAAGTACAAGGTCGGCAAGACCCTCAAGATCTCCGGCACCAAGTACACGATCATCGGCATCGCGACACCCGACAGCAGCGAGTCGACCACCGACGTCTATCTGCCGCTGAAGCAGGCGCAGACGCTGGGCGACTCGAAGAACAAGGTCACCACGATCTACGTCAAGGCGACCGACTCGAAGCAGATCGACACCGTCAAGGCAACCATCCAGAAGAACATCTCGGGTACGACGGTCACCACCTCCGCCGACCTCGCGGACACCGTCTCCGGCTCGCTGTCGACCGCCTCGAACCTGGCGACCAGCGTCGGCAAGTGGCTGTCCATCGCGGTCCTCGTCGCCGCGTTCCTGGTGGCGGCGCTGCTCACCTCCTCCGCCGTCTCCCGTCGCGTCCGTGAGTTCGGCACCCTGAAGGCGCTCGGCTGGCCGTCCCGCAAGGTCACCCGCCAGGTCGTCGGCGAGTCCATCGTGAACGGTCTGCTCGGCGGCGCGCTCGGTATCGCCCTCGGCCTCGGCGCGGCGTACGCGGTCACGGCGATCAGCCCGAAGCTGACGGCGGAGCTCGGCTCCACCGGCGGCATGGGCGGCGGTGGCGGCATGGGCGGCCCCGGTGGCGGCGGCCCCGGCCAGCAGGCGGCTTCGGCGGCCAAGAACACCATGGAGATCGCGCTGTCCGCGCCGGTCTCGCTGACCACCATCGCGCTCGCGGCGGGCCTGGCCATCGCGGGCGGTCTGATCGCCGGTGCGATGGGCGGCTGGCGCGCCTCCCGGATGCGCCCGGCGGACGCGCTGCGCAGCGTCTCGTAACCCGCCCTCGGGCCACATCCCCCTGAGCCGGGGCGCCGCGTCCACTCCCCCCGGGCCGCGGCGCCCCACCCCCTTCATCTTCGGAGACCTTCATGTACAAGCTCACCGGCGTCACCAAGCGCTACACACGGGGCAAAGAGACGGTGGAGGCGCTGCGCGGCGTCGACCTCGCCATCGAGGACGGCGACCAGCTCGTCATCCAGGGCCCCACGGGCGGCGGCAAGTCCACCCTGCTGCAGATGATCGGCGGCCTGGACCGCCCGACCTCCGGCAGCGTCGAACTCGACGGCGTGGACCTCGCCTCCATCAGCGAGGCCAAGCTGACCCGGCTGCGCGCCGAGAAGATCGGCATCATCTTCCAGGCCTTCAACCTCATCCCGACGCTGACCGCGCAGGAGAACGTCGAGACCGCCCTCGTACCGCTCGGCGTGAAGCCCAAGGAGCGGCGCGAGCGGGCCGCCGAGGCGCTGAGCTCGGTCGGTCTCGGCGACCGCCTGGGCCATGCGCCCAGCGAGCTGTCCGGCGGTCAGCAGCAGCGCGTCGCCATCGCCCGCGCGCTGGTCAAGAAGCCGAAGGTGCTGCTCGCCGACGAGCCGACCGGCAACCTCGACGAGGGCACCCGCGACGACATCATGGGCCTGCTCGAAGGACTGTGGCACGAGTACGGGCTGACCTTCATCATGGTCACCCATGACTCGTCCATCGCCCGCCGCGCACCGCGCCTCGCGACCATCAAGGCGGGGCAGATCACGCTGACCGAGCAGGGCGGCGGCGCCCGCCGTGCCGCCTCGGCGCCTCAGCAGTACGCCCAGCAGCCGTCGTACGGCGGTCAGGGCTTCTGATCCCGCGACGGTTCCTGGGGTTCTCTGGGGTTCCTGGGGCTCCTGGGGCTCGTGGGGCTCTGGGGTTCCTGGGGCCGCTCACCGTCCGAGCACGCGGTCGACTTCGGTCAACTGCCCGGCGGTGAGCGGCCCTTTGGCGATCGCGCCCGCGTTCTCCTCGGCCTGGGTGACCGAGCGGAACCCCGGGATGGGGACGGTGCGCGGGCTGCGCGCCCACAGCCAGGCGAGGGCGCCCTGCGCGAGCGCACGGCCGCCGCTGGTGAGGATCTCCTTGAGGGCGTCGACCCTGGCGAGCCAGGCCGGGTCGGCGCCGCCCCGCTCGGTGAACCCCGGCAGCCAGGCGGGCGGCGCGTTGCGGATGTCCCCCGCTTCCAGGGCGCGCCCTGCCGCGTGCTTCCCGGTCAGCAACCCCATCGCGAGCGGGCTGCGGTTGATGCTCGCGAGGTTCAACTCCTCGCAGAGTGCGAGGAGTTCGGGGGCGTCCTGAAGGATGTTGAGCCGATGCTGTACGGCCGCGCAGTGCTCGCCCGCCGCGAAGACGGCCGCACGCTCCGGATCGTCGGTGCTCCACGCGTACGCGCGGATCAGCCCCTCCCGTACGAACTCCTCGCAGAGGTCGCGGAGTTCGGCGGCGCGCTCCGGGTCGGCGTCGGAGAGGTGCAACTGGTACAGATCGACATAATCGGTGTCCAGCCGGCGCAGTGAGGCGGTCAGCGCGCGGCGGGCGTACGCCGGGGAGTCGTCGCTGCCGGTGAGCAGCCGGCGCTCCTCGTCGATGACGTTGCCCCACTTGGTGGCGACGACCACGTCGGCCCGCCGCTTGCCCAGCGCCCGCGCGAGGACGCGCTCGCTGTGCCCGACGCCGTACGCGTCCGCCGTGTCGAAGAACGTCACGCCGAGGTCGAGGGCGCGCCGGATGGCCCGTACGGACTCCTCGTCGTCGACCTTGCCCCAGCCCAGCGGCTGCCCGTCGGGGGTCGACCACTCACCGCCGATCGCCCAGCAGCCGAAGCCGAGGGGGCTCACTTCGATCCCGCTGCGTCCCAGTGTCCTGCGCTCAGTGGTCTCCATACCGCTGGACGCTAGGAGTTGGAGTGCACGCGAAGGCAAGCCCTCGGTGGAGGACGGTTATGCCTGGCCGGTCTCGAAGCGGGTGATCTTGCCCGCGTCGTCGACGGTGAAGCTCCACTTCGTCTTCATCTCGCCCCAGGTGTCGTTGCTGTAGTGGGCGATGAGGGTGTGGCCGCCGTTGGACTCGTTGTCGACGTCCATGTGGCCGTGGGAGGAGAAGATCTCCCGGTCGGTCCACTCGTCGATGTCCCGGTCGGAGCCGTCGTCGGACATGGTGGCGCCGGGCGCGAGCAGCGCCTGGAAGGCCTCACGGTCGTGGGCGTTCACGGCGGTGACGAAGGCCCGGACGGCCGGGTCGCTGAGTTTCGCTACCTGAATCGTCATGCCAGCCAGACTCACACCGCTCCCCGGCGTCCGCCACCCGAACGGCTGCCCGGGGGCGTCGGGCTCGTCCGAACGGTGCGACGGTGGAAACCCGGGAGGGAACCGTTGCCGCCGTCTGCTCTGGGAGTCACCGTGGCCTGTTTCGACCGAAGAGATCTGGGACTGCTTCTGCTCCGTCTGGGCACGGGCGGGGTGTTGGCCGCGCACGGAGCGCAGATGCTGTTCGGCTGGTTCGGCGGGGGCGGCATCGCGGGGACCGGGGCGGCCATGGAGGCCATGGGCTACGCGCCCGGGAAGGCGAGCGCGACGGCGGCGGGGCTCGCGCAGGCGGGCGGCGGCACGATGCTGGCGCTGGGCCTCGCGACACCGGCGGCCGGTGCGGCGGCGGCCGGCGCGATGGCGGGCGCGGCGGCGGTGCACGTACCGAGCGGGTTCTTCGCGCAGAGCGGCGGCTACGAGTACGCCGCGTCGCTGGGCTTGACGGCGGCGGGCCTCGCGGTGACGGGCCCCGGCCGGCTCTCCGTGGACCATCTGCTGGGCCACACGGTGAACCGCGGCTGGATGGTGCCGATGGCCCTGGGCGCGACGGCGGCGGTCACGGCGGTGGTCGTGGGCGCCCGGAACAAGCGGGTGCGGAAGGCGGCGGAGGGCGAGCAGGAGATGCTCTTCGACGAGCAGGCGTTTGTGGACGAGTAGGCGCTTCGGGGCGACGAGCAGGCGTACGTCGACGAAGAGGCGGCCGGGGCCACGAGCAGGGCGTACGTCGACGAGCAGGCGCGCCGGGTGCACGAGCAGACGTACGCCGGCGAATGGGCGTTTGTCGCGGAGTCGGCGTCGGGTCGACGAGGAGGCGTCGGGCGAGCCACCTCCGGGGAGGCTGGCCCCATGACTGACTCCGAGGAAGCCGGCCCCATGGCCGATGCAGACGTCTGGGACTCGATCGACCGCCTGCACGCCTGGCTGGACGCCAACCGGGCGCACGGCGGCCGGGAGGGCCTGCTCCTGCGCATGCTGAAGCTGTCGGAGGAGGTCGGCGAGGTCGCCCAGGCGGTGATCGGCGCGACGGGCCAGAACCCGCGCAAGGGCACGAGCCACACCTGGGACGACGTCCAGTCCGAGCTCTGCGACGTCGTCATCACAGCCATGGTGGCCCTGCGCACGCTGGCACCGGACGCGCGCGAGGTCTTCATGGCCCACCTGGCGGGCGTCACGGAGCGGTCGCTCGGGGCAAGCTCAACTCCCTGAGCAGCGAGAGCACTTGCGACCTGTCGACCTACCGACCTGCCAGTGTCCGAAGGCATTCACCCCGCGGACGTACGCGCGCCACGTGGAGTTGGCGGGCGCAGAGGCGGATACGGCCGCTCGCACGGCTTCCTCATAGGTACCGCGTTGATTTGCTCGTACCGCCATGCCGCCGCCTGACGGTCAAAGCGGCCGACGGCACCTGTGTGGACCTCACGGCCGCACCCTGCTCTCGAATGCGCCAGGCCCCATCCCGGCAGGGCTTCGGCGTAGTCGCGTGATGTCCGTTTCGTGATCATGTGAGTCCGAGGAGGGCGAGAGGTCGGCTGGCGTCGCGGGCGTTGCGCCGGAGGCCGGCGGCGATGCTGCTCTTCCCGGCGAGGCGAAGGGCGCCGATGGCGAGGTTGCGCCAGGTCGCCATGGCGCGGGGTGCGGAGCCGGTTCGCAGCTGGGAGGCGTCCTCGGCGAACGTCACACGCGGTCAGCGCAAGCATGACGACCAGAGCGTGCCGTACGCCGCGCGGATCGCGAGGGTCGGGCACCTCGGCCAGACGCTCCAGCAGGCCCGGGATCTCCCCGGGTACGGCCCCGGGATGCTCGCGGAGTTGGTCAAAGGCAAGCGGAATCGGCGATGACGCGTCGGCAGGCACGGTTCATTCGCCCGCGGTGTCCTCGGCCTCCCAGCGAAGCAGGTCGCCTGGCTGGCACTTGAGCACCTCGCAGAGCGCGGCGAGCGTCGCAAAGCGCACCGCCTTGGCGCGGCCGTTCTTGAGTACCGCCAGGTTGGCGGGCGTGATCCCTACGCGGTCTGCGAGCTCGCCCACGGACATCTTCCGCCTGGCCAGCATCACGTCGATGTCGACGGCGATCGGCATCAGATCACCTCGTCCAACTCGGCCTGCATCTGCGCCGCTTCGACGTCGCGGGCGACGGCCTGGGCGAGCAGCATCCGCAGCACGAGCACGATGAGCGCGACTCCCAGGATGGCCACGCCAATCCCGCCCATGATGAGGGTGACGCCCGGGTCCTCCCGCTGGCCGGGCGCATTCAGGGCCGTGACCGCGAACCACACGAGAGCAGCCGTAACGATCGCGCCGATGATGACGTCCACGTACCGGAAGGCGGCGTGGGAGAACACGGTTCCGCGTCGCACCATCGTTACCAGTCGCCATACACAGACCAGGGCGACCTGGGCCGTCCCGATGCCCAGGATCGTGATCACGCGCAGCGGTGTCAGCGGGAGCGACCCGTCCTCCGGGTCACTCCCGCTGACCAACGCCCACACCATCAATGCCTGTACGAACACGGTGCCGGTGAGCACCACCACGAGCACGGCACGCAGCGCACGCACTGTCAGCTTTCCCATGGCCCATCCTTCCATCGAGCTACGATGGGAATCTATCGAATCTCGATAGGTGAAGCAAGGGCTGGGTCGGAGGGCGGGCGGCGGTTTCGCACCATGGCAGGATGCCGCCGCCCCCTCCCGCGGCATGGCGCGATGCGAAGGTTTTCGATCTTGCCGAAGTCGACCTCGCTTAGCCACAAATCGGACGCCATCCGACTACGCCGAAGCCTTGCCCATCCCGGCATCACACTCTTACTGAATGTAAAGCCAGCAGATTGTGAAGAGCGCATCAGGTGAAGAGCAGGCCCTCGGGCGACCTCATTGAATTGGACGGATACGAGTCCGTGTCCGTGCGCCCCCGCGCCACAGCCACCCCAAGCACCGCCCGATCGGCAGCAGAAGTCCTTGGCTTCAAGCCACAAACCGCGGCAGCGTGATCACCAGGGGCCCGCCCCTGAATCGCAACCGGGATTCGGTGTGCGCGAACTGGACCACAAGTCCTGTCCGTCATCACCCCTCTGGCTGCCGGTCCACACACCCCAGCCACAGCACGTCACGCGCTCGGGTCATGGCCACGAAGAGTTGGCTGCGGGCCAGCTCGTTGCGCTCGCGTTCGGTTTCCGAGGCTTCCGCGTCGGGTGTGCGGGAGCCGTTCACCAAGGTCGCGTCGTGCTCGGGGAGGTAGACGCGCTTGAACTCCAACCCCTTGGCTCGGCGGTAGCTGCCGAGTTTGACGGCGTCGATGGGGCGACCGTCGTAGTGCTCCAGCAGGCATACGGGGATGCCTGCCCGTTCGAGGAGCCGATGGTAGTGGCCGATGGCGCGCATGGACGGGCACAGAACCGCGGTGTCGGCGCGGTCTTCGGGCGGCAGGTCGCGCAGGGCTTCCAGGAGGGCCTGGTCGTGCTCGGCCGGTGTCGGCTTCGAGACACGGATCACCTGGCCATCGTGATACGTGAGGTCGACGTCCCGGCGGCCTGGCGTGCGCAGCCCGTCAATATCCTCAAAGGAGTCCCCGGCGACGACCGCGAGCGCCGTGTCGAGAATCTCCTTGCTGTTGCGGTAGTTGGTGCGCAGCACTTGCCCGCGGTCACCGCGAATGTCGATGTCGGCGTCGGACAGGCGGAAACCACCGGGGTAGACGGCCTGTTGGCCGTCACCGACCAGCAGCAGTCCGTTGGGCGCATCGCCTACGAGAGCGTGTAGGAGCCGTACTCCGACCAAAGTCAGGTCCTGGACCTCGTCGACGATCACTGCCGCGTAACGGTGTTGTGCCGTACTGCGCCGCGCTTCTGCCAGGGCGAGCGAGAGCAGGTCGTTGAAGTCGTGCACGCCGCGCTCGATGCGGAGCGCTTCGTACGCCTCGTACAGAGCCCAGACGGCCTGCCGATGCGGACGTCGCAAACTCGCGCGACGGCGCCGGCGGGGCACCGTGGCGTATTCCTCGAAGGACGTGATGCCGCGACCCTTGATGACGTGGTCGATCTCCTCCTTCCAGTATCCCGGGGCCGGGTCGATCTCAGTCAGGGCGCTGTCCCTGCCGACGTGCTTCCAAGCGAGGCTAAAGGCGGTCTGGGCCTTGTCTCCGTGCAACCGGACCGGCACACCGCTGTCGTGTAAGAACTCCTGGGCCCAGGAGTGCAGGCTACGGAAGTCGACCCTGTCGGCCACTGCGGGAGACATGGTCTTGAGGAAGGTGGCCTGCACCCGCGGAAGGTTGTTGGCGAAGGTTACGTACAGGAGCCGTCCGGTGGTGCGCTGGGCGAGGTAGGCCGCGCGGTGCAGGCCGACGACGGTCTTGCCAGTGCCTGCCGGGCCGCTGATCCGTGCGGGGCCTGCCCAGTTGCGGCGTACCAGAGCTACCTGGTCGGGGTGGAGGAAGGTCATCCACTGTTCGATCGGGGCCTGCAGCGCTTCTTCCAGAGCCGCCTCGCGCAGTCCGTCAAGGTCGAACAAGCCGTCGGACAGCTCTCCTTGGGGCTGTGCCCGAAGCGGGGACGGTGCCGTCGGTGTTGCGGACGATCCCTCGTACTCGGGGAAGACCCGCTCCAGGTGATCGGCGATGGCACGTACGGATTCGGCGCGAAGTCGACTGCGCTCCGACAGCAGAACTGGCCCGACCTCATGCTCCCCCAGTAGCCGGATCCTGCCCAGCCCAGCATCGACGCGGTGCCCCGCGAAAACCATGAGGGGTTGGAGCGCGACCGGGGACATCCCCAAGGACGCCACCGCCGACTCGGCCACCTTCGTCACAGCCAGGAGCTTGGCCGCGTCCTCATCGCGGGGCTCACCGCCAGCGCGGAGCTTTCCCCCCGAAGTCTCTGGCGCGGAGCGCCAGTTCTTGACGCCGACGACGAACACACCACCGGGACCGACCAACAACATGTCCACGTTGGCCACCCGCGTACCCGGCCACCTGCGGTCAACCAGTAACCGCCACCCGCGAGCCGTCAGAACCAACAGCTGGGCGGCGACCCTGCGTTCGCCCTCGCTGGCGGCTTCCCAACGGCCAGCCTGCTGCCGGGCCGCCTGCCACTGCTCCCTGAGCAGCCGCTCCTGCCGCCGCGCCTCCTGCGCCCGCCGCGACGCCGATCCACCAGCCGCCATGCCACGCTCCCTCGTACGCAGAGTAGTGATCTTAAGACGATCAGCGATGGACAGGGCAGGGCGCACGACTGACCAGATCGTCCCCGCCGAACGACTTCAGCCATGCCCGCGGTCATCGGACACACGGCGTTGAAGCTGGCGCACCGTCGATAGACCACGCACCACCGGGAAGGCTGCGCCGCTGTGGCCGATCAGGGATTCCGCGGTGGATGAGGAGCCTGATCACTGACCTCCAAACGCACGTAACGGCTACCCCGCGCTGACAGGACTCGCCGTCGCGCGACAACTATTTGTCATGTCCCTTACTTGGCGGCAAGGTGGTGTCCCCGTGGCGGTCAGGATGTCGCGGGGACGCCGGACCGTCATGGGACGGCCGGTCACAAGGAGGGGATTCCGTGCCGGTTCTTCATGACCCCCGGCGCACACTCACGCGTGCCCCGGCGCGCGGCCGGGCACACCGACGTCTGTCATCCGCCGTACTCACCCTGTTGCTGGGGCTGTTAGGTGCGCTCTTAGCGCCCGCCACCGCATCCGCCGATCCCGGTGACCCGAATCCGAACATGATCGACTGGACCGTCGTCGACACCTTCCGGGGGACGGCGGGCAACGACATCCCGTTGCGTGAAGGACAGAACGACTGCAAGACACCTCAGTGCAACCCTCCCGTGGACGGCTTCGGCAGGCGGCACATCCTGGAACACGGTGTGGTGCCCGACCACGACGACATCCAGGAGACCGTCGGCACCGAGGGCTTCTGCGTCCCCGCCCCGGACAACCGGGTGATCTGCACCAACACGGACGCCAGCCTCGTCGTCGTGTACGTCACCCACAATGATCCGCGCTCGGGCGACGGCAGGCCGTTCGGGATCATCACCGCCTACTACTTCCTGCCCTGCTTCCAGGCCGCCGACTGCCCCGGTCCCGAGCAGCCACACAAGGTAGACACCGCCCTGACCTACACCGGTACCGACAGCGCGGTGAACGGATCCCCGGCCCGCCTCTCGGCGAAGCTCACCAACGTCTTCGGGACGCCAGCCGACGGCCGTGCCGTGCGGTTCGCGCTGGGCACCGGAGCCACACAGCAGACGTGCACCGGCACCACCACGGCGTCGGGCACGGCCAGTTGCACGATCGCCTCGGTCGACCAGCCACAGGGAACGTCGAACGCGGTGCCCGTAGCCGTCACCTTCGGCGGCGACGACGACTACAACCCGTCCAGCACGTCCGCCGAACTGGGTCTGACCTCACCGACCACACTCGACTACACCGGCGTGACGCACCTCGCCAACGGCACTCCGGCCCAGCTGGCCGCCAAGCTCACCGACTTCCACGGAGATGCGTTGCCGGGGCGCAGTGTGCGCTTCGTCCTCGGCGCCGGTGAAGACCAACAGTCATGCACCGGAACGACGGGCAACACCGGGACCGCTACCTGCACCGTCGCGTCGGTGGACCAGCCGCTGACCGACTCCGCCACCGTCCCGCTGCGTGCGTCCTTCGCAGGTGACGCCGGCTACCTGGCCTCCGAGACCTCCGCACAGCTGAAGCTCCAGTACGCGACGGGCCGCGCCTACGGCCTCTCGGCGCACGTCGCTCTCATCGGCGTACCGCTCCTGGAGATCGAGCCGCAGCCCGACACCGGGACCGTCCGTACGGCGGACGCGAGCGCAACCGACACCCCGTGCTCGGCCGAGTACAGCTCGCCGCTGCTGTCGGTGCAGAAGCTGTGCCCCAAGGTCACCACGACGCTCGCCCCCGGCAAGGTCACGGCGACCTCGACGGTTGCGCAGGCCCGCATCGGACTACCCGGTGTGCCGGTCATCGAGGTGTCCGGGCTCACCGCAGTCTCCAGCAGCGAATGCGGCAGGACCACGGGCAGCACCACGCTCACCCTGAAGATCGCGGGAGTTCCGGTTACGGTGTCGGGTGATCCGAATACGGAGATCCCGCTCGTCGGAGGTGGTCGGCTCATCGTGAACGAACAGCTGCCCTCGACCGGCGCCGATGCCGGCCTCAAGGTCAACGGCGTCCACCTCGTCCTTCCCGCCGGTGGCGGTGAGGTCGTCCTGGCTTCCGCCGACAGCGCGATGCACAACTGCGGTGACTGACGACCACGCCGGTTGGGGCGGGCCGCAGGAATATACGGACGTGTTCCTGCGGTCCGCCCGCCAGGCTGTCCTGGATCTTTGCGACCGACGGGGCGGCGAGTTCGAGTCACTCACCGGCGAAGCCGTATCCGATGCCGCGGACAACGTGGTCGTCGCCGCCACCGCCGTGGTGCTCTTCCGTGGCCGTCGCTGCGTCTTCCGCCGCGGGATCTGGCCGCCGAGCCACCCCGCCGCCACGCAAGCCGCCATCTACGCGACCGTCCTGGAGGAGCGGCTGCTGACGCGGGTCCACCCCCGGCTCGGCGACGACGTGTCGCCAGTCGACCTCTGAGAGCGCGCACTCACGAGCGTCGGTCAATCTCTGAGAGCGCGCACTCACGAGCGTCGGTCAATGCGCAGCTCCTCCGCTCGGACTGGCCGTCGTGGCACGAGCGCGTAGCAGCCGATCGAGTACAGCGACCGGCGAGCGCGGGTGCAGGCTCCGGCGGACGTCGAGCGCTGCTTCCCACTGCTCGGTCAAGCCGACCTTGAGACGCTCACGCATGCCAGGGGTCACGTGGGCGTAGCGCGCCGAGACCGAGCCGTCGATGTGGCCCATGCGCTCGTCCATCAGCACCTTCTCGGTGCCGAGGTCCTCCATGTGCGTGCGGTGGGAGTGGCGTAGGCCATGCGGGGTGAGCCCTCTGGCGATGGGCAGCCAGCAGGCGTCGGCCCGGCCTTGGGCGTTGCGGCCTCGGACCGGGATGCCGGGCAAGGGGTCGCCGAGCAGCGGAACCGGGCGGGCCTCCTGAGGTGCATTCTTCGGGTAGCAGCCGGAGGTGGCAGGCGCGAGCACAGCATGTGGCTCATGGCGAGAGCTGCGATGCGCTGCTGGAAGTCGACCCCGGAGTGCGTAGCAGCGCCCCCGCTGTTCCCCGTCAAAGCCCCTCTCTGGCGGACGCACGCATCGTACGACGCCCAGCCCCAGGCCGACTGCTGGTCGCTTACCCCGGAGGAATCCAGCGGCCTGCGGCATGGCTGTTATCTCGGCCAGGGCCACGGCGTTCGGCACGCCGTCTATACGTATGAAAGCGCCAAAGGGCTGGTGACCGATGACCTTTCCGGTGCTTCGGGCCCCACGGGCAGAGTCGCGACGGCGGCCGCCTAGCTCCGTCGGACCGCGTCTGCGGTCGGCACTTCCGCGCCACTGGGCCACACGTACGCATCCATCGGTAGATCACGACGCAGCGAGTGAACGGGGGCTTAGAAAGCGCCTGCCGCCTGCAGCGCCATCCCTGGTCTGACCTGGTACATAGCGCTGCGCTACCTTTGCTGCCTCCGGCCTTCAACACGTATTCGACTACGGGGCCGACATGGATCCGCTCCACCGGCCGCCGATCCGGCTATGGACCCACGGAAGTAGGGATCACAGATCGTCGGTGTCGTCCGCCACGTCGAGGCTGATTCCGGGAGCATTGGCAGTCGATTCGTCATCCAGGATTGCCTTGCCCATTGCGGCCGAGATGCCGCCGAGCAGCGCAGTCCTTCGAGCGGTGAAGAACCCATCGAAGTCGTCGGTAGCCATCAGTTCCGGTTGGGCCAGGTGGGAGCGGATGCGCTCGGCCACGCCTTCGTGAGGGGTTTCCGCGACCTTGATTAGACGACTGAGGTAGTCGGAGGGGGCCGCACCTCCGATGATTCGATTGGTACGGGCGGTCAATGGCGTCTTGTTGATAATCGAGTTGTAGTCAGAGGGTTGGTATCCCGCCTTGTCGCACCACGCCTTGGGGAAGATGTGGTGGATGTCGATGGACTCGTCGAAGTACCCGGTGACTTCAGCCTTCTCCCCGGTGCGCCAGTCCACGGCCCCAGCCTTGAGTAGCAAAGCGTAAATGCCCTTGTAGGCAGCGCTGTTGCGAGTACGGAGGGTCAGCAGACGTCCGGGGGCGAATTGGGCGGCGGTGACGGTCCGGGGCTCGACCGTATCCCCGCGGATCCAGTCGACGACGTCCGGCAGGTCTTGGCTGAACCGGGTCTCGGTCGATCCGCCGTAGAGCTCCCCGAACACACCGCACCAGTACCAGCGGGCGAGCTTATGCTGGGCTCCGGCGCTCTGCGCGGCGTCCCCGGCCAGAGCCAGGATCGCGGCGAGTGGTATCAACTGGGTTCCGTAAGGCAGGAACTTCGTATCGAAGACGTACTGCTGGTGCAGGAACTTCGCCGCCGCCTTGAATCCGGCGATGACCGATGGCGCGAAGCGTACGTAGTCCTCCAGCGAAAGGGCGAGCATGTCCTTGCGCTTGCAGCCGATGCGCGGCAGACGCTCTTCCTCCATCCCCCGGTCGGCCTCGTGTCGGCGCCGCTCGGCCGTGGCCAGCAGGGTCACCGCCTGGAGGAAGTCGGTATTGGAGACCTCGCGAAGGATGCGGTACTCAGGTGCCTTCCAGGCAGAACGGCACTCTTGCTCCCAGTGGTTGCGTAGATCGAACTCGTCCGCCGCGTAAGTGGCCGTCAGCAGCTCGAAGACGGTCAGGGTGACACCGCCGGTGTTGACCTTCTCGAACACCTGGCACACGGCTTGGCGCGGGGTCGCCTGCCCTAGTTCGATGACCGGCACGTGGTAGCGATCGAAGGGGCGGACGAACGCCTCGTTGAATTCGCGCCACAGCCTCCGCTTGTCCTTGTCGCCGTCCCAGTAGTCGGTGAACTCATAACCCCAGTCGCCGCCGTCGAAGACCGCCTGGAGCGGGAAGAGATGTGCTTGGTACTCGCGCTCGGGAGTCGAGTAGTCCTCGATGACTTGGCCCCGGAAGTTGAGCACTTTGCGTGATTCAGGCACAAAACGGATGGCGTCCTCGCGGTCGCCGTTCTCGTCGAGTGCCTGGACCATATCGACGTAAAACCAGCCAAACACTTGCTGCTTGCGCAAGTCCTGTGTGACCACCGGGCCCTTCAACTTCAGGGCCTGGAACAGCGACGTTAGCCGCTGCTGTCCGTCGAGCACGAGCGTGTCAGGCTCAGGCTCGCCAACCGGGGTGGCCCCTTCTATCGGCCGATACTTGAACCGAACGTCGCCACCCGCCCTGAGCAACATGACGGTGCCGACGGGATAGCTCAGCGAGATCGACGCTAGAAGGCTGGCAATGTTCGGATAGGGCCACACCCAGCCCCTCTGGAACTCAGGCAGTTGGGCCTTGCCGACCTCAACCTGCTGCAGCAGATCGCGCAGCGGGCGCTTGTCGATGCTGAACGCTTCGTCGGCCACATCGGCTCCTTAGGGCAGCCGGTCACCCCCGGTGGGCGCCTGAGCTCGCTATCTCATGGCACGCTCAAAATTACTAGACTGCACCGCGGCGAGTCTCGGAGATGTAGAACAACCTGAGCCTCAATCAGGACCTGGCCACGTCCTACGTGCCTGCGGGTTCGCCAGCTGTACTCAGTCGTCGACCGTGGTCCGGCGCGACCCGCTCGACCCCTAGCCAAGCCCGGAATCTCGGACCGAGTCGCGTACGTGCAGCCTTCGAACCGGCGCATACGGCTCCGGAGCCCGGGTGAGGCCGTGAGCCTTCCAGCGGCCTGACCTGCGGGGCAGCGGCCGACGAGGGGTCCGCAGAGCAAGGTCATTACGTCCCTATTACGTGGGCGGCCTGTCGAGCGGCAGGGCAGCGCCGTATGGTCGAAGACATGATCTCGGGCAGCGGCGGGGGCCAGGACGGCGGCAGGGAGTTCACGGCGGACAGCCTGGAGGCGGTCCTACGCGAGGCGTGCAGGACGGCTGAACTGGACCCGGATGGCGCCGAGTTGCTGCGACTCGGCTCCAACGCCGTGTACCGCTTATCGGCCTCGCCGGTCATCGTGCGGGTGGCTCGCGACCACGATGCCCTGGAGGAGATGGAACGGGCCGTACGGGTCGCGCGGTGGCTGGAGGCGGAGGACCTTCCGGCGACCCGGGTGCCGGCCGGAGTCACGCAACCTCTGATGGTCGGCGGCCGGGTCGTGACGTTCTGGGAGAGCGTGCAGGAGCACGAGGAGTACGGGACGGTGGGGGGAGCTGGCCGATCTGCTCCGTCGGCTGCACTGGCTCGAAGAGCCTGAGGCCCTGAGGCTTCCGTACTTCGATCCCTTCGCGAAGCTCTGGGCATCGCTGGGGCAGATGGACGGCGTCACGCAGGAAGACCGCACGTTCCTGGAGGAACGAGCCGGGAAGCTCAACAAGGACTATGACCGGCTCGACTTCGTGCTTCCCTTCGGCATGATCCACGGGGACGCGAACATAGGCAATGTGCTCCGTCACCGGGACGGTCACGCCGTTCTGATCGACCTCGACGGCTTCGCGCTGGCCCCGCGTGAGTGGGACCTGATCCTGACTGCCATCTTCTACGAGCGGTACGGCTGGCACTCGCGGGCGCAGTACGAGGAGTTTGTCCATCGCTATGGCTTCGACCTGCTGAACTGGCCGGGCTACGAAGTGCTCGCCGATCTGCGCGAGTTGATGATGGTCGTCTGGATCGGGCACCAGGTCGGCACGAGTGAGAGGTCCGCGGAGGAGTTCAAGCGGCGTGTGCGGTCGTTGCGTACCGGTCTCGGTCGCAAGGAGTGGCGACCTTTCTGACGCTGCGTCAGCGTTCGTCGGGTGAGCTGGCAGCGACCCACAACCGGTGTTCTCGGGCTTGATCCTGGAAATCCCGTACGACGTTGTTGTCTTCGGCGCGTGAGAGATGTTGGCGGAACTCCGCGAGATAGCTCACGCAACGCGCCGACTTGAGCTGTTCGCCCAGATCCAGTGCGTCAAGCGCCACGTGGCAGGCCTCTTCCAGATCACCCGCGCGAAAGTGGGCGTCGGCGAGAACCATCGTCGCGAAGAAATCACTTCGGACGTGGTTGCCGCTCATGGCGTTCGACGCGTGCGTGACGGATTGACGGGCGCTGTTGACGTCACGGAAGCAGTGGGCGGCTTCCGCGGCGAGTTCCACCTCGTCGAAGTAGCTGATCCACTCGGGCTCGTCGTCGCTGTTCCGACTCTCCAGAGCCTGTGTCGCTGCTGCGAGTGCGAGTTCGCACGCGCGGGTGTCTCCAGTACGGGCCAGGGCGCGGGCCTCCATGGCATGGAACTGCGCGCGGAGGGTCGGTGTGGCCACCGGCGAGATGCCCATGAGCGCCGCTCGGGCGAGCGTGGCGCCTTCCGTGTAGCGGCCTAGGAACGTGGCCTGGTGACTCATGGCGGACAGAACGCTCCCGGCGAGACGGCGATCGTTGGCGTCCTGGGCGAGCCGGAGAGCCTGGAGGAAGTACCGCTGCGCGAGGCCGTGATGGCAGGTGTCGTACGACATCCATCCGGCGAGGAGCGTTGCCTCAGCTACGGTGGAGAACAGGGCGCGGCCGACCGCTTCCGTGTACCGGCCGTTCAGCAGCGGGGTGACATCGCGGCTGAGGTACTGGATCACGGCGAGCCGTGCGTGTTCCCCTCCGAACCGGTCGTCGAGCTGCGCGAATAGGTCGGCGGTCGTTTTGATCGTCGCCACATCGGCGAGACCGACGTGCGGGCCGTCATCGCGCCGTGGGGATGGGAACGAGGGCTCGGGGGCAACGAGCCACCGTAAGGATGCCTCGTTCCAAGCAGGTTCAGACGGTTCGGCCTCGAACAACGGCTCGTAGCCGTTGAGATCGGCACGCCACAACCGTCCGACGGTCTCGATCGCGGCATCAGGACTGGCCGGGTAGCCGGCCTCCAGCAAGACCAAGTCCTCCCCGCCGGAATGGTTCAGCCCCAGTTCCGCGGCGCCGGTTCGGAAGGCCTCGGCGAGAAGCGGCCCGTAGAACTCATCCGGAACGCTGTGGCCGTTCTCCCAACTCGCGATGCGCCGCTTCACGCTGGCGTCCGCCGGGAGCTGGTGCCCACGTCGGGCGGCTATCTGGCGCAGCTCCCGTACGAGGCGGGGCTGACTCCAGCCCCGGGCGGTACGAGCTTCACGTAAGCGGACACCGATCGACTGCATCGGAAACGCGCCCCTTCCTTCCCACTCGTGCGCCGTGCGGCAAGGCAGTCCCACAGATGAATGTACGCGTCGGTGGTCGCCGGGCACGCGCTGTAGTCGAATTCCCTTCTGATGACCGGTAGGTGACGGGGGATGACGCACGCATACCGGCGACGTCATCTCCTGTCACCACTCGTCATCTGCCCAGGTCAGAGGCCCTAGGCCGAGTCTGGAACCGCGGCGGCAGAGAGGCTGTCGGCGCGGCCATACTGAGGTGAGATGACGTGCAGAGGATGACGAGGCGGGGCGTCGAGTGGCTGTCCGCTGCTGCTGACGACCCGGAGATGTGCAGGGCACACTGGGCGGACGACCCTCGCGCACCCTGCTTGCTGCCGACGGGGCGTCTCTTCGACGTGGTGGCGGTCGACTACCGCACTGGCCTGGAGACCTTCGACCAACTTGTACGCCGGGAAATGCCGCTCGGCCCGGTCATGGTTGACCACGCGGCCCGGCGGGTCGGCTTCTTCCTCAGCTCCCAGTTGCGTGACCGCTTCATCCGCTTCCTGGACAGGGCGAGCGACAACCCGCCCCCGTACAAGTACCTGAGTCAGGACGCGTTCGTCGTCGTTCCCGGCCCCATGCCCATGTCCGGCGACCGCTGCCAGTGGCTTCGCGCCCCGGTACGTCGCCCGGAGGCCGACCCGCTGCGTCCGGTCGCTCTGGCGTTCATGTTCGTGGCCGCTGCTGACTTGCTGGCACGGGTTGACCACTACGGCGAGCAGTACCCGAATCCGGCGGCAGCAGCGGCGGATGCGCTGGAGGGGACGACGGCCGATGAACGGTGAGGGCGAAGAACGCCACGACGTTGCCCACTGGTCGCCCCTGGAGAGTGAGGGGTGGTACGCCGCCCGAGGAGCCACAAGCGCGCTGCGCGATGTGCTGACGGCGGCGGGACTGGCGAAGGACTTCCCGTATCTGCGGGCGGACTTGAACGCCTTCGGCCACGGGCTGATTGAACTCGGGCGCATTTCGCCGGAGACGGCGGAGCGACTGGCGGATCTGCTGAAACGCGCACTGTCATGCCAACCGGGACCGGACGGCGCGGATGGTGCGTGCGGCGAACCGAGCGACTTACGCAAGAGCTGAGAGGTTGGAAGACGTGACGGACCGGCGAGGAGTGGTAGCGAAGCGGGCCGAGAACTTGGCGCCCGACGTGCCCTACGTACGTGGCTGGATTCGCGCTCGGCGCGGCGCTGAAGCGCTGGCGCGACAACTGTCCGCGCTCGGCCTGGAATCGGACTTCCCCGGCCTCAGCGCTGACGTGAACGTTTTCGGTGACGGCCTGGTGCGCCTCGGCTCGATCCGGCCAGAGGCGGCGGCACTGCTGGCGGAGCTGATCGCCTCGGGACTAGCCGCGGAGATGCCGGACTGCGCGGCCAGGGTGCCGGAGGAACACGGACACCTGGACACTCCGGCGGCCTGACACCTGCCGCCCACAACTCCGGTCCGCTGCGGACGACGTACAGAGACTCCCCTCCCGCAGTGGATCGGACCCCGGCCCTGTGTACCGGCTGCCTCAGCCACGGCAACCGGCGCACAGGGTTTCGGCATGTCGCTGAACATCTCGTGCAGGGTGGTCGCCTCCGACCGCCCGGCCGGGACCGGCGCCCCAGCGCCGCAGCCCGGACGTGACGGCGGAGGCGACCACCCACGCGTACGGGACTCCTCAACGGCGGCTGCCCGCACCCCGTGGGCAAGGCCAATCGCGGTCTGATGAGCTGGCCAGCCGGGGGGCTGTGACAGTGGCCAATCAATAGCGCGCGGCGAGACGGAGCTATACATTCTGTGTGGGTGGTCCGTCGAGGCTGAGCGCTGGGGGGCGCATGACAAGAAACAAAGCGGAGCGAGGAAGTGATTTTTCCAAGGTCCGTGTTTCGCAAGTGACCGCAGAGAGCTTTCGAGGAGTTCCAGGAAAGCTCGAAGTTTCGTTCCTGCATTCCAGCGGAAAGCCGAGTTCGAGTCTTATTTTCGGAGACAACGGGTCGGGAAAGTCGTCCATAGTTGATGCCATTGAATGGGCCTGCCAAAAGGCGGTAGGTCGCAACAAGTCTGTACGCTTAAACTCGGCACCGTCTCTCGCCAACCTCGCCTCCGGTGGCACAAAATGCTCAGTTGAAGTAGATCTTTCGGACGGTTCCTCAGTGCGGCGTTGGGCAACGTTCGGCGATAAGGGAGCGCAACTGTTCGGGGATAGAGTCCCTAAAGCCTTTTCGCGTATTCCGATGAGCTTAAAGCGGGCTGACATCCTACGTTTTCTTGACACCCCGGCCATCAAGCGTGGATCAATTTTTGTCGATCACGCTTTGGGTGACGATGTCTCTTCAGTGTCATCTCTTACAACTGAGCAGCAAGCTGTTGTAGACGAGCGCCATGAGGCGAAGCGATTGATGCGGGAGGCGGCGGTCAGTCTTGCCGAACTGGTCGGAGTCGATCCTCCGCCGCGAGATGCGATCGATATAGCAGAGATGATCGCGGTGGATGTCTATAAGAGACTGCCCGTGGTAGACAGGATTAAGGTTTCTCTGCCTCGCGCAACTCAAGAGCTAGTTGACGAAGTTAATAGGCATAAGGAAAGAGTGCAGCAGCTGAACCAACGGGCCAAACGGCTCCGACTTCCGAGTACGGCCACAACTGAGCGCTTGCTTGCAATGCAGGCTCTGCTTAGTGGAGTCGGCGACTGGCTGACGTCTGCTTTTCTGTCTGTAACAGGCGCTCCTTACGTACAGCGTGTCGAGCCGATATTTGGGCGCCTTAGTGACGTCTCTTTGGAAATTCGCGTAGTGCTTGAAGGTCATGTCACCACGACACCGGAAAAGGTCTTCAGCGAGGGGTATCAAGATTTGATTGCCGTCTTGTACTTCCTGGCGGTAGCTCGTGCAGCCGGAGGACAAGGGCAAGCGAGGGTGCTAATTCTCGACGATGTTCTACAGAGCGTCGATTCAAATATCAGGGTTGCGCTGATGGAACTGGTGGTCAAGGAGTTTAAAGAGTGGCAGCTATTGATTACGGTTCATGACCGGCTTTGGCGTAACCAGCTTCGGGATATATTTCAGCGCACTGGTCACCCTGTAGTTGAAATTGAGATTAGGCAGTGGGACTTCGGTGGTGGCCCGCACGTCCTGTCGGCTGCACTGGATCCTGCGAATTCACTATGGTCTGCTCTGGACTCGTCGGACCCATTCATGGTTTGTGGCGTCGCGGGACGACTTCTTGAACAGATCTGTGATCGTCTTAGTTGGACAATACCGATTAGTGTCAAGCGTAAGCGCGGAGATGCCTACACCCTCGCTGATATGTGGCCGGGAATAATGAAGGAGCTGAAGCGCACATCAAGTACTGCACTCTTGACGAGAGTGGATACATGGGTTCATCTACGCAATGCGGCGGGAGCGCACTATAACGAGTGGGCCGAAGGTGTGTCATGGGCGGAAGCCGAGTCGTTTGGCTACTCTGTTCTCGAACTTTACGAGCAGGTTCACTGTGATTCTTGCAAACAGTGGGTGGAGCGTGTGGAAGCTAAGCGGCTCGTATGCCGCTGCTCGGCCGTGAGTATTGATCCGGTTTCCTAGACCCATGCCAGCATCTCGCGGCACGGCGTTCCATTCGCTTGTTAAGGAACCGGTTCGAGCTGGAGCGCGCGGGGGCACGCTGCCGAGCATCAGCTTGGGAAGCTCGGGTTTCTTGGCGGCGGTTGCTGCGCTGACCTGCGGCGGAGTGGTGCTGGAGCCCTGGTCGCCTCTGGGGCCAGTCCCCGCTGTTCCCCGTGGTTCCCCGCAGGATCTGGCACGCGAATGGCACGGTCCCTTCGCCTCGAACGTCCCTTGGCGAAGCTGGACCCCGGAGCGTCTGAGCCTCAGCCGACGACAGTCAGCCACGATGGCGGGTCAGCCGACCGTGCAGGCGCGCGTGTGCCTCCCTGTACCCCTGCCGGCCTGAGCCACGCTGTCCGGCCGTCGACCAGAGCAAGCCCCGACGGCGGAAGCGCATGGGTGGCGCCTTGCGCGATGACCTCTTCGTCCCGAAGCAACTTGGTTGGGGGCGGTGCCTCGGGACATGGTTCCTCTCACCTGGGTGGATGGTCCGAAGGCGTCCGCGCTTGTTCGCCGGTGTGCGTCGGTGTTGTCACGCAGTTAGACACTCAGCGAGGCCACGGTTCTCCTCAGCCGGTCGCGTGAGGGCGCTGGCGATCGGCTTTGCTCGTAGGCGGTACCGTGCCTCCTTGCTGTCCTCCCTGGGTTGCGTGGCGTGCGTGGGCGAGGTTGCTGCGGCTGATCAAAGTGTCGGGGTGAGTGTTGCCCAACACCTGTTCACATTGAGCGACGGTGACCTCATACAAAACGGTTGCCCGGTCCCGCTGGCCGGCCTTGAAGTAGGCGCTGGCCAGGTTGTTGCGCGTAGTCAGTGTGTGCGGGTGGGTCTCCCCGAGGACTTGCTCGCGTTGAACGAGGGCGGTTTCAAACAGAGGGACGGCCCGCTCTAGGTCTCCCGCTGACTCGTAAGCGCTTGCGAGGTTGCTACGGCTGAGCAGGGTATATGGATGCATGTTTCCCAAAACCTGCTCACTTTGGGCAACGACTGTCTCAAACAACGGGATGGCTCGAGTCAGGTCGCCGCCTTCGAAGTACGCGCTGGCGAGGTTGTTGCGGCTGATCAGGGTGTCGGGATGAGTATCTCCCAGGACCTCCGCACGTTGAGCGAGTGTCGCCTCGTACAGAGGGATGGCCCGCTCCATGTCTCCCACTGACTCGTAAGCAGTGGCCAGGTTGTTGCGGCCGTTTAGGGTGTCAGGATGGGTTTCTCCCAAGACCTGTACCCATTGGGTGATGGTGCTCTCTAGGAGAGGGATGGACCGATCATAATCCCCTGCCTCCTTGTAAGCGAAGGCGAGGTTATTTTTGCTGATCAGGGTGTCGGGGTGAATATCTCCCAGGACTTGTGCACGCTGAGCCAAGGTGGTCTCAAACAAGGGGATGGCCTGCGCGAAACTTCCCGACCCTTGATATGCGTGGGCGAGGTTGTTCCGAGTTTGCAAGGTGTGAGGGTGGGTGGCGCCCAAGATTCGCTCGCGATTCGCCAAAGTGATCTCGTAGAGGGATATGGCACGTTTCAGATCCCCCTTTGACTCATACGCATGCGCAAGGTTATTAAGACTATAGAGCGTCTGGGGGTGCGCATAACCAAGGATCTTCTCGTGCTTAGCCACTGAATCCTCAAACAAGGGGATGGCCCGCCCTAGATCCCCTACTGACTCGTAAGCGTAGGCTAGGTTGTTTTGGCTGGTCAGAGTAGAGGAGTGCTCGGCACCTAGTGCTTCTTTTCGCTGAGATAAGGTGACCTCGAACAAAGAAATAGCTCGCCCCCAATCTCCCACCGCAGAGTAGGCGTAGGCGAGGCCATTGCGATTGGCTAGGGTCGAGGGATGGGTTTCTCCCAGGACTTGCTCTCGTTGAGTAAGGGTTTTTTCATGCAGGCTGATTGCGCGACGAAGTTGCCCAGCTACGTGATAGGCGCAGGCAAGATTTCCGCGACTAGCCAGAGTGTAGGGGTCGGTGTCGCCTAGAACCTCTTCACATCGGGCAAGCGTAGCCTCATGAAGAGGGATGGCGCGCGCGTCCTGACACTGCTCATGTAGATGTGCGATGACAGGTTGGTAGAAATCGGGAGGTTGCTCGGTAGCGTAGCCAGCTGGAGTGCTGGAAGCGAGAGCAATCACATGCTCGATTAGCTGCCGCCACTGCTCTAAAGGCGCCGCCTCGTCGGCACCATCTGCGTATAGGAGGTGGCCTACTACATGTTCGGCCTCACGTCTCCCATGCGGCGGGCCATCCTGCGACCCGGCGTTACGCAATACGGTTTGCACTAGGCGGTGGACGCTGAGGGCCTGGCGGTCGGTGCTGTGGGAGATCATGTTGTACGCGTGCAGAGCACCCAAAGCCTCGCCGAGGGCGCGCGGATCGGGGCAGAGCGGGGCGAGCAGGCTGCGGGGGATGTCGTCGGGTGCCAGCCAGGCCATGGCGTTGAGGAGGGTGATGGCCTGCGGGTTGCGTTGTTTGATAGCGATCAGAGTGTGGTGCCAGACACGGGCGATGGTGCGTTCGGGATCGATTCCTCCCGCAGCCGTGTCCATTACATCGCTCAGCATCTCCCGGTAGCCGGCCAGCGAGGTGCCGGTCTCGAAGATGTAGGCGCCGGCTTGTTCGAGTGCCAGGGGAAGGTGGCCAAGATCGGCTGCAAGGGCTGCGGCGTCCTGGCGCTGTGTCGGCGTGGGAGTGTGACTTTCTCCCAGGGCGAGGGTGCATAGCAGGGCGACGGCTGCTTCGGGGGCGAGCAGGCCTAGGGACATGGTGGGAGCGATGGCGTGCCATCCAGTCGCGGTGCGGCTGGTGGCCAGGTGATGCCCGTCAGGGAGGGTGCCGAGGTAATGGCGCAGGTCGTCGGGGCGTTCGACATTATCGAAGACGAGCAGCCAGCCGGGATGCCATTGCAGCCAAAGGATCGCCCACGCTGCACGCTCATGTACGCCTGTGGTGGTGGCCCACTGCGGGCACAGTCGTGTGGCGAGGCTGGCTAGGCTGGCGATGATCTGCTCGGTGCTCGCGGCGTTGATCCACCACACCAGTGTGTACGTGCGCCTGTGAGTATGGGCGTAGTGAAGGGCGAGTGTGCTCTTGCCGATACCGCCCAGCCCGTGGATGGCCCGCGTCCCGGACATCTGGGTGACGGCAGCCTCGCCCTCTGAGGCCAGGAGGCTGCGCAGTTCGGTGAGTTCGCTTTCCCGTCCGACGAACACGCCGGATGCCGAATTGGGTAGGTTCCCGGCCCCTGGTGGCGCTTCCGCCTCCTTCGCCCAGCCCACGGCCTCGGCTGGCAGCATCACCACCTGGGTACCGTCGCCGGTGATTGCTACGCCTACATCGCCACCCACCGCCATGGACCGCAGCCCCGTTGCCTGCGGACCACCTCCCTGGGGCATCGCGCTGTCCGTCATGGGTTGACCGTCGTGTTGTCCCCGGTGACGGCCGTCCCGATCGTCTTGGCGGCAATGGATCGCTCACCCGACGCTGTCACATGCACCGTCTCACCGGCCGCAGGCAGCATGCGGGCCAGCTCCGCCAGCAGCTCGGCATCATCACGCAGAGCACGCTTGATGTGCTGACGCAGAGCAGCCGCCGCGTCCCCATCGTCCGGTGCTACGGCTACGTCTTGGACGGCGACCTCCAGTTCCGCCCGCCCCTGGTCGTCACGGCGGCGCCACACTGCCTGCAAAATCCGCCGACCCAGGTTTGCTGTGGCGTCCGCGGCCGCTCTTTCCATCCGGGTGAACACAGCCACGCCGTACGCGCCGACAGCGGTAGTCAGATACGGTCCCGCCTGCTCGACCAGCTTCACGATTTCCGCGCTCACTTGATCCCCAAATCGTACGGCTGTGAAACGACTAGCGTAGAAAACGGCAGGCACTCGTAAGACCAAAACGCGCAAACCGTCCACAGCGGTTTCAGCACACCCCCATGCCAGACCTGCCGATCCCCAGCAGTCTGGCACCGTCTCTATCAGGTCGAGCATGGGAGGTCGGCGCGCTGGGGGCGCTACTACGGCGGGGAGGATTCGAACCTGCGACACCCGCTTTAAGGAGTTCGATCCGAGCGGGGCCTGGCTGCGCTCGGCGACTGATGCGACGGCCGGACAGACGCGCTGATGTACGCCTTCGTCCGGTGTCGTTGATGTCAGTCGTGGATGTCAGCAACCTTCTGATCCGTAGCTCTATGCGGATCGGGCAGTACCAGTCATACAGGTCGCTTGGCTGCTTCTGGAGGAGGTTGTCGGCTGGAGGCGGTCGCAGGGGTTGCGGTATCTCGTTGCTGTACGGCCTGGGCGACCTTACGGATCCTGGCGAGGTGGTTGCGGCTGATCAGGGTGTCGGGGTGGGTGTCGCCCAGGATCTGCTTGCGTTGGGCGAGGGTGGCCACATGCAGGGGGATGGCGCGATCTAGATCGCCCGCCGCCTGATAGGCGCTTGCAAGGCTGCTGCGGCTGGTCAGGGTGTTGGGGTGGGTGTCGCCCAGGATCTGCTCGAACTGGGCGAGGGTGAACTCCAGCAGAGGAATGGCGCGATCCAGATCGCCCGCCACCCGGCAGGCGTTGGCGAGGTTGTTGCGGCTGATCAGGGTGTTGGGGTGGGTGTCGCCCAGGATCTGCTCGCACTGGGCGAGGGTGAACTCCAGCAGAGGGATGGCGCGATCCAGATCGCCCGCCGCCTGATAGGTGCTGGCGAGGTTGTTACGGCTAGCCAGGGTATTGGGGTGGGTGTCGCCCAGGATCTGCTCGAACTGGGCGAGGGTGACCTCCAGCAGAGGGATGGCGCGATCCAGATCGCCCGCCGCCT
>NZ_JBIAVS010000002.1:61745-441332 GCF_042894545.1 Streptomyces sp. NPDC001530
CTGATAGGCATTGGCGAGGTTGTTGCGGCTGTTCAGGGTGTCGGGGTGGGTGTCGCCCAAGGCCTGCTCGCGTTGGGCGAGGGTGATCTCCAGCAAGGGGACGGCACTGTCCAGATCGCCCGCCGCCTGATAGGCATTGGCGAGGTTGTTGCGGCTGTTCAGGGTGTGGGGGTGGGTGTCGCCCAGGATCTGCTCGCGTTGGGCGAGGGTGGCCACATGCAGGGGGATGGCGCGTCGCAGATCGCCTGCCGCCTGATAGGCATTGGCGAGGTTGTTGCGGCTGTTCAGGGTGTCGGGGTGGGTGTCGCCCAAGGCCTGCTCGCGTTGGGCGAGGGTGATCTCCAGCAGGAGAATGGCGCGTCGCAGATCGCCCGCCGCCTGATAGGCGCTCGCGAGGTTGTTGCGGCTGTTCAGGGTGTCGAGGTGGGTGTCGCCCAGGATCTGCTCGCACTGGGCGAGGGTGACCTCCAGCAGAGGGATGGCGCGATCCAGATCGCCCGCATCTTGGTAGGCGCCTGCGAGGTTGTTGCGGCTGACCAGGGTGCTGGGGTGGGTGTCGCCCAGGATCTGCTCGCACTGGGCGAGGGTGACCTCCAGCAGAGGGATGGCGCGATCCAGATCGCCCGCATCTTGGTAGGCGGTGGCGAGGTTGTTGCGGCTGGTCAGGGTGTTGGGGTGGGTGTCGCCCAGGATCTGCTCGCACTGGGCGAGGGCAGCCTCCAGCAGAGGGATGGCGCGTCGCAGATCGCCCGCCGCCTGATAGGCGCTCGCGACGTTGTTGCGACTGTTCAGGGTGCCAGGGTGCGTATTGCCTAAGGCCTGCTCGCACTGGGTGAGGACGGCCTCCAGCAGGGGTATGGCGCGGGCAGTGTGGCCCTGCTGGTGGAGTCGTTGGGCAGCGGTCTCATACGCATCGGCGAGTGGGGCGTTGTGGTGTTCGGACGGTCTGGTGGCTGCGAGGGTGACGAGGTGGGGTGTGAGGGCGTCCCACTGGTCTTCGGCGGGAGCGTCTCGGCCCGACAGCGGAGTCAGGCTGCGGAGGACCGCCCGTTCGGCGCCGTCGCGTCCACGCAGGTGCCGGGTCGACTGGGTGTCGTCAGTGTTCCGCGGGGCGCGTAGGACGGTTTGGACCAGGCGGTGGACGCTCAGAGTGGTGCCGGTGTCGGTGACCATGCTGTAGGCGGCAAGTGTTCCGACTGCTTCGGCGATGTCGTCCGGGTCAGTGCCGGGCGCGGTGAGCAGGCTGTGGGGGATGTCATCAGGTGCCAGCCAGGCAGCGGTGTGCAGCACCTCCACGGCCAGCGGATCGATCCTCTCCAGGGCGTGGAGGGTGACGTTCCAGATGCGGGCGATGGTGCGTTCGGAGTCGGTGCCGTGGGCGGACTTCGCAAGTTTGATTTCCAGGCGACGGCGGTAGGCATCGAGGCTAATGCCGCGATTCTGCGCGAGGTAGGCGCCGGCCTGCTTGATCGCCAAAGGGAAGTACCCCAACTCGGCGGCAAGGGCCCGCGCCTCGGCCTGCGCGCGGGGTGCGGGGCTGGTCGCCTTGAACACGAGCCAGCACAACAGGGCCGTGGCGTCGTCAGGTTCGAGGTTGCCCAGAGTCAGGGTGGAGGCACTGTCGGGCCAGCCGGTGGTGAGGCGGCTGGTGGCAAGGTGATGGCCTTGGTGGAGTGCGCCGGTGTAGGGAGTGAGGTCGTCGGGGTTTTCCACATTGTCGTAAACCAGGAGCCAGTCCGGATGCCAGGCGAGCCACTGCATCGCCCACGCCACCAGCGCTCCCCGTTCGGCGGTGGTGTCCCAGCCGGGGACCAGGGTCTGCGTGAGGCTGGTGAGGGAGGTCTCGATCTCGTCAGGGGACGCGGCGTTGATCCACCAGATCAGGGCGTAGTCGCCGCGATGGCGGTGCGCGTAGTGCAGGGCGAGCGTGCTCTTGCCGATCCCGCCCAATCCATGGACCGTCCCGCTCTGCGTGATCGCCCCCTCGTGTCGGCTGGTCAGGATGCGCCGCAGCTCGACCAGTTCGTCCTCCCGCCCCAGGCACAGAGCGGCCGGGGGCAGATTGGAGGTGCCCGGGGCCGCAGTGACCTTCTCCGGCGTGTGCAGTGCCTCGGTGGGAAGTACGTCGCCGGTGTAGGCGTTGGCGATTTGCTCGGCGGCGATGGACCTTTGTCCGCCCGCCTCGATCCGCAACCGAGACAGGTCGTCGTTGGTACTCACGACCGCTGCGCGGTGTGACCATCACCGGTGATCGCGGTACCGATGTACTGAGCGGCGATCGACCGCTCACCGGAAGCCGTGACAGTCACCGAACCGGCAACCGGCGTCCGCAGCATCGCGGACAGTTCCGCGCGCAACTCGGCATCGTCCTGCAACGCCTGCCTGAGCAGCCTGCCCAACACCGCCGCGGTGTAGGACGCGTCCTGTTCGTCGGCGGCCTCATCCACCACCCGTTCCAGTTCCGCCTGGCCAGTCTCGTCCCGGCGCCGCCACACCGCCTGAAGAATGCGCCGCCCCAGCGTCGCGGTGGCGTCCGCGGCTGCGTCCTCGGCCCGGGTAAGAACAGCCGCCCCGTACGCACCGACCGCAGTCGTCAGATACGGACCTGCCTGCTCAACCAACTGCACGATCTCAGCACTCACTTGTTCCCCGATCCATGCGGCCCCGAAAGGGATCAGGATAGAAAAGCCAAACCCCGCATGAGGCCAAAACACCCGAACCGTCCACAGCGGTCGGCGTACCTTCCATCCGCGGCTGGCCCATGTCCGCCCTGTGGATCGGGGCCTCCAGCGTGGCCCGACCGAACCGAGCACAGATTTGAACTCTGGCCTCACACTTATCAAGTCGATCACGGTCCCCCTGGGAGCACGAAGAACTCTAGTTTGGCGCCGACGTGATGACCGCGGGGGACCGCTCCCGTCCGGCCCCGTACGCCGCTGTTGGTGTCAGCCGTTGGTGTCAGGTCCGAAGGGATCAATGGGCGATTCAAGGACCGCAGCCCGGGGAGGTCAGGCACCGTTCAGGTAGGCCTGTGCTTGACCGATGAACCGTCCCATTGCCTGTGCAGCCGCGTCTTGTGTCGTGCTCGCTGCCGCGAGTTCCTCGGCGCCCTCGTTGTCCTGCGCGACAACGTCTCCGAAGGTCCGGAGCGCGATCCACCAGGCTCTAACCGTGTCGTCGAGGAGTCCAGCAGCCTCCGCTAGGTCCGGGGGGCCCTTCAAGGATCACTGCGAACATCGCTGTGGATAGATCATGCAGAGTACGGCCGCATCCACCGCGGGGTCCACGTCAGAATCGGCGTACTGCCCATGGCAGATCTTGTAGTGAACCTCGTCAAAGAGACGGGTGATGCTCATTGCTTGCTGGACGAGCGCGCCGTACGCATCTCGTTGCACCTGCCGACGCCACTGGTTGTTCGTCGCATCTATCTGTGTGCGGGTGGCCCAGCGCCCCTGCCAGGCTGCCAAGCCGGCGGCTGTCGTCGTTCCACCGATCCCCACCATGGCACCAAGTAACGCGGCAGTCGCTTGATCCATGGAGCAATTGCGCGGCTACGGCGTGTCGACGGCGTACGGGATGGAAGCTCCCCGCGCACGCCACAACGGACCCGCGGTCGTGAACGGTGCCCCCTCCATCCCGGTGCTGGCCGGTCCCCCGCCGGAGGCATCGTTCTGACCGTGGCTTTGCCCGTCCAGGTTCTACTCAGGGCCGTAACTCGCTTGCGGCCCCAGGGGACCGGCCCCGGCGCCGTAGGCGCAGAGGGGCCGGGCCCAAGGGGCCAGCCCGCGCTTGCGCGGGCCCTTGATGACGTAGAGAAATTCTGAGCCAACCAAGATCCGCTTGCCGTGTCCGCTTGCCGCTCCCCGGCTACAGCCTGAAGGAGAGTTCCAAGTCGTCGCCCGGAAGGTGGAACTCCTCAAGAGAGAGCGGCTTCTCTCTCTCGTTGAGTGTCACGCGAATGACGTGCAGCAGTGGGACCCCGTCCGGGAGGCGGAGGGCCTGGGCTTGGTCGGGGAGGGGCATACGGGTGCGGATGTACTCCGTGAAGTGGAGTTCGTGGCCGAGTTCCGCGAGTGCCTCGTAGAGCTCCGGCGCGGGCGGCGGCGCTTCCTCCTCGTACTTGGTGTCGACCAGTACCGAGAACGGCACGTACGTGCGGTGGAGTTGGCGGAGGCGGCCGTTGTCGGCGGTCTGCAAGGCGTCGTACGTGAACATCGGCTCGCCCGGTGGGATGTGCAGGAGATCCGCCAGAGCTAGCGGGGCGTCCGTGCGGGTGGCTACCGGTGGCTCGGCATCTGTCCATCGGATGCCGTCGGCCTCCACGTACCGGCCATCGGGTGCGAGGCGTGCGCCGCGCGGGCGCGTGAGGCTTGGGCGGCTCTGGGGCGAGCGGGCGAACGTGCCCCTCCCCATGATCGCCTCGACGAGACCGGATGCCCGTAGCTCCGTGAGCCCCTGACGGACTGTGGGGCGTGTCACGCCGAACTGCTTTGCCAACGCCTCCTCGGACGGGAGTGGTTGGCCGGCGGGGAAGGTGCCGTTCAGGATGCCTTCGCGCAGGTAGTCGGCGATCTGCCGGTACTTCGGCTGCGTCTTCTTCGGCGGCATGCGGGCCCTCCGTGGCCGTGGTCGCCTCTCGGCTGTTCGTCTCCGGAGACAGCTTGTCTTCCTGCGGAGACAGCATCTCCCATCACAAGACGGTTGACAACCCGTACTACGGGTCGCCACTCTGGAATGGACACCCGTACTACGGGTGGTCTAGCAACCCGAAGGATTGGCCTTCGGGTGCCAGAGAGAAGGAGTTCAGACAGTGGCAAGCCTTCCGATCGACACCGCGAAGTTCACGGGGATCATCTGTGCCGTTCCCCCGACTCCGCGGGTTGCCAATCGTGAGACCGGTCAGCTTCGCGTTGACCGTGAGACCGGAAAGACCATGTACCAAGTCGGCCTCTGCCTGATGGCCGGGGCCTCGGCGGACGTGGTGAACGTGAGCGTGGCCGGGGAGCCGACCGGCGTGCAGCTCGGTATGCCGGTGGCCGTGCGGGACTTGGTCGCCACCCCGTGGGAGAACGACGGGCGGCACGGGGTCGCCTTCCGCGCCGCGGAGATCCGCCCCCTGAGCGCTCCGGCTTCGGCGGGGAAGGGGGCCGGGCAGTGATGATCCTGGCCTCCACCCCTTCGGTCGGGGCGACCTGGCCGAGTTGGGTTCTGGTGGTGGCTGCAGTGCTGGTGTCGGGTCTATTCTCCGCGGGCCCGGCCCTGCGCCGCCGCTATCCCGTGGCCTGGTGGCTGTTAATCGGCTTCCCGGTCGTGGCGTTCCGGGTGACGTACACCTGGCGGCCCTTGATGGCTGGGTGCGGGTTGGCCGTGAGCCGTCGACCCGCGCTGACCGTGGTGTCCGGACTCGTCGGCAACGGGGCGCCTCCGCCTCAGCCGCGCGTGCCCCAGCGCGGGCTCATACGACCGACCACCGGCGGATTCTGGTTGCTGGTGCGGCTGTTGCCAGGGCAGGTGCCCGAGGACTTCGTCAAGGCGGCGCCCGCCATGGCGGAGGACTGGCAGGTCCATGGGGTACGAGTGACCTCCTGGAAGCCGGGAATCGTACGGATCGCCGCTTCGGTGTCCGACCCCTTGGCCGCTCCGCGCGTGCCGAAGCTGCGCGGGCCCGGTCATCTGCTCCGGGTGACGGTGGGCGCTCTGGAGACCGGCGCCGCATGGGTGGTAGATCTGCGCCGTGTGCCGCACTGGCTGATCGTCGGTGCAACCCGTTCCGGCAAGTCGACGCTGATCAATGCGCTCGTTGCGGGCCTGGCTCCGCAACCGGTCGCGTTGGTCGGGATCGACTGCAAGGGCGGCATGGAACTGTCGCTCTACGAGCCCCGGTTGTCCGCGCTCGCGACCAACCGTGAACAGGCGGTCAAGCTCCTGGCGGCGCTCGTAGACCTGACGCTCGACCGCATGACCGTCTGCCGAGCGGCTCGCGTGCGCAACATCTGGGGCTTGCCCGAGAAGGAACGCCCGGTCCCCGTGGTCGTGATCGTTGACGAGATCGCTGAACTGTTCCTCGTCGCGAGCCGGAATGAGAAGGACGAAGCTCAAGCGGCCGGTACGGCGTTGATTCGGCTGGCCCAACTCGGCGCGGCGCTAGGGGTGTTCCTCGTCGTAGCCGGCCAACGGGTCGGCTCCGACCTGGGGCCTGGGGTCACGGCACTGCGGGCTCAACTTGGCGGGCGCGTGTGCCACCGCGTGGCCGACCCAGGTACCGCGGAAATGGCGCTCGGAGACCTCAACCCCGACGCGCTCAAGGCGGCGCAAGCCATCACGCCGGAACAGGCCGGTACCGCGGTCCTGGCCTCCGGCGACGGATGGGAACGAGCTCGCTCCCACCTGATCACTGAGGCGGAGGCGGAAGTCGTCGCGGCGGAGTACGCGCACCTGGCCCCGGTCCTGCCCGATCTGCTCGCTGACGCGAAGTGAGAGGTGCCTGCCGTGCTGGTGTCCATGTCGGCCGCCCTGCTGCTTGGCCTCCTGATCTGGTTCCTGTTGCGCATCCGCTATCTGCGCCGGGCCGATGTGCTGCTCTGCGGAGTCTTCGGCTTCCTGGTCGCAAGGACCGTGGCCGCGCCGCTTGTTCAGGCGCTCCTCGTCGGCGTCGGCAGCTTCCTCGGCCAACTCCGCTTCTGAAGCAACCCAACCCGACCACTGCAAGAACAGAGAGAGGTGGGCGAGCCATGCCCGAGTACGCCATCCGCTCCGGTGACCGTGCCGCGTTCATCGCCGGTCTTCGCGAGCTGGCGGACTTCCTCACCGCCAACCCCAGTGCCCTCGTGCCGCGTACCGCGTCCTTCGGCGTCTTCGTCGACGCCTTCGAGTCCGACGCTCGCAGAAAGGGGGCGGAATACGTCGCCGCCCCGCTCGGCGTCCCGGTGGAGGACATCGGCGAGGGCTACTACGACGCACGCCGCACCTTCGGACCGATCGCGTACAGCGTCATCGCGATACCGCCCGAGGAGCGGCAGTGATCGCCCGTACGAAGGGCTCCCGACGGGGCGCGAAGTCGCCAAACCCGACCCCGTCAGGAACCCACTCCATCCGCCACATGAGCAGTGAAAGGAGCACTCACACTTTGTCCACCGCGCATCGTTCGCGCAAATCCCCTCTGCCGGAATGTGAACTGAGGGGCCCCGATTCCGAACGGTCGACCTGCGTAGGACGCGAACAAGTCGTCCTCGTCGGCCTCGACGGATACGAGCGGCACGTGTGTCCGGGCCACGCCGCCGCGCTATGGCTCACCGATCCGACCCTCCGTTTCAGTGCCAAGACCCGACCGGAAGCGATCACTGCCGTGATGTGGCAGGCGTTCGGGGGCGGTGGTCGGCGATGACCGCACCGGTGCCGAACAGCGTTGCCGCTCTGGTCGCCAGAGCATCTGAGCCGGAGTTCGCGGCCTGGCGGCGCAACGTCGTCCGCCTCGGCGGCTGCACCAACCCGATTCACCTGGTCGGCGGGGCGACCGTCTTCGACACGACTACCGGCGAGGCTCTGTTCTCGTACGGGTCGGATGTCTACGGCGGTCGGCTGCTGACCGCATGTGGCAATCGGCGGGCGACGGTCTGTCCGACCTGTTCCCGCCTCTACCGGACGGATACTTATCAGCTGATCCGGGCCGGGCTCGTCGGCGGCAAGAACGTCACGGAGGCGGTGAACGGGCACCCTCGGGTGTTCGTCACCGTCACCGCGCCCGGCTTCGGCCCTGTCCATACCCGCCGGGAACGCGACGGGCGTGTACGGGCCTGTCGTCCCCGGAAGGCGGGGGAGCGCTGCCCGCACGGACTGCCGATCGGATGTCATGAGCGGCATGCGGCGGATGAGCCGCGCCTCGGTGAGCCGCTGTGCCCGCGCTGCTACGACTACGCCGGAGCCGTGCTCTGGCAGGCGTATGCCGGTCGGCTCTGGCACCGCTTCACGCTGGAGCTGCGCCGTGAGATCGCGCGGCGGGTCGGGGTGTCCCGTACGGAGTTCGTAGAGGTGGCGCGGCTGTCGTACGCGAAGGTGGCCGAGTACCAGCGGCGGGGCCTGGTCCACTTCCATGCCGTGATCCGTCTCGACGGACCAGACGGACCGGCCTCGCCCCCGCTCGGCTGGGCGACAACGACTCTGCTGGCGGACGCGGTAACGGCGGCCGTCGGTCGGGTGCGGCTCATGGCTCCCGGCGCGGATGTCGTCGGCGCGCGCGTACTGCGCTTCGGCGAACAGGTCGACGTGCGACCCATCGCGGCGTTCGACGCGGGGGAGCGGCTGACCTCGGCGGCCGTGGCGGGCTACATCGCGAAGTACGCCACCAAGGGGGCTGAGTCCGCCGGCGCGGTCGACGGGCGGATTCGCCAGTCACGTGAACTGGTCATGCTGCCTGTACGGGCCCACGTGCTCCGCATGATCGGTACGTGCTGGTGGCTCGGCGGTCTGCCGGAGTTTGCACCGCTCGGGCTGCGCCGCTGGGCCCACATGCTCGGGTACGGCGGCCACTTCTCCACCAAGTCACGCCGCTACTCGACAACGTTGACCGCTCTCCGGCAGGCACGTGCCGACCACCGCGCCGAACAGCAACGGGCGTTCCTCGGCCTGGCTGATCGCCCGACCGTCACGGTCGGCCAGTGGCGCTATGCGGGGCGCGGCTACTCGCCGGAAGCGGCGCTCCTGGCTGCCTCGGTTCGGGAGGCCGGTGGTCGCCATGGTGCGTGAGAACCACGGCAAGGCGGCCGAACTGCTCACCGTGCGGCAGGTGCTCGACGAATTGGGCGGCATCTCTCGGCGCACCTTCTACCGCTGGCGGGAACTGCGCATCGCCCCTCCCTGCATCCGGCTGCCGAACGGGGAGCTCCGGGTTCGGCGTGACGTGCTCAACGACTGGTTGGAGGAGCGTGCGGAGGGGGCGGCGTCGTGAAGTCGTACAAGGTCGTCATCTGGAAGCTCAGCATCAACCGCTCCGCGAAGAATCCGACGTACTTGGTCCGCTGGTCCGTGGACGGCGAGCCGTTCCACGAGTCGCACAAGACGAAAGCGCTGGCCGACCGCTTCCGCGCAAAGCTGCTCCGGGCGGCCGACAAGGGCGAGCCGTTCGATACCGTGACGGGCCTGCCCGACTCGTTACGCGGGGGCAAAGCGACCCTGTCGCTCCTGGTACTGGCACTCAAGTACATCGATGCCCGGTGGGCGGAGGCCTCGGCGAAGCAGCGGGACAGCATGACCGACGCCTTGGCGACCGTCCTGCCCGCGCTGGTCAAGCCGGTCCGCGGTCGACCTGCTCCGGCTGATCTCCGGCGGGCGCTGCGCTCGTACGTACTGCCTCCGCCTCGGCGGGAGCGTGAGCGGCCACAGGAGATCGTGGCGGCGGCGAAGTGGATCGAGAAAGCGTCCCTTCCCGTGGCCGAACTTCAGGAGATCACTCGCGTGCACGATCTGATCGACGCGCTCACACGGAAGCTCGACGGCAAGCCTGCGGCCACACAGACCTACCGGCGGCGCCGTGCGGTCGTCTTCAACACCCTTGAATACGCAGTGGAGTTGGAGATGCTGCCTTCGAACCCACTGAGCCGGGTGCGGCGCAAGCGGGGGAAGCGGGCCGTTCAGGAAGTCGACCGCCGGGTGGTGGTCAATCCTCGGCAGGCACGGGAGCTGCTGGCGGCTGTCACGTACGTCGGCGGCTACGACCGGGCGAGTGGTCGGCGGCTGCGGGCGTTCTTCGGCTGCCTGTACTACGCGGCCATGCGGCCTAGTGAGGCGCTGGGCCTCCGCCTTTCCGACTGCACGCTCCCGGAAAAGGGCTGGGGTCGGATCGATCTGGCCGAGACCCGGCCCACCGCCGGGAAGGCGTGGACCGACTCCGGTGAGGCGCACGACAGGCGCGGCCTGAAGCAGCGGGCAGACGGCGAGGTGCGCATCGTGCCGATACCGCCCCCACTCGTGCGGATGCTCCAGGACCACATCAAGGAGTTCGGTACGGCGGAGGACGGCCGGCTGTTCGCGAGCGAGCGAGGCAACGTCGTAGCCGCGTCGTCGTACTCGCGTGCCTGGAAGCAGGCCCGGAGGCTGGCCTTCCCGCCCGGACAGGTCACCTCCGTCCTGGCGGCTCGCCCGTACGACCTGCGGCACGCGGGCGTCTCCCAGTGGCTCAACTCTGGCGTTCCGGCTCCGGAGGTGGCGGCCCGCGCTGGCAACTCGGTGGATGTGCTGATGAAGATCTACGCGAAGTGCATCGACGGCCAGGAGCAGGAGATGAACGACCGGATCCTGAAGGGTCTGGGGGTGGAGGACGACACCGAAGACTGAAACGGCCCGCACGGTCCTCACGCGAGCCCCGGAGCGATCCGGGGCTTTCGTCGTGTCGGAGGTGTGTCGGAAGCTACGCTCAAGGGGACGACAAACGGCCGTTGACCTGCCAGAAGGCAAGCCAAGATCATTACGTCGTCATTACGTGATCACTGGCAAACGGCTGCTTACAGCGGCGTGTGCCTGCACATACGCGAAGACCCCGCACTCAGCATCTCTGCTGGTCACGGGGTCTTTAGGCACCTCATACAGGGTGCCCCCGGCAGGATTCGAACCTGCGCACACGGCTCCGGAGGCCGTGGCCGCGTCCCCTGCCGCGCGACGGACAGTCAAGGTGTGCCCCGACTGTTGGTACTCGGCTGACCTGCCGGCATACAGAGGCGCTACGAACTGCTCGTTCATAGCCCCGCGTTATGCGTCAGAGTCCTGCCGCGAAGTCCACGAACGCGGCCCACTCCGAGCTCCGGAAGGCTAGGGGGTCGCGGGCGGGATCCTTGGAGTCGCGGACGTGGATGGTGCCGGGCGTTGCAGCGGCCTCCAGGCATTCGCCGCCCTCGTTACGGCTGTAGCTGCTCTTGAGCCAGTCGAGGCGCGCGCATTCCGCGGTGTTCATCGTTCCCCCAGCCAATCCACGCCGGGCACAGTCCCGTTGTCTGTAGAAGCGTGCGCGGGCCTGCGCGACTATCGCATCGTCCAGCGCAATGCACACTGGTGGCGTCCCGCCGAGTGGTGTAGCCGGTCAAGGTTCGTGAACGCGCGGGTGTCTGCCCGGGGCGTGCATCCGCTGTCGCTGCTTGCTCCCTGAGCAAGGGCAGGCCACCGCGCAAGTCTCCTTGGTGAACGGGCAGTTCAGCCGGAAGAGAGCACGATGGCCTTGTCCCAGTCTGATGCGATGAAAGGGGCCGGGCCTCCGGCTCCTGCCGGGTGCGCAGGATGCTCGGCTCAGGCAGAAGTCCGACTTCGGGGAGGCCCTCGATGGATTCACCGTACGACGGTGTGCAGTGGGTGGGAATGGACCTGCACCGTCGCCGCTCGGTCCTGGTCCGCATGGCGCCGGACGGACGGCGGCTGGGCAAGATGGTCCGCTTCAACAACGACCCCGCCCGGCTCAAGCGGGAGATCTCCAAGGCTGGCCCGCAGGCGAAGGTGGTGCTGGAGGCTACCCTCGGCTGGTACTGGGCCGCCGACGCACTGGCGGACGTCGGTGCAGAGGTTCACTTGGCCCATCCCTTGGAAGTGAAGGCGTTCACCTATCGCCGGGTGAAGAACGACGAACGCGATGTCGCAGACCTGGCCGATCTGCTGCGGCTCGGGCGGCTGCCGGAGGCATGGCTCGCTCCTCCGGACGTGCGTGAGCTGCGGGAACTGGTGTGCGGCCGACGCAAGTTGGTGCAGCTACGCACCAACTGCCGCAACCAGGCCCACGGCGTGCGTGCGCGGAGTCGAGGACCACGCGGTAGACGTCGATCAGGCCGGCGTCGTCCAACTGGCGCAGGACCGCCTCGTGCAGACGGCCCCACACGCCGGCTCTCGACCAGATCATGAACCGCCGGTGCGCGGTCGACTTCGATATCCCGAAACACGGCGGCAGAGCCCGCCACAAACACCCGCTGACCAGCACGTAGATGATCGCTGCGAACAGCGTCTCGTCAGGCGTATTCGCAGTTCCGCCACCCTGCGGCCGTGCCTGGCCCTCCGGGATCAACGGCCGAGCGATCTCCCACAAGCCGTCCGGAACAATCCAACCCCATGTACCCCGCCCCATGGACAGCCCAACGAGCGATCACCACATAGGACATCGTCTAAGTAAGACCCGCCGGTCCGCTCAGTCGGACGGCACCGACAGTATGTCCGGCGATAGGGCATCCGCGCGAACCGCGACCTGCTGTCGGCTTGCGGACATCGCGTCCACCCGTATCTCGGCCTGAGGCTTGAGCATTCGGCAGACCAGCACTCGCTCGTCGCCCGCGCATTCCACCCTGTTCCATCGACCCTCTATCGACCACGCTCGAAAGCCGTCCGTGACCAGGTCGAAGGATGTCGCGTCGCATGACTGCTCGGCAGGCCCGAGGCAGAGGACGACAAGTGCTGGCAGTTCTCGCAGAGGGGACGGGTAGCCACTGAGTGTTACCAAGTAGTCTTGCGCGGGCCAAAACGGCATTGTGATGAGGCTTTGACTCATGCATGAGCCCGGCAGCAAGGGGATAGCGATCCCTCTGTTGGCCAGCTCGACAGTCTGGACCACTCCGGCCTCCCCCAGGCGGCGGGAGCTGATCCGCTTGAGGGCCCGGGCAGGGTGTCCAACAGCCAGGGGGGCGGGATGAGGGAGACATCAGCAACGGCGGCAGGGGCGCCGCTCGATGACGACCGGCTCCGACTGCAGTACATCCCCTGGGGGGACCCATCCGGAGCAACGGCGTTGGAAGCGCTCAGCGAAGCGCAGCATTTCTTCTACGACAGCCCGGAGTACTCCGAACGGATCCCGGTACCCGCGGCACGACAGCATCCCGTGCCGCAAGCACTTGGCGGCGACACCCGGAGCAGGCTGCCCCGCGGCATCTACCTCTTTGAGTCGCGAGCCGGCCGGGTTCTCGTCGGATTCGCATTGGGCAACGGCGGAGATGCCGTTGCTCCCCAGCGGAAGCGTCTCCGTGACATAGACGACGGTCATATGCTTCACCGGGCCCTTCTCCAGTACCGGGAATGGTGCGCCGCTGTCCCCGACGAGGTCACACCCGCTTTCGCCCGCGGCGACCTCGTCCGTCTGGCGGGGAGGCGAGAGACCTTCACCGTGCTCAAGGCGACGCCGACGCGGGACGGAAGCGTCCAGTACAGGTTGCAGGACGCGACCGGCGGTCGCCGTATGGCGTTCGAGGAGGATCTCGAGGCGCTTCCGCCCAGCGCTGATGAGCCCGAGGACTGGATTTTCCGTCCGCCCGCTCCCGCTGACCGGACCGCGCTGGCTCTCACTCTCGCCAAATTGAGCACGCCGCTCACGGATGTCGTGTATTCGTACCAGTCGAGCCGCACGGTGTTCCGGCCCTATCAGTTCCGGCCCGTGCTCAAGCTGATGAGTTCGGACCGCCAGCGTTTGCTGATCGCGGACGAAGTCGGTCTCGGCAAGACGATCGAAGCGGGCTTGATCTGGAACGAATTGGAGCAGCGTACCCACCTGCGGCGGACCTCGGGACGACGTGGTGGCACGCACTTCCGAGGGCTCGTCGTGTGTCCCGCCGCACTCGTCACCAAGTGGCAGAACGAGATGCGCGACCGCTTCGACCGACACCTGCGTGTCCTCGACAAGGAGGGCATGACGGAGTTGGTGGAGCTGTTCCGCAGCGGGGACACCAGTGAGCCGTTCGCCGGAGTGGTGTCCCTGGAACGGCTCCGGCGGGCCGGGCAACTCGATGAGCTCGCCGACCTCCAGCCCAGGTTCGACCTCGTGATCGTGGACGAGGCTCACTACTTGCGCAACGCGAGCAGCCGGAGCCACGCCGCGGCAGCCCTGCTCGCCGACTGGGCGGATGCCCTGATCTTCCTCTCCGCCACTCCGCTCAACCTCGGCAACCAGGACCTCTACAACCTCGTTCACCTTCTCGACGAGGCGTCCTTCCCGGATCCCAAGGTCTTCGAGAACCAGCTCGAGCCGAACCGCCACCTGAACGCGGTCGCCATCGGTCTCGCCAAGGGCGACGCGGACGCCCCCGACGGCGCTCGGGCCCTGCACTCCCGGCTCATGCGGGTCCAGACCTCCGCGTACGGCAGGATCACCGCTCGACGACCGGAGTTCCGGCGTCTCCAGGAGCTCTTGAGCACCGGCGAGCCGCTGTCTCCCCACCAACGCGCCGAGGCACGGCGGTGCATCGCTGAACTCAACGCCCTCGCGGGTGTTGTCAACCGTACGCGCAAGGCCGACACACCCGACCGCAAGGCCCTGCGCGAGGCCGAGGACGTCGCCGTCACCTGGACCTCGCAGGAGCGCGCCTTCTACGACGCCCTGCACAGATGGTGCCTGGAGCGCGCCGCCCGCAGCGGCACGGCCGCCGGCTTCGCCGCGCAGATGTGGCTGCGGCAGGCGGCCAGCTGCATCCCGGCCATGCAACAGCGACTGAGGGAGCGTTTCTCACCCCGGCCAGCCGAAGAAGAGGCCGTCGAGGAACTCCTCTACGAGTCGGGGGTCGTCGACGACGCCGAGGACGCCTCGAACGACAACGCCAGGAAATCGGCCGCCTCCCCCGAGAAGCTCGCCCGTGAACTTGCGGAGCAGGCCGACGATCTCTCGGCGCTGCGCTCCCTGCTGCGGGAGCTCCCCGTGGACACCAAGTTCGAGCGGTTCGCGGAGATGCTACGGAGCACCCGCGCCAAGGGCATGCGGCAGGCGATGGTCTTCTCCTTCTTCACCCGCACCCTGGAGTACCTGGAGGAGAGGCTGACTCCTGAGTTCAAGGTGCGGGTGATGCACGGGAAGACCCCGCCGGTCGAGCGGGAACGCATCATGAAGGACTTCCGTGCCGGCGCGTTCGATCTGCTTTTGGTGAGCGAGGTGGGCAGCGAGGGCCTGGACTTCGAGTTCTGTAACGTCCTGGTCAACTACGACCTACCCTGGAACCCCATGCGGGTCGAACAGCGCATCGGACGCCTCGACCGGTTCGGCCAGCAGTACGAGAAGATCTTCATCTTCAACATGCAGGTCCCCGGCACCATCGAGACCGACATCTTCCAGCGCCTCTACATGCGCATCGGGGTCTTCCAGGACTCCATCGGGGAACTCGAACCGATCCTGCGCGGGCGCCTCAAGGAGTTGCACCGCATCGTCCTGGACCCTCAACTCACGCCGGAGCAGCGGCGCCGCCAGGTCGACCGGATCGCGGTCGCGCGGGTGGACCGGGAGAAGGACCTGGAGACCCTGAACGACGCGCAGGCACTTCTCACGGGACTGGACGGCCTGCTCATCGAGGGCTTCGACGAGACCAGCCCGGGCAGGGGGCGCTACCTGGGGCCCAAGGAGATCCGCGGACTCGTCGAGTGCTTCCTCACGGACAGCGGGTACGGCCTCCTGCGTGAAGTCCCTCACGAGGACGACCTGGTAGACATCACCGGCAGCAGCGACCTGCTCAAGGCGATGTACGAGGCGATGGACGCGGGCGCCTTCCCCCACCCCCGCGGCGATCTGCTGGCCAGGCTCAAGAGCGGCTCACCGATGCGCGCCTGCTTCACCGCGAGCGCCTCGTCGGCGGGCGGGGTTCCGTTGCTCAGCGTCCGCCATCCGCTGGTGCGCACGGCCCAGTGGTGGTACGACCAACGCCCCGAGCTGCTCCTGCGCTACGGACGGGTACGGCTGCCGGGCCTGCCGCCCGGCTCCCGCTATCTGGTGGAGGTCCGGCTGGCGCGTACGGACGGCACACGTTCGCGCCGCGAATTGTGGACCACCGCGGTCGACATCCGGACGATGCAAGAGGTACCCGAGGTCGGCACCGCGCTGCTGACCTCTCTCGCCCGCGGTGAACTCACCCACGCCGACGAGCCGCTGCCCGCGGGTATCGACGAGTTGCTCGCCGACACTCTGGCAGAAGTACAGTCCCTCGCGGCCGTGCAGGAGCGCACGACCAAGCGGCTCTACGAGGCCGAGAACACGCGGCTCGCCGAAGGTCGGCGCGCGACGGTGCGGGACACCTTCCACGTGAAGATCGCGCGGGCCCGTCGTCTCGCCCACGAGGTGGACCACCCCTCGATCCGCCGCCTCCACGAGAGCCGGGTGACTCACCTGGAGACCCGACGGGACGCCCTCCTGGCACAGATGGAGCGGGACGCCCGCTTCAGCCTGTCCACCGAGACGGTCGCCCTCGTTCTGGTCGAAGGGGACTGACTGGACGCCGGCGGTGGCCAGGGGCACGCCCCGGGCCACCGCCGCGCGCGCCTCATTGCCACGGATGGGAATACAGGTCGGTGAAGGACGGCCGCTGGTGTTCCTGGACACCCCTTCTCACACGCGTCAGTCGGATGGCACCCTGCTCTCCCGCCCGGAGCACGGGCCACCTCTCCACCCTGAACGTCATGGGCCGGGCAGTGGAATCATGCACGATCATTTCGCCGTTGAGCCGCAGTGCGAGGGAGAACGCCGTCCTCGGGTGAAGTACGACGGGCAGATGTGGATGTGTGCTGCCCTCCACCGAGAAGTCCATCGGTTCCCCGTCCACCGCCATCGCCCGGATCCGGGCCTTGGTGACCCTTCGGACGTCCGGTGTCCCCCTCCAGTGATGGGCCAGCTCCTCGCGGCGCATCACCTGGTGCGGGGTGTAGAGGGGTTCGAAGGCGGGATAGAGCAGTTCGCTGCGTCGGCCTCCGTCGGAGTCGTCCCACTCCAGCACCAGGTCGAAGCCGGGCCGGGGGAGGTTGAGCCGGTGGTAGTTGTGCACCACCAGGCCGGTCACGACCGACTGCTCCGGTGATTCCAGCGCTCTGTCGAACTCCACCTCGGCATGGGGGAACTTCTCCTCGAAGGCCTGACGCACCAGAGGCACCTGGGACATGCCTCCGGCGAGCAGCACGTGCTGCACGTCGGTCGCCAGTTCCGACAGCGGCATACGGGCCAGACGCGCGATGTCGGGCGTCGTGCGCCTGCGCAGCCGCGCCTCGCACAGGGCGGCCCTGACGTGTTCCAGGGCTTCCTCCATCTGGGGCCGGAAGGTCTCCTCCAGCCGTTGGCGCGTGTAGGTGAGCAGCGGCAGGTTGGCGTATCCGCCGCCGACCGGAACCGCCTGTTCGTCGTACCGCGTGTCGGACAGCAGCACCTTGAGCCGTCGGGCAGCCGCCACGACCAGCGCCCTGAGAGTGGAGGGATCAGACATCCGCTCCACCGATATGCCCATGGCCTCCAGGTCCTGTTCCAGATCCCGGGCGATCCGGAGGTCCAGCGCGTCACCGGCCCTGGCCACACCGCGTGCCGAGAGCACGGTGAGCTCGGGGGCGCTGTCCTGGAGTGATTCGGTGACCTCCACCACGGCGATGTCGAGGGTGCCCCCGCCGAAGTCGAAAACCAGCGTGGTTCCGTCGGGACGGTCCTCGCCGAGTTCCCAGTAGAGCCCCTCCGACCAGGCGAGTCCGGCAGCCACGGGCTCGTCGACGATGTCCCCGACAGCCACCGGAATGCCCGCGGCCCTGGCCAGAGTGGCGAGCCGCCTGCGCTGCGGTCCGTCCCAGATGGCTGGGCAGGCAAGGCGGAAGTGGGCGTCCTCCGTGTCCGCTCCGGCGGCCCTGGCGCGCAGCAGCACATGCTCCAGCAGTTGCTTGATCAGGGTGTCCGCCGGCTGGCGGACCGTGCCGCCCCTCTCTTGGCCAGGCAGCGCATCGGGCGTCAGGCCGAGGGTGATGCACTGCTTCACCGACCGCAGCGCCGAGGCGCCGGCCGCCGCCTCGGCACCTTCGCCGAACAGGAGCTCACCGGAGGGGGAAACGGCGATCACGCTCGGCATCCAGGCCGTACCGTGACCGATCGGCACGTTCTCCGGTGCACCACCGGGGAGCCGCTGGCTCACCAGGGTGGTCGCGGTACCGAAGTCGATACCGATCAAGGGCTTGTCGTGCTGCACCGATGTCCTCCATGGACCCTGGCTGCCGGGCTTCGGTCCCGGCAGCGGAAATCAACTGTCCTGCCTACTGCTCGGCCCTGCGGACGATCGCCTGTTCCAGCACGACAGGCCCGGGTTCACGAGGGCCCTGCCACACGAAGCCGGGCCGCTCCACCACCACCCGCGCCGCCGGTCCGCCCGGGGCCCGGTGAACCGCCGGGTCGTAATCCGTTTCTTCGCCGAGCACACCGATGTCCAACACTCCGGCTGCCGCCGCCCGCGCCAGGACTCTCCGGTAGAGAGCGTTCGCCGGCCCCTCCTCCTCACCCTCGTGCACCGCCTGGTCCGCGACTTCGGCGAGGACTGCGGCGAGCACGCGCAGCGTGTCGATCCTGGCCTGCCGCAACTGCGCCTGCGAAGCCCCGCGCGTGGTCTGCCGGGACTGCCGCAACTCGTCGTCCCGCCGCCGGAGCTGACGTGTCATTGCCTCAGCGCGCTGAGCCGCCTCTTCCAGGTCCCGCTGGGCCGATTCCCACTTGGCCTCGGTGGCGTGGGCACGCGCCTCGGCCTCGGCACGGTGCTTCTCCTCGTCCTCGACGCGGAGCCGCAACCGGTTCGCCGCTGCTTCCGCCTCGGCCAGCGCGGCCGACGCGGCCCGGCGCTCCCGCTCGTGCTCGGCCCGAGCCGCATCGGTGTCGCTCCGTTCCTCCTCCAGCAGGCGGGTCAGGGCCGCGATCTCAGCCTGCGGGTCCCGCTCGGGATCCTGCGCCGCTTCCGGTGTCTCGTCTGAGACGTCCTGCGTCACGTCCTGGAGAGGACCGCCGACCTCGGTCGCGGCGTCCGAAGGTGCGACGGTGTCGGCTTCTTCGCCTACCTCGACGTCGTCATCGCCTGCCTCTTCGAAGCCCGTGGACCCGACCTCCCCCGCGAGCACCGTGGGCGGCTCGGGTGCGGTCCCGGCATCCCGGCCTTCCTTAATCCTCTCGCCGTCACCCGTGCTGTCCGCCTCGCCCGCATCGGCGGCTTCGGCTGCCGCGGCGGCCTGGGCGGTTCTGGCTGCTTCTCGAAGTTCGGCGGGAATGGCCGGATGCTCGGCCACGTGCTGGGCCCATTCCCGCACGAGTCCGTTCGGCTGCTCCCAGGTCCGGGGATCCGCCAGCAACGCGTAGGCCCGGAAGGCCATTTCCTCGGCGAAGTCTCGCGACGGGGCGGCATCATCCTTGGCCTGCTTGGCCAAAGTCCTCCTCAACAGTGCCTTGGCCCTGACCAAGAAGGGGGCCAGCCAAGCCTTCTGATTTGGTGCATCCTCCGACTCGGTGCCTGTGGACAGCACTTGTTCGATGCAGTCCATGACGGCACGCAAGCCGTTCCGCGCGTGCTCGCCACTCATCAGGCTGACTGTCTTGTCCGCCGCGGGACTCGGAACGGGCATCGCAACCAAGGGAACGAGCAACGACAGGAGATCGAGGGACGGCGGGATCTCCGCTGCCTTCCTCGCGGCCCAGCTGGGTTCGGTACCGGGGAACGTGATCCGGCCCCTCTCACGCGACACATCGCCGATGTGCGCGACGGCGACCAGACGCACGCCTTCGGGCACGCGCTCGGGATGAGGGTCCGCCCACTGCTGCGGCCACTCGGCCACGGGCACGTCGAGGGCATGCGCCGCCAGCCGTTCGTACGGCGACAGCTCATGCAGTCCGGCGGACACTACGTCGGACAGTGACTGACGGGTTGTCTCCCGCATCCTGCGCGACTTGTCCGCCAACTCCCGAAGCGCCTCGGACGCCGACAGCTCGCGAAGGGGCCTGCCAGGATTGCCCCCGTCCCCGCCCCACCGCAGTCCCTTCCTCGCGTCCTGTCGGATATGAGGGCGGGCTACGAGCGACTGACGCAGGTCGCTCCACTTGTCGGCGAACCTCTGCGTGTTGATCCCCAGGCCCTCGACCTGTTTCCGGAGTGCCGTGATGGTGGTCCGCTCCCCCGTTTCACGGACCAGTTCCGCCAGCACCTTCACAGGGTCGCTCTCGAACTCACCCTGGAGGGCGGTGAGATTGGTGGCGGCCTTGTATCGGATCGTTCCCGGCACGAGAGCCCTCACCGACTCCGGTACGGGCACGGGCAAATGCTCGCTCTCACCCCCCTCCCACTCGACGACGACTTCCGTCTCGTCCAGCGCACGAACGGTACCTACACGACGTACGGCACTGCCGTCACATTGCTCAACCAAAGATCCGATTTCCACAGCGCGAAACCCTATCGGCCGTCTCCGCAGTTCCGGCGGGCCAAAGCCCGTTACTGCCGGTCCTTACGTGTGCTCACCGTCGTAAGCCGCCGTCGTCACCTCAGGCTGCGGACGCTGCGTGCCCGTCTGCTGAGGGAAGTTCAGATCCGCCCCCGGCACGGCGAGCTCCGTGACGAGCGTCTCGACGGCCGTCTGCCAGGCGCGTACCTGGGCGTGGCTCGGTCCGATCTCGTCGTGGTGGTACTTGCAGCCCGTACTGAGCCCGCTCCACAGGGCGTTGACGCGTCGCGCCAGGTCGGGGCTGGCGTAGTGGCGCAGGCAGAGCAGTTTCGCCCGCATGGTGACCTGGCGGAGACCGGCTTCCTCGGCGGTGAGGACCACGTCGACGGCCGCTTCCAGGGCGATCCGCAGGGCGAAGGCGGCGCCGCGGTCACGGCCCGCCGGGGTCAGCGGGCCGCCCAGGCTCGCGGTGAGGAGGCTGTCGGCGGTCGCGAGGAGTCCGGCGACGGTGCCGGCGCTCGTGCGGGTGGCGGGCATCAGGCGTTCACCTCCGGCTTGCGGATCCGGTTGGCGAGGGCCTCTACCTTCCTGACGAAGGCGACCGGGTCGGGCGGGAGGAATCCGTCGGGGTGGGCGCCGCGCTGGCACTGGCTGATCAGGGTCGTGCTCTCGGGCCCGTACAGGGCGCGCAGACGGCTCCTGACGTCGTCGTCGAGGTGGACGAGACCGTCGTCGAAGAGGGCGAAGGACGCGAGCGGGATGAGTCGTTCGGTCTCGTCGATGGCGGCCTGCAGACGGTCGGCGGGCTGCCCGGTGCGGCTCCGGCGGATCCAGGCCGCTTCGACGATCGCCTTCGTCAAGGCCTCGCGGCACAGGGACGGCAGGACGTTGCGCAGTGCCGTGTCGGGGCAGCCGACGGTCTTGGCGAGGGCCATGGCGTCGTCGATGGCCTCCTTGACCGGGTCGGTCTCGGAGGTGACGTTCACCTTGGACTTCTCGCCGCGCTCCACCTTCAGCACGGTCACGGGCAGGCCCTGGCTGCGGAAGGCGTGCGGGAGCCGGGTGTCGTGGGTGAAGACGACGACCTGCCGGTCGCGGCCGAGTTCGTGGAGCACCTGGGCCAGGCCGTCGACCTTCGCCGGGTCCATGGACTGCACAGGGTCGTCGATGACGACGAAGCCGAAGGGGCTGTCGGCCGTGGCGGCGCGAGGCAGGAACAGGGAGAGGGCGAGCGAGTGCAGTTCGCCCTGGCTCATGACGCTCAGGGCCGGGGCCTCGGTGTCGTCGACGGTGACGTCCATGATCAGCTTGCGCACGTTGGCCCGCTCGCTGCCGTGCAGGCTGACGTTCTTCAGGTCGACGCTGCTCTGGCGGCGGAGCTTCTCCCAGATCCGCTGCGTGTGGTCGGCGAAGGCGTCGACACGGAGGTCGCGGATCTCAGTCGTCACCTTCTTGATCCAGGTGAGGGCGGCGCCGACCTCCGTTCTGCGCGGCTTTTCGGCGTCGACCTGCCGGGAGAGCTTCGTCCACTCGGTCAGCAGGTCGACGACCGCACGCCAGCGTTCGTCCATGGCCGCCAGTTCCTCACGGGCCTTCCTCGCCACGACCTCGCACGCGTCCGCCAGGGTCACCGCGGCCTTGAACGCGCGCTCGGCGAGTTCGGCAGGGTCGGTGATCCGCCGGCAGTCGCTCCAGGTCTGCCACGGCTCGCTGAGCACGGACGGGACCTCCCGCGGCAGAAGGATCAGGTCGTGCAGGGTCCGCATCGCGGTCCGCAGGCCGGCCTCGGCCTCGCGCACCGCTTCGGCCTCGCGCAGAAGCGCGGCAATCTGCGCCTCGGCACGCGAGGCCCACTCCCGGTCCAGGACCTGTTCCGTGCCGCAGACCGGGCAGGCCGTGTCGTCGGCGTGGAGCTCGCTGTGCTTCAAGGCCGCCTGGAGCAGCTGGGCCCTGCTGTGGGCGTCGGCGGCCGCGGTCCCCTTCAGGTCGTCGACGTCGGCGAGGGCGTGCCGCAGTGCGTCGACGGCGGCGCCGACCCGGTCGAGGTCGGGGCCCTCCGCGGCGGCCTCCAGCCGTGCCTCCCGCAGCCGGCCCTCGTCGGCTGTGGGCACACCGGCGATCAGGGCGTCAAGCGCGGCGTGGTCGGGACCGCCCTTCTCCTCCATCGCCAGGAGGGCCTTGAGCGCCCGGTCGTCGTGCCCCACGTTCTCCAGGGCCGCGTGGAGCAGCGGCTTCTTCTCCTTCTCGGCGTTCACGACGGCGTCGAGTTCCTTCTTCGCGGCCGTCAGCCGTCGCGCAGCGGCATTGAGGTGGTCGAGTCCGAGGATCGCGGCGATGTTGTCGTACATCTCGGACGGCTTGCCGTTGATCAGGTTGCCGAGGTCGACGTACGACAGGAACGGCCGGTAGGCCCGCGTCGCCTGCTCCCAGCCGACCTGCTCCAGCGGGACGGTGCCGTGTCCCGGCCGTCTGAGCAGGGCGTGGGAGTCGGTGAAGGCGTCGCCGGTCCAGGTGCGGGTGAGGGTGCTCGGCGACGGGTCGCCCTCGACGGTCAGCTTGGCCTCGACGACGGTCTGTTCGCCCCGGTGCAGGTTGCGCCAGCGGACGGCGCGGTTCGGGTGCTGCCCGGCGCAGTGGGCGTTGGTGCCGGTGAACAGGGTCTCGACGGCCTCGGCGATGCTCGACTTGCCGGAGCCGTTGCGCCCGACGACGAGGGTGACTCCCGGCTTCGGCCGCAGATTCAGCCGCGCCTCCGAACCGACACCGCGGAAGCCGGTGACCGTGACCTTCCCCAGGTAGACGGGGCCGGCGAGGGTGTGGGACTCGCGTACGCCCTCGGAGTCACCGAGCGCCTCGCGGATGCGGCTCTTGACCCCGTCGGTGAGCTTCGGATCCCCGGCCAACCGCGCCTCGACGAGCTGGGGCAGCGGCAGCGTGCTGCTGTGGTGCGTGTGCTTCGCGTCCATGTGGTGTCTCCCGTGGTTCCAGCACTGATGTGTCGGAACCGTAGGAGTGAGGCGGTCAGTTGTGGCTGTGCTGACCCGATAACCCCAGTTATCAAGGCAGTTGAGGTGCTGATTTCACGTCTCTGACGGTGGCGTACTCGGCCCATACGGTCTTGCCCGGGCCGTCCGGGCGCGCGTGCCAGTCCCAGCGGGACGCGAAATGCGATACGAGGACCAGCCCGCGGCCGGCCTCCTCCTCACCGGCGGCATCTGCTGCCCGGACCGCCGGGCGGCGGGGGTGGCGTTCGGCGCGGGTGTCGGTGACCTCGACGCGCACGGTACGGCCGTCCGGTGCGGCGTGGAGGCGGAGGTGGAAGTCCCGGCCGGGGACGTGTCCGTGTTGTACGGCGTTCGCGGTGAGCTCCCCGAGGATCAATACGATCGCGTCGTGCGGATCGGTGCCGTACGGGATGCCCCACGCGTCCAGACGTACAGCTGCAAGGCGGCGGGCGAGACGGGCTCCGCGGGGTGTGGAGGTGAAGCGCATCTCGAAGGTGTGGTCCGGGGCGGTGCGGTCCGGAGCCGAGGCTGCCTTCAAGGGAGCGCAGGGGATGGTGGGTTGGGTGGTGCCGGTGGGGTTTGCGGGTTTGAAGGTCATGCCGACCACGGTGCCGCCGGTCGCGTAGCGTGACCAGCGGTGACGCAGCGACAGGGAGCGGCTGTACGCGAGGTGTACGCGCGCGTACGCGCTGCGCACCGTGACGGCGTCCCATGCGGGGCGTTGGGGCAAGGAGGCGGTGATGGACATGGCGGAGCGCAAGGGCGCGGCGGCGGGGGCCGAGGCGGTTCCCGGGGAGCGTGAACACGACGGCGTGGGCGCGGTCGTGAGTCTCGGGGACGGCTGGGACAACGACGACGGGGCAGGGCGGCGACCGGAGGACGAGGGTGGGCGGGGCGTGGTCGTCGCGTTCGGGCAGACCATGAAGACGCTGCGGTTACGGGAAGGGCTGGAGCGCGAGGAGTTCGGGAGGCGGATCGGGTATTCGGCGTCCACGGTCGCGTCGTTCGAGCAGGGGCGGAGGATTCCGTCGCCCCGGACGATCGAGCGGGCGGACGAGGCGCTGGGGGCGGGCGGGTTGCTGTGCCTGTGGAAGGAGCAGGTGGAGCGGGCGCAGTATCCGGTGTTCTTTCAGGGGATGGCCGCCTTGGAGAAAGAGTGCCTCGAGCTACTTATGTACGACACCCATGTCGTCAACGGGCTGCTCCAGACTGAGGAGTACATGAGGGCGTTGCTCGCGATGCGACGTCCGCCCCTGGACCCGGAAACGGTCGAGCAGCGGGTGACTGCTCGGCTGACTCGGCAGGACATCTTCGACCGGCGGTCCGCCCCACTGTTGAGCTTCGTGATGAATGAGGCGGTGCTGCGGCATCGATACGGCGGCAAGGACGTGCTGCGAGGACAGCTGGAGCTCATCCTCCTCGTCGGTCAGAAGCAGAACGTCGAGATCCAGGTCATGCCGACCGAGTGCGAGGAGAACGCAGGCGTGAACGGCCCGTTCACGGTGGTCACCCGGAAGGACGGCAAGAAGTTCGTCTACGCCGAGACGCACGCCACCAGTGCTCTGGAGACCGACCCGGAACAAGCAGCTCTCGCCGCCGCCCGCTATGGGATTATCCGATCACAGGCTCTCAGTCCGCGAGAGTCAATGAAGTTCATCGAAGGGTTGCTGGGAGCGCTATGAACAACGCTGAGTCCTCGACCGCCGCATCCGGCCTCGCCTGGTTCAAGAGCAGCTACAGCGGAACCGAGGGCGGTCAGTGTGTAGAGGTCGCAGCCGGTACGGCTGCTGTTCACGTCCGTGACTCAAAGGCCGTCGGTCCCATGCTCACGGTCTCGCGCGACGCGTGGGCGGGGTTCGTCGGGCTGGCCTCGTCGGAGCGGCGCGTGTGACGCTCGTACGGCCGTGAGAGCCCTGCCGACCTGGATCTCGGTCGGCAGGGCCCTCGTTGTAACTGTTGTGCTGATCCCAAGTGGGGCCTACTGGGTGCCGAGCCAGCTCTCAAACAACATGAGATGTTCACCCACGGCGCCCAGCGAGGAAGGACTGTTCTCGTACTGCTCCGAGAGCGCCACTTCATAGACCTTGTACGCCGGTTCCGCCTCCTTGCCGGCAGCGTCTACGGCCGCGAGCGTCTCGAGCGCTTCCTCAATATCCCCGTTCTCGGCGCTGGTCACGAGCCTAGGACAGAGTTCCTCGGTGATGTACTCGCACAGCTCCATGAGATGCCGCCCTGCGCGGGTCGCCCGGTCTCGGATGGCCTCCGTTCGCGCTTCATGGAGGGCATCCTCAAGGTCGGCCTCGTCACCTTCGTCGCACCAGATTTGCCGTGCAGACGCCTCTCGTTCCTCGAGTTCCCTCTGAGAGTCACGCAGCAGTTCTTCCAGGGTGAGGGTAGGGTGCGCTACCTCTTCGGCGGGCAACTCCGGCAACGACTCAATCGCTGCCGGATCCGGGAGCGTTGCGCCGTCTCGGAGCGCTTGGAGCAAGAGAACCTGGCGAAGTATGGGTAGCAGACTGTCGCCGTCAGTGGCTCCGCGAATCTCGTACGTTGAGCGCTGCACAGCTGAGTAGTCGCAGTCCGCGATGTACCCGTCCAGCTCGAACCTGAGCTCAGAGACGGAGGAAGAAATTCGCCGGATCTCGTCGAGCAGTTCCTCGCAGACATCCGAGAGGCGGTCGGCGATCTGGTGCGCCTCCTCCGCCTCACCCACTTGCCGCTCCAGCTTGGCAACAAGGTCGGTGAGCTCACTCACAGTATCCCCCTAGGATCAAGCGGTCCGTTGGACCACTCCGGTTGTGCAAAACGATGACCATCGATCACACGGGCTCACTTGGCCGGACTCGTCGGGCTGGCCTCCCCAAAGCAAGGCGTCCGCCCCCCTTGGTACGCCACGAGAGTCCTTCCGTCACTCCCGGACGGCAGGACTCTCGCATCACCGCTCAGTCGTCCGGCATGCCGTTCTCGGACCACTCGTTGGCGAAGTGCTCCATCTGGCGGAGGACTAGGTCGATGGCCTCCTTCTGCTGGTCCGGCGGGTAGTTGTTGCGGGCCAGGAGGCGCTTGATGGTGCTGCGCAGGCGGGCGCGGACGGACTCGCGGGCGATCCAGTCGGGCTTGAGCTGGCGGCGGACCTCGGTGACGAGCTCGCGGGCGATGCCCGCCAGGACCTCGTCGCCCATGAGCGAGCGGGCCGTGCCGTGGTCGGCGACGGCGTCGTAGAAGGCGAGCTCGCGCCAGTTCAGGGGCGGGTCGAACTTCTCGCCGCGGCGGGCGTCGGCGGCGACTTCCTTGGCCATCTCGACCAGTTTGGCGATGAGTTCGGCGCTGGTGTACTGCTGGCGCATGTAGCGCACCATCAGGTCCTGGAGGCGCTCGGAGAAGGTGGTCTGCCGGACGATGTTGTGCCGGGTGACCTCGCGCATCTTCCGCTCGACGAGCCGCCGCAGCGCCTCGGCCGCCAGGTGCGGGGTGTCGCTCTGCTGGAGCTGGGCGACGAGCGCGTCGGTGAGGTGGGTGAGGTCGGCGGTCTCCAGCCCGGCTTCGGCGAACAGGTCCGTCACTCCGCCGGTCTCCACCACGGACGACGTCAGCTGGGCGAGGTACAGCTCGACGTCACGGGCGACCGGGAGGCCGCGCGCCTCGCGATTCATGGCGTCCAACTTGGCCATGTAGGCGCGGACCTCGACGAAGAACTGGATGTGCCGCTTCCAGGCCGGTCGGTCCGCGAAGCGGTCGCCCACCTCCTTCGAGCTGCCGGCCAGCGCCCAGAAACGTTCCAGGCGGTAGGCGTGGTCGCGGAAGCGGCGGCCCAGGGTCTGGCGCGGATCGTCGAGCTGCTCGGGGTTGTTGCCGGGCGTGACCGGATCGAGCAGGTAGTTGGCGGTGCGCAGGGCCGCGTCGACGAACGCACGGGGGCCGGGACGGTCGAGCAGGGGTTCCCAGGCGAAGCCGCGCAGGATGCCGGTGAGGACGTCGTACTCGTTGCGCAGCTCGTCCAGCGCCCGCTCGACGTCCTGGCCGAGGGTGCGGTCGCGCTGGTCGGCCTCGGTGTACTCGGCGATGGCCTTCTGCAGGTTCTCCGTCAGCGGCGCGTAGCCGACGAGGAGGCCGTCCTCCTTGCCGCGGAAGCGCCGGTTGACGCGGGCCAGGGCCTGCATAAGGTTGGCGCCCTTGAGCGGCCGGTCCAGGTACATGGTGTGGATCGGCGGGGCGTCGAAGCCCGTCAGCAGCATGTTGTTGACGATGAGCAGTTCCAGCTCGTCGTCGGGGTCCTTGGCCCGGTTGATGACGGTCTTGCGGCGGCTGTCGGTCAGCGCGTGGTCGAGCAGCGCGTCCGTGTCCTTGCGGGAGTTCGACGAGAAGACGATCTTCATGGCGCCCTTGTCGAACTCGTCGCTGTGCCACTCGGGCCGCAGCTCGCGCAGTGCGTCGTAGACGCGTACGCAGATCTCGCGGGTCGCGCACACCACCATCGCCTTGCCGGGCGCCCCGCCCGACTCGGAGGCGCCGACGAACGGCCGCATCCGTTCCCGGCGTGCCTCCCAGTGCTCCACCAGGTCGGCCGCGAGGTCCCGTATCCGGGCCGGCGCACCGTACATGGCGTTCATGGTCGCCACGGCCTGCTCGACGCGGCGGCGCTCGGTGTCGTCGAGGCCGTCGGTGATGCGGTCGGCCTCCTCGTCGATGGTGGTCGGGTCGACGTCGCGGTCCAGGACGAGCTGGATCACACGGCTCTCGTGGTAGACCTTCACGGTCGCGCCGTCGTCGGCGGCCCGCTTGAGGTCGTAGACGTCGATGTAGTCGCCGAACACCTCGCGGGTGTTGCGGTCGGCCTCCGAGATCGGCGTGCCGGTGAAGGCGAGCAGCGTGGCGTGCGGAAGCGCGTCGCGCAGGTGGCGGGCGAGGCCGTTGAGGTCGTCGTAGTGGCTGCGGTGCGCCTCGTCGACGATCACGACGATGTTCCGGCGGTCGGAGAGCATCGGGTGGTCGGTGCCCGACTCCCGCTCCTCCCTCGTCTTGCCGAACTTCTGGAGCGTGGTGAAGAGGATCCCTCCCGTCCTCTTCGCCGCGAGCTCCTCGCGCAATTCGGCGCGGGTGACGACCTGCCGGGGCGTCTCCGGGAGGATCTCGCTCTCCTGGAACGTCGAGTACAGCTGGTCGTCGAGGTCCGTGCGGTCGGTGACGACCACGACGGTGGGGTTCAGCAGGGCCGGGTCCCGCATCACCAGGGTGGTGGTGAGGACCATCTCCTCCGACTTGCCGGAACCCTGTGTGTGCCAGACGACGCCGGCCTTGCCGTCGCTCGCCGAGGCCGTGCGGACGGCTTCGGCGGCGCGGGTGACGGCATGGTACTGGTGCGGCTTCGCTATCCGCTTCATCCGCTTCGACGGGACGAAGTTGACGAACGACTGGACCAGTTCGAGGAAGCGGAACTGGGTGAACAGGCCGTGGATGGCGAGGTTCTGCCCCGACTCCGAGAAGCCGTCCGCGGTCAGCGGGTCGACTCGGGCGCCGAACTCGTCCGTGTTCCACGGGGCGAAGTGCTCGTAGGGCGTGAACGGCGTGCCGTACTTCGCGGTGATGCCGTCGGAGAGCAGGACGACGGCGTTATAGCGGAAGGCGGTCGGGAACTCCTGGACGTACCGCGCCACCTGGGCGTGGGCCGTCTGGAGCGTCGCGTCCTCGTCGCCGGCGCGCTTCAGCTCCACGACGGCGAGGGGCAGGCCGTTGACGTACAGGACGACGTCGAAGCGGCGGTTCTTCTCGCCGTCGATGACGGTGACCTGGTTCAGGGCGCGGTAGGTGTTCGCGTCCGGGTCCGTGAGGTCGACGAGGCGGATGGTGGGGTTGTGCTCCGCGCCGAAGGAGTCGGTGTAGGTGACGGAGCGTATGCCGGAGGTGAGGTGGAGGTGGGCGGTCCGGTTCTCCTCGTACGTGTCCTGGGAGCCGGGGGTGACGGCGGCCGTCATGGCCTCCCGGACGGCGTCCGGGGGGAGGTCCGGGTTCAGGCGCTCGATCGCCTCCTGGAGGTCCGGGTAGAGGATCAGGTCGTCCCAGGACTTCCGGTGCCCGGAACCGGGCGCGAACTCGTTCCCGGAGGCCGGCAGCCAGGCCAACTCGGCCAGCTCATCGAGGGCGAGCAACTCCCAGTCGGCTTCGGTGGGGCGGCGGTGGGTTCTGTCGTCGGGCTCGTTCCCGTCGTGGTGGGTCGTCATGTGGCGTTCTCGACAATCTTCTCGGCGTCTTTGACGCGGAGGCGGCCGGACATGAGCTGAGGGAGAAGGGTGTCGCGGAGGGCGGCGAGTTGTGTGGATTCCCGCAGCGCGAGCGTCAGGCGCTCACGCACGGGTCTAACGGAATACAGGTACTGCTCCATCACCTCAACCGGCGGAATGACGAGCGGAGCTCCGACAATCACCTTGGCGTTCATGTTCGCCTGCACCGATCCCCCCCTCGAACTCTCCGCATACCGCGCGTACGCGTCCGACTTGAGGAAACCCCATACGAAGTACGAGTGAGCGAGTGAGGGCATCTTGAGGCGCACGAGATACGAGGCAAAGACCGCTTCGGTCAGCTCTTCGACGACGGCCGACTTTCCAGGGTCCGCCATACGCGCCACCAACACATCACCGACAGCCAAACGGTATTTCTCGAAATCCCCGTCACTGATCTCACAGTGCGGCACGTCGGACCACGTGATCCAGTTCCTCTTGTTGATGTCCTTCACTCGCAGGAACTTCGGCCCGACTGCCGGATCCGGGGAGCTGCTCGCAGTGTAGCCGTACTGCGTGGAGCAGATGTCGGACAAGTGACCAGGGGTCCAGCCGGCTCGGTCCTCTCTCGCGGTCGAGCGACACGTGCCATCAAACAGGGCGCGCGATAGGGCGTCGGCCGTCTCGGAAATGCGCTCGTTGACTGAAATCTTGTCATCCAGCGCACTGAGGAGAGCAACCACTGCCCGCTGTTCCGGCAGCCCCGGAATACGGATCGGCCAGGTGGGCAAGCTGGCCAAAGGGATACGGTCCACCGTGGCCCCATGGATCCGTCTGGAGGCGATGACCTGCTGAAATTCAGGGCCGAGGTAGGCATACAAAAGAAACTTCGGCTCGACCACATCACGTTTAGGCCGCAGAAGCCCCATCCGACGTCCAAGGCACGCGCGAATCCCAGCAGGCATCAAGGCGGCCTCACCAAGTCGCGTCTCATAGGAAAATAGAACGTCGCCTTCCTGAGGAGTCACCCTACGTGTCCATTGGGAGAAATCATCCTCTGACACGTGGGCGGATTCTGCCAAATTCAAACGCCCTTGGTCCAGGCTGGAAATGCTGAGAAACCACGGCCCTTCTTCTGTCTTCTTGGGCGTGGCATGTGGGCCATCAAACACGGTGGCCACGTCTCCGATGGTGGTTTCGACCCACTCAGACATCGATCCTCCCCAACTGCACCCGCACCGTCTTCTCCAGCTCCGCCGACTTGTCGAACAGCTCGTACAGCTCCTTAGTCAGCTTGCTGATCCGCTCGGCCACAGCCTCCGCGTCCTCTTCCTCCGTCTGGACGGCCCCCACGTAACGTCCCGGCGTCAGCACGTACCCGTGCTCCCGGACCTTTTCCAAGTCGGCCGAGTAACAGAAGCCCGGCACGTCCTCGTAGGTCAGCCCCGCCTCGCGCGCCGACGCCGTGCTGCGCCACGCGTGGTACGTGTCGGCGATCTTCCTGAGGTCGGCCTCCGAGAAGAGGCGCTCCGTCCGGTCCACCATCTCGCCCATCGCGCGGGCGTCGATGAAGAGGATTTCGCCCCGCCGGTCGTCCAACCTTCGGGCGCCCTGGGGCGACTTGTCCTTGGACAGGAACCACAGGCACGCCGGGATCTGCGTCGTGCGGAAGAGCTGCGGGGGCAGCGCGACCATGCACGCCACCAGGTCGGCCTCGATCAGCGCCTGCCTGATCTCCCCCTCGCCGCTGGACTGGGAGCTCATCGACCCGTTCGCCAGGACGATGCCCGCCGTGCCCCTCTCCCCCAGCTTGGAGATCATGTGCTGGAGCCAGGCGTAGTTGGCGTTGTTCTTCGGCGGAACCCCGTACTTCCAGCGCGGGTCGCTCTCGTCCCTCGCCCAGTCCTTGATGTTGAAGGGCGGGTTGGCCATCACGAAGTCGGCCTTGAGGTCCGGGTGCTTGTCGTCGGCGAAGGTGTCGCCCCAGCGCGAGGCGAGGTTGCCGTCGATGCCGTGGATGGCCAGGTTCATCTTGGCCAGGCGCCAGGTGCGCTCGTTCAGCTCCTGGCCGTAGACCGAGATGTCGGCTTTGTGGCCCTTGCCTCGGTGAGCCTCGATGAACTTGGCCGCCTGCACGAACATGCCGCCCGAGCCGCACGCCGGGTCGTACACCCGCCCCTCGTACGGCTCCAGGATCTCGACGATCAGCCGGACGACCGAGCTCGGCGTGTAGAACTCCCCGCCCCGCTTGCCCTCGGCCCGCGCGAAGTTGCCGAGGAAGTACTCGTACACCTCACCCAGAAGGTCCTGCGCCGGCCTGTCCTCGTTGCCGCCGAAACGGGCGTCGCTGATGAGGTCGACGAGTTCGCCGAGGCGCTTCTGGTCGACGCGGTCCTGGTTGAAGATCTTGGGGAGGACGCCGGTGAGGGAGGCGTTCTCCCGCATGATGGCGTCCATCGCCTCATCGAGGAGCTCGCCGACGCCTTGGGCCTTGGCGTTGGAGGCAATCCAGGACCAGCGGGCGGTCTCGGGGACCCAGAAGACGTTGGCGCGGGTGTACTCGTCGCGGTCCTCGAGGAAGTCCTCCATCCGGTCCTCGGTGATGCCGTCGTCGGCGAGTTCCTCGGCCAGCTCACGCCGGCGCTCGTCGAAGGCGTCGGAGACGTACTTCAGGAAGATCAAGCCGAGGACGAACTCCTTGTACTGGGCGGCGTCGATGGAGCCGCGCAGCTTGTCGGCCGCCTTCCAGAGGATGTCCTGGATCTCCTTGGCGGTGGAGGCGCTGAACAGCTCCGCCTGGTCGGCGGGCTTCTTCTGGCGTGGAGGCATCGGGTGGAGCGTCTCCTTCAGTGAGTGTGGATATTGGCGTCGGTGTGCGGGAGGTGCTGGATGGTGAGCGTGCCGTCGGCCATGCCGGCCGCCATCACGCGGGTCAGGTCGTCGAGCGCGGCGGTCTGCTCGCGCAGCAGCTCCGCCCTGCCCTCGATCTCGGCGAGTACGGCCTCGTAGAGGTCGGCCTCGGCGCGGCTCAGGTCGGGGATGACGAGGTCCTCGATACGGCGGGACGCGCGCACGGCGCCGCTGGTGCGGGCGTGCTCGGCGGCAGCGGCGCGCAGCAGCGCGGCCAGTACCCGGGGCCGTACGGGCGGGTCCGCGTCGGGGTGGACGCGCAGGATGCGGGCCGGGGCGGCGACCAGGGACACGCCCTCCGTGTCGACGTGGACGCCGAAGTGCGGGTGGGCGGTGACGACAAGGTCGCCGGGCTCGGTGAACTGGGCGTGCCCGTAGGCCGTGAGGAAGATGCCTCGGTCCATGCGGCGGCCGCCGATGCGGGCGGTGCCGAGGATCTCCTCGGGGGTGAGGACCGGGTAGTGGCCGTCGGGGGTGAGGTGTTCGGCAGCGAAGCGGTGGCCGGGGCGGCGGCGCAGGCGACGGGTCCGCAGGAGGCGGCCGACGGACGTACGGCGCACCGGCTGGTTCTCGGGGCGCAGTTCCGCCTGGGCGTGCAGCCGGAGTTCGCCTGTACTCGAACGCACCTGAAGCTCACTCAGGCGGCGTTCCAGGTCGGAGATGACCGCCGGGCGTTCGACGACGGTCCGGGTGTGGCGGGAGGCGAGCGTGCGGTGCTGCGGGGTGAGGGCGGCGCCGGGGCGGTCGTCGAGGTGGGTGCCGAGGACGATGGCGGCGTGGCGCGGGTCGTGGCGCGGGTCGGGTGTCCAGCCCGAGGTGCGCCAGATGGCGATGTCCTCGGCGAGGGTGTCGAGGACGGGTTCGGTGAGCGGCTGGGCGGAGTAGTCGGCGAGGAGGACGAGGCCGGTGCGCTGCTCCTCGGGGACGCGGGCGAGGACCCAGACCGCGGTGCGGTAGCCGGGGCGGAAGGCGTACACGCCGTCGGGCAGGCTGATCGCGGCCTTGAGCAGGCCGGGCTTGAGGAAGGAGCGGCGCAGGCGGTCGGCGTCGCCGTGCCGGGCGAGTGGGCCGGTGAGGACGTCGGCGGGGCCTAGGACGACGGCGGTGGAGCCGGTGTCGAGGTAGTCGGTGAGGGCGGCGACCTGTTCCAGGACGGTCTTCGGGTCGCGGGTCTCTGCGGCCTCGTAGGGGAGGGCGCAGACGAGGAGGTTCGGGTAGCCCCATTCGTCGGCGGTCAGTTCCTCGCCGTCGACGACGTCGAGCCGGAACTCGTACACCCCGCGGACCAGCATCCGCCGTCGTACGAGACGCACACGGGCCGGGTCGGGGTCGGCGGCGAGGTAGACGTGGGCGGAGTCCTCGGCGGCGTGGTCGTGGAGGGCGGCCAGGAGGGCACCGGTGCGGGCGTGCGGGACGGCGATCACCGAGCCCTCGTCGAGGGTGTCGACGCCGGAGAGGGCGGCGAGGGCGCGGACGACGACCGGGGCGGGTTCGTCGGCGGCGAGGTCGCGGGAGCCGAGGCGATGGCGTGCCTGGAGGATCCAGTCGAAGGCCTCGGCGGGGTTGTAGGCGGCGTCGATCAGTTCGTCGGCGAGTGCGGCGAGGGCCGGGCCGGTGCGGTCCGGGTCGGGCAGGGCGCGCAGTTCGGAGACGAGGAAGCGGTCGTCGGGGTCGAGGTCAGCGGCCCTGTCCAGGACGGTGTCCCAGGGGCGGCCGTCGGCGACGGGGGCGTCGAGCTGCTGGTGCAGGCAGACCAGGGAAGTCAGCGCGCCGATCAGGACGGACGCGGACAGCGACGGGGTGCGCCAGGCGGCCAGGGTGTGCAGGGCGAGCTCGGCGCGCAGCCGGCGGGCGTCGGTGTTGCCGCGGCCGGTCGAGGCGAGCCAGTCGACGACGGCACGCGCGTCGAACAGGGGACGCCCGTCCTCGTGTGTGACGGGGGTGGGGAAGTCGGGGTGGCGGCGGGCCCACGTGGTGGGAACCGGACGCTTGACCTGGGCGAGGGCGGCGATCTCGGCGTATGTGATCCGCCAGGCCGGCGTTTCGGGCAGGATGGGAGGCGTCTTCGAGGCCGTGTGCGTCGCCATCGGACGTGCTTCCCCCTCTCCCCTTGGGCCGTTGAGGCCGGCGTCCTCGCCTTCACGGTTCGCGGTCCACCCCCTTCGGCGGGGCAGGCGTCAGCAATCTACCGCCGCCCCGGATAGTCGCGCACAGCCTGCCTGATAATACGGGTTATCAGCGGTGTCCAACCCCAGAGTGCGGAGCGGCAGGCACCTTGTGGTGGCCAAGTGCCACGACGCCGACCGGAGGATCACCGCGATGAGCCACACGCCCTCGATACCGCCCAGCAACCCGCAGTTCCCCGGCATCGGCGGTACGCCGGCCGGCGGGAACGCCGTACCGCCCTTCCCGCCGGCCGGTGGCGGGCAGCCCGCCATGGGGCAGCCGATGAGACCGAAGCCGTCGCGCCGCAAGGCATGGCTCACCCACGGCGCGACCGCGTTCGTCGCGCTCATGGTCGGCGTCGGCATCGGCGGCGACGGGGACTCCGGCGGTACGGACGGCACCGCCGCTCCCGCCCCGGCGGTCACCGTCACCAAGACCGCGGCCGCCCCCGGCGGCGGTGAGCCCGAGCCCGCCGTGACCGTCACCGAGAAGGTCACGGTCACGCCGAAGCCGGCCGAGAAGGCGGGACCGGCCACCTTGGTGGAGGGCGACGGCCAGTACCTCGTCGGCGAGGACATGCAGGCTGGCACCTACAAGACCGCCGGGCCCGACAAGAGCGGCTTCGTCGACAACTGCTACTGGGCCCGCACCAAAGACGCCTCCGGGGAGTTCGGGGCGATCATCGCCAACGACAACCTCCAGGGCCAGGGCCGCGTGACGGTCAAGAAGGGCGAGTACTTCGAGACCAACGGCTGCCAGAAGTGGACCAAGGTCGGCTGACCGGCCGCCGCACACGCCGCCGCGCTCGTGGGGGGACGTGGCGGACCCCGGTGCGGGCGGCCGGCCGAAACCGGGCCGCCCGCCCCGCTTCTTCCCCTCCGTCCTCTCTCCGCCACCCGCCCGACGTGAACAGGAGGGTCCGCCGATGGGCCGTCGTTCTCCGCTCGCCCGCGCACCCCACCCCACTCTCCGGGGCCGCCGGCAAGTGCACTTCGACGACGCGGTCAAGGCCGTCGGCCGGACGCCGATCGTGCTCGCCACGGACGCCTCCGTCACCGCCGACAAGGTGGGCACCGGCTACCTCGCCACCACCGGCAGACCGGACTGCGCGCCCACGTCTACCCGCAGTACCTCACCACGCCCCGCGTCCGTGTGGTCGTCACCGAACTCCGGGCCGTGTACTGGGGGTTGCGGCGGATCTTCGCGGCGCACCCCGGGCGGCCCGTCGAGGTGCGCGTCGACAACCTCGGCGCCCTGGCCCTCCTGCACGAATGGCAGAACGGCGGCGACCGGATGCCGGACGGCTACGAGACGCGGCTGCGCTCGCAGGGCCGCCGGCCCAGCCTCGTCAAGCTGCAGATGTACGCGGAGTACACGCCCGGCCTGACCTTCGTCCACGAGAAGGCCCACGTCGGCAACCCGCTCAACGAGGCCGCCGACTCCCTGGCCAAGCTCGGCCTGCGCTCCCTGCACGGCAGGGTGCCGGTGACCGAGATACCCCGGCTGGTCCCGCTCTGGGCGAGTGGGGCGCTGGCCGAGTACCGGCGGGGACGGGACCGGGAGCGGGGCTGAGCCCCGCGTCCGCCTGCCTCCGCTCGCCACACCCGCCTTCGCCGCGTGTCGTCTCTCGCGACCTTCACGTCTTCGCGTCTCCGTGCCTCCGCGCCTTCGTACCGAGAGGAAGTTCCACGATGTCCACCCCGGAGCAGCAGCCGCAGACTCCTCCACCGACCGCGGTCCCCGAAACGACTCGGGGAACGGTCGAAGAGTCGGCCCCCGCATCCGCCGAAGCGACACCCGATCTGTCCGACCACCCGCCGACCACGTCGACCTCCCGCTGGTCGCGGCTGTCGCGCGGCACCGTCCTCGCGATCGGCACCGCCCTCGGGGCCGCCGTGGTGGGAGCCTGCTGGGCCGGGACATCACTGGCCTGCGGCGAGGAAAGGACGTTCAGCACCGACGGGACGCTCACCGTCGCCGGGATCGGCGTGGGTCTCGACCCCGACGAACCGTGCTCCGGAACGAACGGCTACTCCGACATCGACTTCGGCGCCCAGGTCAGCGTCACCGACGCCGCCGGAACCCTCGTCGCCAAGGGAAGTCTGAGCTTCGGCAAGAAGACGGAGCAGGGCTGCGAGTTCCCGTTCACGGTCGACGACATCTCACCGGGCTCGAAGTTCTACACGGTCGAGGTCTCCCACCGTGGCGGTCTCACCCAGACCGAGGACGAACTGCGCGCGGGTGGCCTCGCGTTCACCCTCGGCGACTGAACGGCCAACCGACTCGGGATGACTGCTCCGTACCCTTCCTGTACATTCCCACCTTTTTCAGAACTTGCCATTGGACGATGTACTTCACCCACGTGTCGGCTGGTAGGGCATCGTGGGCCCAGCGATCACGGTCGAAATGGAGACCTCAATGAGCACTTACGCCGACCCACTCGTCGACGGTCCAACCCCGATGAGCGCATACGAGGGGCAGGTATGGGACACGCTCAACGAGCACTGGCAGCGCCGCAACGACCGCCGTGGTCTGCCGAACTGGGCGAGCACCGCGCTCGGTCACACCGGTGAGGTCGCGGGAAACGCCGCGAGACGGGTTACGGACGCTGTGCCAGAAGCGGTCAAGGAACCGATCCGTCGCGTAGGCGACGCGGTCGCCGACACGGCCATGCGACCGGCGCTCGCAGGCGCGGCAGCGTTGCTCGAGCTGGTCAACGACTGGGCCATGGATCTCAACGACCCGAAGAACGTCGAGAAGCTCGCCCGCAAGCGAGGCTTCGAAATCGACAGTTTCGCCGAACTACGGCAGCAGGACCTCCAGGTCTGTGACCGGCTGCTGACCCGCAACACCCTCAAGTGGCGGACCACCGGCGCATTCGAAGGCGGCGCCATGGGCCTGCTGGCCATGGTCCCCGTCGCCGGTATCCCCGCCGCGATGACAGCGGACATCCTGGTCGTCCAGGTCCTGAGCACGTCGATAGCAGCGCGCATCGCGTACTCCTACGGCTACGACGCCAAAGACCCCAAGGAGCAGGACTTCATCCAACGCCTGGTACAGCGGTCCTTCATGGCACAGGCGGCCAAAGCCAAGCCGTTGCGTGACGTCGCACGGGCGGCGGACGCGGTCAAGGGACGCGTGAACTGGTCACAGAAGCTCCGCAACGACCACCGCCTCCTGGCCGCCCTTGAGAAGTTGATGCAGCAGCTGGGCCCGGCCGGCTCCAGGGTGCCAGTTCAAAACGTCGCCAAGGTCGTGCCGTTCGTGGGGGTTCTCATCGGTGCCGGCATGAATTCCGCGGTCCTCGGCAGGGTGGCCGCCGACGCCCAGCGGTACTGCCAGACCCGATTCCTGTGCGACAAGTACGGGCTGCCGCTGCCGGCCGCACTGGCAAGCGACTGGGACGACGACCCTCAGACCGACGCCACGTAAGTGATGGCCGGTGGGTCCACGATGCGGCCTCTGCGGTTCCGACCGGGGATTCCGAGCTCCTTGCAGAACTCGGCGAGGTTCGGTGTCGGCTGCAATAGTTCGTCAAATCCGGCGGTGGTGCGGGTTGACGGCAGGTTGGGTTGATCGTAGGCCGGTGGCAGGAGCCAACTGCTCTGCTGGAGGCTGAAGATGACCGCTCGCCGTCCGTGTCCCCCTGCGCCAGGGCCGTTGCAGGATTACGCGGCCCGGTTCGACGACCTCTTCTTCAGCCTGGCGCAGCGGCGGGGTTTCCGCGGGAGCGAAACAAGACGATCACCTGCCTGGCAGGCGCGGAGCCGGTGACCGGCGCGGGGATGCCGGGGGTGCAGCGGCTGCAGTTCTTCCTGTCCGAGTCCCCCTGGGAGGCCGAGCAGGTCAACGACCGGCGGCTTGAACTGCTGCGCGAGCAGCCGGCGACGGCACTGCACGACGGCGGGGTCATCGTGATCGACGACTCCGGTGACCGTAAGGACGGCATGGCCACCGAGCACGTGGGGCGGCAGTGGCTGGGCCGGTACGGCAAGACAGACAAGGGCATCGTCACGGTGACCACGGTGTGGACCGACGGACGCATGTACTACCCGCTGCACGCGACTCCTTACACCCCCGCGCATCACTTCGCCCGCGGCCGCTCCGATCCGGACCCCGGCCCCACCGACGACGATGCGGCCCAAGACGCGACACCGTCGGCTTCCGCCGCACTGCTCGAAAAGGCCGTCAACGCGCCCGTCGACCAGCCGCTGTCCCTCACCCTGCGCGAGCTGATCGACGCCTGGCCCGCTGGCCGCATGTCCACGGTGCTCGCCCAGATCGAGGACGGCCTCAAGGATCAGGGACTCACCGCCAGCCCACTGATCACCGTCGCCGACCTAGACAGCACCATCAAGCTGCTGCGCACCGGCGCCGAACCCGGTCCCGATCAACCGCGCTTGACCACGGATGATGTCCCGGACGAGGAAGCCGAGCAAGAGCCGCTCACCTATCGGGTGAACCACCTGTCGACCGCGACCGGCGGCGTGACCGCCCTCAGCCCCGGCGACAGCCTGAACAAGGCCATCACCGTGATGACCCGGCTACACGAGCGCGGCTACGCCTTCGTCCACGACAGCCAGCACACGATCTCGGGCATCATCACCACCGCCGACCTGACTGACCAATTCGGCGCCCGTGTCGAGCCCTTCGTACTGCTCGAGGAACTTGAACAGCGCTTGCGTCGCCTGCTTCACCAGGCGGTGGACAACGGCCGCCTCACTCTTGAGCAGATCCGCTCCACGCTGCGGCCCCACCGCAAGAAGAAGGTGAAGTCGCCCGATGACCTCACTCTCGGCGAATACGCGTATGTCCTGGCACCCAAGGTCCATTGGAAGGCCCTGAACTGCGGCGCCGACCAACAGACCGTCCGTGACTCGCTTACCGATTGCGCCAAGTTCCGCAATGAGCTCATGCACTTCGACCCCACCCCCACACAGGATCGCGATCTTGCCCCCGACCAGGCAGCCCTCAAGGTTCTGCGCGCCCTGCACCCCATCGCCTGACTCGCCGTGCCGTGGCCGGAACCCGGTCCTTTCTCCGCCCGGAGTGCGCCGCAGCCCCCCGCCCCGGGCGGTCCGAGCGGGCGGTGCAGAGCGCGCACCCAGGGCCTCCTCCTTCCGTCTGCTCTGTCCGGGGCCGTGGGCCGCATGGGTCCCCCTTCACGGCGGGCCGCCCCACAAGAAACCGCCGACCGACCCTGCGACCTTCTGCACATGGCCCCGCCGGGAACTCGCACCTGCGGCCAAGCCAGGCCGATGTACACGTCTGGGAAGTAGGCTTCAGTGATCATCAAGACTCTGGCGCGACGTGGACGAAGCGCCATCGGTGTCGGAACGCGGACGCATGCTGCTCCGTAACTCGCGCCAAGCGCCAATGACTTCAGTCGCTTTTTCCAGCAACTCCCGTAGCTGGGTGAGGATGAGGAGAGCGATACCGAAACCGGCCAGTACGTAGAGCGTGATGCCGTCCCAGTTCACGACGACACCTCCCCGCGAGAATGCCGCCCACCCACCGGAATGACTTGTTCCAACCAGTTGGGATCTGCACCGAGCCTTTCGAGCTGTTCTCTGGCTTCATCGCCGTAGGCGGCACGCCCCCATCGGAATCGAAGCTGAAGACCGCATGGCAGGTCGGCGCTGTGTGCCAGTTCGTATGTGCACTGCCGCATGTATCGATCGCTTTCCAGCGGAAGGTCGTCACAGGTGCAGTGGTACTCGGAGATGCGGAGCGGTAGTCCCCAAACCGGATCCGTGAGCCTTGAAAGCAGGGTGTCGTGATCCAGGCGCACCTCGTACCGGGTGTCCAGCTCGAAGATCCACTCGTCGCCGGTAATCCATGAGCGTGTGGAGTAGGCGGAGCTGGAGGTGTGGAACAGTGCGATCCTGCGCAGCAGGCCTGAACCGAGCCAAGCGATGTCTTTCTCTGTCCCGCGAACTGATGTGTGTGACTGCTCGTCCTGCCGTTCATGATCAGTCAGTGTGGGGGATCGCCAAAGGGGCGGATAGCCTTCCTTGGCGAGGGACTCCCATCGATCGTCGAGATAGTCACCCCACCCGGGTTCGGCAATTCCGCGAATGATGAGGTGGCTCTCGGTTTCTGCCAGTGTGAGGTGGAGATCGTTCCCGCGAATCGCAGAAATCCTCAAGCCGATGACACCATTCACCTGGACGCCCGGCTCGGCATACGGCAAGAGGCGATCGAGGGCGTGCCAGGTCATGGGGTAGTTCTTGCCCTGCGAGAGTCCAACGTGGCTGTCAAGGTAAATGACGGTGGGCTTGCGCGGGCTGAGGCGTACGCTGGCGATCCCCACGGGGTGAGCGGACCACGAACCGCCGTCCCCGAGTTTCGACATGACCTGCGACTCAAGTAGCGTCTGATCCCCCAGGGAATCCAGCAAGGGAGTCGGATTGCTTGCGTTTCTAAGGATCTCCAGGGCGAATTGATACGGCTCACCGGTGTAGGCGACCCGAGTTCGAACAAGTGCGGAAAGGCGTCCGCCAGCAGACACGGCACGATCCGTCCTCGAACGCCGCTGCCCCTAAGCGCCCGATAACTGATCGGCGCACCCAAGATGGGCGCAATCGGACACACAAAATTATCCGGTGAAGCTAGGGCTTCTTCATCCCATAGATGACGCTGCACTGGGGCAGCTCAGCGTCGGAACAGGCCCCCTGAAGGCCACCAGAAGGCTACCACCGGTCGTTGCAGCTCGTAGCACTTCCGCGACAGAAGGGAGAGTGGCGATGGCCGGTCGCGGCCCTGCTCCCAAGGACCCCGCGCGGCGCACCCGCCGCAACGCCAACGCCGTATCGCAGACAATCCTTAGGGTCAATCCCGTGACTCTGTTGGTGATGCTGGTAAGCCGCTGACGGCTGACTGTGGGCGGTGCTTGGCTGGGTGTGTGCGGGGTGGTGTCGTCGGTGAAGGTGGTCGCGGTGTCGCTGCTGCCGGAGAGTCACCAGCGGACCCCGGTACGGACGGTGCAAACGGCGCGGGCGGCGTGTCCGAAGGGCACGCCGGCAATGCTCATTCGGGACCGGCTGGATTCCTGTTCGAGGACGAGGAGTTCGCCTGTCTGTACCCGGACGACGGCAGGCAAGCACGGTCGCCGGGGCAGCTCGCGCTGGTTTCGGTGTTGCAGTTCGCGGAGAAACTCTCCGACCGAGCCGCGGCCGATGCGGCAGGTGTGAGTGCACCACTACTACTGGGCCGCGCGCAGCGGCGGTGGGACCCGGCCACAAGGGTGCGAGGGCAGCATGGGCCGGGTGGACCTTCGAGATGCCGTCCCGCTCACAGACCGTGTTCGCCCATCAGGCACATCAGGTTCCGCTTGCGTTTCTGGGCAGTGCGCAGGGCAGTAACATACACGGCGAACTCGTCCTCGGTGCCAAGGCGGCAGCGGCAGTCGCGGACGCTCAGCAGCAGCCCGACGAGCGCTTTAGGGGGATGCTCGCCTGAATGGTCAGCTCAGCTCCGTTGACGTCCGGATTCCCCTGTTCCCATGTTCTGGGCCCTACGCCGAGGCTTCGAACCTGCGCAGAGACATGGCTCTTCGGAGGAGCCCGCATTCAGAGCGAGACGGTCGCCGTCGCCACCAGCGACCCACCGTCGACCCACGACGATTCCGCTTCCCATGTTTTATGGCTCCCGCCAGGGCTCGAAACCTCCGGCTGTTGGCCCCGTCGGCGACTAGCAGCCCTCGCCCGCCATTGCTGTCGGCCAGGACAGCTCACTCACGACCCCGTCCATTCCGTCCGTCTACTCGATCAGGGTGTGCCCCGGGCACCGTTACTGTCTCGCCGATTCCCCGCACGAGTGCGGTCAACTGCCTTGATCGGCTTGCGCCGATGCGCAGTTCCTTTCGCAGGGTCTCGGCCGAAACGGGTCGTTGGTGCAGCTCCCGGTGCCGGGCATCGACCATGCGAGCGCGCGGCGGCAACGGATCGCCGTCCTCCTGCGGCCGCTCGCTCTTCGCGTGGCTGTCTCCCTCTCCCCGTTGCCCCGTCGTCACATCCAGCCGGTCAACCGTGCGGTGCACCAGGAGTTCCACCGACAGCAGCAACGCAACGGGAGGCCATCCGGCGACAAGGACCGGCTTCCACTCCAGAGCCGGTGCCGCCGCGATATTCGCCGCCAGCGAGACCGCGATCCCCAACAGAAAAGCGGACCACACCGAGCCCAGTGCTCGGCGCGTGCGGATGCCAGAGGGCTTCAGCAGGCCAACCGTGGCCAGAAGCAGCAGGCCGTCAACCGACAGCGGCCACAACGAGGCACTGACTTCGTCCGCTCCGCCTTGCAGTGCGAACGCACGCTGATGGACGTACGAGGCGTACGCCGCGACCCCGGCAACCACGAGAGCGCACAGGGGCCGAATCCACACGTCAAGGTCGAAGCCTCCGCTCCCGGCAGCCCCCTCCTCAGCGTCCGTCACCTCACTCATCGGACCCACCACCGACCGGCACAGCTCTGAGGCCAGCCCTCCGCCTCCCGCGCCCCTCCGCACTGGCATCAGCGGGCGATCCAACGAGCCGGCCCAGTGCACAACGCGTGCACACTTCCACGGGAACTCCCGGGAACTCCCAGGTAGAAGCGGGAAGTGCCCAAACACGGGAAAGGGCCCCGACCAGGCCATAAGACCAGGTCAGAGCCCAGCCGGCAGACGAGTCGGGCTGTACGCCGGGTTCTGTCGCCCGGTCGCCTCGCGGCGGCCGGGGAGACGGCCATCCATCTAGGACCGACGTTGCCGTCGGCCTCGTGCGGTCTACCCGCGGACTCGGGCGGGCAGCCCTCGAACGTCCGCGCAGGAGCGCCCCTTCTTCCGAAAGGGCGGTCCCTTTTGACCTTGCTCCGGGTGGGGTTTACCTAGCCGCCTGAGTCACCTCAGGCGCTGGTGGTCTCTTACACCACCGTTTCACCCTTACCAGGGATCGAGATCCCTGGCGGTTTGCTTTCTGTGGCACTGTCCCGCGGGTCACCCCGGGTGGCCGTTAGCCACCACCCTGCCCTGTGGAGCCCGGACGTTCCTCGGGAAGGTCCGCAAGGACCTCCACGCGGCCGTCCGCCCGGCTCGTCTGCCGTGTCGACCATGGTACCGGGCGTGCGGTGCGCCTCGGTCCGGCCGTCGCGAGGACGGAGCCGGCCAGGATCAGGGCGAAGGCCACGGCGATCCCCGCCGTCAGGCGTTCGTCCAGGAACAGCGCGCCCGCCGCCACCGCGACCGCCGGGTTGACGTACGTGATCACCGTCGCCCTGGTCGGGCCCGCCTCCTTGATCAGTTCCAGGAAGGCCACGAAGGCGACCGCCGTGCAGATGACGCCCAGGCCCGCGAGGGCGGACAGGACCTGCGGGGACGGGGTCGTGGAGGGCCAGGTCGCGGCCGCCGCGGGGGCGTACACCAGCGCCGCCAGGGCCAGGCAAGGGGCCGTGAGGTGGAGGGACGGTACGTCCTTGAGGTGGCGGGCGGCTATCACCGGCGCCGTCGCGTAGCCGACGACCGTCAGCAGTACCTCGGCCAGCGAGCGGGCGTCACCGCCGGTCAGGTGCGGGACGGTGAGGACCGCGACGCCGGACAGGCCCAGCGCGAGTCCGGCCATCCGGCGGGCGCCGAGCCGTTCCGTGTCGCCGAAGAGGCGAGCCGCGGCGACGCCGACGATCGGCACGCCCGCGATCAGCAGGCCCGCCGTGGAGCTGGACAGATGGCGCTCGGCGTCCGTCAGGGTCCACCAGGGGACCATGATCTCGATGCACGCGAAGGCCAGCATCGGGCGCCAGTGGGTCCGTACGGTCCGGGTCAGGCCCCCTTGGCGTAGCGCGAAGGGGAGCAGCAGCCCGGCGCCCACCGCGCAGCGCGTGAACACCACCATGGACGGGGACACGCCGTCCACCGCCACCTTGATCATCAGGTAGGGGATGCCCCAGACCACTCCCATCAGGGAGAACAGGAACCAGCCACGTGCAGTCATACGCGCAGTTTCGGCCGCCTGAGCGTGCGGTGTCTTGAACGCTGTTGCGCTACGCCCTCGCCGACACGCCCGCCCGGTACGCGGCCGGCGTCACCCCCAGCACCCGCCGGAACCAGCGGGTGAGGTGCGCCTGGTCCGCGAAGCCCACGAGCGACGCCACCTCCGCCGGTCGCAGCCCGGACTCCAGCAGCCCCCGGGCCCGGTGCACCCGGTGCTGGGCCAGCCAGGCGTACGGCGGTATCCCCATCGTCGTACGGAAGGCGCGCAGGAGCTGGTAGCGGGACAGGCCCAGATCGGCGGCGAGGGAGGCGAGGGAGGGGGGCGCCTGGAGTTCGTCGGCCAGGCGGTCGCGTACGGCGTGGGCTATGTGGGCCGCTCCCGGGACCGTGTCGCACGCAGGGCGAGCCGTGGAGTGGCGGCGGGCCAGGGCCGTGAGCAGCCACGGGAAGCGGGACTCGGCCTCCAACGGGTCGGGGCAGGCGCTCAGTTCGGTGTGCGCGGTGCGCAGGGCAGCGGCCAGTTCGGGGTCGTCGAGGAGGGGTTCGCGGAAGTGCGGGAGGCCGCCGAGGGTGCCGTCGGTGAGCAGGGCTGGCTCGGCGTACAGGGCCAGGTAAGCGTAGCCGTCGGACGCGGCCGGGCCGCCGGTGTGCATCTCGCCGGGGCCCAGGACGACGATGGAGCCCGGGCCGGTACGGATGTGACCGCCTCGGTAGTCGATGACCTCGGAGCCGCCGACGCAGACGCCGATGGTGAACTCGTCGTGGGCGTGCGGCGCGTAGCGGTGCTTGTCGAAGCGGGCGGTCAGCAGGTCGAGGGGCCGGCCGTCACGGCCGAGGGTCGCCCTGGTCCAGCGGGCCTCTTCACGTATGGTCACGGTCGCCTCCCCAGGTCCTCTCGAGGGTGCAACGCGCGCGTCCCCCGTTTCCATGCCACGTCCGGGTCCGCCGCGGGGCGTCAGTCGTCAAGGGCGGGCGGGAAGGCCCGCTCCAGCCCGTCGGACGCGGCGCCCAGACAATTCGATCGCCCCCGCCGCCCCATTCCCGACCTTGGTGGCTCCGCCCCCAAACCCCCGCCAAGGGGCTCGGCCCCCTGGACCCCCATCGGCCTTGACGGCCTCGTCCTCAAACGCCGGACGGGCTGAATCCAGCCCGTCCGGCGTTTGAAAAGCCGCCCTTACGCCGGAGTGAATTCGACCTTCGCCGCGCCCGGGTCCGCCTGGGTAAGCCGTACCGGCAACCGCTCACCCAGCGGCAGCGCGGCCGTACCGCCGGCGAGGCGGGCGAAGACCGCTGGGGACTCCAACTGCACGGTTCCGACGGTGGGTTGGTGCTCCTGGACGTCGACCACGCAGCCGTCGAAAACGTCACCCACGCGGTCCTTGAGCAGCGCGGCCTCCACGATGTCGAGGCACTCGCGCTCGACGGTCCCGGCGCGCCGGGTGCCCTCGGCCATCTGCTTGGGGAGTTCGTCGAGGGCGGCGCGGACCCAGTCGGGGGGTGATTGGCCCGCGGCGGCCGCGAGGCAGATCTCCGAGGCGTAGCGGTCGACGAGGCGGCGCAAGGGGGCCGTGCAGTGGGCGTACGGCGCGGCGACGGCGGAGTGGGAGGTGACCTCCGGGAGGACGCCGTCCCGGAACACGGTGTACCCCGCGCCGCGCAGCAGCGTCGTGCACTCCTGGAGGAAGGCCGCGTGGTGCGGCCAGTGCGGGTCGAGGGAGCGGATGAGCCGCGCGTACGAGACGTGGTGCGGCCAGTTGATGCGCAGGGCGTCCGCGGTACGGCGCAGACGGCCGACCGCGCCGTCGGGGGCGGCGGGCAGCGTACGCAGCACCCCCGTGCCGTGCGCGAGCATCAGCTCGGCCGCCGCCATCCCGGTGAGCAGGGAGAGCTGGGCGTTCCAGCTGTCGGCGGGGAACGGGGCGCGGTACACGAGGTCGTACGTCCCGTCCCTCTCGACGATCTCCTGTTCGGGCACGTTGAGGGAGATACCGCCGCGCTCGACCTCCAGTCGTTCCCGCTTCTCCCCGATGACCTTGAGGAGGGCGAGCGGCCCCTCCGCCGTCCCGGTGTCGATCTGCTTCTGCACATGCGCGTAGTCGAGCTTGGCGCGGCTGCGTACAAGGGCACGGCGTACGTCGGTCGACTCCGCACGGCCGTCCGCGTCGAGGTCGATCGTCCAGAGCACGGCCGGGCAGGTCTGGTCCGGGAGCAGGCTGGCGGCCCCTTCGGAGAGGCGCGTGGGATGGAGGGGGACCTTCCCGTCCGGGAAGTAGAGGGTCGTCACGCGGCGGTGGGCCTCGGCGTCCAGGGCGCCGCCGGGTGCGACGAAGGCGGCGACGTCGGCGATGGCGTACCGGACGCGGTAGCCGCCCCTCCCCCGTCGCGCGAGGTGCATCGCCTGGTCGAGGTCGGTGGACGTCGGCGGGTCAATGGTGAAGAGAGGGATGTCCGTCGCGTCGTACGAGGGCAGGCGGGGCGGCCGCTCGGCCTCCGCGAGGACCTCGGGCGGGAAGCTCTCGGGCACGCCCAGCTCGGTTCGCAGCGCGCGGAGGGCGGCTCGCAGGGGAGCCTCCGGTGCACCGATGACGCGGATGTGGCGGCGAGGCATACGGCGAGCCTAGGACGCCCTCCTTCGCCCGGCACCCCGAGTTCACCCAGTACTTCGAGCGCTTAGGCTGGCGCCGGGCCACACCCGTCGTTAGGAGAACCACACCGTGCTCGTGCTGCTGCCGCCCTCCGAGGGCAAGGCCCCCTCCGGCCGGGGAACCGCGCTGAAGCTGGAGTCGCTGTCCCTGCCCGGTCTCACCGAGGCGCGCGAGGCGGTCCTCCACGAGCTGGTCGAGCTGTGCACGGCCGACGAGGAGAAGGCCCGCGAGGTGCTCGGACTGAGCGAGGGCCTGCGCGGCGAGGTCGCCAAGAACACGGAGCTGCTGACCGCGGGCGCCCGCCCCGCCGGGGAGATCTACACGGGCGTCCTGTACGACGCCCTGGACCTGGCCTCCCTGGACGCGGCGGCCAAGCGCCGCGCGAGCCGCTCGCTCCTCGTCTTCTCGGGTCTGTGGGGCGCCGTCCGGGTGAGCGACCGGATCCCGTCGTACCGCTGCTCGATGGGGGTGAAGCTGCCCGGGCTCGGGGCGCTGGGCGCGCACTGGCGTACGCCGATGGCCTCCGCGCTGCCCGAGGCGGCCGGCGACGGACTCGTACTGGACCTGCGCTCCTCGGCGTACGCGTCGGCGTGGAAGCCGAAGGGCGAGGTCGCGGGGCGGACAGCGACCGTGCGGGTGCTGCACGCACAGCTGGTGAACGGGGTCGAGAAGCGCTCCGTCGTCAGCCACTTCAACAAGGCGACCAAGGGCAAGATCGTACGCAGCCTGCTCACCGCGGGCGCGGCGCCGAAGAGCCCGGCGGAGCTGGTGGAGGCGCTACGGGACCTCGGATACGTGGTGGAGGCGGAGGCGCCGGGCAAGGCGGGCAGGCCGTGGGCGCTGGACGTGGTGGTGACGGAGATCCACTGACGTCTCCCAGCGCATTGCAGCATGCGCAACGACCTTTGCGCATGCTGCACACCCCGGGCAGGATGAAGGGCATGACTTCGCCGCTGCCCTCGTCCCCCCCTGCCTCCGTGCTGGACCTCGCCCCCGTGGTCCCCGTCGTCGTGGTCACGGACGCCGCGGACGCCGTACCCCTGGCGCGGGCGCTGGTCGCGGGCGGGCTGCCCGCCATCGAGGTGACGCTGCGGACGCCGGCCGCGCTCGACGCGATCCGGGCGATCGCCGCGCAGGTGCCAGCCGCGGTGGTCGGCGCGGGCACGGTCCTCTCGCCGGCGCAGGTGGCGGACTCGGTGGCGGCGGGCGCCCGCTTCCTGGTCAGCCCGGGCTGGACGGACGTCCTGCTCGAAGCCATGGCCGGGTCCGGGGTGCCGTTCCTTCCCGGGGTGTCCACCACGTCGGAGGTCGTGGCGCTGCTCGAGCGCGGCGTGCGGGAGATGAAGTTCTTCCCGGCGCAGGCGGCGGGCGGTACGGCGTATCTCAAGTCGCTCGCGGGGCCGTTGCCGCAGGCGCGGTTCTGCCCTACGGGGGGCATCGGTCCGGCCTCCGCGCCGGATTACCTCGCGCTGCCCAACGTCCGCTGCGTGGGCGGGAGTTGGATGCTTCCCGGCGACGCGATCGCGGCGAAGGACTGGGGGCGCGTCGAGGCCCTGGCACGCGAGGCGGCCGCGCTCAGGCCACGCGGATGACGACCTTGCCGAAGGCCACCCCGGTCTCGTAGTAGCGGAACGCCTCGTGCACCTCGTCGAAGGCGAAGACGCGGTCGATGACGGGACGTGCCCGGTGCAGGGCCAAGGCCCCCGGGGGTTTGGGGGTGTCATCCAGAAAACTCAGCAATGACTCGAAGTGGGCCCGGCTGCCGACGAACACCCGGCGGATGGTCGCCAGACTCGCCGCGTACGCCGCATGGGAGATCTCGATGCCCGGTCTGCGCGGGTTGCCGGTGATCAGGAGCACGATCTGGCCGTAGAGCGCGGTGGCGCGCATCGACTGTTCGATGGTGTCGGGGCCATTGGTCTCGACGACCAGGTCGGCGCCGCGTCCGCCAGTCAACTCCCTTACTGCCGACCCCCATTCGGGGTTCTCGGCGTAGTTGACGACGTGGTCGGCACCGAGCGCCTTGAGACGATCGGCCTTGGCTGCGCTCGACGTCGTCGCGATGACCTCGGCGCCCAGCATCTTGGCGAACTGCACCGCGAAGAGGGACAGCGCGCCGGTGCCGAGCGTCAGCACGGTCTGGCCGGGGGCAAGCGGCTCGCCGCCCGTCAGGGAGTGCCAGGCGGTGACCCCGGCGCAGGGCAGACAGGCCGCCTCCTCCCAGGTCAGGTGGCCCGGGAGGCGTACAGCGCCGTCCTGGTCGAGGACGGCGTACTCCGTGAGCATGCCGTTCAGGGTGGCGCCCGGCTGGTCGAACAGGGCCGGGGTGATCCGTCCGTCGAGCCAGTTCGGGAAGTACGTGCCCGCCACCCGGTCGCCTACCGCGAACCGGGTCACCTCCCCTCCCACCGCGACGACTTCGCCCGCTCCGTCGCTCACCGGGATCACGTCCGGCACGGCCTTCAGCGGGTAGGTCCCCTTCAGGATCAGCATGTCGCGCTTGTTGAGGGAGACGGCGCGGACGCGGACGAGGATCTCGCGGGGGCCGGGCTCGGGGCGGGTCGACTCGCGCCGGACGATGCCGTCGACACGGCCGAGCGTTTCGAGGTGGTACGCGTGCATGGCCGCTCCCTGGGGTGGGGTCCTCCGTGACTGCGTCCATGCTGCTCGGAGGGGGTGCGCCACTCAATTCCCGGCTGGGTATGACGGATCGTCGGGTCGCCCGCGCGTCGATGTCGTACCCATGACGTACAACTGATCCATGACCACGAGCATCGCGACCGGACCCCCTCCCTTCGCCCGGGAGCTGTTGCGCTGGCGCACCGTGCGCCGGGTCAGTCAGCTGGAACTCGCCTCGCGGGCGGGGACGACGCAGCGGTACGTCAGCTTCATCGAGCGCGGGCGTTCGGTGCCGGGCAGGGAGATCGTGATCAGGCTCGCCGAGTCACTGGGCCTGACGCTGCGGGAGCGCAACTCGCTGCTCTTGGCGGCCGGTTACGCGCCCGCGTTCGCCGAGTCACCGCTCGACGCGGTCGCCCTGAAGCCCGTACGGGAGGCGCTGGACAGCATTCTCGAAGGGCACCTTCCGTATCCGGCGGTGGTGGCGGGGCCACGCGGTGAACTCGTCGCGGCCAACGCGGCGTTCGACGTCCTCACCGAGGGGGCGGACTCTTCGCTGCTCGAACCGCCCGTCAACGTACTGCGGCTCGCGCTGCATCCACGCGGGATGGGGTCACGGGTGGTGAACCTGGACGCGTGGGGGCAGCACATCGTGGAGAACCTACGGGCCCGGGCCGTGCGCAGCCCGGACCCCCAACTCGACGCGCTGGCCGATGAGTTGGCGGAGTACGTGCCGGCGAGCGAGCCCGGCGCGGACTACCTCGGCTTCGCCGTACCGCTGCGACTGCGCTGCCCGGAGGGCGAGTTGAGGCTGCTCACCACGCTGACGTCGTTCGCGACGGCCGTGGACGTCACGCTCGCCGAGCTCCACCTGGAGGCGTTTCTCCCGGCGGACCGGGAGACCGCCGAGATCCTGCGGAAGAGAGCTGCCCAACGTAGGTGATTAGCGCAGGTGAGACGTGTCGTTGAACAGGCGGACGCTCGCGTTGCCGTCCGCGTAGTACGCCACCGCCGAGAGGGAGGCCGCGGACAGTTCCATGCGGAACAGGGACTCCGGCGGGGCGCCGAGGGCGAGGCGTACGAGGGTCTTGATCGGGGTCACGTGCGTGACGAGCAGGACGGTGCGGCCCGCGTACGAGGCGATCAGCTTGTCGCGGGTGGTGGCGAGGCGACGGGCGGTCGCCGCGAAGCTCTCGCCGCCGCCGGTCGGTTCGGCCTTCGGCGAGGCGAGCCAGGCGTTCAGGTCGTCGGGGTAGCGCTCCCGCACCTCGCCGAACGTCAGCCCCTCCCAGGCGCCGAAGTCCGTCTCGCGCAGCCCGTCCTCGATGACGACGTCGAGCCCGAGGCGGGCGGCGACGGCGCCCGCGGTCTGCCGGGTCCGTGCGAGCGGCGACGCCACGATCGCCTGGATCGTGCCGCGCGCGGCCAGTGCGGCGGCGACGCGTTCGGCCTGCTCCCGGCCCACGTCCGAGAGTGACGGATCGGTTCCGCCGCTGCCGGAGAAGCGCTTCTGGGGGGTCAGCGGGGTCTCGCCGTGGCGCAGGAGTACGAAGGTGGCGGGGGCGCCCATGTCGGGGGCTGTGCCCCAGCCGACGGTCGGTGCGGGGGTCGCCCCGGATTCCCGGGTTGCCCCACTCGCCACGTTCCGCGCGGCGCGCGCATCGGTGTCCGCCTTCGCGGCTGCGCCGCCGGGGGTCGTCAGGCTGCGGGCCGGTGGGGGCTGGTCGCGCAGTTCCCCGCGCCCCTTACGGGGCGCTCCCGAGCCCGGCGCTCCCGAGCCCGGCGCTGCCAGCGCCGCCCGTGCCCTCGCCGCGCCCGCGGCCGCATCACCCGGCGGGCCCGACGGCTGAGGAGCCGCAGCCCTCGCCGCCCTCGCCTCCAGCTCCGCCGTCGAAGCCGACGCCGACCACTGTTCGCCGCGCCTGCCCGCGTCCATGGCCTCGTTGGCGAGCCGGTCCGCGTGCTTGTTCTGCTCGCGCGGGATCCACTCGTATGTGACCTGGTCGGGCGGGAAGATCCGGGCCGCCTCGGCGGCCAGGGGCTTCATGTCCGGGTGCTTGATCTTCCAGCGGCCGGACATCTGCTCGACGACGAGCTTGGAGTCCATGCGGACCCGGACCGAGGCGGTCGGGTCCAGTTCGTGGGCCGCGCGCAGGCCCGTCACCAGCCCCCGGTACTCCGCGACGTTGTTGGTGGCGATGCCGATGTACTCGGCGCGCTCCACCAGCGTCTCCCCGGTGGCCGCGTCGATGACCACGGAGCCGTAGCCCGCGGGCCCCGGGTTGCCCCGGGAACCGCCGTCGGCCTCGACGATGAACTCCCGCACGCGTCAAGCCCCTTACAGACTTCTCGCAGACCTGCAGACCTGCAGGCCTACGGACTTACAGACCGGACTCGGACGTGCGCACCAGGATGCGACGGCAGTTCTCGCAGCGCAGCACGGTGTCCGGGGAGGCCGCCTTCACCTCGTTCACCTCGGTGATGTTGAGCTCGAGGCGGCAGCCCTCGCAGCGGCGCTGGTAGAGCCGGGCGGCGCCGATGCCGCCCTGCTGCTCGCGCAGCTTGTCGTAGAGCTTGAGGAGGTCGGCGGGGATGGTGCCGGAAATGACCTCGCGCTCCTTGGTCACCGTCGCCGCCTCGCCGTCGAGGGACTCGAAGGCGGCGTCACGGCGCGCGGTCGCGTCGTCGATCTTCGACTGGACGGAGGAGACGCGCTCGGTCAGTTCGGCGACCCGCTCCTGGGCGGACTCGCGGCGCTCCATGACCTCCAGGACGACGTCCTCGAGGTCGCCCTGGCGCTTGGCGAGGGAGGTGATCTCGTGCTGGAGGTTCTCCAGGTCCTTGGGGGACGAGACGGCACCCGAGTCGAGGCGCTTCTGGTCGCGGGCGGCGCGCTGGCGCACCTGGTCGACGTCCTGCTCCGCCTTGGTCTGCTCGCGGGCGCAGTCACTCTCTTCCGTCTGCGCGGCGACGAGCAGGTCGCGCAGCTGCGTGAGGTCCTTGTTCAACGACTCGATCTCGGCGTGCTCGGGCAGCGACCTCCGCTTGTGCGCCAGCTGCTGGAGGCGTACGTCGAGGGCCTGGACGTCGAGGAGTCGGATCTGGTCGGCGGGCGCGGCGTTCAGTTGGGGGCTCCTGATGTATCGGTGGTGGAGGCCGCGTGGGCGGTCCAGGGGTCGGTGACCGTTTTGGAGACGTGGACGCGAAGTCCCCATCCGTGCCGGTCGGAGATCTCGTCGAGCTGGGCGGCGGCCAGCTCGCACCAGGGCCACTCGGTGGCCCAGTGCGCCGCGTCGAGCAGCGCGAGAGGGCTGTGGGCGCGGGCCTCGGACGCCGGGTGGTGGCGCAGGTCCGCGGTGAGGAAGGCGTCCACGCCGGCGGCGCGCACATCGTCGAAGAGGCTGTCGCCGGAGCCGCCGCTGACCGCGACGGTCCGTACCAGCGCCTCGGGGTCGCCCGCGACGCGGATGCCCTGCGCGGTGGCGGGCAGCCGCTCGGCGGCGCGCGCGGCGAGTTCGCGGACGGCCAGCGGGTGGTCCAGCTCGCAGACGCGGCCGAGTCCGCGGCGGCCTTCCGGGTCACTGGGGTCCGGCACGAGGGGCCGTACGACCCGCAGGTCCAGGGCGCCCGCAAGGGCGTCGCTGACGCCCGGATCGGCGCGGTCCGCGTTCGTGTGCGCGACGTGCAGCGCGATGTCGTTCTTGATCAGGGTGTGCACGACGCGGCCCTTGAAGCTGGTCGCCGCCACCGTCGTCGTACCGCGCAGATAGAGCGGATGGTGGGTGACGAGCAGATCCGCACCCAGCTTCACCGCCTCGTCGACGATGTCCTGGACCGGGTCGACGGCGAACAGTACGCGCGTGACCTCCTGGTCGGGGTCGCCGCAGACGGTGCCGACCGCGTCCCATCCCTCGGCCCTCTCGGGGGGCCAGAGGGCGTCGAGCGCGGCGATGACTTCAGACAGACGGGGCACGAGCAAAGGCTACCTGCCTCAGGTCCGTGCCCGACCGGTCGCGGGCCACTCGACCAGGGCCCCGGCGACGGACGCGCCACGGCCGCTCTGGCCTCGCCCCCGCCTCCCCACCACCGTTCAGCACATCCGCCCCCGTTTCCTCAGGCGAATCCCGACATGGCCACCCTTATGTGTGAAGCGGCCGCCCGTCGGTCCCACGTCTGTGCGTGCGAAAACTAGCTTCGTCGTCGGAGGTGACCGAACGATGACGGCCTGTGCGACGGAGCCCGCTGCGGAGAACCAGAGCGAGAACGAGAACGGGAACGACTGGACCGCCCGTCCCGCCTGTGTGATCACCGCTGACGGCACGTACGCGGCACGCCTCGCCCTCGACGGCGAGTCCTGGTATCCGGAGCGCTGGACGCTGGACGGCCCCGAGCCGTACGCCGTACCGCTGCCCGGCCACCAGCCGGAGGAGCCCGGCACCGAGGTGCTGCCGCTGACCGACGGGAGGGTGCTGATCCACCGCCTCACGGACGGACGGCACGTCTTCTCTCTCCTGTACCCGACCGGGCCCGGCACCGGTGAGCTGCCGCTCGGCGCGGTGGAGTGCCCCGACGAGGGCACCCGGCTGCGGCTGCTGCCACCCGCGCCAGGCGGGGTACGGGCGTACGCCCTCGCCGTGGGCCGTGACTCCACGGCGGTGTGGCTGGTGGCGGGCGGCGCGTTCGGCCCCGAACACCTGGCCGAGGTGCCGGGCCGCTGCGCGGGCGGGGTGTGGCTGGACGGCACGGGCCGACTGCTTGCCCTGGACCGCTTCCAGTACGGCCGCACCAAGACGGTCGTCGTCGACCTGGAGCGCGGCGGCGAGGTGTCACCGCTCCTCCAGATCGCCGAGTACAGCAACGACCGTCTGCTCCTCGCGGACGCCGGCAGCGGACTCCTCCTCATCCGCTCCGACGCCCCGTCCCCGGGCCACGACCGCCTCGGCTGGGGTGTCCTCGGCAGCACCCTCCCGGTCCGCTTCCCGGACTGCCTGCGCGCGACGGACTGCGCGGTGACTCCCTTCGCCATCCAGCCGGGCCAAGTACTCACCCCCGAGACCTGCGCGGTCGCCCTGCGCATCGACGGCCCGGCGGGCACCTGGCTGGGCATCTGGCGCCCCGCCGAACGCCAGGTCCACCACTTCCCGGCCCCCGAGGGCTGGTTGGCGGGGGCCGGCCTGTGGACCAAAGAGGGGGTGCTCCAACTGCCGTACGCGACGGGGGCGGTGCCGTGCGGCGTGGCCCGGGTGGGAGCGCCCACGAGAATGGGGGAAGGGGGCCCTGTCCGGGACGCCGGCCAGGGCCCCGAGCCACACCCACCGCCCCGCCCGGTCCCCCTCCAACAGGCCCCCCTGAGGGGCCGGGTGGCACATGCGCCCCGTCCGCCCCTCGGGGACGAGACGCCCCAGGCCGGCAATCTCCTGGCCCGCCCGACACGTGCGGACGATCCTGCCCCCACCGGCAGTCTCTTGGCCCATCCGACGCTTGGGAGCGAGACGACCCAGGCGGGCATTCTCTTGGCCCGTCCCACACGTGCGAATGAGGCGGCCCCGGCCGGAAATCTTTTGACCCGTCCGACGCTCGGGAACGCGACTGCCCAGGCCGGCAGCCTCCCCGCCCATCCGACACCTGGGCACGCGACCGCCCAGGCCGGCGGCCTCCCCGCCCTTCCGACACCTGGGCACGCGACCGCCCAGGCCGGCGGCCTCCCCGCCCTTCCGACACCTGGGGAGGAGACTGCCCAGGCCGGTGATCTTTTGACCCGCCCCACACTTGGGAACGAGACAGCCCCGACCGGCAATCTGCCAGCCCGTCCGGCGGTTGAGGGAGACGAGGCCGTTAACGCCGCCTCAGCCAGTCCGGGCTTCAGGGCCGAGGCTGCCCAACCACGCTGGGTGCTCGTCGGCACGGTCGCGCCGCCCTGCACCCGCCCGGCGCTGGACGACGGCACCGTGAGCCCCACCCCTCACCCCACCCACCCTCGCCGACAGCTTTTTCGGCCCGGGCCGACAGTCCTCAGCCTGCCCGGCGATTGATGACGAGGCCGTCCAGGCCGAAGGGGGGTCTGGGGGCACAGCCCCCAGGTACGGGAAGGGTAGGGGCAGTGGGGGCGAAGAACTCTCCCCCACCGACACCCCCGTCATGACCGCCGGTTAGAATCCCCCGGCTGTAAGAAGGATCTTGCATACGGGGTGAACACTTCAATGAGCGACACCAGCACCATGGAACCGCGGGTCACCGGACCCGAAGCCACGGCCCACGCCGAAGGCCACGGCAAGCACCGCGGCCCGATCTCCGGCCACGACGACGAGGCGACCCCACAGGGCCGCCACCGCAAGCCGTCCGACCAGGACACCGCGGCCTGACGGTACGTCGAAAACGCAACACGGCAACGCCACACGGCCCCGCTCGCACCACGGCGAGCGGGGCCGTTCTGTGCGGGGCTCCCCCGGGCCCCACGCGCGGGCGACATCCGACTTCCCCGACTCGGGAAGACTCCCCGACCCGGGAAGACTCCCCGACTCGGGAACACTCCCCGACTCGGGATGACTCCCTCGTGTCGGCGCGACTCCCCCTTGTCCGGGCGAGAACCGACCCCCACAATCGAGACCCACAGTACGGAACTGACATCCACGGGGGTATCCCAGATTCCTGGGATATGACGGGCCGATATTCCGGGGACACGCCGATGATCCTGTCCGAGACCACCGCCCGCCTCGAACGCGACCTCCGCGGCAAGTTGAGCGCCCTGTCCGTCCTCGACCACACCACCCGCGTACTGCTGGACGCCGTACCCGCGGACATCTGGTGTGGAGTGGTCCTGGACCCCTCGACGCTCCTGGACACCGGCGGCCAGCACGAGTCCGGCTTCCCGGAGTCGAGCATGCGCCGCCTCTTCGAGATCGAACACGTGGAACAGGACGACGTCGACAACCTGCGCGCGCTGACCCGGCGTCCGGGCAAGGTGAGCCTGCTCAGCCGGTCCACGCACGGGCGGCTCGACGACAGCAAGTACTACCGGGAGATCCTCCAACCGCTGGGCCTCACCGACGAGTTACGGGTCCTGCTGCGGGACGGCCGGCGCACCTGGGGCCTGCTCGTCCTGTGCCGGGACGCGCACACCCGCCCCTTCTCCTCCACCGACCTCGCCGTCGCCGAGGCCGTGAGCGCGCCGGCCTGCTCCGCGCTGCGCCGCTCACTGCTGCTGTCCGGTGTGGACGCGGGCCCGCTGCCGGACGCGCCGGGCTGGGTGGTGCTCGGCGGCGACCTCTCCGTGCGGTCGATGTCGCCGACGGCGCACCACTGGATCGACCAGCTGCAGGAGCGGCACGCACCGGGCCGCGACGAGACGGCCCCGTACCTGCTGCGGGCGCTGGCCGTGCAGGCCCGGGGCGAACAGGCCGGCGCGGGCGCGCACGTGCGGGCGCCCACGAGCGCGGGCCGCTGGATCTCGCTGCGGGCCTGGCCCGTCGACCAGGGCGGTGAACCCACCACCGTGGTCTCCGTCGGGCCCACCGACCCCGCCGAGCTGACCGCGCTGGTCCTCGACGTGTACGGGCTGTCGCCGCGCGCCCGGCAGATCGCCCAGCATGTGCTGCTGGGCCGTTCCACCAGCGAGATCGCCCAGCACCTCAGCGTCTCCGCGTACACGGTGCAGGACCATCTCAAGCAGATCTTCGACAAGGTGGGAGTGCGCAGCCGCCGCGAGCTGGTCGCCGAACTGTTCTTCCGGCACTATCTGCCGCAGCTCGCGGCCCCTCCGCTCTCCACCGACGGCCGACTGCTCAGCCCGGGCGACTGACAGCTACCCGTGCTTGAGCCCCAGCACCTCCACCGCCGCGAACGTCTCGCCCTTCGGGCGGTCCGCGTAGTGCGGAGTGAGCAGCGCGTCCAGTTCGTCGTGAGTGAAGACGTCCTGCTTGGTGTCGAACTTGGCGGCCACCCGCGGGCGTTCGACGATCGCGACCATGCCGCCGTGCACGACGAGCAGCTGACCGTTGACGTGCGCGGCGGCAGGCGAGGCCAAGTAGCCGACGAGCGGGGCGACATGCTCGGGGGCGAGCGGATCCAGCCCCTCGTCAGGCTCGGCGAAGCCGGCGAACACGTCCTCCGTCATACGCGTCCGGGCACGCGGACAGATGACGTTCGCCGTCACGCCGTACTTCGCGAGCGCCAGCGCCGTGGACGTGGTCAGCCCGACGATTCCGCCTTTCGCGGCGGCATAGTTGGGCTGGCCCGCCGAACCCGCGAGGAACGCCTCCGACGACGTGTTCACGATCCGCCCGTACACGGGCCCGTCGACGGTCTTGGAGCGGGCCCGCCAGTGCACGGACGCGAAGTGGATCGTGTTGAAGTGGCCTTTGAGGTGCACCCTGATGACCGAGTCCCACTCGTCCTCGGTCATCGAGAAGACCATCCGGTCGCGCAGGATGCCCGCGTTGTTGACCAGGATGTCGAGCTTCCCGAACTCGGCGACCGCCAACTCGACCAGTGCGCGGGCTTGTTCGTGGTCGGCGACGTCCCCGGTGTGGGCGACGGCACGGCCGCCCGCCGCGCAGATCTCGGCGGCGACCTCCTCGGCGGGTGTGGCCGACGCCTCGCCGGAGCCGTCCCGCCCGGGCTGCCCGTAGTCGTTGACGACGACGGCCGCGCCCAGGCGGGCGAGTTCGAGCGCCTCGGCCCGCCCGAGCCCGCGCCCCGCGCCGGTGACGATCGCGGTCAGCCCTTCAAGTGGCTGTGACATCAAGGTCCTTAGGTCCTGAGGGGTGTGGAGTGTCGCCTGTCGGGTGTGGGGTGTCAGATGTGGCGGGTCAGATCTCGATGCACGTACGCAGGGCGGTGCCGGTACGCATCTGGTCGAGCGCCTCGTTGATCTCGGCCAGCGGCACCCGGTGGGTGATCAGGCCCTCCAGGTCGATACGGCCGGCGCGCCACAGGGCGATGGTCCGCTCGTACGACCGCAGGACGTCCCCACCGCCGTACATCGAGGGCAGGATCCGCTTCTCGTCGAAGAACAGCTCGAACATGTTGAGCTGGAGGAAGTCGTCCATGGCGCCCGCGCCGACGACGACGAGCGTGCCGCCGCGGCGGGTGTGGTCGTAGGCGGTCCGAGCGGTGGCGGACCTGCCGACGACCTCGAAGACGTAGTCGAAACCCTCGCCGCCGGTCACCGACTGCTTGGCGTCGGCGAGTTCGTCCGGTGAGATCGCCTTCGTCGCACCGAACTTGAGCGCGGCCTCGCGGCGTGAGGCGACCGGGTCGACGGCGACGATCTCGGCGGCGCCCTTGAGCCGCGCGCCCTGGATCGCGGAGATGCCGACGCCGCCGCAGCCGATGACGGCGACCGACGAACCGGCCTCCACGTCAGCGGTGTTGAGGGCGGCACCGAGACCCGTGGTCACCCCGCAGCCGATGAGGGCCGCGATGTCGAAGGGCACGTCGTCGGGGATGGGGACCGCGCAGCCCGCGTCGACCACGACCTCCTCGGTGAAGGTGCCCGTGCCCGCGAAGCCGAATACATCGGAAGGGCTGCCGCCGGGGCGCTTGAAGTTGGGCGTGCCCGCGTTCATGAAGCCGGCCAGGCACAGTTCGGTCTGCCCGCGCTTGCAGGCGGGACAGACGCCGCAGGCCGGCAGCCAGCAGACGACGACCCGGTCACCGGCCTTCAAGTGGCCCACCCCGTCGCCGACTTCGACGATCTCGCCGGCGCCCTCGTGTCCGGGCACGAACGGCGCGGGCTGCGGCAGCACGCCGTTCATCGCGGACAGGTCCGAGTGGCACAGCCCGGTGGCCCGCACCCGGATCCTCACCTTGCCGGGCCCGAAGCCCACCGCCTCGACGTCGTCGAGGACTTCGAGCTTGTCCTGGCCTATCTCGTGCTGTACGGCTGCGCGCATGGTGCGGCTCCCCTCGGAAGATCCCCTCGAACGTGCTGGAGTGCTGGGAGTACTGGAGGTACTGGAGGTACTGGAGGTACTGGAGGTACTGGAGGTACTGGAGGTACTGGAGGTACTGGGACTGCTGGAGGTACTGGAGGTACTGGAGGTACTGGGAGTACTGGAGGTACTGGGACTGCTGGAGGTACTGGGACTGCTGGAGGTACTGGGACTGCTGGAGGTACTGGGACTGCTGGAGTATCGGGCTCAGGAGTGTTCGACGATCGTGTCGGCCAGCACCGGCGCGTCGTCCCGCTCCACCGCGCTCACCGCCACCTGGACCCCGCCCTCCCGCCGCCACATCCGGATGCGCAGGGTCTCGCTCGGGAAGACGACACCGGCGAAGCGTGTGGTGTACGAGCGGACGCAGGCCACATCCCCGCCGAGCAGCGTGTCGACGACCGCCTTGAGCGTCATGCCGTACGTGCACAGCCCGTGCAGGATCGGCCGGTCGAACCCGGCGAGCTTGGCGAACTCGGGGTCGGCGTGCAGGGGGTTCCAGTCGCCGCAGAGGCGGTAGAGCAGGGCCTGGTCCTCGCGGATCGGCCGCTCGACGGTCTTGTCCGGTGGGCCCGTCGGCGGTTCGAGACGCGTGGATGGTCCCCGGTCTCCTCCCCACCCGCCTTCTCCTCGTACGAAGATCTGGGCGTCGTTGGTCCAGAGCGGGCCGTCGGCGTCGGCGACCTCGGTGCGCATGACGAGGATCGCGGCCTTGCCCTTGTCGTAGACGGCCGCGATGCGCCCGGTGGCGAGCGCCTTGCCCTCGACCGGGATCGGGCGGTGCAGCCGGAGGGTCTGGCCGCCGTGCAGGACGCGGGCGAGGTCGACCTCGACGCCGGGCATGGAGAGGCCGCTGATCACGCCCGGTGAGCCGGCGCCCGCGACGGTGGCGAAGCTCGGCAGGACGTGCAGCCTGGATTCGAGGGTGTAGCGCAGCTCGTCGGGGTCGGTCGCGGGACTGTGTTTGTCAGGATTCCCGGCCGCGCCCACGCCCAGGTGGTAGAGCTGGACGTCCTTGTGACTCCAGGTGATCTCTCCGGTCCGGGGTTCGGCGGCGACGGCCTTGGCGGCGTCAATGGGCATGGGGCTCCTGATCGCTAGAGCGAGAGACCTCGGTGCGGCCGTCCGCACCGTCGGTCGCACCGAGGTCGACACTGGGCCGCGGAACCCGCCCGTTCTAGAACGCGTTCCAGTCCGGCGAACCCCTGTATAGCCCAGCGCCCAGCACTTGTGAAGACTACTGACGCCATGTCAGATCCGTGCGCCGGACCCGTGCACCAGACCCGTGTTGCACCAGACCCGTGCGCCGGACCCGTGCCAGATCCGTGCGCCTATGACATTTGTCCCGGCCGATTGCTGACAAGTGCATCTGCCGGGTCCGGCTCCCCGCTCATAGCGTCGTACCCATGAAACAGACGACTGGGACACCGTCCGCCGTGTCCTTCGCGGGGGCGGTCAAGAGCTTCGGGGACGTGCGCGCCGTGGCGGGGGTGGATCTGGAGATAGGGCGCGGCGAGACGGTCGCGCTGCTCGGGCGCAATGGCGCCGGGAAGTCGACGGCCATCTCGTTGCTGCTCGGCTTGAACGAGCCCGACGAGGGGTCGGTCGCGCTCTTCGGCGGGCGCCCGGAGGCCTCCGTGCGCGCCGGGCGGGTCGGCGCGATGCTGCAGGAGGCGCGGCCGGTGCCGCGCGTCACCGTCCAGGAGCTGGTCTCCTTCGTGGCCGGGCGCTACCCGGCGCCTTTGCCGGTGACCGAGGCGCTGGAGCTCGCGGGCATCGCGGAACTGGCGGGGCGGCGCGTTGACCGGCTCTCCGGCGGGCAGGCACAGCGGGTGCGGTTCGCGGTGGCGCTGGCCGGGAACCCCACGCTGATCGTGCTCGACGAGCCGACCGCCGCGCTGGACGTGGAGGCGCGGCGCGCCTTCTGGGAGTCGATGCGGGCGTATGCGCGACGCGGTCACACGGTGCTGTTCTCCACGCACTATCTGGAGGAGGCCGACGCGCACGCCGACCGGATCGTCGTCATCGACCGCGGGCGGATCGTCGCGGACGGCACCGGCGAGCAGCTCAAGCGGTCGGTGGGCGGCAATCTGGTCTCCTTCGACCTGGCGGGGCGTGGCACGGAGGGGCTGACCCTGCTGCCCGGCGTGGTCTCCGTGGAGGTGCGCGGGGACCAGGCCCGGCTGCGGTCGGACGACTCGGACGCGACGGTGATCGCGCTGGCCGAACTGGGGGCGATACGCGGCCTGGAGGTCGTCCCCGCGTCGCTGGACGACGCGTTCTTGGCGCTCACGTCAAGCGTTCTGGAGACGGTGTGATGCTGGACTATCTGCGGCTCGAAGTGCGCCGGACGCTGCGCGACACCGGATTCGTGATCGGCGGGATCGCGATGCCGGTGATGATGTACCTGCTGTTCACCAACCTCGGTGACGGTGATGACGGCAGCTGGAAGACCGCCTCGATGGTCGGCCTGGCCGCGTACGGCGCGGTGGGCTCGGCCCTGAACACCGGCGGCGGGGTCGCCGAGGACAAGGTGATCGGCTGGCTGCGGCAGCTGCGGGTGACGCCGATGACGCCGCGCGAGGTGGTGCTCGGGCGCGCGCTGACCGGCTCGGTGACCGTGCTGCCCGCGATCGCCGCGGTGCTGGCGGCGGGCGGCCTGGTCAACGGCGTACGCCTCGATGTCTGGCAGTGGGTGGCGATCGCGCTGCTCCTCTGGCTCGGCTCGATCCCCTTCACGCTGCTGGGGCTCGGCAACGGCTACCGGCTGACCGCGCAGACGACGGGCGTCGCCAACATGGTGTGCAACCTGGGGCTCGCAGTGATCGGCGGCCTGTGGTTCCCGCTCGCCCTCTTCCCGCACTGGCTGCGCTCCGTGTCGGCGTACACCCCCACGAACCGCTTCGCGCAGCTCGGCATATCGGTCGCGGACGGCCATGCTCCGGGCCTCGGCGCGGTGGCGGTACTGACGGCCTGGCTGCTGGCGTTCGGTTCGTACGCTGTGGTCTCGTACCGACGGTCCGCACGGACCGTCTGAACGGGGAGCGGGGACATGTCCTGGATACGAGGGGTCACCTGCCAGGTGAACGAGTGGCGGGCGGCGCGGGCGCGCTGGAAGGCCGACATGGAGCGGTTCAAGGCCGAGCAGCGGGCCGCCCGCAAGAGTGGCGGGAAGATGCCCGAGAATCCGGGCCCGCCGCCCACCGGCTTCGCACTGCTGCCGTGGCTGCTGATGGGCATGGGCGCTTTCTCCAACCTCCTCCAGGGCGAGACGCCGCAGCCCTGGATCGGCGGCCTGGGCCTGCTCACCTTCAACTCCCTCTACGTCTATGTGACGTTCCGCGCCTTCGTGAAGGAGACGCGCGAGTCCCGCTCCACGCGGGTGGCACTCGTCCTGATGGGCCTGGTCACCTGCGGGCTGGCCATCGGGTACGGCGGCAGCTGGCTGTACTTCTTCCCGCTGCTGGGGCTCGCCACCGGGGCCGTTCTGCGGGGCCCGTGGCTCGGTCAGATCGGCCTCGGCGTGACCGCGCTCGCGGCGGTGGTCTCCTTCTTCCGGGCAGGCTGGGACGCGGTGAACGTCGCGTACGGCACGTTCCTGTCGACGATGGTGACCGCCGCGATCCTCTCCCTCTCCGAGGCCGTACGCGAACTGCGCGCAGCCCGCGAGGAGTTGGCGCGCCGCGCCGTCGAGAAGGAACGGATGCGCTTCTCCCGCGACCTGCACGACCTGCTGGGCCACACGCTCTCCGTCATCGTGGTGAAGTCGGAGGCGGCCCGCCGGCTGGCCCCCCGCGACATGACGGCGGCACTGACGCAGATCACCGACATCGAGTCGGTCGGCCGCCAGGCCCTCACGGAGATCCGCGAGGCGGTCACCGGCTACCGCGAGGGCAGTCTCGCCACGGAACTGGACCGCGCCCGCTCGGCCCTGTCCGCGGCGGGCGTCGAGCCGGTCGTACGGCAGTCGGGCCCGCCCCTCGTCCCCCAGGCCGAGGCCCTCCTCGGCTGGGTGCTCCGCGAGGCGGTCACCAACGTCGTACGCCACAGCGCTGCGACCCGCTGCGACATCACCGTCGACGGCACCCCCGAACGCGTCCGCCTGACCATCAGCGACAACGGCACCGGCACCTCCACCGCCGAGCCCGTGGAGGGCATCGGCGGCACCGGCCTCAAGGGCCTCACCGAACGCCTCACCACGGCGGGCGGCTCACTGGAAGCGGGCCCGGTTGCCCGCGGCGGCTTCCAGGTGCGGGCGGAACTTCCGGTGGACGCGGCGGATGCGGCGGACATTTCAAGATCCCTCAGCCGAGACCTGCCTCACTCCGTCCACAACCTCTCCGGACAGAACACCTAGCCCGCTTGCCGGTCCCGCACTTCCTCGGCCACGGACGCGGCGGCGCGGACGAGCGCCGCCGTGGCCGTGGAACGGGACTGCTGCGGCCAGGCGATGACGAGGACCGAGGGCGGTGCGTCCGGGACCGGCCGATAGACGACGCCCGGGCGCGGATAGCGGGCGGCGACGGAGGCGGGCAGCAGCGGGACGACGTCGCCCAGTCCGACGAGCGTGAGCAGTTGGGCGAGGTCGCGGCCCTCGCCGCGGATCTCGTCCAGGTACCGGTGCACGTCGCCGGGGCGCAGACCGAGGTCGGCGAGGGTCAGACGGTCCCGGGCGGCGAGCGGGTGGGCGGCGGCGAGGGCCGCGACGCGCGGTTCGGCCGCCAGCGTCTCGGTGTCCAGGCCGGTGCGGTCGAAGGGCTCGTGGACCAGGGCCGCATCGGCTTCCCCCCGGCGCAGGAGTCGCGGCTGTTCCTGCCAGCCGCACAGCCGGACGGCGACCGGCACAGCCGCCGGCTCGGACGCGAAGCGCGCCAGGATCGGCTCCAGCAGTCCCGCGTCCCCGTCGGCCTTGACGGCCAGGACCAGCTTCGGCTCCGGGGCGGCCGCGCGCTGGGCCCGCCGCCCGGCGGCCTGCAGAGCGTCCAGGGCGATCCTCGCCTCCGCGAGGAGCACCGTTCCGGCCGGGGTCAGCGCCACGCTGTGGGTATTCCGCTCGAAGAGGGTGACGCCCATCTCCGTCTCCAACTGGCGGATCGCGCGGGACAGGGGCGGCGGGGAGATGCCCAGCCGCTCGGCGGCGCGGGCGAAGTTGAGCTCCTCGGCCACGGCGACGAAGTAGCGCAGCGGGCGGGATTCCACGCTCTCCCCCTCTCGTCGGCATTGCCCTGAGGGTAACCACTCAGTATTACCCTCAGGGTAACAATTGGGAGCGGATCGATCCTTCAGTTCGGGCGCGCCAAGCAGCAGGCTCGACGACATCCGTTGAAGCATCCCTCTTGGAGTTGTTCATGATCGTCGTCACCACCCCGACCGGCCAGATCGGCCGGCAGGTCCTCGACCGCCTCCTCGACGCCCCGGACGACACGGCGGGGATCCGGGTGATCGCCCGCGACCCAGCTCGCCTCTCCGAGCGGGTGCGCGAACACGTCGAGGTCGTACGGGGATCGCACGCCGATCCCGCCGTGCTGAAGGAGGCCTGCGCGGGAGCCGACCGCCTGTTCTGGCTGGTGCCCCCGACACCCGGGGCCTACAGCGTCGAGGGTCACTTCCGCGACTTCACCGAGCCACTGCGCGAGGCGATCGGGCGCCAGGGCGTCGAGCGAGTCGTCGGCGTCTCGACCCTGGGGCGCTCAGTGGCGAAGAACGCCGGGCAGATATCTGCGTCGCTCGCCATGGACGAGGCGATCGCGGCGACGGGTGTGCACTACCGGGCGCTGTGCCCGCCGTTCCTGATGGAGAACCTGCTGGGCCAGGCCGACTCCATCCGGAACGCGGGCGTGTTCTTCCTGGCGACGGCGGAGGACCGCGTTCTGCGCACCTGCGCCACCCGCGACATCGCCGCCACGGCGGCCCGGCTCCTGCTCGACGGCTCCTGGACCGGGCAGGACGACGTCCCGCTGGTCGGACCCGACGACCTGTCCCCCGAGGGCATGGCACGCGTCGTCTCCGAGGTGCTGGACCGCCCGGTGCGCGTCCAACGGACCAGCAGCGCGGACTACAAGGCGACGGCGCTGCGCTTCGGGGCGAGCGAGGCCTGGGCGCAGGGACTGGCCGACATGGTGGAGGCCCTGAACGACCAGGGCTTCTACGGTGCCGTCGAGCCGAGCACCCCCAAGTCCGCGCCCACCGGCTTCCGCCAGTGGTGCGAGGACGTACTCAGGCCGGCCGTCCTGGCCTAGGGCTCGCGGATCGGGCCGGCTCCAAGACGCGGATCGGGCCGGCTCCGAGACATGGCGCGCGACCACAACAACCGGCGTCGTCCTGGACACCACCGGCGGAGGCAACCCGGCCATCGGCCGCTGAACTCCAGTGCCGGCCCGCCGATGCGGACCACCAAGGGTGGGCAACCATGCACAGGCGGGCGGGGACTTCCGCTCCCCAACAACCCACCGCACCCACATCGGCAGCGGCCACCGCGACCTACCCTTGCCCCGTGAACGAGATGCCCCAGGACCACCGGCCCGCCAAGTCCATTCGTGTCCTGCTTGCCGAGGATCAGGGAATGATGCGGGGCGCGCTCGCTCTGCTGCTCGGGATGGAGGCGGACATCGAGGTGGTCGCGCAGGTGTCCGCGGGCGACGCGATCGTGGACGCGGCGTTGACGCATCGGCCGGATGTGGCGTTGCTGGACATCGAGTTGCCCGGGATCAGCGGTCTGGACGCCGCCGCCGAACTGCGCGAACAGGCGCCCGACTGCCGGGTGCTGATCCTCACCACCTTCGGGCGGCCCGGGTATCTGCGGCGGGCCATGGAGGCGGGGGCCGCGGGGTTCCTGGTCAAGGACGGGCCCGTGGAGGAGCTGGCCGAGGCGATCCGGCGAGTGCTGACCGGGGAGACGGTCATCGACCCGGCGCTCGCCGCGGCCGCGCTGAGCGCCGGGCCCAATCCGCTCACCGCCCGCGAGTGCGACGTACTGAAGGCCTCCGCGGACGGCGCCACCGTCGCCGACATCGCCGCCAAGCTCCACCTCTCCGAGTCGACCGTCCGCAACTACCTCTCCTCCGCCATCGGCAAGACGGGCACCCGCAACCGCATGGAGGCGATGCGGGAGGCCCGCCAGCAGGGGTGGCTGTAGCCCACGGCCGGCCTCAGGGGCCCGGCGTCGGAGCCGGGCTGCCCGCCCTCTCACTCACCTCACCCCGTCACCTTCACCGACTTGAAGGTCTTGCCCTCCGGCGCGAGGCACACGAACCAGTTGGGCTGGGAGCCCTCGACCGGGCGGATCATCGGCTTCAACTCCTGGCTGAAACCGGCGCCTTCGGGTGCCCTCGGGACCTGGGTCGTCGTGCCGTCGTCCCAGGTGCAGGTGACCTGCCGGGCGGTCGGGGCGACATCACCGATCACCAGCCGCTGGGGTGCGCCGGCCTTGGCGGAGTCACCCGTCGGCAGCGTCATCGCGGCGGACGTGAGGTCCGTGCTCGCCAGCTCGTCGCCCTTCTTGAACTCGCCCCACATCACCGTCTCCGCGTCGTCACCCACGATCCGGTGCACAAAGTGCCAGTCCTTGCCGATCAGGCCCTTGGCCTCCTTCACTCCCACCGGCCGCACCTGGTACTCGCCCATCGCCTCCCACTGGCGCTGTGCCTCCGCCTCGTTCTTCGGCGCCCCCCACACATCGATGGTGATGCTCCAGTCCTTGCCGTTGTCGCGTGCCCGCGCCAAGAGCGTTCGCTGCGGTGCGTACACATGCCGCTGCTCGGCCGTCGGCGGCTGGGTGGCGACCGGCGCGACACGCTTGCCGTCACCGCCCATCGCCCCGGCCAGCGCCAGCGTCCCCGTCGAACCGGCGATCACCAGCGCCGCGGCGGCCGCGACCGCCCAGCGGCGGGCCTTGCGGCGCCGTCCGCCGCGGACCACCGCCTGGTAGGGGGCTATACCGATCTCGACCTCGTCCGCGGCCTCGGCCAGCAGAAAGGCGATGTCCCTGTGTGTCGCCATGTCGTGGTTCGTCTCCCGGTCCGCGCTCATCACTTCCGCCCTCCGTACGTCACCATGTCGGCCAGGCCCGGTATGGCGCGGAGTTTCGCGATGCCCTTGGCCGCGTTGCTCTTCACCGCGCCCACCGAGCAGCCCATGGCCTGCGCCGCCTGGCTTTCGCTCAGGTCCTCCCAGTAGCGAAGGACCACCGCTTCGCGCTGGCGCGCGGGCAGTTGGGCCAGCGCCTTCAGCAGCGCGCTGCGGTCGTCGGCCTGGGCGATCCGGTCACCGCTGTCGGGCAGCTCGTGCGTGAGGCCCGAGTCGTCCTTCGGCGCGAGGAACTCCTTGAGCCTTCTGCGGTGTTTCCGGGCATGCGCGTTGATCATCACGCGCCGTACATACGCCTCCGGGTCGTCGGCCGCGGCGACTCTGCGCCAGGCCACGTACACCTGCTCCAGCGTCGACTGGACCAGGTCCTCCGCGGCGTGCTGCTCCCCCGCAAGGAGAAATGCCGTACGCATCAACCGCGGCCAGCGGCCGATGACAAAGCTCTGGAACTGCTCGTCCCGAGCCTGCTTCCGATCCCCCATGGGCACCTCCTAGATGTTCAAAGGAGTCCACGAGGATCGGATTTCGTTGCCCCGATTCCGGAAAATCCCGGAACTCAGCGCCGGGCCGTCTTCCGCGGCAGCCACGCCAGCATCACCACCGCCCCGCCCAGCAGCAGGACCCCGCTCGTGCGGAACGCCAGCGCGTACCCGGCCGTCAGGGCCTCCCCCGACGCGCTGTCCCCCGTCCTGGCCGCCGCGATCGTGGACATGACCGCCAGCCCGAGCGAACCGCCCATCGTGCGAGAGGTGTTGACCAGACCCGACACCAGCCCGGCGTCCCCCGGCGCCGCGCCCGAGGTCGCGAGCGAGGCCAGCGGTGTCGCGGCCAGGCCCCCGCCCGCCATCATCAGGATCCCCGGGAACATGATCGCCGTCAGATACGAGCCGTCCGCCGTCATCGTCGACTGCCAGCCGAAGCCCGCCGCGGCCACCAGCGTGCCGAGGACCGCCACATTGCGCGCCCCGACCACCGGCATGAAGCGCGGCGCCAACTTCGAGCCGAGGACCACCGCGAGCGAACTCGGCACCAGCGCGAGCCCGGCGCCCAGTGGCGTGTAGCCGAGCACGTTCTGCGCGTACAGCGTCATGAAGAACCACATACAGAACATCGCGGAGCCGCAGATGAACATGGCCGCGTTCGCCGACGACACCGCCCGCAGCCGCAGCAGCTTCAGCGGCATCAAGGGTGCCTTCGTCCGCGCCTCGACGACCAGGAAGAGTCCGATCAGGGTGAGGCCGGCGAGCAGCGGCACCAACGTCTCCGCCGCCGTCCACCCCTCGGACTCCGTCTGCACGATCCCGTATGCCAGGGTCGCCAGCCCCGCCGTCACCAGCAGCGCGCCCGGCAGGTCCAGGCGGCGCCCGTCCCCGGCCCGGCTCTCCACCAGCCAACGGGCGGCGCCGGTCAGCACCACCGCGCCGATGGGCACGTTGATGAGCAGCACCCACCGCCACGACAGCCCGTCGACCAGCAGGCCGCCGACGAGTCCGCCCGCCGCTCCGCCCCCGGCGCCCACGGCGGTCCAGGTCGCGATGGCCCGCGCGCGGGCGGCGCCTTCCGGGACGGCCGAGGTGAGGATCGTCAGCGTCGAGGGGGCGAGTACGGCGGCGCCCAGCCCCTGAACCGCCCGTGCGACCAGCAGCTGCCAGCCTTCCTGGGCCAGGCCGCCGCCGAGCGAGGCCAGCGTGAAGAGCGCCAGCCCCACCAGGAACATTCGCTTGCGCCCGTACAGATCGCCGGCGCGGCCGCCGAGCAGCATGAAGCCGGCGAAGGCGATCGAGTAGGCGTTCACCACCCACTGCAGGCCTGGGGCGCTCAGGTCGAGGTCGGTGCGCATGGACGGTAGCGCTACGTTGACGACGGACACGTCGAGTACGACCAGGAACTGGCCGGCGCACGCGAGCGCGACCACTACCCAGGTGGGTGGTGCGGTGCGTCCGGATATACGGGTGTCTTCGGCGGCTCGGAGCATGGGTGTCATGCTCTCAACCGGGTTACGGTCCTTGCACGGGATTTCGTCGGGATCCCCGATCCGGGGTCCGGGGTCCAGGGTCCAGGGTCCAGGGTTGGGTGTCTGGCTCGGGTGTCGGGCTCGGGCAGAAGCCGTTTTCGCCCCCTCCGCCCCTACCCGACCCGTACCTGGGGGCTCCGCCCCCAGACCCCCGTATCGGCCTAACGGCCTCGTCCTCAAACGCCGGACGGGCTAAGAATCCGCCGCAGCAACGTCACCACCGCCGCCCCGCCCAGTCCGATGTTGTGTGCGAGGCCGACCTGCGCGCCCGCCACCTGGCGGGCCCCCGCCTCGCCCCTCAACTGCCATACCAGCTCGGCCACTTGCGCGATTCCGGTCGCTCCCAGTGGATGGCCCTTGGAGATCAGTCCGCCTGAGGGGTTGACGACCCAGCGGCCGCCGTATGTCGTGGCGCCCGATGCGACGAGCTTGCCGGACTCGCCCTCTGCGCACATGCCGAGGGCCTCGTAGGTCAGCAGTTCGTTGATCGAGAAGCAGTCGTGCAGTTCTATGACGTCCACGTCCTCGATGCCGAGTCCGGACCGCTCGTACACCTGGCGGGCGGCCTCCCTCGACATGGGCTGTCCGACGACGTCGACGCAGGAGCCGGAGGCGAAGGACTCCTCGGTGTCGGTGGTCATCGCCTGGGCGACGATCTCGACGGCCTGGTGCGCCAACTCGTGCCGCTCGACGAACCGTTCGGAGACGACGACGGCCGCCGCCGCTCCGTCCGAGGTGGGTGAGCACTGGAGTTTGGTCAGCGGCCGGTGGACGGTCCGGGCGGCGAGGATCTCGTCGACGGAGTACACGTCCTGGAACTGGGCGTACTGGTTGTGCGCGGAGTGCCGGTGGTTCTTGGCGCCGACGGCCGCCAACTGCGCCTCCGTCGTCCCGTACTTCTCCATGTGCTCACGCGCCGCGTCGCCGAAGATCTGCGCGGTGGGCGGGGACATCTCGAAGCCGTGCCGGGCCGCCATCACGGCGTAGTGCCTGGCCACGGGGGAGGTCGCGAAGTCACCGCCGTCGGCCCCTCCCCCGAGCGCCCCCCGCTTCATCTTCTCGAACCCCAGCGCCAGTACGCAGTCGGCGCCACCGCCCTCGACGAACTGCCGCGCCAGCATCAACGCGGTCGATCCGGTCGCGCAGTTGTTGTTCACGTTGTAGACGGGCACGCCGGTCAGGCCCAGTTCGTAGGCGGCTCGCTGGCCCGCGGTGGAGGCCTGGAAGCAGTAGCCGACGGGGACCTGTTCCACATCGGCGTACGAAATCCCGGCGTCGGCAAGGGCGTTGGTGCCCGCCTCCTTCACCATGTCCCAGTACTGCCACTCCCGGGTCTCCGGCTTCTCGAACCTTGTCATGCCGACCCCGACGATGTACGCCTTCATGTGTTCCCTCTCAGTCCCTGGGCAGGCCGAGGATGCGCTCGGCGACGACATTGAGCTGGACCTGGGTGGTGCCGCCCGCGATGGTCAGGCAGCGGGAGAGCAGGAAGCCGTGCACGGCGCGCTCACCCGCGCCCTCGCGCAACGCTCCCGCCGGGCCGAGGAGTTCGAGTCCCAGCTCGGCGACCTTCTGCTGGTGCGCGGTCTGCACCAGTTTGCGTACGGAGGCGCCCGCGCCCGGCTCCACGCCGGACACCTGGCGCAGGGTCGTGCGCAGCCCGATGCAGGCCAGTGCGTGCGCCTCGGCGAGGAGAGCGCCGAGGCGCGCTCCCTCGATCTCGTCCGCCCGTGCGATCAGCGCCTCCAGACCGGAGTCGAAGGTCAGCTGGTCGGCCATGTGCACGCGTTCGTTGCCGAGCGTGTTGCGGGCGACGCGCCAGCCGTCGTCGACCTCGCCGACGACCGCGTCCGCGGGCAGCAGTACGTCGTCGAAGTAGACCTCGTTGAAGAGGGAGTCCCCGGTGATCTCCTTCAGGGGGCGGATGTCGATGCCGTCCGTGTTCTTCATGTCGACGACGAAGTAGGTGAGTCCCTTGTGCTGGGGAGCCGCCGGATTCGTCCGCGCGAGGAGGATCCCGTAGTCGGCCCACTGCGCCGAACTCGTCCACACCTTCTGCCCGTTGACTCGCCACCGTCCGTCGGCGGTCCGCTCGGCCCGGGTGCGCAGCGAGGCGAGGTCGGACCCGGCGCCCGGCTCCGAGAAGAGCTGGCACCAGAGCAGTTCCCCGCGCAGGGTGGGCAGCAAGTAGCGCTCCTGCTGCGCGGCGGTCCCGTACGCGATGAGGGACGGTACGACCCAGGTGGCGATCCCCAGATCGCTGATCCGTACGTCCGCCGCCGCCAACTCCTGCTGTACGGCGAGCTGTTGGACGGGACCGGCGCCCAGTCCGTACGGCGGGGGCAGGTGCGGGGCGGCGTACCCCGTGGGCGCGAGCAGCCGCCGTACGGCCGCCGATTCGAGCCCACGCGCGCCTTCGATCACCTCGCGGGCCTCCGCCCGGTACGCGGACGCCTGCTCCGGCAGCTCCAGGCGCAGCTCCCGTCGTACACCGTCCCGTGCGAGCCGGGCGGCCCGCCGCAGGTGTACGTCCCCGGCCCCGAGCAACTGCCGTGCCACCACCGCCCGGCGCAGATACAGATGGGCGTCGTGCTCCCAGGTGAACCCGATCCCGCCGAGGATCTGGATGCAGTCCTTGGCACAGGAGTACGCGGCGTCGAGCGCTACGCCGGCCGCGAGCGCGGACACCAACTCCCGTACATCAGCGGGCTCTCGCGCCGCCCTGGCCGCGTCCCACGTGAGCGCCCGTGCCTGTTCGAGCCGTACGAGCATGTCGGCGCACAGGTGCTTGACGCCCTGGAAGCGGCCGATGGGCCGGCCGAACTGTTCGCGGGCCTTGGCGTACTCGGCGGCGGTGTCCAGCGCCCACGCGGCGGTGCCGCAGGCGTCGGCGGCGAAGAGGACGGCGGCGAGGTCGCGGACCAGCGCCGCGTCGACGGCGAGGACGCGGTCGGCGGGGACCCGTACCCCTTGCGCCCGGACCTCGGCGGTGGCCCGCGTGGGATCAGCGCTCTCGTGGGGCCGTACGGCGAGATCGGTGGCGTCCACGGCCAGCCATACGGTCCCGTTCGCGCTCGAGGCCGCCAGGATCAGGAGGTCCGCGTCGGCGCCGGACAGCACGGGCGGCGCCGTCCCGTCGAGCACGTACCCGCCGTCCGCCGCGACGGCGGTCAGGGCCCCCTCGCCGAACGCCACGGCCGCTACGCGCTCCCCGCACCCCAGCGCCCGTACGAGATCGCCCGACCCCGCCGGCACCGACCCCGCCGGCACCGACCCCGCCAGCACCGCCGACGCCAGCACGCTCGCCACGTACGGCCCCGGTAACGCGGCCCGCGCGGCCTCCTCCGCGACGACGGCGAGGTCGACGAGATCGCCGCCGCCACCGCCGTACGCCTGGGGAAGGTGCACGGCGAGCAGCCCCTGCGCGGCGAGGCCGTCCCAGTACGACGGTCTGCCGCCGCCCGGCGCGTCGAGCAGTTTGCGGACTTCGTCGGGTGGCACGGCGCGCGCGATCCAGCCGCGTACGGCCTCGGCCAGTTCCCGCTGCTCCGGTGTGATCCCGATGCCCATGCGCGCCTCCCGAAGGCCCAAGGTTGGCCAAGGTGCGCGTCAGACTAGAACACGTTTCATTCTGACGGTAGGTCAGATTCTCACGAGAAGGTCAAGAATTCGTTAGTACGCCGAAGCATCGGAATAGTTGCCCGGGCGCACCGGGTTCACCTTGCACGTATCCCGCACGCATCGTCCCTCCCTCTTGCTCCTTGCTCCTTGCTCCTTGCTCCTTGAGCGCTTCTCCTTCCGGCCTGGAGGCCCCACGCAATGACGCACACGACGACCGACCAGCCCACGCGGAGGCCGAGCGGCGCGACCGTGCCGGTGCTCGCCTTCGCGGGCATCGTTGTCGCGGTGATGCAGACCCTGCTCGTCCCGGTCATCAAGGACCTGCCGACGCTGCTGAGCACGGCGCCCAGCAACGCCACCTGGGTGCTGACCTCGACTCTGCTCTCGGGCGCCGTGGCCACGCCGATCATGGGGCGCCTCGGCGACCTCTTCGGCAAGCGGCGCATGCTGATCGCCAGCCTCTCGGTGATGGTGGTCGGCGCCCTGATCAGCGCGGTGACCAGCTCACTGATGCCGATGATCGCGGGCCGTACGCTCCAGGGCTTCGCGATGGGCGCGATCCCACTGGGCATCGGTCTGATGCGCGACATGCTGCCCCGCGAGAAGCTCGGCTCGGCGATGGCCCTGATGAGCTCCTCGATCGGCGTCGGCGGCGGACTCGCGCTGCCCGCCGCGGCCCTGGTTGCCCAACACGCGAACTGGCACGCCCTCTTCTACGGCGCCGCCGGCCTCGGCGTCCTCTCGATCGTCCTCACCCTCCTCGTCGTGCCGGAGTCCCCGATGCGCGCCGAGGGCACCTTCGACGTCCTGGGCGCGCTCGGCCTCTCCGCCGGTCTCGTCCTCTTCCTGCTGCCGATCACCAAGGGCAGCGACTGGGGCTGGACCTCGGGCACCACGCTCGGCCTGTTCGCCGCCGCGGCGGTCGTGCTCGTCCTGTGGGGCGTGATGGAGCTGCGCGTGAAGGCCCCGCTGGTGGACCTGCGCACCACGGCCCGTCCCGCGGTCCTCTTCACCAACCTCGCCTCGATCATGGTCGGCGTCTCCTTCTACGTCGTCTCCCTCGTCCTGCCGCAGCTGCTCCAGCTGCCGAAGGCGACCGGTTACGGCCTCGGCCAGTCGATGGTCGTCGCGGGTCTGCTCGTGGCGCCGCTCGGCCTGACGATGATGGTCACGGCGCCCGTCTACGCCCGCCTGTCGGCCAAGTACGGCCCCAAGGTCACCCTGATCCTCGGCATGCTGATCATCGCGATCGGCTACGGCGCAGGCCTCGGCCTGATGAGCGCCGCGTGGCAGAGCCTCGTCATCGCGGTGGTCCTGGGCGCGGGCATCGGCCTCGCCTACTCCTCGCTCCCCGCGCTGATCGTCGGCGCGGTCCCGGCCTCGGAGACGGGCGCGGCCAACGGCCTCAACACTCTGATGCGTTCCATCGGTACGTCGGTGTCGAGCGCCGTGATCGGCATGGTCCTCGCCAACACCGCGCACCACGTGAACGGCGTCGCGATCCCCACCATGCACGGCTTCCGCGTCTCGTTCCTGATCGCGACGGGCGCGGTCGCGGTCGGCCTGCTGATGGCCCTCTTCCTGCCCCGTAACCGCCCGGCGGCCAAGCCGCAGCTGCGCGCGAGCAGCGAGGAGGACGCCAACCTGGCCCGCGCCGAGGAGGTGCTCGGCGGCTTCCGCGGCCGGGTCCTGGACGCCACCGGCACCCCGGTCGCCCGCGCCAAGGTCACCCTGATCGACCGCCGAGGCCGCCAGGCGGGCGCCACGCTCTCCGCCGAGGACGGCAGCTACGCCCTCGCCGTTCCCACCGAGGGCCCCTACGTCCTGGCCGCCAAAGCCACGGGCCACGGCCCCCTCGCCTCGTCGGCGACGCACGCCGGCGACGACCGTCCGGTCGAGGTGGACCTGGCACTGCCCGGCGCGTCGGTTCCGGCCTGACCTGTACACACCCCCGTCGCGCACGCGGCGGGGGTGTGGTGCACGATGGGCGCCCACGGATTCGTACCACCTGGAGGACCCCCATGCCCGCGGCACCCAAGCCGGAGATCCTCGCCGCCTTCGAGGCCGCGAAGGGGTTCATGCCCGTGGGCGAGGGGCTCGCGCTGTACGAGGCCGCCGTCGAGGCCGGGCGGCTCGGGCTGCCCCTCCTCGAGGTCGGCACGTACTGCGGCCGCTCCACGATCCTGCTCGCCGACGCGGCGCGCGAGGCCGGGGTCACGGCGATCACGGTCGACCACCACCGGGGCAGCGAGGAGCAGCAGCCGGGGTGGGACTACCACGACCCGTCCACGGTCGACCCCGAGATCGGCCGCATGGACACCCTCCCCACCTTCCGCCGCACCCTGCACAAGGCGGGCCTGGAGGACCACGTGGTCGCGATCGTCGGCCGCTCACCGCAGATCGCCGCCTTCTGGCAGACCCCCCTCGGCTTCGTCTTCATCGACGGCGGCCACACCGACGAACACGCGAACGCCGACTACGAGGGCTGGGCACCCCACGTCGCCGAGGGCGGCCTCCTCGTCATCCACGACGTGTTCCCGGACCCGGAGGACGAGTTCACGGGCCAGGCCCCGTACCGCGTCTACCTCCGGGCCCTGGAGTCCGGCGCGTTCACCGAGGTCTCGGTGGCGGACTCACTGCGCGTCCTGCGGCGGACGGGAGCGGGGATCTGAGGGCGCCATCGCGGCCCTCAGCCGTCGTGTGCCGCGCGGTTCGGCGATCACCTTGTGACTTCGGAGCCTTCCGGCAGTAGGGCCAGGAGCTGTGCCCTGTGACCGGGCAGCTCCACTTCCGCGAGGCCCGTGAGGAGGTCTCTCAGGGGCACGAGCTGATCGACCAGGACTGCGCCGTGGGACAGAAGCACGGTGGGCACGGGCGTGTCGAGTTCCGCCTCGCTCAGCATCGGTCCGCCGAGTGCGCACAGGGCGTCCCCTTGGAGGCGGATGCGGTCCCGAAGCCCCGCGTTGCCACCGGCGCGCGCGATGACGCGTTCGATGGTCCAGGTGTCGAGTGCCATGCGGTTGTCGTACGTCGTGTTGGCTCCCGAAGCGACACAGGAGACGGCGGCGATGGTGACGGCATTGACGATGGCGACGTGCGCCAGAATCTGGTCGGCGTTCCACTCGCCGGCCGGCGGGACGGCGTTCGCTTCGCCGGAGTCGGCCACTGTGGCCGCGGCGTCCAGCAGTGCACCGTAAGCGTCCCGAAGCGGCGTGGTGTCCATGACGTCTCCTTACCTTCGGCGCACCTTGCTTTCCGCCTAAGCGATTATGCAGGTAATTACCTGCATAATGTCAACGACCGCCATGCCCCTCTGGGCACCATGGACGGCCGCTAGGGTGGCAGGCGTGTCCTACGTAGGCCCTGACTTCGATCCGCCCCAGCCGCGCCGTTCCCGGCGTGGGCCGCTCACCGTCGCGGTGGCGGCGCTCGTGCCAGGTGCGCTGGCCGGGTGGCTGGTATGGCAGGCGGTGGGGGACGACTCCGGTGACGGGGGCGGGTCCGACAAGGCGGGGGCCGCGTCGTCGTCCTCCGCGCCCGGCTCCCCCACAGCGTCCGCGTCGGCTTCAGCGACGGGCGACAGCAAGCCGAGTACGTCACCGCACTCGACCCCCACGTCCTCCGCCTCGAGGCCCGCCGCCTCCGGGCCCCTCAAGGGCAAGGTCGTCGTCATCGACCCGGGGCACAACCCCGGCAACTTCCAGCACGCGGCCGAGATCAACCGCAAGGTGAACATCGGCACGAACTGGAAGGAGTGCGACACGACGGGCACGTCGACCAACTCCGGTTACACGGAGGCCCAGTTCACGCTCGACGTCGCGCACCGGATGCGTACGCTCCTCGAACAGCAGGGCGCCACGGTGAAGTTGACCCGGGACGGCGACCGGTCCTGGGGTCCGTGCGTCGACGAACGGGCCGAGATCGGTGACAAGGCTCACGCCGACGCCGTCGTCTCGGTCCACGCGGACGGCTCGGCGGCCGGCAACCGCGGCTTCCACGTGATCCTGCCCGGGTCCGTGCACGCGGGCGCCGCCGACACCCGTCCGATCGTCGCTCCCTCCCGCGATCTCGGCGAGCGCATCGCGGGCCTGTTCGTCCGCGAGACGGGCAGCGCACCCTCCAACTACGTCGGTGACGGCACCGGGCTGGTGGTCCGAAAGGATCTCGGCGGTCTCAATCTGTCAACGGTTCCTAAGGTGTTCATCGAGTGCGGCAACATGCGCGATAGCAAGGACGCGGCGTTGCTGACCAGCGGCGCGTGGCGGCAGAAGGCGGCGCGTGGGATCTCTGAGGGAATCGTGAGTTTCCTGCGGGGGTAGTGATCGGCGGGTCTAACCCGACGGACACCCTGGTCGGACGGGCGATAGTGTCGTCCGTACGATGAGGGGCCACCCCCGCGCTTCGCACCAGGGCCTGACGGCGACATGGTGACAGCGATGCCTCCACCGATGACGAGACGACTGACGAAGGACCTGAAGTGAATATCCGCTCCCTCACTCGAGGCGACGGCGTGGTGATCGGAGCAGCGGTGTTGCTGTTCATCGCCTCGTTCCTCGACATCTATTCCATCGACGGGGCCCCTGACAGCTACGACCTCCCGAATGCCTGGGGGAGCGGTCCGGTCCTGATGGGTGTCACCCTCGCAGGCATCATCGGCGCTGCGCTCATCGTCGTCGCCCGCGGCCTGCCCCAGGCCCCCAAGGTGGCCGGTCTCGACCTCGGCCAGTTCGGCATCGCCTTCACGGTCTTCTCCGCCTGGAGCGCGCTCGGCAACATCTTCGACCCGTCGGGTGGCTACGACAACGTGAGTGGGGGCTCCAACGGCCCCGACGCCGGCAGCGGTCTGATCCTCAGCCTCGTCGCCGCTCTGGTCCTCGCCGGCGCCGCCGTCGCCACCCCCCTCGTCCCGGCTCTCAAGGCCGCCCTCGTCGGCGCCCCCAGGCCGGCCACCCCCCAGCCCTACGGCGGCCAGCCGCAGGGTAGTTACGGCTACCCGGGCGCCCAGCAGCCGGGTGCCCAGCAGCCGGGCCAGCCCTACGGCACTCAGCCGCAGCAGGGACAGCCGTTCGGTGGTCCGTCGCAGCCTCAGCCGCAGCCGGCGGGGGCTCCGCAGGCGCAGCAGCCCGCCGCTCAGGACTTCTCGCCGTTCTGGTTCGCCGTGCCGGTGCCGCGTCCGCTGTTCGCGGAGGACGGTTCGCAGGCGCCGATCGCCGAGCTGGCGCCGGGCACCTGGTACCTGGCGGTCGAGCAGCGCGGTGCCACCCTGGTGGCGCAGACGCAGGACGGCCGTCGCGGTGTGCTGCAGGACACGTCGGGGATCCAGCGCGGCTGACGCCCGCTTCCCGTACGGCCCCTCGCCCTTCCGGGCGGGGGGCCGTTGTCGTACAGTCCCCAGCCGGTGCACAACTGACAGACCGTCAGACATCTACGCCTGGAGGGGACATGCGGCTAGGTCTCGCACTCGGCTACTGGGGGCGCGGCCCCTCGGCGGACCACGTCCCGCTCGCCCAGGAGGCGGAGCGGCTCGGTTACCACTCCGTGTGGACCGCCGAGTCCTGGGGCTCCGACGCCTTCACCCCGCTCACCTGGATCGCCGCGCGGACGTCCCGTATCCAACTCGGCACGGCCGTCGCGCAGATGGCCGCCCGCTCCCCCACCACCACCGCGATGCACGCGCTCACGCTCGACCATCTCTCGGGCGGGCGCATGATGCTCGGCCTCGGGCTGTCAGGACCGCAGGTCGTCGAGGGCTGGTACGGGCGACCGTTCCCGAAGTCGCCGCTGACCGCGACCAGGGAGTACGTCGATGTCGTACGCCAAGTCCTCAGGCGCGAGGCCCCCGTTGAGCTGGACGGGCGCTTCCACTCCCATCCGTACCGGGGCGCCGACGGCACCGGCCTCGGCAAGGCCCTGAAGCCGATCACGCACCCCCTGCGCGCCGAACTGCCCATCCTGCTCGGCGCCGAGGGCCCGAAGAACATCGCGCAGACGACCAGGATCGCGGACGGCTGGCTGCCGCTGTACTGGTCGCCGACGCGCCCGCAGGCGTACGAGGCGTCACTGACCGATCTGCCCGAAGGCTTCCTCATCGCCCCCATGGCCCGCGCCCACGTCTGTGACGACGTCGCCGAAGGGCTGCTGCCCGTCAAGGCGATGCTCGGCTTCTACATCGGCGGGATGGGGCACGCCGCGCGCAACTTCCACGCGGATCTGATGGCGCGCATGGGCTACGGGGAGGAGGCGCGCAGGATCCAGCGACTGTTCCTCGAAGGGCGTCGGGAGGAGGCCGTCCTCGCCGTCCCGGACGCCTTCGCCGACGAGATCTCGCTCGTCGGACCGCGCGAACGTATCGCCGAGCGGCTGGAGTTGTGGCGCAAGGGTCCGGTGACCGACCTCCTGGTCCTGTCCCCGGACCCCCACACGCTACGGGTCCTCGCGGACCTCAACGCCTAGCCGACCAGCCCACTGGTCCGCAGGTCCGCAGGTCCGCTGGCCCGCTGGCCCGCAGGCCCGCTGGCCCGCTGGCCCGCTGGCCCGCTGGCCCGCTGGCCCGCAGGTCCACTATCCGCCCGTGAGCTGGGACGCCGACGGCACCTGGTCCTTGACCTCGGCGCCCGCACTCTTCCCCGCGTCCTTCACCTTGTTGATGACGTCCTCGAAAGAGCTTGCGGCGGCGTCGATCGAGTCGCCGTTGCGCAGCTTGGAGGGCTGGTCTTTGAGGGCGTCGATGTCAGCCGTGAGCGGGGCGATGGCCTTGGAGAGCGTGGGGTCGCCCTTGGCGTTCTTCGCGGCCGCCTTGAGCCGGTTGTACACGAACCCGCCCGCGAGCCCCGCCGTGACCAGGGCGAGCTTGCGTCCCTCCGCGCCCTTCTTGAACTTGCCGTCCTTCCAGGGCTTGACGATCCACTCGTAGGTGGCCCCGGCCGCGAGCCCCGCGTTCGCCACGAAGCGGCTCTTGGCGAACTTCTGCTTCTCCGCGGAGCTGGTCGGGGTCGGCGTCGGGGTCGGCGTCGCCGGCATCGCGACGGCGGTGTCCTCCGTGGTGCCGCCACTGCCACAGGCGGTGGCACCGGCGAGCAGGGCGCAGCTGAGAGCGAGCGCCACGATCAGGCGCCGTATCGGTACGGGCACGGGGTCCTCCGGGAAGGGAACGGTTCTCCCTGGCCAGGGGCACAGCTCTCCCTGGTCGGGGTCACGGTTCTCCCTGGTCCCGGGAGAACACGGCTCTCCCGGCAGCCTCGCCCCGCCCCGGCGACTGCGCCACTTGAGCGAATCCGTTCGGGTTTCACCCGCGCCGCGCTGGCTACCCGCCAGGCATGTCCCCTCGCTATCGACACGGTTCCAACCAGGCGGGGACGGTCATCGCGATCGTCGCCGACGTGATGGCCGTCATCCTCGGCCTCTGGATCCTGATGTATCTGCTGGACGCCAACCGCGCCAACGACCTGGTGCAGTTCGTCCATGACGCGGCCACCTGGCTCGCCGGCTGGTCACGCGACCTGTTCACCTTCGACGAGGCGTGGGCGCGCGTCGTGGCGGGCTACGGCCTCGCCGCCGTCGTGTACCTCTTCGTCGGCCACGCAATCGCCAACCGCATGCACCGCCACTGACCCACCGAAAGCCCGCCACCGAAACATCCACCAGGCCACGACACGGCAACCAGGCCCCCGGCTGGTCGCGCGATCCGGGGGTCTGGGGGTACCCCCCAGAAAGCACAGCACCATCGACGAGGCGTGGGCGCGCGTCGTGGCGGGCTACGGCCTCGCCACCGTCGTGTACCTCTTCGTCGGCCACGCAATCGCCAACCGCATGCACCGCCACTGACCCACCGGCCGCAGGCTGTCCGCGGCGGTCGGGGTCCGGGTTCTACGGGAGCTAGTCGCAGCAGTCGGGGTCCAGGCCCCGCGGGAGGCGTTCGCCGCCGAAGACCGCGCAGGTGGGCTCGTCGCCGCCCAGCGCGGCGACGGCCAGGAGCAGGGAGCCCGCCGTCCAGGTGGTGAGTTCCTCGGGCCAGATGGCCTGGTCCTCGAAGACATAGCCCGTCCAGTACAGGCCGGTCTTCGGGTCACGCAGGTGCTGGATGGACTGGAGGATCTCCAGGGCGCGGTCGGACTCGCCCACGACCCAGAGGGCGAGGGCGAGTTCGGCGGATTCGCCGCCGGTCACCCACGGGTTGGGGACCACGCAGCGGACACCGAACCCGGGGACCACGAAGCGGTCCCAGCCCTCCTCGATACGGGACTTGGCCTCGGCGCCGGTCAACGCGCCGCCGAGCACCGGGTAGTACCAGTCCATCGAGTAGCGGTCCTTGTCGAGGAACCGCTCGGGGTGGAGCCGGATCGCGTGCCGCAGCGCGCCGACCGCCAACTCCCAGTCGGGCTGTGGCTCTTCCCGCTGCTCGGCGATGGCGAGCGCACAGCGCAGCGCGTGGTGGATCGACGAACTCCCGGTCAGCAGCGCGTCGTCGACCGCCGTGCCGTCGTCCTCGCGCTTCCAGCCGATCTGCCCGCCGGGCTGCTGGAGCCTGAGCACGAACTCCACGGCCGCGTAGACGGCCGGCCACATCCGGTCCAGGAACGTGTCGTCGCCGGTGGCCAGGTAGTGGTGCCAGACGCCGACGGCGATGTACGCGCAGAAGTTGGTCTCGCGGCCCCGGTCGGTGACGTCGTCGTGGTCCCCGTCGGCGTAGGCCGCGTACCAGGAGCCGTCCTCGTTCTGGTGCCTGGCCAGCCACTCGTACGCCCGCTCGGCGGCCTCGTGCTCGCCCGCCGCGTCCAGCGCCATGGCCGCCTCGGTGTGGTCCCACGGGTCGAGGTGGTGCCCACGGAACCACGGTATGGCGCCGTCCGGGCGCTGCACCCCGAGGATCCCGCGCACCGTGGCGGCAGCCTGCTCGGCGGTGAGGACCCCGGGCAGGACGAGGTGTTCTGTCCGGGGGGTGGTCACCGGGCGGCCGCCTCAGCAGCGGCGACGGGCAGGTGCGGCTTGGTCGCGTACGCCACGAAGCTCTTGCCGATCAGCGGGTTCAGCGCCTGCTCGGCGACCCGCGTGGCCAGGGGTTTCTTCATGATGTCCCAGACCAGCAGCTTGTGGTACGCCCGCACGGGCAGCGCCTTGTCGTTGTCGACGCCGAACGCGCACTTCAGCCACCAGTACGGCGAGTGCAGCGCGTGCGCGTGATGCGTGCCGTACGGCTTGAGGCCGGCCTCGCGGATCTTGGCCAGCAGCTCGTCCGCCTTGTAGATGCGGATGTGGCCGCCCTCGACCTCGTGGTACGCGTCGGACAGCGCCCAGCAGACCTTCTCGGGGCCGTAGCGCGGGACGGTGATCGCGATGCGGCCACCGGGCTTCAACACCCGGACCATCTCGGCGAGTACGCCCTTGTCGTCCGGGATGTGCTCCATGACCTCGGAGATGATCACGACGTCGAAGGACTCGTCGGGGAAGGGCAGCGCCAGGGCGTCGCCCTCCATGGCCGTCGCGGTGGCCCCGGCGGGCGCCTCGCCCGCTTCCTTCATCGCCGCGAACCACTTGGCGACCTCGCGGATCTCCTCGCCGTTCTGGTCCAGCGCGACGACCTGGGCGCCGCGCCGGTAGCACTCGAACGCGTGCCGGCCGGCCCCGCAGCCGAGGTCCAGGACGCGGTCGCCCGGGGCGAGCGGGAACCGGGAGAAGTCGACGGTCAGCACGTGGCCCTGCTTTCGCGGTTGGCTACAAGTAGTTCTTCGGCGGCGTCTGTGGCGGGGGCACCCTGGGCGGCCGCGGAGCGGTCGGGAGGCGTGGGCGCGGAGCGCTGGGGGCCCGCCGCGGAGCGATCAGGAAGCGTGGGCGCGGAGCGGCGGGAGTCTGTGGGCGCGGAGCGTCCAGCAGCGCCCGCGGAGCCGGCCCCCATTGCCTCGCGGTAGTGCGCCACCGTGCCCTCGGCGGCGCGGGCCCAGGTGAAGCGCTGCAGTACCCGCTCGCGGCCGGCGGCGCCCAGGCGTACCCGGAGCTCCGGGTCGCCGAGCAGTCGGCTCAGCGCGGCGGCCAGAGCGCCCGAGTCGCCGGGCGGTACCGCCAGACACGTCTCGCCGTCGGGTCCGGCGACCTCCGGGATCGCCCCGCCGGTGGTGGCGACCAGTGGCGTACCGGTCGCCATGGCCTCCGCCGCCGGCAGGGAGAAGCCCTCGTACAGCGAGGGCACGCAGGCGACCTCCGCCGAGCGCACCAGGTCGACCAGTTCGGCGTCCGAGATGCCCTTGACGAACTCGACGGCGCCGTCGAGCCCGTACCGCTCGATGGCCTGGGCGACGGGCCCGTCCTCGGCGCGCTTGCCGACGACGACGAGGTGCGCGCCGGGGTGCTCGGTGCGCACCTTGGCGAGCGCCTCGACGAGGAAGATGAGCCCCTTGAGCGGGACGTCCGCGCTGGAGGTGGTCACGATGCGGCCCGGCACCTGACGTACCGCCGGATCCGGCGAGAAAAGGTCGGTGTCCGCGCCGATGTGCACGACGTGGATGCGGTCCTGAGCGACACCCAGGTGGTCGACGATCTCCTGGCGGGACGTGCCGGAGACGGTGAGCACGGACGGCAGGCGGCGCGCGACCCGCTTCTGCATGCGGGTGAAGGCATACCACCGGCGTACGGACGCGCGGCGCCGCCAGCCCTCGGCGGCGTCCAGCTCCAGCTGCCGGTCGACGGTGATGGGGTGGTGGATGGTGGTCACCAGCGGGGCGCCGACATCCCCCAACAGGCCGTAGCCGAGGGTCTGGTTGTCGTGGATGACGTCGAAGTCGCCGCGGCGCGCACGGAGGTGGCGGCGGGCGCGCAGCGAGAAGGTCAGCGGCTCGGGAAAGCCCCCGGTCCACATGGTGCCGACCTCGAGGGCGTCGATCCAGTCCCGGTACTCGTCGCGCTTGGGCGTACGAAAGGGGTCGGGCTGGCGGTACAGGTCGAGGCTGGGCAGCTCGGTGAGGCTCAGCTCGGGCAGTCCCTCGTCCAGCACGGGATACGGCTGGGAGCCGATGACCTCGACCCGGTGGCCGAGGCGGGCGAGCTCGCGCGAGAGATGCCGTACGTACACGCCCTGGCCGCCGCAGAACGGGTTTCCCTTATACGTGAGGAGCGCGATGCGCAGGGCTCGGTCCCCGTCGGCGGCCGCGCCCTCCCCGGGGCCCGCCTCCATGGCCTCAGCGGTCACTTACGGCCCCCTTCTCCCTGCATTTTCCCGCGAGATTACGCCGGGACGCTAATCTAGAACAAGTTTCAGACTTGACCGTTCAAGGAGAACTGAATCTACCGGCAGGTAGCGCCGCTGTGAGCGGTGGATCGGGTGATTCACGCCACGACGGAATGGCGGGGTCCGATGATTCGCACGGCAGCCCAAGCCCTGCCATGCTGACTCGTCGCTCCCTCTCGCTGTCACGGAACGGACCCATGCCTGCGGAAGCCAAGGCGGACTCGAAGAACGCGCGACCGGCGTCGCCCTCGTCCACGCCCCCCTCCACGCCGCACTCCACCGCGCACCCCGCCTCTCCCCCGCTCACCGAGCGGCAGGAGGCGCGCCGCCGCCGGATCCTTCACGCGAGCGCGCAGCTGGCCAGCAGGGGCGGATTCGACGCGGTCCAGATGCGTGAGGTCGCGGAGTCGTCGCAGGTCGCCCTGGGCACGCTCTACCGCTACTTCCCCTCGAAGGTCCATCTGCTGGTCGCCACGATGCAGGACCAGCTGGAGCACATGCACGGCACCCTGCGCAAGAAGCCGCCGGCCGGGGACACGGCGGCGGAGCGGGTGGCGGAGACCCTGATGCGGGCGTTCCGCGCCCTGCAGCGCGAGCCGCATCTCGCCGACGCCATGGTCCGCGCGCTCACCTTCGCGGACCGCAGCGTCAGCCCCGAGGTCGACCAGGTCTCCCGGCAGACCACGGTGATCATCCTCGACGCGATGGGCCTCGACGACCCCACGCCCGCCCAGCTCTCCGCCGTCCGCGTCATCGAGCACACCTGGCACTCGGCCCTGATCACCTGGCTGTCCGGCCGCGCCTCCATCGCCCAGGTCAAGATCGACATCGAGACGGTCTGCCGCCTGATCGACCTGACGGACCCCGACGCACAGGGCTGACGGACCCCAACGCGCAGGACTGGGGGTCGACGGTGCGCGGGCACGCAAAAACCTACGAGACGGGTTCCCTTCGCCGGCATTACCCGGATCAGGTAATGGGGGTCGCCTTCCGGTCTAACTGCTACCTTCCGGCCTCTCAGCCCGACCGTCGACGTCGGCCTCAGCGGATGCCGAAGCGTCTCGCCAAAGTCGGCTACTCCGGTTGGACTCCCTCACTCGCCCCGTAGGCATCTTTCAGGATAGAACGCCTATCAGTGAATAGAACACCCTTAATCTGATTTTTTTACCGAAATCGAGGAAGACTAGGGGCGTAAGTGACTATTGAGACATAAGTGAAAGGTGAGGCCCATGCCGAAGTACCTCTTCAGAGTCAAGATGACCGTGGACGGACTGAAGGGCGTGCTCAAGGAAGGCGCCACCGCGCGGCGCGAGGTCGTCGAACGCATGGTCCAGGGCCTGGGCGGCCGGCTCGAATCGCTGTACTGGGCCTTCGGTGACGACGACATCTACGTCACGGTGGAACTGCCGGGCAACACCTCCGCCGCGGCCCTCGGCCTGGTCACCTCGGCGGCCGGCGGCGTCCGCACGAGCACGGTCACCCTGCTGTCGCCCGAGGAGATCGACGAGGCGATCCGGCTGAAGGTGGAGTACCGGGCACCCGGCAGCTGACACCTACTCCTCCGGTGGGAACAGGAACACCGGCCACCGCTCCGGTGGGAACACCGGCTACTCCTCCGGTGGGAACACCGGCTCCCCGCTCCCCAGCAGCGTGATCATGATGGCCTCCACCGGGCAGCCCTCCGCCGCCTCCAGGATCTTCTCGTTGGCGTCGGTCTCCGGTTCGACCGGGTGGGACTGCATGCCGCTGTCGAGACGGAAGGCACCCGGGGCCTGGTGGACGCACTGGGCCGAGCCGATGCACACCGAGCGGTCGACCTCGACCTGCCAGCGGTCGCCCATCCTCACGCCTCCCAGCCGGCCGGCAGGTGGATCATCTTGTGCTCCAGGAACTCGCCGTACCCCTCGGGCCCGAACTCCCGGCCAAGACCCGAGCTCTTGTAGCCGCCGAAGGGGCCGAGCATGTCGAGGCTGAAGGTGTTGACGGAGTAGGTGCCGGTACGGACCTGGCGGGCGATGTCGATGCCATGGGCGACGTCGGCCGTCCAGACGCTTCCGCTCAGCCCGTAGTCCGAGTCGTTCGCGATCTTCACGGCCTCCGACTCCTCCCCGTACGGGAGCAGACAGATCACCGGGCCGAAGATCTCCTCCCGCGCAATCCGCATGGAGTTGTCGACATCGCCGAAGAGGGTCGGCTCGACGTACCAGCCGCGGTCGAGGCCGTGCGGACGGCCGCCGCCCGAGAGGATCTTGGCGCCCTCCTCCTGGCCGATGCGGATGTAGTCGAGGTTGCGCTGCTGCTGCCGCCTGGCGACCAGCGGGCCGACCTGGGTCGCCGGGTCGAGCGGGTCGCCGACCACCAGCGCGCTCGCCGCCGCCGCGAAGGCGTCCGCGAACTCGTCGTAGCGCGAGCGGGGCAGCAGGATGCGGGTCTGGGCCACGCACGCCTGGCCGTTGTTCATCCAGGCCGCCGAGACGATGCCGGGCACCGCTGTCCCGATGTCCGCGTCCGGGAGCACCACGGCCGCGGACTTGCCGCCCAGCTCCAGGGTCACACGCGAGAGGTTGCGCGAGGCGACCTCCATCACGCGCTTGCCGGCCGCGACCGAGCCGGTGAAGGAGACCTTGTCGATGCCGGGGTGTCCGACCAGGTACTCGCTGACCTCGCGGTCCGCCGGGAGGATCGACAGGACGCCCTCCGGCAGCCCGGCCTCCCGCGCGATCTCGCCGAGCAGATACGCGTCCAGGGGCGACTCGGGCGACGGCTTCAGTACGACGGTGCAGCCGGTCAGCAGCGCGGGCGCGAGCTTGGCCGCCGCCACGAACTGCGGGACGTTCCACGGCACCACGGCCGCGACCACGCCCACGGGCTCCCGGCGCACGAGGATCTTGCCGAGGACTCCGTCGCGCGTCTCCTCGTACGTGTAGTTCCGCGCGACCGTGATCGCCGCGTCCCACACCATCATCGCGCCGAGGGCCTGCGCGAGGACGCTCCAGGAGTACGGGGAGCCGTTCTCGGAGGAGATCACGCGGGCGATCTCCTCGTGGCGCACGGCGATCGCGTCCTTGATCCGGGTGACGACCTCGATCCGCTCGTCGAGGCTCATACGCGGCCAGGGGCCCTCGTCGAACGCCTGGCGCGCGGCGGCGACCGCCCGGTCGACGTCCGCCGTCGAAGCGTGCGGCACCCGTCCGATGACCTCTTCCGTGTGCGGCGAGATCACCTCGATGACGTCCTTGCCCAGGGGATCCGTCAACTCCCCGCCTATGAACAGCTGTCCGTGTTCCACGAGCTCGGTCATGGCCGACTGCCTCCCGGGGGGCGCGTTCTCTGACGATCCATCAGATACCAGAACTGATACCAGCTCCTGCCGGCGGAGTCCACGGGTGGGACTTCCCTCCGAACGGTCGACTTGGGCTCCCATCGAAACTTGTTCTAGTTATACTCGGGCTGGCCCGGCGACATCCCCGCCGGTCACCGCGGCCGACCTGCTTTTCCGGCTGGGGGTCCGGGGGTCATCCCCCGGAATGATGCAGCAGTGGCCGGAACGCGGCGATTGGGGAGCCCATGGCGCAGGTGTCCGACCACGGCGGAGGCGTACGGTCCATCGAGGTCCCCATCCCGGACAATCCCCTCGGCCACACGCTGGTGTACGTCGTCGACACCGACCGCGGGCCGGTGCTGATCGACACGGGCTGGGACGATCCCGACTCCTGGGACACCCTCGCCGAGGGACTGCTCGCGTGCGGCACCCGGGTGAGCGAGATCCACGGGGTCGTCATCACTCACCACCACCCCGATCACCACGGCCTGTCGGGCAAGGTGCGCGAGGCGTCCGGCGCCTGGATCGCTATGCACGCGGCGGACGCCTCGATCGTGCGGCGGACGCGGGAGAACCGGCCCGAGCGCTGGTTCGCGTACATGGCCGCGAAGCTGGCGGCCTCGGGCGCGCCCGAGGAGCACGTGGCGCCGCTGCGCGAGGCACGGACGTCCGTACGCCGCCCCAGCACCCTCCCCGGCTTCACCCCCGCGCTCCCCGACCGCGAGATCGTCCCCGGCGAGCTCCTCGCGCTGCCGGGCCGCCGCCTGCGCGCGATCTGGACCCCCGGCCACACACCCGGCCATGTCTGCCTCCACCTGGAGGAGGACCATCCCGACCGGCTCCCGGGCCACGGCCGGCTGTTCTCCGGCGACCACCTGCTGCCGAGGATCACCCCGCACATCGGCCTGTACGAGGATCCGGACGACGCCACGGTCACCGATCCCCTCGGCGACTACCTCGACTCGCTGGAGCGCGTCGGCCGTCTCGACCCCGCCGAGGTGCTCCCGGCCCACCAGCACACCTTCGCCGACGCCTCGTCCCGCGTACGGGAGCTGCTCGCCCACCACGAGGAACGCCTCACCGGCCTGCTCTCCCTCCTCTCCACCCCGCTGACCCCCTGGCAGCTCGCCGAGCGCATGGAGTGGAACCGCCCCTGGGACCAAATCCCTTACGGATCACGGAACATCGCGGTCTCGGAGGCCGAGGCCCATGTGCGGCGGCTGGTGAAGCTGGGGCGGGCGGAGGCGGTGGCGGGGAGCGATCCGGTGACGTACATCGCCGTATGAGCGGGTCGAGCGTCGTCGTATGAACGGGTCGAGCATCGCCGTATGAACAGGTCGAGCATCGCCGTATAAACAGGTCGAGACCGTGGCCCGGGGCTGGTATCAACAAGTCCATGGACCCCCTCGAAGAACTCCTCGCCGAGCGTGCCTGTGAGCGGCTCGTCCTCGACTTCGTCCGCCGTCTCGATCTCGGTGAACCGCCCTCCGTGGCCGAGCTGTTCACCGAGGACGGCACCTGGGCGTGGCCGGAGGGCGACCGGCTCATCAAGGGGCGCGAGGCACTGCGGAAGTACTTCGGCGGCCGGCCCGCGGACCGGCTCTCGCGCCGCGTGATGACGAACGTCCTCGTCACCCTGACCTCGCCGACGACGGCCGGCGCCACCTCGTACTTCACGACCTACCGCGTCGACGGCCACACCGGAGGCATGGTCCCGGCCGGGCCGCCCGTCCAGGTCGGGCACTACGAGGACACCTTCCGCCGGGTCGCCGGCACCTGGCAGCTCGACTCGCGCACCCTCTTCCTGCCCTTCGGTGGGCCGACCCCCCGTCAGTGACCCCGCGTCAGTGACCGTGCGTGGCGTAGTCCAGCCCCTCCTCGTACGGCATGGCGAGGCCCTCCTCGTACGCCTTCTCGTACTCCGCGTCGCCGATCTCCTCGCGGACGCGGAGTTCGTGCGCGCGGCGGGTGGCGATCAGGTCGGGTGAGTTCATCTGGGCGCGTCCGGTGAGTTCCCAGACGCGTTCGCCGATGCCGAGGAGGCGGGCCGCGCGGTGGCCGTCGCCGGCCGCGACGACGCCGGCGGCGAGCACGTCGAGGGCCATGGCCGCGCCGACGGTGTTGTGCAGCAGCCCGTGCCCGGCCAGGGCGGTACGGGCGTTGCCGACCGCCGCGCGGACGTCGCCGCGGGCCAGGTCCGCCTGGGCCACGATCCCGTCGGCGAAGGCGCCCGCCCACGACTCGCCACACGCCACGCTGGCCGCGCGGACCTCCTCGGCCACCGCACGCGCCGCCTCGTGGTCACCCCGCAGCATGTACGTGAAGGCGAGCGCGACCCGGACCTGGAGCTGGGCGGCCCCGAATCCGTCGGGCTGGACGGGGAGTCGGGGAGTGCCGGACAGCACGTCGATCGCCTCGGACAGCTTGCCGCTCAGGGCCAGTTGTCCGCCGGTGAGGTACGCGGCGGCCACCATCGCCACCGGATCCCCCTGCTCCCGCGCCGCGTCGGTGCACCGCACCGTCCAGTCGGCCGCGACCTCCAGGTCGCCCTGGAGCAGCGCCACCGCGCCGCGCGCCCACAGTGCGCGGGTGCGGTCGGGTCCCGGTGCCGGGTCGGTGGCGAGCGCCAGGTCGAGGCAGTGCTGGGCGTCGCGCAGATAGCCGCAGTGCCGCCAGAGGAAGCCGACGTCGGCCGCCATCTCCAGGGCGACGCGTCCGTCGGGTTCGGTGAGCGCGCAGTCCATGGCGGCGCGGAGGTTGGCGTGCTCGGTGAGGGTGCGCTCGCACCAGGACACCTGCCGTCCGGTGTTCCACTCGGCGCAGCCCTCGCGGGCCAGGCGCCGGTAGTGGTCGCGGTGGCGCAGCCGTACGGCGCGTTCCTCGCCGAGCGCGCGCAGCCAGTCGGCGCCGAACTCCCGTACGGTGTCGAGGAGTCGGAAGCGGGCCGGGTCGGTGCGGTGGCGGCGCACGATGGACTGCTCGACGAGCCGGGCGAGCAGGCCGGCGATCCGTCCGGCGGGCAGCGGGCCGCCCGCGCAGACCTCTTCGGCGGCGCGCACGCAGAAGCCGCCCGCGAAGACCGAGAGGCGGGCCCACAGCAGCCGTTCCAGCGGTGCGCACAGTTCGTGGCTCCAGCCGATGGCCGTACGCAGCGTCTGGTGGCGCGGCGGTCCCTCGCCGTCGCGCGCGGCGAGCAGGTCGAGCCGGGACGGCAGGCGTTCGCCGAGGCGGCCGTGCAGCTGTTCCAGGGAGAGTTCGGCGAGCCGGACGGCGGCGAGTTCGATGGCGAGCGGAATGCCGTCGAGGCGGCGGCAGACGGCTTCCACCACGGCACGGTTGGTGGCGTCGAGGGTGAATCCGGTGGCGGCCGCGCGTTCGGCGAACAGGGCCACCGCGTCGCCGGCGACCGGCAGCGGGTCCAGATACAGCACGCGTTCGCCCGGCAGTCCGAGCTGCTCACGGCTGGTGACGAGGATGCGCAGCCCCGGCAGGATGGGCAGCAGCGCCTCCGCGAAGGCCACGCAGTCCGCGAGGACGTGCTCGCAGGAGTCGAGGACCATCAGCAACCGCTTGCTCGCGGCCCATTCGGCGACCACCTCGGTGACCGGCCCGGTCGACTGGTCCGCGAGCCGCAGCGCCTCCACGACGGCCAGGCCCACCAGGCTCGCGCTGTGCAGCGGGGAGAGCTCCACCAGCCAGACCCCGTCGGGGTACGCGTCCCGGACCCGGCCCGCGGCCCGCAGCGCCAGCCGGGTCTTGCCGACCCCGCCGACCCCGACCAGACTCACCAGCCGGTCGATGCCGACTGCCGGATCCAACTCCCTGCCCAGCCAGTCGAGTTCGTCGCGCCGCCCGACGAAGCTCCGCGTCTCTGGGGGCAGATTGCCGGGCCGCCCACCGGTCGTCTCGTCGGACACGCCGACCAGTGTGACCGGCGCGCACCCCCGCGTAGCCCCGCTGGTGCAACTCGGACAGAAGGGTCGCGGCACCCCGTCACTTCCGGACACGTATCGATGCGATGCGACGGGAAACGATGAGAAACGATCAACTCCCTGTTGACGAGGGCAGGAAGGGCGATATTCGGAGATTGTCAGGTGATGGGCGAGAGGGACCGGGGGGAATGGATGGCCGCCAGGGGCGGGGGCGGGCACAGTGACGGCGACACGGTCACGGGGGACGGCGACATGGACGCGGGTGACGGCGACACCGCCGTGGGTGACTGCGACAAGGGCGCGGGTGACGGCGACACGGCCTCGGGTGTGGGTAGGCGCGGTGACGGGGACGTGGCCGCAGGGGTCGGCAGGCGCGGTGCGGGCCACCCCGCCACGGGGGTCGGCAGGTACGGCACGGGCGACCCCGCCACAGGTGTGGGCAGGAACAGTGACGGGGACATCGTCTCGGGCGTCGGGCGGCAGGTGCGGTGGCTGGTGCTGGTGCCGCTGGTCGCCTGTCTGGCGATCGCCGTGCCGGATCTGCTTGTCGACCGGGTGCCGCCGCTCATCGTCCTCCTGCTCATCGGCCCGCTGCTGGCCTGCGTCCGGCTCGACGTCCGGCACACCGTGCTGGCCTGCTGCTGGTCCGCGGTGCTGGGTCTCGCGATGGGGCTCGGTGACGGCACCGTGCGGTCCTTGGCGTTCGCCGTCCACTGGAGCGCACTGCTGGTCGGCTGCGCGCTCACCGTGTACGCGGCCCGGCAGCGCGAGCGGCTCGTCGCGACGCTCGCCCAGGCCCGCGAGGTCGCCCGGATCACCCAGGAGGCGATCCTGCGGCCCATCTCCCGCACGCTGGGCGGCACTCAGGTGTGCACCCGCTACCACTGCGTCGCCGGTGAGTCGACCGTCGGCGGCGATCTGTACGACGTCGCGCTGACACCGTACGGACTACGCGTTCTCGTCGGCGACGTCCGCGGGCACGGCCTCGACGCCCTCCGGCTGGCCGCCGAGACGATCACCGGTTTCCGCGAACTCGCCTACACCGCACCCGACTTGACGACCCTCACCGGCGGCCTCGACGCGCGGCTCACCCCGGAGCTGGGCCCCGAGGACTTCGTCACCGCCGTGCTCGCCGAGTTCGCGCCCGGCGAGGTGCGGCTGGTCAACTGCGGCCATCCGGCACCCCTGCGCGCCGGCCACCGCATCGAACTCCTCGAACCCCTCGTCCCCACATCCCCGTTGGGGCTGCGCCCCGACCCGCGCCAGTACCGCGTACGGCTCCAGCCCGGCGACCGGCTGCTCCTCTACACCGACGGCCTGACCGAGGCCCGCGACCCCGAGGGCGCCCCCTTCCCCCTCCTCGGCGAGGCCGCCCTCGCCCTGCGCGAGCCGCTCCCCGAGGCGGCCCTGCACACCTTGTACGCCCGCCTGATCGCCCACACCGGCACGGCCCTCGCCGACGACCTCGCCCTGGTGCTCTGCCAGCCGGTGCAGGCGCCGCTCCACATCCCCGTACCCATGCCGTGAAGTACGGTCGCTGCCCCTGTTGTGCGAGGAGGCCCGAGTGCTCATGCCCGGGATGCAGCGAGCAGGACCTAGGCGAGCAGCAGCGTACGGATCAACTGCTCGGCCTCGCCCAGGACTTCGACCTCGCGCGCACTCATCGTCGGATTGGCCGCCCGCCGCCGTCTCGCCTCGGCGAGCCCGTCCTCCGTCACGCCGGGCGCGCCCTCGCCGAGCAGCGCGGCCAGCGTCTCGCGCGCACCCTCCGCGTACGGCTCGCCGCCGACGGCGACCTGGGCGAGGATCACGGCGGACATGCCCCAGTCCAGGCCGGGCGCGCCCTCCTCGGCGTTGGCCCAGTCGATGACCTTCGGGCCGTCCGGAGTGAGCATCACGTTGTCGGGGTGCAGGTCCAGGTGCAGGACGCGGACGGCGGGGTCGGCGGAGACCCGTGCGGGCACGGCGTGCAGCGCGCGCAGCAGCCCGGCGAGGATGGCGCCGCCCTCCCGGGGGCCGATCCGCCCCGCGCCGAACGCCTCCAGCATGGTCGGCCCGGACAGCCGCTCCATCACCAGGTCGGTTCGGGACGCCGCCCGCACGCCCGGCACCGGATAGCCGTGCCCGCGGACGTGCTCCATCACCGCGGCCTCGGCGGTGGCGTCGCCCCAGCCCTCCCGGTCCCGCCGCAGTACCCACGCCTCGTCGATCTCGTAGACGTCCGCCGAACGCCCCGAGCCGAGCAGTCTCCCCGTTCGCATGGCCCGAACCTAGCCGTGCCCCTGCTAAGCCTCATAGGTGGCCCTCAGGTGCTTCCCTACGGGCCGGTAGAGTGAGCGCGTCGTCATCACACCCGTACGGGGGGAAGCCGGTGCAATTCCGGCGCTGACCCTTCCCCAAGTTCTCGGCTTCGCTCGAACAGGGGAGACCCCAATCGTGAGCCGCCCACCAGGTGGTGAGCCGGATCGCCCCGCGCAGGACGTGACCGGCTCGCGCCATCGGCAGCCCGCCGCTGGCCGGCACCGTCGAGGGATACGGGGCCGGAGCCGCCCGGTGCTTGAGCGTGCCCGGTGCTGCCCGGCTCCCCGCAGGGAGAGTCATGATTGTTCGCCGCAGCGCCGCGGTACTGGCCGCCCCCGTCGTGATCGGTACGGCCCTCGCACCGGCAGCCTTCGCCGCCGACGCGTCCCCCTCTCCCTCCCAGGCGATCCCGTCCGGGCTGTACGGCTCCACCGACCCCACGTACGACGGCGTCTGGCGGCAGTCGCTCGCGCTGCTCGCCCAGCACACCGTGGGCGTCAAGCCCGCCGCCAAGGCCGTCGACTGGCTGACCGGGCAGCAGTGCGCGAGCGGGGCGTTCGCGCCGTACCGCGCCGACGCCACCGCCAAGTGCGACGCCAAGACGATGGTCGACACGAACAGCACGTCTGCCGCCGTGCAGGCCCTCGCCGCGCTCGGCGGGCACGACACCGAGACGGGCAAGGCCGTCGCCTGGCTGAAGTCCGTGCAGAACAAGGACGGTGGCTGGGGGTACGCGGCGGGCGGGGCCAGCGACGCCAACTCGACGTCGGTGGTCATCGGCGCGCTGATGGCCGCGGGCGAGAAGCCCGGTGACGTCTCCAAGGACGGCAAGTCCCCGTACGACGCCCTGCTGAAGCTCTCGATCCCGTGCGCCGAGGACGGCGGGGGCGCCTTCGCCTACCAGCCGGACAAGAAGGGCAAGCTGGCGGCGAACGCGGACGCGACGGCGGCGGGGGTGCTCGGCGGCCTGGGCAAGGGGTTCGTGACGGAGGCCGGCCAGGCGTCGAAGGGCTCGAAGTGCACCGGCGGTGACTCCCTCGGCCCCGAGGACGCGGCGCACAACGGCGCCGCCTACCTGGCCGAGTCGCTGAAGGACACCCCCTACCTGAAGTCCGCTCTCGCCGGTGCGAAGGACCAGCCCGACTACGGCAACACCGCGGACGCGGTCGTGGCGCTGTCCGCCACGGGAGCGACGTCGGCGGCGAAGGAGCCGCTCGCCTGGCTGGAGAAGAACTCCGGCGCCTGGGCGGCGAAGGCCGGTCCGGCCGCGTACGCCCAGCTGATCTTCGCCGCGCACGCCACGGGGACGGATCCGCGTGACTTCGGCGGCGCGGACCTCGTCAAGCAGCTGGGCGCCACGGGACCGGCGACGGACGCGTCCGACTACTCGGCCGCCCCGAGCGAGAAGAAGAAGGACGAGAAGAAGAAGGACGACGACAAGGGGCTCGGCGTCTGGTGGATCGTCGGCGTCGGTCTCGTCGCCGGTATCGGCATCGGCTTCCTGCTCAGCGGCCGCAACAAGAAGCAGCAGCTGTGAGCCGCCGTCGGACGACCGCGCCGGCCCTGGCGCTGGCCCTGCTGCTCCTCGTACTCGGCGTACTCGGCGTACTCGGCGGCGCGGGGCAGGCCCAGGCCGTCGGCTACCGGTACTGGTCCTTCTGGGACCTGACCGGCGGGAAGTGGACGTACGCGACACAGGGTCCGTCGACCGCGCGGCCGTCCGACGGCGATGTCCAGGGCTTCCGCTTCGCGGTCAGCGAGGACTCGCAGGACGCCTCGAGGCCGCGCGGGACGGCGGACTTCGCGTCCATATGCGCGAAGACGCCCGCCCAACAGGGCAAGAAGCGGGTCGCTCTCGTCCTCGACTTCGGCACCACGGCGGACGCGCCGTCCGGCGAGACGCCGCCCCGGCCGCGTACGGCCTGCGCCCGCGTCCCCTCGGACGCGACGACCGCCGACGCCCTCGCCTCCGTCGCGAAGCCCCTCCGCTACGACACCAACGCCCTCCTGTGCGCCATCGCGGGCTACCCGCGGACGGGCTGCGGCGACCAGGTCTCGGCCGCGAAGCCGGCGGCCTCGGCCCGCCCGCACGCGAAGGCCGACCAGCACGGCCCGTCGGTCGGCCTGCTCGCAGGCGTCGCCGCGATCGCCCTCCTGGGCACAGCAGCCATCTGGCAGACACGCCGCCGCCGGGCCTGAGGCGGGGGTGGAAACGATGACGCCGGACCACAAGGAACCCGCTGCTGCTGTGGGCAGTCGTCCCGCAGGGCGGGACCGGTGGGCACAGCCTGCAGCTTCGGGTGCCGTTGCAACCAAGGTCCGGCGACAGCGTCGTAACCTCACGCCGGAGGCGAACCGGAGCAACGCCGTGCACGCCGGCGCCTGGTGGATCTGGGCCCTGGGCCTCGGCACCGCCGCCTCCCGCACCACGAACCCCCTCCTCCTGGCCCTCCTGATCGCCGTAGCGGGCTACGTAGTGGCCGCCCGCCGCACGGAGGCCCCCTGGGCCCGCTCCTACTCCGCCTTCGTCAAGCTCGCCGCAGCCGTCCTCGCCATCCGCCTCGCCTTCGCCGTGTTCCTGGGCTCCCCCATCCCCGGCACCCACCTCATCGTCACGCTCCCCGAACTCCCCCTCCCCCACTGGGCCCAGGGCGTCCACATCGGCGGCCGTGTCACCGCCGAGGGCCTTGTCTTCTCGCTGTACGACGGTCTGAAACTGGCCACGCTCCTCGTCTGCGTAGGCGCCGCGAACGCCCTCGCCAACCCGGCCCGCCTGCTGAAGTCGCTGCCGGGAGCGCTGTACGAGGCGGGCGTGGCGGTCGTCGTCGCGCTGACCTTCGCCCCGAACCTGATCGCCGACGTACAGAGACTGCGCGCCGCGCGGAGGCTGCGCGGCCGCCCCGACCGGGGCCCGCGCGGCCTGCTGCACGTCGGACTCCCGGTCCTGGAGGGCGCGTTGGAGCGTTCGGTCGCCCTCGCGGCGGCGATGGACGCGCGCGGCTACGGCCGCACCGCCCAGGTCCCGCCCGCCGTCCGCCGCACCACCGCCGTCCTGACGCTGGGCGGTCTGCTCGGCGTCTGCGCGGGCACGTACGGCCTGCTGACCGCCGAGGGCGGCAGCTACGGACTGCCGGTGCTGCTGGCCGGGCTGGCCGCGGCGCTCGGTGGCCTGTGGCTGGGCGGCCGGCGCTCGCTGCGGACGCGGTACCGGCCGGACGTGTGGGGCGCCCGGGCGTGGCTGGTCGCGGGATCGGGTGTCACCGTCGCCGCCCTGCTGATCGTCTCCGCCACGTACGACCCGGCGGCGCTGCGCCCCGGCGTCGTCCCCCTCGTGGCCCCCGCCCTCCCGCTCTGGCCGGCCGCGGCGATCCTGCTCGGCCTGCTCCCCGCCTTCGTCGCCCCCGCCCCGCACACCAAGGAGCCCTCATGATCCGCTTCGAGGATGTCTCCGTGACGTACGACGGGGCGGCCGAACCCACCGTCCGGGGCGTGGACTTCGAGGTGCCCGAGGGCGAACTGGTGCTACTCGTGGGGCCTTCCGGGGTCGGCAAGTCGACGATCCTCGGCGCGGTCAGCGGTCTCGTCCCGCACTTCACCGGCGGAACGCTCCGCGGCCGGGTCACGGTCGCCGGACGCGACACCCGCACCCACAAGCCGCGCGAACTCGCCGACGTGGTGGGCACGGTGGGCCAGGACCCGCTGTCCCACTTCGTGACGGACACGGTGGAGGACGAACTCGCGTACGGCATGGAGTCGTTGGGCCTCGCGCCGGACGTGATGCGCCGCCGGGTGGAGGAGACCCTGGACCTGCTGGGCCTGGCGGACCTGCGCGACCGTCCGATCGCGACCCTCTCCGGCGGCCAGCAGCAGCGCGTGGCCATCGGCTCGGTCCTCACCCCACACCCCAAGGTCCTGGTCCTCGACGAGCCCACGTCCGCCCTGGACCCCGCCGCCGCGGAGGAGGTCCTCGCCGTCCTCCAACGCCTCGTCCACGACCTCGGCACCACGGTCCTCCTGGCCGAGCACCGCCTGGAACGCGTCATCCAGTACGCCGACCAGGTCGCGCTCCTCCCCTCCCCGGGCGCCGCCCCACTCCTCGGCCCCCCGTCCGAGGTCATGGCCGTCTCCCCGGTGTACCCACCCGTCGTGGACCTGGGCCGCCTGGCCCACTGGTCCCCCCTCCCCCTCACCGTGCGAGACGCCCGCCGAAGGGCAGGCTCCCTGCGGGACCGGCTCGCGGCACACGCGGCGACCCCCGCTCCACCTCCCGCCCCCGGCGTCGAGCCGCCCCGCCCCGCCCTGACCCCGGCGGGGCCGGTGCCGGGCAGGGCGTCGACGAGAGGCCCGCGCTTCCTGCGCAGGCGCACCCCCGCAACCACCCCGCCACCCCCGCAAACAGTGACGGTCGAATCCCTCGCCGTCCGCCGCGGCCGAGTCGAAGCGCTCCGGAGCGTCGATCTCACGGCCGCCCCTGGCGAGACCATCGCGCTGATGGGCCGGAACGGCGCCGGGAAGTCCACGCTGCTCGGGGCCCTGGTCGGGCTGGTGGAGCCCGCCGCCGGATCCGTCCGGGTCGGCGGGGCGGTGCCGCACCGGACGGCGCCGCGCGAGCTCGTACGGCGCGTCGGCCTCGTACCGCAGGAACCACGGGATCTGCTGTACGCCGACACGGTGGCCGCCGAGTGCACGGCCGCCGACCATGACGCGGGCGCCGAGCCGGGCAGCTGCCGGGCGCTGGTGTCCGAGCTGCTGCCGGGGATCGCCGACGACACGCACCCCCGGGACCTGTCGGAGGGCCAGCGCCTTGCGCTCGCGCTGGCCGTCGTGCTGACGGCCCGCCCTCCGCTGTTGCTCCTCGACGAGCCGACCCGCGGCCTCGACTACGCGGCGAAGGCCCGGCTGGTCACCGTGTTGCGCGGCCTGGCCGCCGAGGGCCACGCCATCGTCCTGGCCACCCACGACGTGGAACTCGCCGCCGACCTCGCCCACCGCGTCGTGATCCTCGCCGACGGCGAGATCGTCGCCGACGGCCCCACCGCCGAGGTGGTCGTCGCGTCCCCCTCCTTCGCCCCCCAGGTCACAAAGGTGCTGGCCCCACAGCCATGGCTGACCGTGGCCCAGGTCAGGAACGCCCTCTCATGACGTCGCCCGAAGCCCGGACCCAGGCCCACGCCCAAGTCCAAGCCATCCGCCTCGGCCCCCGCTCCACGGCCGCCCTCGCCCTCGTCAGCGCCACCGGCGTCGCAGGGTTCGCCTGGCCGCTCTTCGCGGGGCCCGGATCACAGGTCAGTGCGCATGCGCAGGACGCTCCGTGGCTGTTCGCGGGGCTTCTCGTGCTGCTCGTCGCGGTCGTCGCGGCGACGATCTCGGAGTCGGGGCTCGGGCCGAAGGCCGTCGCCATGCTCGGTGTGCTGGCCGCGACCGGCGCGGCACTGCGGCCGATCGGCGCCGGGACCGCCGGGATCGAGCCGATGTTCTTCCTGATGGTGCTGAGCGGGCGGGTGCTCGGGCCGGGGTTCGGGTTCGTGCTGGGGTCGGTGACGATGTTCGCGTCGGCGCTGCTCACCGGTGGGGTGGGGCCGTGGATGCCGTTCCAGATGCTCGCCATGGGGTGGTTCACCATGGGCGCCGGGCTGCTGCCGGGCCCCGACCGGCTGCGCGGGCGGGCGGAGCTGGTGATGCTCGCCGCGTACGGCTTCCTCGCCGCGTTCGCGTACGGCACCGTCATGAACCTGGCCGGCTGGCCCTTCATGGACGCGCTGGCCTCCAACGTCGCCTTCGACCCGCACGCCACCGTCCCCGCCAACCTGACCCGCTTCCTCGCCTACTGCCTGGCCACCTCCCTCGGCTGGGACCTGGGCCGGGCGCTCGTCACCGTCGTCCTGACCCTCACGCTCGGCGCGACCCTGCTCAAGGCGCTCCGCCGGGCCACGCGGCGGGCCGCCTTCGAGACGGCGGTCACATTCGACCCGCCCACCAGGTGACCGCTGGGTGATTCCCCGTGCGCGGACCGTCAGTGGCCCGGTGAAGCACCCCACATGACGCACGTCACCTACTAAGCAGGACCGTAGCGCGACTTGTCCGATATATCCGTCGGTGCACCCCTCCTGACCTGCGCTTTGAGAGCCAGCTCACACAAGCGACCTTTCTCCTCGATTCGGCCACAACTAGTAAAAGGGGTCATTGCGGACGGGTTCTCGGCCTGTTTCTCTGGACGACGTCGCCAGGCGCCACGAGCCCACCCGGGCCGCGGCGCCGACATATGCCCCACCACGCACCGCGTGACTCCGGCATACGGGCGAGCTCTTGTCCCCGAAGAAAAAGGTTCTCCGTGTCCGTCTCCGTCATCCGCCGCGTCATCGCCTCCCCGAAGAAGGTCCTCACCGGTGCCGCCGTGGCCGCCGCCACCACCGGCATGGTCCTGGCCGCGGCCCCCGCCCAGGCCGCCCCCGCCACCACCACCTCGACCTCCTCCGCCCAGGCGATCGCACACCAGATGATCCCGGACGCCGCGCAGTACAACGCCTTCAGCAAGATCGTCGAGCACGAGAGCGGCTGGAACCCCAGCGCCACCAACGCCTCCTCCGGCGCCTACGGCCTCGTCCAGGCCCTCCCCGCCTCCAAGATGGCCTCCGCCGGCCCCGACTGGAAGACCAACCCCGCCACCCAGATCAAATGGGGCCTGGACTACATGAACTCCCGCTACGGCAGCCCCGTCGCCGCCTGGAGCTTCTGGCAGGCCAACGGCTGGTACTAAGACACCAGCCAGCAAGAACAGCCCCCTCACACGAAGGCGGCGACCCCTGATCCCCGGGGCCGCCGCCTTTGCCATGCCCTATCTACTGGGGCCGAGCGTTTCCCTCAGGACGGAATGAACCCCGGCCACAATTGGTGACGGGGAGCGGATGCGGGTCCGAGTTCGTGTTCAATCCCCTTGTGATGCCGCGCTCCGGGCCACGACAGGGGCGGCGTGGCAGGCGGAGGAAAGCGATGCTTGAGACGGTGTTCCGGACCGAGGACGTGCCCGCGGCGGACCGGTTCGACGCCTGGCGTGAACATGTCATCAAGACCCATGTGCCCGTGGAGCTCTCGAGCGAGTATGCGTCCGACTTCCGCGTGACCGATCGCGTGCTGAACCTCGGGAGCGTGGCGGTCAGGTCAGTGCATGCCCCATCGGTGACCCTGCGGCGGACACCGAAGCTCGTCCGGCAGTCCGATCCCGAGGCGTATCAAGTATCGCTCCTGCGCCAGGGCAGCATCGATGTCGTCCAGCAGGGCCGGGCCGATCGGCGGAGCACGCACTACCCGTACGATCTCGTGCTGCTGGACACCTCGCGGCCCAACGAGATCCGCGTGACGACAGAAGAGGGTGACGAGAGCCTGACCGGGTTCGGGGTCCTCGTCCCCAAAGCGCTGCTGTCAGTGCCGACCGACAGCGTCGACAGGCTCCTCGCACGGCGCATGCCCGGCGGCGAGGGAATCGTCGCCCTGCTCTTTGGGTTCATCGCCCAGCTGACCGCGGACACCACTCCCTACGGACCGGCCGACGGCCCCAGGCTGGGGACCGTCGTGGTGGATCTGCTGTCGGCGGTCCTCGCCAAGGTGCTGGAGATGGAGGACAACCTCACTCCAGAAGCCCGTCGGCGGACGCTGACACTGCGCATCGAGGCTTTCATCCACCAGAACCTGCGCGACCCTCGGCTCACGCCGGAAGTGGTGGCGGCCGCCCACCACATATCCGTCAGCCATCTGCACCGCCTCTTCCAGGAACGGGGCACCTCGGTGGCCGCGTCGATCCGCCGCCGACGCCTTCAGCACTCTTGCGCCGACCTGGCCGCCCCCGCGATGGCCACCGTGCCCGTCCACGCCATAGCCTCCCGATGGGGTTTCACGGACACCGCCCACTTCAGCCGGACATTCCGCCGCGAATACGCAATGACGCCGCTGGAGTACCGCAGAAAGGAATGCCCCGCCATCGTGTAGACGCAATGGCGAGATACGTGTGCACGCGCTGGCGATGACGCGCCCCCAGACAGTCCCGCACCCTGGCGAAGCCACACTTCCGCGAAGGACGGGGCGGGCATGCTGCCTCGGTATCCCTGTCCCGCGGACAACGAGCTGTTGCTCCGGAGGAACAACGGGAGGATTTTCTGTGAAGCGCATCAAGCGTGTGCTCGGGGTCGTCACCCTCACGGCCTCACTGGCGGTCGGGGGCGGCATGGCCCTGGCCCCTGGCGCGACCGCCGCCACCGCCGCGGTCGGCAGCAGCGCATGCAACGGCCATTACGGCAACGGCGACAGCCGGGCTCTGAAGGTCACCGCCAGCGGCGTCAACCTGCGCACCGGGCCCGCGACCAGCTACGGCTCCAAGGGCCTGCTGAACAAGGGCGACACGGCTTCCGGCGTGTGCTGGAAGACCAAATCCGGCAGGACCTGGCTCTATGTGAAGCTGTCGAAGAAGACCAAGAGCGGCCTGCCGAAGGGTACCTACGGCTGGGTCTACTCCTCGTACGTCAAGGAATCCTGACGTCGCACGCCCGCACGCCCGCACGCGGAGGCGGTGGTGCGGTGGAGAAGGCGGGGCAGAGGAACGGGCTCGCCCTCGTCATCGCCGATCAGGCGGGGATGACCTCCCACTCGCTGATCCGAGCTCAGAAGCCGTCCGCTTTCCTGGAGACGGACCAGGAGTCCAAATCAATGCATTCGGCTACGAAGAGGAGCCACTCGAAGTGAGAATTCAGGTTAAGAGACTTGGTGCCGTGCTCGCCGCGTCGATGGCTGCCGTCGGCATCATCACTACAGTGTCCGCCCCTGCTCAAGCGGCCGGAACGGAGAGGTATCACGCGTATGCCTATGATCCCGCCTACCCGGTGGGTGCGGTCATGACCGGGGACGCGCAATTCGCCAGCATTAACGACCACTTCTGGCTCACGGACGATACTTTTGACGGCCACGGTGTCGTGCTGCACATCAACCTCAGCGACGATGCGGGTGAGACCTACCACCGTTGGAAGAACCTTTACAACGGCGACGAACGAACCGAAGGCGTTCTCAGGTACAAGGTATGGGATTTCGACGCCGAGTTCAGCGAAGGGCGTTACTTCGCGTTCCAGGTCTGCCGCCAGGACGGTATCAACCAGGAGTCCTTCCACTGCGGGGACTGGGTGAAGGGAACCGCGTGACCTGAGTTCAGAGCCCGCTCTTGAACCGACGAGCGGGTCACCGTCCGTTGGGTGCGTACGCCCCGGGGTTGTACGTCCTTGACCTCGGTCTCGTTGCCGTCGCTGCGGCCAGCCGAACTGGACGCGAGGGACGGCGCATTGCGGCGGGCGGTCGAGCGACACGGGATGGCCGCCCTCGTGACGACCCGGCTGACGGCCGAAGGACAGCCTGCGCCTGTCAACTTCGCGTTGGCATCTATTCGTTCAGTCAACTACGGGGGTCTCCCACGCATGTCCACACCACCACCGCACTACCAGAATCAACCGCCGTACGGGCAGCCGCAGGCGCCGTACGGATACCCGCAGCAGCCGCAGCCGCCGCGCGGGCCGCAGCAACCGCGGCCAGGGGGCGGGTTGCGGGCGCTGAAGGCCGCCGTCGTCGTCATCGCGGTCATCGGCGGCGTGGGCTATTACGTGTGGAATTACAACACCAGCCCCACCGGCGGCAAGGCCAAGGCGGAGGCTTCGCAGTCCGCGCAGGTCGAAGAGAACAAGACGCACGACCCGGACGTCGGCGACTGCGTCAAGGTCGAGGACCCTGACGGCGAGCCACTGCCGACGGTCGTCGACTGTGACGCCGCCGAGGCCGAGTACAAGACGGGTGACAGGCTGTACGGCCCCGACAAGAAATGCGGGTCGGAGTACGACTACGGCATTGAGTACTCGAACAGCCGAGGCGCCGACTACACGTTGTGCTTCACCAAGGTCTGACCTTCGGCTCGCTTTCCGGTCGCCGTCCGCAGGAGCGGGCGGCGACCGGTTCTGTGCGCGGCACCTGATCAGCTCGATCACCAGAAAGGCGCCCTGACTTCTGTAGCGGATACGATCCAGACACTCGCACCCTCGCAGGTCAGCGGCACCTTTCTGCTATCGAGGCATCAGACTGCGCAATTCCGCTGAATACCCGGGGTTAACCGTCACAGCCGCCCCGGCACTCGAACCACACCGTCTTGCCGCGCTCGGGCCCAGGATCCACACCCCACTTGTCGACCACCGCTTCCAGCAGGGCGAGCCCTCGGCCGCCCTCCGCCTCCGGCGACAACTCGTCGGGCACGCACGGCAGTTGACGGCAGCCGTCCGCGACCTCCACGCGCACACCCGACGCCTGCCGCAGCACCAGCACCGCACACCGCCGGTCCGGGACATGCCGTACGACGTTGGCGACCAGCTCGGTCACGCCCAGTTCTACGGCGTCGGTCAGCTCCGCCACGTCCCATTCTTCCAGCAGCGAGCGGACGATCCGCCGGATGTGCCGCGCCGAGTGCGCGCCGACCGTGAGCCGCATGCCGTACTGGGCGGGGCGGGGGCCCAGGAGCGTGGGGGGAAAGTATTCGTTCACACTACGAGGCTGACCTCCCGCGACTACCCTCGGCTACGGAACGGATACAACTGGTCCCGTAGTGGGCCGAGTTGGGCGAGAGGGGACTCCGCGTGACCCACATCAACGTCCTCGACCCGGGCGCTTCACCACTCGACTACTACGGCTTCGAGCTACGGCGCTACCGCGAAGGCGCCGGGCTGACACAGAAACAGCTCGGCGACATCGTCAACTACACCGGCTCCCTGGTCGGCCAGATCGAAACCGCCCGCAAGCTGCCGACACCGGAGTTCAGCGAACGCGCGGACGCGGCGCTCGGCACAGGCGGCTTACTCTCCCGGCTCGTCGAGCTCGTGATGCGTAGTCAACTTCCGGCCTGGTTCCAACAGGTGGCGGAGTTGGAGGCACGGGCCATCGAGATCTGCACCTTCCACACTCACATGGTGCATGGCTTGCTCCAGACCAAGGCGTACGCGCGTGCCGTACTCGGGGTAATGAACCAGGCCGGCCTCGACGACCGCACCGCCGTACGACTGGCCCGCCAGCGCATCTTCGAGAAGGCCGAACCCCCGGTCTTCTGGGCGATCCTGGGGGAAGCCGCGCTGTACCAGGAGATCGGCGACCCGGAGACCATGCGAGGGCAACTGGCCCACCTGTTGTCGTTCAAGGACAATCCTCGGATCAACATCCAGGTGCTGCCATACGCCGCCGGAGCACATGCGGGCCTGACTGGCCCGTTCGACCTCTTCCGCTTCGCGGGCGACCCGACCATCGTCTACACCGAGGGCTACGGAAGCGGGCATCCAACTGCCAACCCGGACACGGTCAAGAACTGCTCACTCCGTTACGATCATCTTCAGGCCGCCGCTCTCTCCCTCAAGGACTCGGCGGATTTGATCCGGCGCGTAATGGAGGAACGCTATGGGGAACACCGCGATTCCGTCGGGGATCCAGTGGCGTAAGTCCAGCTACAGCAGCGATCAAGGCGGCGAGTGCATCGAATGCGCGGCGCTCGGCCCCCTGGCCTGGCGTAAGTCCAGCTACAGCAGCGACCAGGGCGGCTCCTGCGTAGAGATCGCCGAAGCCCCCAACGCCACCATCGCCATCCGCGACTCGAAGAACCCGGCGGGACCGATCCTCACCCTGGACCCCGCCGCGTTCACCACCTTCGTCGACTGGACGACTACAACCGCTGCCTGAGCGACCCCGGTCACACTCGGGCCCCGGCGACGTGCGACCCCGGTCACATTCGACGCACCCGCTGCGTGATCCCGCGCGCACGGATCGTTGCGGGACCGGTGAAGCACCCCACATGACGCACGTTACCTACGAGGCGGGATCGTAGCCCAGCTTGTCCGATATGTCCGTGGACATATCCCCTCTGACCTGCACTTTGAGAGCCAGCTCACACCAGGGACTTTCCTCACCGATTCGGCCACAACTAGTAAAAGGGGTCATTGCGGACGGGTTCTCGGCCTGTTTCTCTGGACGACGTCGCCAGGCGCCACGAGCCCACCCGGGCCGCGGCGCCGACATATGCCCCACCACGCACCGCGTGACTCCGGCATACGGGCGAGCTCTTGTCCCCGAAGAAAAAGGTTCTCCGTGTCCGTCTCCGTCATCCGCCGCGTCATCGCCTCCCCGAAGAAGGTCCTCACCGGTGCCGCCGTGGCCGCCGCCACCACCGGCATGGTCCTGGCCGCGGCCCCCGCCCAGGCCGCCCCCGCCACCACCACCTCGACCTCCTCCGCCCAGGCGATCGCACACCAGATGATCCCGGACGCCGCGCAGTACAACGCCTTCAGCAAGATCGTCGAGCACGAGAGCGGCTGGAACCCCAGCGCCACCAACGCCTCCTCCGGCGCCTACGGCCTCGTCCAGGCCCTCCCCGCCTCCAAGATGGCCTCCGCCGGCCCCGACTGGAAGACCAACCCCGCCACCCAGATCAAATGGGGCCTGGACTACATGAACTCCCGCTACGGCAGCCCCGTCGCCGCCTGGAGCTTCTGGCAGGCCAACGGCTGGTACTAAGACACCAGCCTGTAAGAACAGCCCCCCTCACACGAAGGCGGCGGCCCCTGATCCCCAGGGCCGCCGCCTTTGCCGTACCCACTGCCGGAGTCCGAAAACGATCTTCAACAACCGTTCCTGTTCGCCCCGTTGACACCGTGCACACCCCCTCTTAGGGTCACGCCAGCATTCCGACCATGTGTCGATATTTCGAACGGTTGAAAGGCAAGTGCCCTGCGCATCACCGGAATCAGCACACACCTGGCCGCAACGCCGTGGCGCAGCCTGACGTACGCACAGGTGCCCACCGGCAAAGGGATCACGAGAGCGGCTACGTGCGGATCTACGAGGTCGCCGAGCTGATCCGCCGCGGCGCACCGCTCCGCCTGAAGTTCGGTCTGTCCAGGGCGCCCGAGATCTCCCCGTACGGCACCCATCTGCGGGACCTGGCCCTGGACACCGTCCGGGAGCGGGTACGGCGCGTCCGACTCGCTCTCGACCCGCTCGCCGGCTGCCCGGCCCACCGCACCGCCTCCCCACCGACGGCTGATACGCCGTCATCCTCTCAACGACGAGAAGAACGAGGAACGAACACCATGCGCAACCGAAGAGCCGTCCTCGCCGCCATCGCCGGAGCCGCCTCCCTCGCCCTCACCTTGTCCGCATGCGGCCAGAACAGCGAGGGAAGCTCCCAGAGCAGCTCCAAGGGCGGCACCATCGGCATCGCCATGCCGACCCAGGCCTCCGAGCGCTGGATCACCGACGGCAAAAGCGTCGTCGAGGACCTGAAGGCCAAGGGGTACAAGACCAAGCTGGTCTACGGCGAGGACGACCCGAAAACCCAGGTCTCACAGATCGAGAACCTGATCAAGCAGGGCGTCGATGCACTGATCATCGCGGCCATCGACAACAAGTCGCTGAACGACGTGCTCCAACAGGCCGCCGACGCGGACATCCCGGTGATCTCCTACGACCGGCTCATCCTCGGCACCAAGAACGTCGACTATTACGTTTCCTTCGACAACGAGATGGTCGGCCGGCTCCAGGCCCGCTACATCATCGACAAGCTCGGCCTGGAGGACGGCAAGGACGGCCCGTTCAACATCGAGCTGTTCGCCGGCTCCCCCGACGACAACAACACCAAATACTTCTTCAACGGTGCGATGGCGCTCCTGCAGCCATACCTGGACAGCAAGCAGTTGGTCGTCCAGTCCGGCCAGACCGCGCTCAACCAGGTCACCACCCTGCGCTGGGACGGGCCCACCGCGCAGAAGCGCATGACCGGCATCCTCACCAAGTCGTACCAGAGCCAGAAGGTCGACGCGGTCCTGTCGCCGTACGACGGCATCTCCATCGGCATCCTGTCTGCGCTGAAGTCGGACGGCTACGGCTCCGGCAGCAAGCCCCTCCCGGTCATCACCGGTCAGGACGCCGAACTGGCCTCGGTGAAGTCGATCATCGCGGGTGAGCAGTCGCAGACCGTCTACAAGGACCTCCGCCACCTCGCCGAGGTCGCCTCGAACATGGCCGACGACCTGCTCAAGGGCAGGTCGCCGAAGGTAAACGACACCATGGCCTACAACAACGGCGCCAAGGCCGTGCCCGCCTACTTGCTGCAGCCGACGAGCGTCGACAAGACCAACTACAAGGATGTTCTGGACGACTACTACACCGCCGCCGAGCTCAAGTAGCCGCACGCGAACCCAGTCGACCCGCCCGGCATCCCTCACACGAAGGCAGCGGCCCCGTGGCGCCGCGCGACACCGGCCGCGGCGTGCCCGTGGCCGCTGTGGCGACCGGGGCTGCCGCGAGCCCCGCCAGGAGGGCGGACGCACGGTTCGCGTCGACATCCGAGAGTCCCCCACGTCCGTGGTGGACTTGGGGCCACCGTGCCCGTCCTGCTGACCGGAGGCTCCATGACCACGCAGACGGAGAAGACACGCGACCCGGAGGCGCGCGGAGTGCGGCTGGTGGCGGTGCTGTTGGGGATGACCGTGGTCAGCGGGCTCATCGACGCGGTGAGTTATCTGGGCCTCGGGCATGTCTTCACGGCGAACATGACCGGCAACGTGGTGGTCCTGGGCTTCGCCGCGGCGGGCGCACCGGGCTTCTCGACCCGGCATTCGCTGGTGTCACTGGTGTCGTTCCTGGCAGGCGCGGCGGCAGGCGGACGCGTCGGGAAGCGGATGGGCGGGAGTTCGCGCCGCACCTGGGTACGCGCCACGCTCGGCGCGGAGGCGGCGCTGGTCGGCGCGTCGTCGCTGGTCGCCTTCGCCGCGCCCGGCGCGACCGGCACCCTCTACACCCTGATCGCCCTCACCGCCTTCGCGATGGGCCTGCGCAACGCGACCGTCCGCAAGCTGGGCGTCCCCGACCTGACGACCACCGTCCTGACGATGACTCTGACGGGCCTGGCCGCCGAATCCCGCCCGGGTGGCGGCGCGGGCAGACGCTCCCCACGCCGTACGGCGTCGGTGTTCGCGATGCTGGCGGGGGCGTTGCTCGGCGCGTGGCTGGTGCTGCATCACGGGCTGGGCATCCCGTTGCTCATTGCCGCGGCGGCGGCGGGGGTGCTGGCGGTGACGGCGTCCGGGAAGGAGTAGCAGCACAGCCCCGGGCCGCCGGCGAAGGCCGCCGCGGGCAGGTGCAAGTACGCGCGCGGGCAGGTGCAAGTACGCGGCGCCGAACAGCTATTCCCATACCCGGTATACCGGGCACAGGACGCTCAGGCACACTTCATTCGTTGCTGTCCACCACCAAGAGGATCACGCATGATCACGCTCACGAAGGAAGACGGTCCGGCAGATCTGGACGGGGTGACCCATCTGTCCATCGGGGTGTCCTGGGACCCCACCGCCGGGAGCAGTGGCGGGCTGATGGGGAAGATCCGCCGGAACGTCGGCACCGACCTCGACCTGATCGCCATCGCGATGCAGGATTCGGACCCGGTACGGCTGGCGGGCCTCGACTCCCTGGACCCGATGGGCAATGGCTCACTGACGCACAGCGGTGACAACCAGACCGGACGCGGGGAGGGGGACGACGAGACGGTGACCGTCGAGTTCGGCCGGATACCGCCGAACATCACGTCGATCGTGTTCGTCGCCGCCGCGTACAAGAAGGGCAGCGCCTTCCAGAAGGCGCGGAACATCAGCTTCAAGGTCTACGACGCGACCGGGGGCAGCACCCAGCAGGTCGCCGACATCTGGCCGAGCCTGCTCACCAACGACAACGGCTGCGCCGTGGCCAAGGCGATCCGGGTCGGCGGGAGTTGGAAGCTCCAGGTCATCAACGAGACGGGGAAGATCAAGCAGGGGGACGAGCGGGACCTGATGCGCTTCGCGGTGCGCAAGTAGCACACGCCGGGGCTGGGGCTGACGGTCACGTCAGCCCCGCACCCCTTCGGCCCGGCACGCGAGTCGAGGGCAGCCGTCCGCGACCTGCACCCGGACAACCCGGCGGGGCCATCCTCAGCCTCGACCCCGCCGCGTGCACCACCTTCGCCGGCTGGACGACTACAACCGCTGAATGATCGTGCCGGTGGCCAGCGCCCCGCCCGCGCACATCGTGATCAGCGCGAACTCCTTGTCCCTGCGCTCAAGTTCGTGCAGGGCGGTCGTGATGAGCCGGGCTCCCGTCGCCCCCACGGGGTGGCCGAGCGCGATCGCGCCCCCGTTCACGTTCACCTTCTCCAGGTCCTGCTCGAAGACCTGGGCCCAGCTCAACACCACGGACGCGAAGGCCTCGTTGATCTCGACGATGTCGATGTCCTTCAGGGACATCCCGGCCTTGCCCAGCACGGCCCGGGTCGCGTCGATCGGCCCGTCGAGGTGGAAGTGCGGGTCGGCACCGACCAGCGCCTGCGCCACGATCCGCGCGCGCGGTCGCAGCTTCAGCGCCCGCGCCATCCGCTTGGACGCCCACATGATGGCCGCCGCACCGTCGGAGATCTGCGACGAGTTGCCCGCCGTGTGCACCGCCGTCGGCATGACCGGCTTCAGCTTCGCCAGCGCCTCCATGGACGTGTCGCGCAGGCCCTCGTCCCGGTCCACGAGCCGCCACATGCCCTGCCCGGCGCGTTGTTCGTCCTCGGTGGTCGGCACCTGTACGGCGAAGGTCTCGCGCTTGAAGCGCTCCTCGGACCAGGCGATGGCGGCGCGTTCCTGTGAGATGAGCCCGAGCGAGTCGACGTTCTCGCGCGTCAGCCCGCGATTCCGGGCGATCCGCTCGGCCGCCTCGAACTGGTTGGGCAGGTCCACGTTCCACTCGTCGGGGAACGGCTTCCCGGGCCCGTGCTTGGACCCGGATCCCAGTGGCACTCGCGACATCGCCTCGACGCCGCACGAGATCCCGACATCGATCACGCCGGCCGCGACCATGTTGGCCACCATGTGCGACGCCTGCTGCGAGGAGCCGCACTGGCAGTCCACCGTCGTGGCCGCCGTCTCGTAAGGCAGCCCCATGGTCAGCCACGCCGTCCGCGCGGGGTTCATGGACTGTTCGCCGGCGTGGGTCACCGTGCCGCCGACGATCTGCTCGACGCAGTCGGCGTGGATGCCGGTGCGGCCGAGGAGTTCACGGTAGGTCTCGCCCAGGAGATAGGCGGGGTGGAGGTTGGCGAGCGCGCCGCCGCGCTTGCCGATGGGGGTGCGTACGGCTTCGACGATCACGGGTTCCGCGGCCATGGGGGATGGGTCCTCTCCTCGGGTCACCCGCGCGGCGCGGGCGTCCCGGCCCACCCGCCACGCAGAACTAGTACGCGTTCTAGTTCTGTTTGCAGTCTGCTGACAGCATGTCCACCACCGCAAGGGTCTTGCAGGCTCCGAAGTTGCGATCTGCACGAATTCCGCACGCAATTCGGGGCGCCGTACCCCTTGCCACTTGTAGAACCCGTTACTACCTTCACGGCATTCCTGATGGACCGTCAGAACACGGCTGGAGTCACCCATGCCCTGTCCAGCGCTGCCCGACGGGTTCGATTTCACCGACCCCGATCTGCTCCATCACCGCGTGCCCCTCCCGGAGTTCGCCGAGCTGCGCCGGGCCGAACCGGTCCGCTGGATCCCCCAGGCGGACAACGTCGCCGGCTTCCAGGACGAGGGCTACTGGGCGGTCACCCGGCACGCGGACGTCAAGTACGTCTCCACGCACCCGGAGATCTTCTCCTCCTACCTCAACACGGCGATCATCCGCTTCAACGAGCACATCGAGCGCGACGCGATCGACGCCCAGCGGCTGATCCTGCTCAACATGGACCCGCCCGAGCACACCCGGGTCCGCCAGATCGTGCAGCGCGGCTTCACGCCGCGCGCCATCCGCGCGCTGGAGGAGCGGCTGCGCGACCGCGCCCACGCGATCGTGGAGAGCGCGCGCGCCCACTCCGGCCCCTTCGACTTCGTCACCGAGGTCGCCTGCGAACTGCCCCTGCAGGCGATAGCCGAGCTGATCGGCATCCCGCAGGAGGACCGCACCAAGATCTTCGAGTGGTCCAACAAGATGATCGCGTACGACGACCCGGAGTACGCCATCACGGAGGAGGTCGGCGCCGAGTCGGCCACCGAGCTCATCGCGTACGCCATGAACATGGCCGCCGACCGCAAGCAGTGCCCGGCCAAGGACATCGTCAGCACGCTGGTCGCGGCCGAGGACGAGGGCAACCTCGGCTCCGACGAGTTCGGCTTCTTCGTGCTGATGCTGTCCGTCGCCGGCAACGAGACCACCCGCAACGCCATCACCCACGGCATGCACGCCTTCCTCACCCACCCCGCGCAGTGGGAGCTGTACAAGCGGGAGCGCCCCGCGACCGCCGCCGAGGAGATCGTGCGCTGGGCCACCCCCGTCGTCTCCTTCCAGCGCACGGCCACCCAGGACACCGAACTCGGCGGCAAACAGATCAAGAAGGGCGACCGGGTCGGCATCTTCTACTCCTCCGCCAACCACGACCCCGACGTCTTCGAGAACCCGGACACCTTCGACATCACCCGCGACCCCAACCCCCACCTCGGCTTCGGCGGCGGCGGTCCGCACTACTGCCTCGGCAAGTCCCTGGCCGTCCTGGAGATCGACCTCATCTTCAACGCGATCGCCGACGCCATGCCGAACCTCACCCTGACCGGCGACCCGCGCCGACTGCGCTCCGCCTGGATCAACGGCGTCAAGGAACTCCAGGTCAGCGCCGGCTGAGTCACCCTGCGACTCTGCGCGAGTCGAGTCACTCGAACTCGGGCCGGCGGCCTCCCGGTACCGTCGGCCCGTCTCGCGGGAGGCAGGGGCATCCCCCCTACGCTCCGCCCCTGCCTCCCCCGAGGCGCTCATGCTTCCTCGGTCCCCGATGAACGCTTCCGGTCCGTTTCGCGTCTTCACTCGTGGCACAGCACACCCACACCTTCGAAGACTTCGAACGGAAAAGCCGAGCCGTGGTCTCTGCCGAACTGACCGATCTGACCCCCGTCCGGCAAGACCGCGAGGCAGCGCCCCGGAACCATCCCGTCCGGACGTTCCCGCGCCGCCACCGCCTCCCGCTCCTGGCGACCGTGCCGATGCTCCCGCTGTACGCGGTGTGGTGGGCGTTCCTCGCCACTGGAGGCGGTGATCTCGCGGCCCAGGAGGCCTGGGCCGAGTTCGTGTCCCGGCACGGCGGATCGGCGTACAACCTGTTCTGGTACGGCGGGATGCACACCGCCAACTACAGCCTGATATCGCCGTATCTGATGGCCGCGCTCGGCGTGCGCACGGTGACGGTGGTCTCCGGGCTCGCCGCCTCCTGGCTGGCCGCCGTGCTGATCGAACGCACCGGGATACGACGGCCGGTGGGCCCGGCGCTCCTCGGCTCCCTCGCGCTGTGGTGCAACGTCGCCTCGGGGCGCACGACCTTCGCGCTCGGCGTCGCCCTGGGCCTCGCCGCCTGTGTGCCGCTGGCCCGCGAGCGGCGCGTGCTGCTGGCGGTGGCGTACGCGACGCTCGCGACGATGGCGAGCCCGGTGGCCGGGCTGTTCCTCGCGGTGGTGGGGGCCGCGTATCTCGTCGTACGGGACCGGGTGCGGGGCTTCGCGCTGCTGGTGCCGCCGTGTGTCGTGGTCGGCGCGACGACGCTGCTGTTCCCGTTCGCCGGGGAGCAGTTGATGCCGCCCGCCCGGGTCTGGCCGCCCGTGCTGCTCGGGCTGACCGTCGCCGCGCTGGCCCCGCGGGGCTGGCGGGTGGCGCGGTGGAGCGGTGTCGTCTACGCCGCCGGGACCGTCCTGACGTATCTGATCCCCTCGCCGGTCGGCACGAACGTCGAGCGGTTCGCGGAGCTGTTCGCGCCGGCCGTGCTGCTGGCGGTGCTGCTGGGAGCGCCCCGCCTCAGAAGGCTGCGGCGCAACGCGCTGATCGCGGCCCTCGTGTTCTCGGTCGGCTGGGTCGGCAAGAAGACCGTCGACGATCTGGAGGTCTCGACCGCCGTACCGGCCTGGGCCGCCCACACCCATGGCGTCGTCACGGAGCTGAAGCGGCTCGGCGCCGACCGCGGCCGGGTCGAGGTGGTCCCGGCCCGCAACCACCGCGAGGCCACCACGCTCGCCCCGCATGTGAACCTGGCGCGCGGCTGGAACCGCCAACTGGACATGGAGCGCGGCCGGCTCTTCTACGACGGTTCGTTCTCGGCGGCGACCTACCGGGCCTGGCTCAACCGCTGGGCGGTCGGCTATGTCGTCCTGCCGTCGGGCAAGCCCGACGGATTCGCGGAGGACGAGGCGCGCCTGGTGAAGAACCGGCCCGCGTGGCTGGAGCCGGTGTGGAACGACGCGCACTGGCGGGTGTTCCGGGTGCGCGGCGCGGTGCCGCTGGTGTCGGCGCCCGCCTCCGTCGTGCGGACCACGAGCGCCGAGGTCGACGTGCGGATACCGAGGCCCGGCTCGGTGACCCTGCGGGTCGCGTACTCGCCGTGGCTGCGCGCCGAGGGCGGCTGCCTGGAGAAGGACGGCGAGTTCACGCGGCTGACGGTGACCGAGCCGGGCGAGTACCGGATCAGCTCGGAGTACGGCCCGTCGCCGGGACCAGCTCCTTCGTGCTGACCTCCACTGGCTTCATCAGCGCCCCGGGCCGCGGGCCCTGGAGGAGGTAGGTCAGACCGAAGCCCGCGCCGACGACGGCCGCGCCGCCCACCGCGTCCAGTACCCAGTGGTTTCCGGTCGCCACGATCGCGGAGACCGTGAAGAACGGGTGCAGCAGGCCCAGCGCCTTCATCCACCACTTGGGCGCCAGGACCGCGATGACGAGCCCGCACCACAGGGACCAGCCGAAGTGCAGCGAGGGCATCGCCGCGTACTGGTTCGTCAGCGCGGTCAGCGTGCCGTAGTCCGGCTTGGAGAAGTCCTGCAAGCCGTGCACCGTGTCGATGACGCCGAGGCCCGGCATCAGACGCGGCGGGGCGAGCGGGTAGAGCCAGAAACCGACGAGCGCGAGCAGGGTGGCGAAGCCGAGCGCCGAGCGCGCCCAGCGGTAGTCGGCGGGGCGGCGGGCGTAGAGCACGCCGAGGACGGTGAGCGGGACGACGAAGTGGAACGACTCGTAGTAGAAGTCGAAGAAGTCCCGCAGGAAGCCGACCTTCACCACCGCGTGGTTGGCCCAGTGCTCGATGTCGAGGTGCAGGAACCGCTCGATGGCGAGGATCTGGTCGCCGTGGTGCTCGGCGGTGGCCCGCCCGCCCGCGTTGGTGCCGCCGGTCGCCGCGAGTCTGACCTGCTGGTAGGCGGAGTAGCCGACGCGGATCAGGAGCAGTTCGAGCAGCAGGTTCGGTCGGGTGAGGACGCGGCCGAGGAAGGGCAGCAGCGGCACCCGCTTGAAACGGGTGGGGACGGGCTCCGCGTAGTCGGTGGGGATCGGCTTGCGGTAGTACTCCGAGGTGCGCGACAGGAACGGCACGACGGTGGCGGCGGCGAGCGCGGCCAGCAGCACCACGTTGTCGCGCAGCGGGTAGAGCGCCGCCATGTTCGGCAGCATCATCTTCGCGGGCAGCGTCATGACGAGGATGACGGCGACCGGCCACATGTAGCGGTCCGAGGTCTTCCTGCCGACCCGGCCGACCACCGCGAGCAGCACCCACAGCAGCTGGTGCTGCCAGGTCGTGGGCGAGACGGCGACGGCGACACAGCCGGTGATCGCGACGGCGAGCAGCAGCTGCCCGTCCTGCGCGTACCGCACCGCGCGGCGCAGGCCGAGGACGGCGACGGCCGCCCCGAGGACCAGGAACAGGCCGATCTCCAGCGGCCCTTCGAGGCCGAGCCGCAGCAGCGCGCCGTGCAGCGACTGGTTGGCGAGGTCGTCCGCGTCCTTGCCGAGGCCGACGCCCGCCAGGTGGTGCACCCAGTACGTGTACGAGTCGTGCGGCATCGCCGACCAGGCGAGCGCGGTCAGGCCGGCGAAGGTGATCCCGGTGGACGCGGCGGCGCTGCGGCGGCCGGTGAACCAGAGCAGCGGCGCGAAGAGCAGCACGGTCGGCTGGAGCGCCGCCGCGAGCCCGATCAGGACGCCGCTCGCGCGCTCCCCGCGTACGGCGAAGCAGCCGAGCAGGACGAGCAGGACCGGGATGATGCTGGTCTGGCCGAGGTAGAGGGTGTTGCGCACCGGCAGCGACAGCATCAGCAGGCTGATCGCGACGGGCGCGGCCAGCAGCGACGTACGCCGGCTCACGGGCTGCGGCAGGGCGCGCGCCGCGACCAGGCCGAGTGCGACGACCAGCAGCAGGGTGCCGAAGGTCCAGCCCCACCCGAGGGCCTGTTCGGCGGCACGGGTGAGGGGCTTGAGGACGAGTCCGCCGAACGGCGTGCCGGTGAACCGCGTCGAGTCGTACAGCGAGCCCTTCACATGGAGCACGCCGTTCGTGCCGACCCAGGTCTCCAGGTCCGTCAGCCGCTCCCCCTTGGGCGTGCTGAGGACGACGGTGACCTGCCGTACCGCCAGGACGGCGGCGATCACCCACAGCCCGATACGGGCGGCGCGCAGCCGTTCCCTCGCTGTCTCGGCAGCCCCCGCCCCGAAGGCATTACCCGCTCGTCCGCCGTGCTCCACGTTCGCCACGCCTCGTCGGCCCTCCCGCCCCATCCGTCCCGTGTGTCCCGCAGGTCTCATCCTGTGCGAACCCCGAGAGGCTCGCACCACCCCCGCTGTGAGACGCAGGCAACCCCCTCTTCACCTGACGGCCTCCCGTCTTTTGTCCGGATGACGATAGTGCGCGAACGGTTCGGTGACCCCCTCGCTCCGCGACATAGATCACAGACAGGCCATCGAAAAGGGATTCCCAGCCGCTTCATCACCCCTGCGTACGACGTATTCGTGCGCTCTGTGCAGTGAGTCGCGTACGGCACGTAATGCAGATGAATGCCCCTATGGTCGCTTTTCGGTCCGCCCCCGGGTGGGCCGATTCCGGTCCGCCCCCGGATGGGCCGATTCCGGTCCCGCTCCGTCCCCGGGTGGGCCGCGTCCCTGTCCCCGTCGAAAGGCATGCCCTTGTCATCCGCCACGACCGTCGCGCCCGTCGTCCCCGGACCCCGGACTCCCGCACCACCGGAGGCCACCGTCACCGACCCCGCCCTGGTGAAACGCGCCGTGAAGGCCGCCGCCCTGGGCAACGCGATGGAGTGGTTCGACTTCGGCGTCTACAGCTACATCGCGGTGACCCTGGGCAAGGTCTTCTTCCCGTCGGGCAACCCCACCGCGCAACTGCTCTCCACCTTCGGCGCCTTCGCCGCGGCCTTCCTCGTCCGCCCGCTCGGCGGCATGGTCTTCGGCCGCTCGGCGACCTCCCCCACGCCTTAAGGGCGTGGGGGGACCCCCAGGCCGTCAGAAGGTCCTCGCGCTCACCATGATCATGATGGCCGCGGGCACCTTCGCGATCGGCCTGATCCCGTCGTACGCGACGATCGGCGTCGGGGCGCCCCTGCTGCTCCTGGCGGCCCGTCTGGTGCAGGGCTTCTCGACCGGCGGCGAGTACGCGGGCGCGTCGACCTTCATCGCCGAGTACGCGCCCGACAAGAAGCGCGGCTTCCTCGGCAGCTGGCTGGAGTTCGGCACGCTCGCCGGATACATCGGCGGCGCGGGCCTGGTGACCCTCATGACCGCCTTCCTCTCCACCGAGGACCTGCTGTCCTGGGGCTGGCGCGTGCCGTTCCTGATCGCGGGCCCGATGGGCATCATCGGCCTCTACCTGCGGATGCGCCTCGAGGAGACCCCGGCGTTCGCGGCGGAGCTGGAGAAGTCCTCTCAAAAGGAGAAGGACCGCCCCAAGGTGCCGCTGCGCGAGATGATCACCGGCCAGTGGCGCGCCCTGCTGCTGTGCATGGGCCTGGTGCTGGTCTTCAACGTCACCGACTACATGCTGCTCTCCTACATGCCGAGCTATCTGACCAGCGAGCTCAAGTACGACGAGACGCACGGCCTGCTCGTCGTGCTCGGGGTCATGGCGCTGATGATGATCGTGCAGCCCTTCGCGGGCGCCCTCACCGACCGGATCGGCCGCCGCCCGGTGATCGCCGCGGGCTGCGCCGGCTTCCTGGCCCTCTCCATCCCGGCCGTGCTGCTGATCCGCCAGGGCAGTCTGCTCGCGGTCGCGCTCGGCATGGGCGCCCTCGGTCTGCTCCTGGTCTGCTTCACCGCCGCGATGCCCGCGGCGCTCCCCGCGCTCTTCCCGACGAAGGTCCGCTACGGCTCGCTGTCCATCGGCTTCAACGTCTCCGTCTCGCTCTTCGGCGGCACGACCCCGCTGGTGGTCACGGCGCTCATCGGGGCGACCGGGAACATGATGATGCCCGCCTACTACATGATGGCCGCGGCCGTGATCGGCGGCGTGGCGGTGTGGTTCATGACGGAGTCGGCGGGACGGCCGCTGCCGGGCTCGGCGCCCTCCGTCGAGCCTTCGGTGCGCTGACCTGGAACCGTGGCTTCCGTCGTGTCGTCTGAGACCCTGTCCGACGGCACGACGGAAGGCTACGGGGGATGTTGCGCGACATACGGACGCGTTGGTCGAGTTTCGTACGGGGGCGGGTCCTGACCGTCCTCCTGGCGCTGTTGGGGATCCAGCTCGGATCGCTGGTGGCACCGGCGTACGCCTGCGGGTGCGGCGCGATGGTGCCGGACGGCACCCGGCACGTCACCGTGAACCGCGAGATGTCCGTCGTCCGCTGGGACGGCCGCCAGGAACAGATCGTGATGAGCCTGACGGTCTCCGGGGACGCCCACAAGGCCGCGTGGATCATGCCGGTGCCGCACCGCGCGACGGTGAAGCTGGGCGACAGCGCGCTGTTCGACCAACTCGACGAGGCGACCGCGCCCGAGCACCGCACCCGGCACTACTTCTGGCCGGACAGCGGCGACTGGCCCTTCGCGGGCGACGACGACAGCGCGGACGCCCCACGAGCCGGCGCGACGGCACCCTCCGTCGGCGTCGTCGGGCGCGAGCGCCTCGGCCCCTTCGACGTGGCCCGCCTGACCGCCACCGACTCCGACGCGCTCGGCGACTGGCTCGCCGACAACGGCTTCGCCCTCCCCGACCGCCTCGACCAGGCGCTGCGCCCGTACGTCGACCAGGGCTGGGAGTACGTGGCGATCCGCCTCGCCCCGGAGAAGACCGACACCCCGCTCGGCGGCACCCTCGACCCGCTCCACCTCACCTTCGCCAGCGACAGGCTGGTCTACCCGATGCGGCTGTCCCGCCTGGCCAGGACCCCGCAGTCGCTGGGCCTGTACGTCCTGGCCGCGCACCGCATGGAGCCGACCTCGGCGATCGGCGGGGACCAGCCGGTGGTCTCGTACGCGGGCCGCGTCTCCTCGACGTCGGGTGCGCTGGCCCCGCTGGCGACCGACGGCACCGACTTCCTCACCGCCCTCGACCAGGAGTTCCCGCAGCCGTCGAAGATCTGGGGCGACCACGTACTGCACCGCGCGGCGAGCGACGCGACGTACCGCAGGGTGATCTACGAGGACCGGCTGCTGAGGGTCGGCGGGGTCCCGGCGTGGCTGCTGACGGTGGGCGGCGTGTTGTCGGCGGCCGTCGTGGTCGTGGCGATCCGCGTACGGGCCCGCAGGCGCCGTCCGGTGCTGCCGCCCCCTCCGGTGCAGGCACCGCCGCCGATCGGCTGACGTCGCGGGTGAACACCCGGAAACCCGCTGGCGAGCGCGTGCGCCCGCGACTAGATTCGCGGGGGGACTAGTTAGGGCATCTAACTAGACATACGAAAGGCATGGTGCATGAGCGAGTCGCAACGCTGGAACGACGTCGACGACTACTTCACCACCCTCCTCGCCCCGGCCGACGACATCCTGGCCGCCGCGCTGCGCGACAGCGACGCGGCCGGGCTGCCGCCCATCAACGTCGCGCCGAACCAGGGCAAGCTGCTCCAGCTCCTCGCCCAGATCCAGGGCGCCCGCCGTGTCCTGGAGATCGGCACGCTCGGCGGCTACAGCACGATCTGGCTGGGCCGCGCCCTCCCGGCCGACGGCCGGCTGATCACCTTCGAGTACGACGCCAAGCACGCCGAGGTCGCCCGCGGCAACCTCGCCCGCGCCGGCCTCGACAAGATCGCCGAGGTGCGGGTGGGCCCCGCCCTGGAGTCGCTGCCCAAGCTGGCCGAGGAGAACCCGGAGCCGTTCGACTTCGTCTTCATCGACGCCGACAAGGTGAACAACCCGCACTACATCGACTGGGCCGTCAAGCTCACCCGCCCCGGCAGCCTGATCGTCCTCGACAACGTCGTACGGGGCGGCGCGATCACCGACGCGGCCAGCACCGACCCGAGCGTGCGGGGGACGCGGGCCGCGCTCGAACTGATCGCCTCCCACCCGAAGTTGAGCGGTACGGCGATCCAGACGGTGGGGATCAAGGGGTACGACGGGTTCGCGCTGGCGCGGGTGCTGGCGTAACCGCGGCTGGGGTCCAGGGCCCCCTAGGCCTCGTGATAGAAGCCCACGTTCACGGTGCGCGGGCCGGTGCGGTCCTGGATGACCAGCTCTCCGGAACTGCCCGCGGGGAGCTTGGCCGTGCCGCCGTACGGGAAGCTCTGAGGCGGCTGACCGGCCAGCGTCAGCCGTACCTCGGAGGACGGCTCCGGGTGCGAGCCGCGCAGCCAGGTGACCTGCCAGGAGCCGTCCGGGCCGCACAGGAACTCCAGGTGGACCCGGGACACGAACAGCCAGTCGTCGGGGGTCGCGAGACGGCACACGGCCCGGTCCCGGCCCACCCGCAACACGGCTCCGGGGTCGCTCGGCGCGTCGGCCATCAGCATTCCGGCCGTCGCACCCGCGTCCGCCCCGGACACCGAGGCCATGGTGAGTTCGAGCACGCGCGCTCCTTCGTGTGGTGCTGGGCCAATGTGTTTGGCGCAGGTCCAATTGTCCTCGCGCGGGGCACCGTTGGCGCACCGCCGCCGCATGATAATTCGACCGATCGCCCCGCCGTGCGGCCTCCGGCACAATGGACTCATGACCGAGCGCAAGCCACCCGGTGTCAGCTTCGAGTCCTGGATCGACAGACAGATCCGCGACGCGCAGGCGCGCGGCGAGTTCGCCGAACTTCCGGGCGCGGGCAAGCCACTGCCGCAGGCCACCGACACGTCGTACGACGAACTGTGGTGGATCAAGCAGAAGATGGCCCGCGAGGGGCTGTCCGTCCTCCCGCCGTCGCTGGCGCTGCGCAAGGAGGCCGAGGACGCGCTCGCCGCGGCGTCCGCCGCCCCCTCGGAGCGGGTCGTCCGCCGGATCGTCGAGGACATCAACACCAAGATCCGCGAGATGATGTTCAAACCCCCGCCCGGCCCTCCCCTCGGCCTCAAGCCGTACGACGTGGAGGAGATCGTCCGGGACTGGCACGAGCGCCGGGAGAGCTGACCCGGCGGCAGCAGTGAGGGCCGCGCCCCGGGACATGGTCCGGGGCGCGGCCCTCACGGTTGCCGTGAGTCCAGCGCGTACGCGAAGGTCGTGCGCAGAGCTCGTACGCGGGGTCGTGCTCAGAGCCGGAGGAGGCGCTCCGTCATGTCGCGGTAGTCCCGGAGGGCCAGCCGGAGGTCTTCGGTGGACGGGGTGGACCGGGTGGACGGCGTGGACGGGGTGGCCTCGTCGCCCGGCTGCCAGGACGTCCGGAGCGTGCGGCGGCGGTGGGCCACGGCCTCCGTGAAGCGTGCGGCCAGCTCCTCCAGTACGTGGTCGGCCTCCTCCACGGCGTCCCGAGGGCCGTCGACGAAGCCGCCGACCGCGTGCCGCAGCCGCAGCGAGAACTTCTCGCACTCGTCCTCGCGGAGCAGGCGCGCTGCGGCCCGGCCACGGACGCCGACGTCCCTGGCAGCGGTCGAATCGCCGTCGGCGCGAGGGGTGGACGGGGACTCGTCCCCGCGCCCGGTACCGGCGCCTTCGCGAGGCGCGGCAACGGGATGGTGCCGCTCGGCCTGGTGTACTGCGGTGCCCTCGCCGGACGCGGCGGTGGCGCCGGGACGGGCCCGTTCTTGCTCACCGCTCGGGGACTCGTGGGCGGGGGTTGCGGGGGTGGGGGTTGCGGGGGCCGGGGTCGCGGGGGCGGGGAGCTCGATGCCCTGTTCGGGCGCGGTGCCTGTGCCGGGACGGTCCGGCGTCTCCGCGCGGGCCGCCGTGCCCTCGCCCACCATGGCCTTGGTGGGCGCAGGGGCTGCTTCGGTCGTGTCCGGGGCGCCCGCGCGGCCCTTCATCGCCTCGCGGCGGCGTGTTTCTTCGGTGCCGTTACCTGATGTCGCGTCCTTCACGTTCCTCAACTCCCCTTTGCGTGGCGCCTGGTGAACGCCCACGGCAGGTGGCCGCCCCGACCGTCGGAGGAGGGGGAGGGGGAGGGCTCGGGGCGGGCGGTGGCCTGGCGGGGCGGCGTCAGCAGGTCCTCGAAGAGGGCGCGGGCCTCGATCATGGCCTCGCGCATCTCCTCCGTGTCAGCCTGCCGCTCCGGCGTCCCGCCGGTGCGGGCCGACGCGGCACGGTGCACGCGACGGTAGCCGTGGACGTGCTGCCCGTGGTGGACGGAGAGCGCGGCGACCTGCTCCTCGTAACGGCCCCCATCGGGGAACCCGCGCACGCCGGCCAGCTCACCGAGCAGCTGGTCGGCCTCGGCCACCGCCTCCCGCGGCGCATCGACGAAGCGTTCCTGGGCGGCCGTCCAGCGGGCCGCGTACCGTTCGCGGTCCGCGGGCTCCAACGGCCGCTCCCGCAGCGCACCGTGCCGCTCCACCCGCTCGGCCAGGTCGCGCTCGGCGGCCCTGGCGTCACCGTCGTGCCGGGCGACGGTCCGGTCGTACTCGGGCCCGAAGCGCCGGCGCAGTCTGCGCCCGCCCTGGGGCCTCCGGGCGAGGAGGGTCACTGCGGCCGCGACAACGACAACGGCCGCCACGATCACGATCAGAGCGATGATCACGCCTGTGGACATGGATGCCTTCCGAGGTTCTCGACCCAACGGGCCGGTTCCCGGACCGGGTTGCCCGGAAGCCGCCCCTCAAACAGGCCGCGTCACGGCGCGAAGCGCCGCAGCCCCCAGCTCAGTTTCCCTACTGCCCCTGACAGTCCGTCGAAATCCGCTTGCGGGGCCGGGGCGGTGCCTCACAACAATGACCGTCATGACCCGTACGCGTACGACGACTTCCTGGACCGTCGCCCCCGAACCCTTCGACTCCCCCGTCGCCGCCGCGCTGTGGCGGACGTACTACACGGAGGTCAGCGACCGCTGGTACCTGCTGCACGAAGGGCGTACGACGGATCCCGACGAACTGGAGCGGGAGGTCGCGGCGCGGACGGGCAGCGAGTTCGCGGCGCCCACCGGAGTGCTCCTGGTCGCTCGGTACGACGGGGAGCCCGGGGGCACGGCGGGCGTGCGGATGCTGGACGCCACGACGGGCGAACTGAGCCGTGTCTTCGTCCGTGAGGAACTGCGCGGCAAGGGCGGCGGCCCCGTGCTGCTCGCCGCGGCCGAGGAGGCGGCACGCGCCCTGGGCGCCGAGCGGCTGATCCTCGACACCCGCAGCGACCTCGTCGAGGCACGTGCGCTGTACGCCCGGCACGGCTACGAGGAGACCGCGGCGCACAACGACGACATCTATGCCGAGCACTGGTTCAGGAAGGAGCTGAAGCCGACCTGACCGGCTGGCTCAGGGGGTTCGGGTTCGGAACGCCGGCGGTTCGGGACTCCGGGCGGTCAGAGGCTCAGGCCGGCTTCCCCTGCGTGCGCGGCACCGTCCCCTCGTGCGGGCGCTCCGCGTCGGAGCCGCACATCTCGGCGTTCAGTTCCTGGACCAGCTGGGCCAGGTCGGTGGGGCGGTCCGGGCCCCACCAGTCGCCCAGCAGTTCGGCGAGGGACTCCTCGCGGGCCTTGGCGAGTTTCTCGGCGGCCTCCCTGCCCTGCTCGGTCAGGACGAGGTCGAGCCCCTCGCGCAGAGCGAGCCTGCGCTCCTCCACCTGCCGGGCGGCGGCGAGGATGATGGGCAGCGGTACGGCGCTGCGCTCGGCCAGCTCCGCGGGCTCCGCCCACCCGTACTTCCTGATCCGCAGCAGCAGCCAGCTCGCGGCGGGCAACAGGTCCAGGCCCGCCCGCTCGGTGATCTTCTCGTAGATCCGGCGCCGCCCCTCCCGGGTGCCGAGCACCGACAGCGCCCGGCACACCTCGTCGTACGACGACCGCTCCACCGGATTGCTGGCGAGCGTCTCCGTGACGTCCGGCGCGGTGACGGATCCGCGCAGCTTGTCCTCGCGCAGGAACCAGGCCAGTACGAAGCCGAGAAGCGCGACCGGGGCGGCGTACAGGAAGACGTCCGTGATGGACGTCGCGTACGCGTGCATGACGGGCTGCTGCAGATGCGACGGCAGGTCGGCGATGCCCTTCGGGTCGGCCTTGAGGGAGTTCGGGGTGATGCCCGCAGGGAGCCGCTGCCCGCTGAGCACGGCTGTCAGGTTGTCGCCGAGGCGGCTCGCGAAGACCGTGCCGAAGATGGCGACGCCGAACGAGGCGCCGATGGAGCGGAAGAAGGTCACGCCCGAGGTGGCGACCCCCAGATCCTCGTACGACACCGCGTTCTGCACGATCAGGACCAGTACCTGCATGACCAGGCCGAGGCCCAGCCCGAAGACGAAGAAGTACGAGCTCATCTTGCCCGTCCCGCTGTTCTCGTCGAGCTGGTGGAGCAGGAGGAGGCCGACCGTGGTGACCCCCGTGCCCGCGATGGGGAACACCTTCCAGCGGCCGGTGCGGCTGACGATCTGCCCGGAGACCGTGGAGGAGAGCAGCAGGCCGAACACCATCGGCAGCATGTGCACACCGGACAGCGTGGGCGACACGCCCTGCACCACCTGGAGGAAGGTCGGCAGATAGGTCATCGCGCCGAACATCGCGAAGCCGACGATGAAGCTGATCACGGCGGAGAGGGTGAAGGTGCGGATGCGGAAGAGTTTGAGGGGAAGGACGGGTTCGGCGGCCTTCCCTTCCACGGCCACGAACGCCACGGCCAGGACCACGCCGAGGACCGCGAGGCCGATGATCTGCGGCGAGCTCCAGCTCCAGGTGGTACCGCCGAGCGAGGCCACCAGGATCAGGCTGGTGGCGACCGCGGCGATCAGGAGGGTGCCGAGATAGTCGATGACGTGCTGCGCGGCCTTCCTGGGGATGTGCAGGACCGTCGCGATCACGGCGAGCGCGACGATGCCGACAGGCAGGTTGATGTAGAAGACCCAGCGCCAGCTGAGGTGCTCGGTGAACAGCCCGCCGAGCAGCGGTCCCAGCACGCTGGTCGCACCGAAGACGGCGCCGAACAACCCCTGATATTTCCCCCGTTCACGCGGCGAAACGATGTCGCCGACGATCGCCATCGACAGCACCAACAGACCGCCGCCGCCAAGTCCTTGCAGCGCCCGGAAGCCGATGAGCTGGGGCATGTTCTGCGCCATGCCGCACAGCGCGGACCCGATCAGGAAGATCACGATCGCGGCCTGGAACAGCTTCTTCCGGCCGTACTGGTCGCCGAGCTTGCCCCACAGCGGGGTCGCCGCGGTCGACGCGAGCAGGTACGCGGTGACCACCCAGGACAGGTGCTCCAGACCGCCGAGGTCGCTCACGATCGTCGGCAGCGCCGTCGACACGATCGTCTGGTCGAGCGCGGCGAGCAGCATGCCGAGCAGCAGGGCGCCGATCGAGACGAAGACGCTGCCGTGCACGGTGTCGCGGGCGTCGGCGGCGGCTGCGGCGCGGCGCCGCACGGCGGACTCGTTCACGCCGGTCGGCGCGTCCGCTCCTGGTACGTCGCCCGTCATGCAGGCCTCCCGTGGGCGCCAAGGGTCTCGGTCTCACTCCATGGTGGTCGGTGTGACCGGTTATGGCCTGTTGAGTCCTCGTTGAGTCCGTAAACCCCTCACTGAGTACTCGCCGAAGCCTCCGGAGGCCGGGATTCCGGGGACTCCTGGAGATTGCGTGAAGGACCTCCGGATAACCTCAGGAGTTCTCCAGGGGGGAGGGACCCACGCGTGACTGAACAGAACAGCCATATTTGCCCCGAGTGCGCGGCGCCCCGCGCGCCGGACGGCACCCCGTCGTGCGCCTGCACACAGCGGGCGTCCGACGCCTTGCGCGATGCGCGTACGGCGGAGGCGGCTGCGGCGGAGGACTTCGATCCCTTGCGGATTCGGCCCTATGTGGAGTTGGGGACGGAAGGCTCCGCGGAGGGCTCCGTAGGGGATGGGGCGTCGGGAGGCGCCGACAACGGGGGCGCGCCCACGATGCGGCTCGCCGCTGTGCCGTCCGAACCGCAGCCGTACGTCGCCGACGTACGGCTGTTCCATGAGCAGCCTCCGCCGACGGCGTCGGCGGAGGCCGGACCACCGGCCGTATCGGACGAGCGGCCCCGGCGTCGGCGGCGTACCGCTGTCCTGGGCGTCGCCGGAGGCGTCGTGGCCGTGGTCGCCGCGGCGGGCATCGCGAGTGGGCTGTTCTCGTACGACGCTCCTGCTCGGGACGGGGCGTTGCCGGAGGATGTGCGGGCGAGCGTGCCGGACGTGTCGTCCGAGGCGGCGACGGTGACGCCGTCGGAGAACGCGCCGTCCACGGCGCCGACGTCGGCGCCTGCCGTACCCGCCCCGTCGCGCAGCGCGAGCCCGTCGCCCTCGGCGTCCCGGTCGAGCGAGTCGGCGACACCGTCCCGGTCGGCCACGCCGACACAGCCGCAGACGCAGACGCCAACGACCGCGACTGCGACTGGCTCGATAGAACCCACGCGGAATGGATCGGACAACCGCCGCGCGCAGACCCTGCGACGCGGCGACAAGGGCCCCGAGGTCACCGAACTCCAGCTGCGCCTACGCCAGTTGTCCGTCTACACGGGCGACGACAACGGCAAGTACGACGACCAGCTCGAACAGGCCGTACGCCGCTACCAGTGGGCGCGAGGCATCACGGCCGACGAGCAGGGCGTGTACGGCAGCGCCACCCGGACGAGCCTGGAGTCGGAAACCGCAGAACCGTGACGCGTGACCGCCCCGCTTTCCGCCGGTGGGTGGGTCGGGGCCGTGTCAGTACATCCGCCCCGTCGACGGTTGCAGCTGGGCGTGGTGCCGTTGCTCGGCCTGGTGACCATCACGGGGCGACGGGGCATTTGATGTACTGACACGGCCCCTCCTGTGGTCTGGCGGCAGCGGGTACGCGGGGGCGCGCGTCGACGGCCGCGGGTACGCAGGCGTCTATGGGCACGGCGGGGCGCGCGTCGACGACTGCGGGTACGCAGACGTCGACGGGCACGTGGGGGCGCGCGCCGACGACTACGGGCACGTGGGGGCGCGCGCCGACGACTACGGGCACGTGGGGGCGCGCGCCGACGACCGCGGGCACGTGGGGGCGCGTGTCGAGGGCTGCGGATACGCGGGGGGCCCGCATCGACGACCGCGGCTACGCGGGGGCGCGCGCCGACGACTACAGGCACGCGGTGGCGTATGCCGACGACGGGCGTGCGTCGACGACCGCGGGCGCATCCCACCCACCCCGCTGGATTCCCACCCACCCCGGCTGCCCTCTCTGGGCTGCCCTCTCTCCCCCCAGCCGACAATCTTTCAGCCCTGGCCAGGCGTCTTCAGCCCGTCCGGCGTTTGAGGACGAGGCCGTTAAGGCCGAAGGGGGGTCTGGGGGCGCAGCCCCCAGGTACGGGATGGGTAGGGGCGGAGGGGGCGAAAAACCCGGGCGGTCACCCCAGGGGTGTCACCCGACGTGGAGTCGAATCGTGCCGTCGCCGACGGCCTCCACCCGCACCTGCGTAAGGTCGCGAACGAGAACGTCCGGGCGGTGGAAGCCCGCCCGGGGCCCCACCCCGACGACCCGCATCCCCGCAGCCCTCCCCGCCGCAATCCCCGCCCCGGAGTCCTCGAAGACAACACAGTCCTCAGGGGCAACCCCCAACTCGGCGGCCCCCTTGAGGAACCCCTCGGGATCCGGCTTGCTCGCGCCGACGGACTCGGCGGTCACCCGCACGTCGGGCAGCCCCAGCCCGGCGGCAGCCATCCGCGCGGTGGACAGGGCCACATCCGCAGAGGTCACAAGCGCGTGCGGCACCTCACCGAGGGAGGCCAGAAACTCCGGGGCACCCGGAATCGCGACGACGCCGTCCATGTCGGCGGTCTCCTCGGCGAGCATCCGCGCATTGTCCGCGTGGTTCTGCTCCATCGGCCGGTCCGGCAACAGCACCGCCATCGACGCGTACCCCTGCCTGCCGTGGACGACCTTCATGACCTCGTCCCCGTCGAGCCCGTGCCGGTCGGCCCAGCGGCGCCAGCAGCGTTCGACGACGGCGTCCGAGTTGACGAGGGTGCCGTCCATGTCGAGCAGGAGGGCGCGGGCGGTCAGAACGGTGGTGGCCGTCATCGGCATGCTCCAAAGCGCGGGAAAGGGGGCCATGGCGCGGCCCCCAGGACAAGGCGGCCCCGCCCGCCGGTCAGGGAGTGCGGGCGGGAGCCACTTTGTTCCTCCACGATACAAAATCGCAGCCCCCGGCGCCACCACTCCTGACCTGCGCCTCAGCCAGCAGACCCCATACAGCCACCCCGGCGACATTGCACAGACACCAATCCGACGCCGCACGGACACCAACAGACACCGACAGGCGCCAACGGACACCAAGGCAGCCAATCCCCAACGGCCCCGCAGCCCTCGACACGCGCCCCCACGTACCCGTAGACGGTCGACACACGCCCCCACGGTGCCCGCGGTCGTCGACGCACGCCCCCACGTGCCCGTAGACGTCGGCGCGCGCCCCCACGTGCCCGTAGACGTCGGCGCGCGCCCCCACGTGCCCGTAGACGTCTGCGTACCCGCAGTCGTCGACGCGCGCCCCCACGTACCCGCTGCCGCCAGACCACGGGAGGGGCCGTGCCAGTACATCAAATGCCCCGTCGCCCCGTGATGGTCACCAGGCCGAGCAACGGCACCACGCCCAGCTGCAACCGTCGACGGGGCGGATGTACTGACACGGCCCCGACCCACCCACCGGCCGGCAGGCAGGCGAACCCGCACGGGCCCCGCCCCACCCCCGGCGGCAGGCGACCCGGCGAGCACACCACACGTCAGCCCGCCACCGCCTCGTACAGGCTCCAGCCCCCCAGCCCCAGCATCAGCACCGCCGCCACCTTCGTGACCAGCTCCAGCGGCACCCGCTTCATCAGGGCCCGGCCGCCGACGATGCCCAGCCCTGCCACCGCCCACAGCGCCAGGACCGCGCCGAGGCCGACGGAGAGCGGGTCGTCGTAGCGGGCCGCGAGGTTCGCCGTCATGATCTGGGTGAGGTCGCCGAACTCTGCGACCAGGATGAGCATGAAGCCCGCCCCCGAGACCTTCCAGAAGCTCTGGTTCTCGGGCTTGCGGATCTCCCCCTCGTCCTCGCCCTTCTTCATCAGCAGCACCGCCGCGCCGCCAAGGAAGAGGACACCGGTCAGCGCGTGCACGATCTGCTGCGGCAGCAGGGTCAGCACGCTGCCCGCAGCGACGGCGAGCGCGACATGGAGGGCGAAGGCGGCGGCGACACCGGCGAAGACGTACGAGGCGCGGTAGCGCGTGCCGAGGACGAGGCCGGCGAGCGCGGTCTTGTCCGGCAGCTCGGCAAGGAAGACGACGCCGAAGACGAGCGCCATCACGGTGAAGCTGATCAAAATTCCTCAATCGGTCGGGCTGCCCCACCGAGAGGTCTGCGACTGCGCTGCGACACCTCGGCACGGCAGCGCACAGCGGTGCCCGCACCGGGAGGCGCGGGCAGGAGCACCCACGCCGGACGAAAAACACGACACGGCACGGGTAGTGCACTGCTTGCCGAAGGTCTCGCTGGCCGGCCCCTCGAACGAGGCCTGCCTCCGGGCGCCGGCTCAGGCGAGCTGAGCAGTATGTCGACGGTCCGGCGAAGAGCTACTCCCCTTCTGCGCCATCCATCGTACGGGATCGGCCGACGGGCACCGTAGGGCCTTTGGTCCCGTCAGCGGCCCCACCAGGCACAGAGCTCACTCGCGGCACACACCCCACCGCAAGTCCTGTCGCGAGCATTGCAATGACATGAACACGTCATTAGCTTCTTACCTGACTCACACCTTCCGGAAATACGCCGCCGCAAGCATGTGCTCGCTCACCCCAACGGCCCCCCGCTCCAAGGGAGTTCGCATGTCCAAGGTCTACGCGCGTCGACGGCTGAGCATACTCGCAGCCGTCACCGGCCTGATAGCCATGGCCGGGATTTTCAACGGCCCCACCGCCTCCGCCGCCCTGCCCACCCCGGTCAGCGCCGCCACTGCCCGGACCTACCTCGCCTCCCTCACCGTGGCGACGGAGGACCGCACCGGCTACAGCCGTGATCTGTTCCCGCACTGGATCACCATCTCCGGCACCTGCAACACCCGCGAGACGGTCCTGAAGCGCGACGGTTCGAACGTCGTCACCGACTCCTCCTGCGCGGCCACCAGCGGCAGCTGGTACTCCGTCTACGACGGCGCCACCTGGACCGCCGCGTCCGACCTCGACATCGACCACCTCGTGCCGCTGGCCGAGGCCTGGGACTCCGGCGCCGACAGCTGGACCACCTCCCAGCGTCAGGCCTTCGCCAACGACCTGACCCGCCCGCAGCTCATCGCCGTCACCGACAACGTGAACCAGGCGAAGGGCGACCAGGACCCGGCCACCTGGATGCCGTCCCGCACCGCCTACGCCTGCACCTACGTCCGTGCCTGGGTCCAGGTGAAGTACTACTACGACCTCTCGGTCGACTCGGCCGAGAAGAGCAAGCTGAGCTCGGTCCTCAGCGGCTGCTGATCCGCGGCGCCCGGCCGAACCGCTCGCGGTTGCCGTTCGCGGTTGCCGGAACCTCCCCACCGACCTCCGTCGTTCCGTACCGTACGGGGCGACGGAGGAGGGTGATCACCATGGCGGAGCTGCGCCTGGGACCGCTGTTGAGATACGTCGACGGCTCGTCCGCGACCTTCTGGGTCGAGGCGAGCCGTCCGTGCGTCGCCGAGGTGCGGTGCGCCGACGGCGCCCGCGGCGAGGCCCGCACGTTCCAAGTCGCGGGCCATCACTACGCGTTGGTGCCGGTGAGCGGACTGACGCCGGGCACGACGGTCGCCTACGAGGTTCTGCTGGACGGCGCCACCGTGTGGCCGCCGGCCGACTCCCGCTTCCCGCCCTCGGTCGTCCGCACCCCGGACGGGGACGCCGCCGTCCGCGTCACCTTCGGCTCCTGCCGCTGGGCCGCGCCGCCCGCGGACGAGAAGGACCCGGTGGGTCCGGACGCGCTGGACACCCTCGCCGCCCGCATCGCCGCGGATCCCGACGGCGAACGCCCGGACGTGCTGCTGCTGTTGGGCGACCAGGTGTACGCCGACGAGGTCTCCAAGGCCACCCGCGCGTGGATCGCCGCGCGGCGCGGTCTCGCCGATCCTTCCCCAAGTTCTCGGCTTCGCTCGAACAAGGGAGACCCCATCGGCCATCAGGTCGCGGACTACGAGGAGTACACCCGGCTGTACTACGAATCGTGGCTCGACCCCGAGATCCGCTGGCTCCTGTCCACCGTGCCGAGCTGCATGATCTTCGACGATCACGACGTCATCGACGACTGGAACACCAGCGCCTCCTGGCTCGCCGACATGCGCGCCACTCCGTGGTGGCGCGAGCGGGTGCTGAGCGGCCTGATGTCGTACTGGGTCCATCAGCACCTCGGCAACCTCTCCCCGAGGGAGCTGTCCGACGACCTGCTGTACGCCGCCGTACGCGAAACCCCCGACGGCACGGACGTGTTGCGGGCCTTCGCCGCCCAGGCGGACGCGGACCCGGCCTCCGTCCGCTGGAGCTACCGCCGCGACTTCGGCCGCACCCGCCTCATCATGCTCGACACCCGCGCGGCCCGCGTCCTGGAGGAGCCGAACCGCGCGATGCTCGATCCGGGGGAGGCGGAGTGGCTGCGCGAACAGGCGCTGGACGCGCCCGGCTCGTACGACCATCTCCTCATCGGCACCTCCCTGCCCTGGCTCCTGCCCCACCTCGTGCACGACGCCGAGGCATGGAACGCCGCGCTCTGCCGGGGCGAACGGGGCGCGCGCTGGGCGCGGTTCGGGGAGGATCTGCGCCGGCGGGCCGATCTGGAGCACTGGGCGGCGTTCCCGGAGTCGTTCGAGGCGCTGACGGCACTGATCGCGGAGGCCGGGTCGGGGGCGGACGCACCGGCGACCGTGCTCGTGCTGTCCGGGGATGTGCATCACGCGTACGTCGCCGAGCCGTCGTGGTCCGGTGGCGTACAGCCCGATGCCCGTGTCCTTCAGCTGACCTGTTCCCCCGTCCACAACTCCATCCCGCTCTCCATACGACTCGGGTTCCGCTTCGGGTGGAGCGGACCGGCCCGGGCGCTCGGCCACTGGTTCGCCCGTCATGGCCGCTGTGCGCGCCCGGCGGTCGACTGGCGGAATACCGGCGGCCCTTGGTTCGGCAACCAGTTGATGACCCTGACGCTGCACGGGCGTTCGGCGTCACTGCGGCTCGAACAGGCGCGGGAGCGGCGCGGCGGGAGGGCCCGGCTCGAGGCGGTCATCGAGTCGGCGCTCAGCCCCTGAGACGACGGTGACGACATCGGAGCGGCCGACCACCACTCCGACGGCAAGAGCTTGGTGACCCGCTGGGAGACCGACTACGGCCGCTCCGGCGAGTGCAAGGACGCCAACGGCGCGGGCAGCGGTGGACCGAGAACCCCTCGGTCCCGGGCGCGCTGACGTGTCCGGGCGCCGCCGAGCCCACGGAGGACGTCCGCACTCCTCCGCAATCGACCGATTCCCTACGCTTGTTGTGCCCGTGACCCGTGATGCTCGTGACGCATCCCACACCCGGCGCCGATCATCCGCTCCAGGGCTCGGCTCCCGCACCGTACGACGGCATGATGAGGCGGACCGTCCGCTTCCAGCGGGCGGTTTGCTGCCATGACCGCCCGCTTCCGGCGGACGGTTCACCGCCCTGCGCCCCACACGCCCGGGAGTCACACCCTTGTCTGCAGCACCGGCCGCGCCCTCCGGGACCAGCCATGTCTCCGTCGCCGTCGTCGGCGCGGGTCCGCGCGGCACCAGCGTTCTGGAACGCCTCTGCGCCTCCGTGCCCGAGCTGATCGCGCCGGGCACGCGGCTGACCGTGCACGTCGTCGATCCGGACCCGCCCGGGCCCGGCCGCGTCTGGCGCACCGCGCAGTCCCCGCATCTGCTGATGAACACCGTGGCCTCGCAGGTGACCCTCTTCACCGACGAGAGCGTGGACTGCTCGGGGCCGATATGTCCGGGGCCGAGCCTGCACGCGTGGGCGGGCGGCGAGCTGGGCCCCGACGACTATCCGACCCGCGCCCAGTACGGCCGCTACCTGGAGTGGGTCTTCGGCGCGGTGGTGCGCGGGGCGCCCGACGCGGTGCGCGTCGAGGTGCACAGCGCCCGCGCGGTACGGCTCGACGACGCGGGCGACGGCCGCCAGACCCTCACCCTGTCCACCGGCCGTACCCTGTCGGGCCTCGCCGCCGTGGTCCTCGCGCAGGGCCATCTGCCGGTGCTCGCGGATCCCGCGGAGCAGCGCCTGGCCGCGTACGCCGAGCGGCACGGCCTGCGCCACATCGCGCCCGCCAACCCCGCCGACGTCGACCTCTCCCCGCTCGCCCCCGGCGAACCGGTCCTGCTGCGCGGCCTCGGCCTCAACTTCTTCGACCACATGGCGCTGTTGACCACGGGCCGCGGCGGCCGTTTCGTCCGGACCCGTGTGGGCCTGCGCTATCTGCCCTCAGGCGACGAGCCCCGTCTGTACGCCGGCTCGCGGCGCGGCATCCCGTACCAGGCGCGCGGTGACAACGCGAAGGGCCCGTACGGCCGCCACACCCCGCTCGTCCTCACCGACGAGGTGATCTCCTGTTTCCGAAAGCGCGTGGACTCCGGTGACGCGCCGGACTTCCTGCGCGAGATATGGCCGTTGGTCGCGAAGGAAGTGGAAACGGTCTATTACGACGGGCTGTTGGGGACGTCGGAGGGCCCGGACTTCCGGGACCGCTTCCTCGCCGTCCCACACCGGAGCCCCCAAGAAGCCGCCCTCCTCGACGAGTTCGGTATCGCGCAGGCCGACCGCTGGTCCTGGGACCGCATGTCACGCCCGTACGCCGGACTCGCCTTCAGCGGCCCCGGCGCCTGGCGGGAGTGGCTGCTCGGCCATCTGCGGGAGGACGCCGCGCAAGCCGCGCTCGGCAATGTCGAAGGGCCGCTGAAGGCCGCCCTCGACGTGCTGCGCGATCTGCGCAACGAGCTGCGGCAGATCGTGGACCACGGCGGGCTGTCGGGCGATTCGCGCCGGGCGCACCTGGACCGTTGGTACACGCCGCTCAACGCCTTTCTCTCCATCGGCCCGCCCCGGCGGCGTATCGAGGAGTTGGCCGCGCTGATCGAGGCGGGCGTCCTGGACGTCCTCGGTCCGCGGCTCGAGGTGCGGGCCGAGGACGGGGCGTGGGTCGCGCACTCCCCCGACGTGCCGGGTTCGGTCGTACGGGCGACGACGCTCGTGGAGGCGCGGCTACCGGAACCGGATCTGCGGCGGACCGCCGACGGCCTGCTCGCCCGGCTGCTGAAGACGGGCCAGTGCCGCCCGCACACCGTGGACGGTTACGAAACCGGAGGGCTGGACGTCACTCCGCGCCCTTATCGCCTGATCGACCGTCAAGGCCGGGCGCACGCACGGCGGTTCGCGTTCGGAGTGCCCACGGAGGGCGTGCACTGGGTGACCGCGGCCGGGGCCAGACCGGGCGTGGATTCGGTCACCCTTTCGGACGCCGACGCGGTGGCGCGGGCGGCGCTACGTGCGGCGATGGCGCAAACGGAACCGCGAGCGGAAGCGGAACCATGGCCAGATGTTGAACTTGCAAGCATTGATTAGGTTCGCCTAACGTTGATGACTCACTCGGTTCCGTCCCCAAGATCCGGTCCCCCATGGACCGGACCAGACCGAAGGAGTTCCCCCACATGACCGGACGCCTCAGCAGCGCCCAGCCGTACGCCATCGGCCTGTTCCGCATCGTCGTCGGCCTGCTCTTCGCCTGCCACGGCGCCGCCTCGCTCTTCGGCGTCCTCGGCGGCGCGATGGGCGGTGGCACCATCCCGGCCGGCACCTGGCCCGGCTGGTACGCAGCCGTGATCCAGCTCGTCGGCGGCTCCCTGGTGCTGCTCGGCCTCGGCACCCGCGCCGCCGCGTTCATCTCGTCGGGCTCGATGGCGTACGCGTACTTCGACGTGCACCAGTCGGCCGCCCTGTGGCCGATCCAGAACGGCGGCGAGCTCTCCGTGCTGTTCTGCTGGACCATGCTCCTGCTCGTCTTCACCGGCTCCGGCGCCCTCGGCCTCGACCAGCTGCTGGCGGGCCGGACCGCCTCGGCCACCGAGGACAAGCGGGCCTCGGAGCCTGTCGCGGCCTGACGCACCTCTGTGCATGACCGACGCCCGTCTCCTCGTACAGGAGGCGGGCGTCGGCATGACGGGCACAGCCGGTGAACGTGATGTGACAGACACATGAGCCCCCCGTGGATCGCCTGTCACACCTGCCGCGTACGCTGTATGGCTGTTACAGGCCGCCCTGCCGCTCCCCGCGACGTCGCGGCGTGGTCGTGGCCTACGGGGGATTTCAGGGGGAGTGTTTCGGTGCTGGAGAGTGTGGGGTCGCTGACGGGCAGCCCATGGATCTACGCGGCGGTGGCCGTGTCCGTTCTTCTTGATGTGTTCCTGCCGCTCCTGCCGAGCGGCGTCCTGGTCATCACGGCGGCCACGGCCGCGGCGGGCTCCGCCACCGGCGCCGTCCCGCACGCCGTACCCGACATCCTGATGCTCACCCTCTGCGCGGCCACGGCCTCCGTCCTCGGCGACCTGGTGGCGTTCCGCCTGGCCTGGCGCGGCGGCGAACGCCTCGACCGGGCCATCGCCCGCTCCCGCCGCCTGACCAGCGCGCAGGAACGTCTCGGCGTGGCCCTCTCGCGCGGTGGCGGCGCCCTGGTCGTCATCGCCCGCTTCGCCCCGGCCGGCCGCTCGGTCGTCTCGCTCGGTGCCGGCGCGGCCCACCGCCGCGTCCGCGAGTTCCTGCCGTGGTCCATACTCGCGGGCCTGACCTGGGCCGGGTACAGCGTCGCCCTCGGCTACTTCGGCGGCCAGTGGCTGGGCGCGACCTGGCTCGCCACGGGGGTTTCCTTCGCGGCGCTGTTCGTCGCGGGCGCCGGAGCGGCGTACCTGATGCGGCGGCCCGCGGTCCAGGAGCCGAGCACCGGCGCCTGACCTATCCCGCGCGCTGCGCCGCCCCGCGTACCTCCAGGCCGCCCAGCAGCTCGGCCGTCGCCGCCGCGATCGCCTCGACCGCGTGGTCGAAGACCTCACGGTTGTGGGCGGCCGGGGCGCTGAAACCGGACACCTTGCGCACGTACTGGAGGGCGGCGGCGCGGATCTCCTCCTCGGTGGCCTCTTCGGGGAGCACGGGCGGGCGGAGTGTTTTGATGCTGCGGCACATACGACCAGTCTCTCGCGCGTACGCCGCCGGAACGGTCACCGGCACCGGGAATCCGAAGCGACCACCGGCCGGGAATCCGCAGCAGTCACCGGTAAGGAATCCGAAGCGGTCACCGGTCGGGAGCTCGGAGGACCCACCGGTCGGGAATCCGAAGCGGTCAGCGGCCTGGAGCTCGAAGAGGCCACCGGGTCGTGAGTCCGGAGGGGCCGCCGGTCGGGAGTCGCGAAGATCCGCTGGTCGGGAGTCCCCACGACCCGCCGGTCGGGAATATGGCCGCTCGCTCCACAGATTGTGCAGAGCATGACCACTGTGGAGATCACTTACGTCGGCGGCCCCACGGCCCTCATCGCGCTCGGCGGCGTACGGCTGCTGACCGATCCGACCTTCGACGCGCCCGGCGAGTACCCCATCGGCGCGCGGAAGCTGGTGAAGACGGCCGGACCCGCGCTCCCGGCCGCGGAGATCGGCGCGGTCGACGCGGTGCTGCTCTCGCACGACCAGCACCCGGACAACCTCGACGCGTCCGGGCGTACGTATCTCGCGGGCGCCCCGCTGACCCTCTCGACGGCATCGGCGTACGACCGTATCGGCGCGCCCGTGCGGGCGGTGCCCTCCTGGGAGCACGTCGAACTGCCGCGTCCCGACGGCGGTGTGCTGCGGGTGGCCGCCGTGCCCGCGCAGCACGGCCCCGACGGCTCGGAGCCGCTGGTGGGCGAGGTGACCGGCTTCGTGCTGTCCGGGGACGGGCTGCCCAAGGTGTACGTGAGCGGCGACAACGCGTCCCTGGACGTCGTCCGTGAGATCGCGGGCCGCGAGGGCCCGTTCGACGTGGCGGTGCTGTTCGCGGGCGCCGCCCGCACCCCGCTGGTGCCGGACGCCCCGCTGACCCTGACGAGCGAGGACGCGGCGCGGGCGGCCGAGATCCTCGGCGTCCGCCATGTCGTGCCGCTGCACTTCGAGCACTGGGGCCACTTCACCCAGGACGGCGCCACACTGACGAAGGCCTTCGCGGAGGCCGGACTCACGGACCGGCTGCACCTGCTGGAGCCCGGAACTTCGGTACGACTCCCTTAGCACTCTCCAACTCCCAACCTCCGACCCCAAGCATTTCCTGGGGTTTGGGCAAGCAACTCCGAGGATTGACTCGGGTGTCCAGCGCTTGTGATCATCGCGGGGGTCCTCGCTCGGGGGCCCTGGCGGAGAGAGGCAAGGACTCATGGCGAATGACCGGCTCACGGTGGCGGTACTGGGCCCGGGCGGGGTCGGCGGTCTGCTCGCCGCGCTCCTGGCGCGCGCCGGGCACCGGGTGATCTGCCTCGCCGGGGACGAGACCGCGCGGGCGCTGGCCGCGAACGGCATCCGCGTACGCAGCGGGCACTTCGGCGACTTCACGGCGCGCGTAGAGGCGGACACCGAGTTGCGCGAGCCCGTCGACGCGTGCCTGATCGCGGTCAAGGCCACGGTGCTCGACGCGGCCCTGGCGCGCGTCCCCGCGAAGGCGCTGGGCGACGACGCCCTGGTCGTCCCGTTCCTGAACGGCGTCGAGCACCCGGCGGTCCTGCGCGAGCGCTACCGCCCCGAGCAGGTGGCACCCGCGGTGATCCGCGTCGAGTCAACTCGCCTGGCAGCGGGAGTAATTGAACACGGCAGCCCCTTCGCGGAAATCGACCTCACCGGCGACACCGCGCCGCGCGCCCGGCTCGACGCGCTGGCCGGAGCCCTGGAGTGGGCCGGCGCGCGCGTCCGCGTCCAGGACGACGAGGCGGCGGCATTGTGGGCCAAGATGTCATTCCTCGCGCCCTTCGCCCTGCTGACAACTCGCTACGGGGTGCCCCTGGGCGACGTACGCACCCTCCACCGCGACGAGTTGATCGCTCTGACCGAGGAAACGGCCACCGTCAGCCGAGCATGCGGCGCCCCCATCGACCCGGCGACGTCCCTCTCCCGCTACGACGCCTTCCCCGCCGCAACCAAGTCCTCCATGCAACGCGACGCGGAGGCGGGCCGCCCCCTCGAACTGGACGCAATCGGCGGCGCGTTGCTACGCGCGGCCGAGCGCCACAGGGTGCCGGTACCCGTGGCGAGATGGCTGGTGAGCGAGCTGGCGTCGTCCAGCCGCTCTGGGGGTTGAGGAGTGGGGGCGGAGCCATTGGTGGCGGGGGCGAAGGGGGCGGAGCCGCCGGGGGCCAGGGCGAAGCCTCGGGGCGGGGCCAGGGCGAAGCCTCGGGGCGGGGCCAGGGCGAAGCCTCGGGGCTGGGACGAAGCCTCAGCAGGGACGGAAGCGCAGCCCTCGGGGGCCAGGGGCGCAACCCCGGCGGGGATCAGGGTGCAGCCCTGGCGGAACCGGAGTGCAGCCCCGGCACGGACGGAGACGAAACCCCAGTAGGGACGGAAGCGCAGCCCGGCGGGGACAGGGCGATCCCCGGCAGGGACCAGGGCGCGGCCCGGGTACGGACGAAGGCGCAGCCCCGGCGGAACCGGCGCAGCCCCAGCAGGGAAGCAAAGCCCTTGGGGGGCCAGGGGCGGAGCCCCGGGCAGGGGTGCAGGGGGCGCAGCCCCCGCCGGGGTTCAGGGGCAGCGCCCCTGGCGGGGGTCTGGGGCGGAGCCCCAGGTACGGGAATGGGTAGGGGCGGCGGGGGCGAACAACGCTCGGTCCTCAGCCCCGTACGGCGGTGGCGTCGGAGTCGGCGCCGGCGTCGATGTCGGGCCCCCCACAGTGGCGGGTGACCGTGTCGGCAAAGGCGCGGGCCGGGGGCGACAGCGCGTCCCACTGACGTACGGCCCAGCCTGCCGTGAGAGGCGGAAGCGCCGGAACCGGGATGAAGCGGAGGCCGCGATGGCCGGGACCGCGCCAGCCGGGCAGCGCGGGCACGACGGCATGGCCGAGGCCGAGTTCGGCGAGCAGGATCGCGGTGTCCCAGTCGGCGACGCTGGTGTCGGAGGCGGCGGCCGGCACCCCCAACTCCCGGTAGGCGGTGTCGAGATGGGCCCGAGAGGTGGAGTTCTCGGGCAGCCCGATGAGCCGCATCCCGGCCAACTCCTCCCCCTCGATGCGCCCGCGCCCGGCGAGCTCGTCGTCGGCGCGCACGGCAAGCACCCAGGGCAGTTCGACCACGGCCCGCTGCTCGACCCCACGCACGGCCGCCCCAAGGGTCACCCACGCGAGGTCGAGCCCATGGTCGCCGAGCGCCTCGAAACAACTGCGACTCGAGCTCTCGGTCTGGAACTCCAGGCTCACCTGCGGATACCGCCGCCGGAAGTCGACCACGGCATCGGCCATGAAGTGCCGCACGGTGGCCCCACCGGTGGCGATCCGTACGACGCCCCCGCCCCCACGCACCATCTCGTCGAGCCGCCGCAGCGCGAGGTCGAGCCCGGATATGCCCTCGGCGGCGGCCCGCTCCAGCACCCGCCCGGCACGCGTCGGCACGACACCCCGCGCCTGTCGCTCCACGAGCCCGACCCCCACCTCCCGCTCCAGCCGCCGTACATGCTGGCTCACCGCCGACTGGGTGCACCCCAGCTCCCGGGCCACGGCGCTGAGACTCCCGGCCCGGCAGACGGCGACGAAGACACGCAGATCATCAAGGGTCACGAGGGGCAAAACTATCGGGGGCGGCCCGGGCCCCTGACCTCGGATGCGGGCTCTGGCGTCACACGCGGGTCTTGGCCAGCAGCTCGACGATCTCCGCGGTGGTCCCGGTCTCGCCGAGCCGGGGGAAGATCCGCTCGACGCTGTTGCGGTGCGTGACGTCGTCGATGTCGGACATGGCGTCGGTGGCCAGTGTGACGTGGTAGCCGTGTTCGTGGGCGGCACGGGCGCTGGACTCGACACCGATGCTGGTGGCGATGCCGGCCAGCACGATCTGGGTGATCCCGCGGCGACGCAGCTGAAGATCGAGGTCGGTGCCGTGGAAGGCGCCCCAGTTCCGCTTGGTCACGGTGATGTCCTCGGGGTGCCCGGCCAGCTCGTCGACGAGGACGTCCCAGCCCTCCGGCCAGGTGCGCGAGCGGCTGCCGCCGTCGATACGGCCGGGCGTGGCGTCCGATCCGTCGGCGGCCTGGGTGACCCGTACGAGGACGACCGGGAGGCCGTGCTCCCGGAAGGCGTCGGCGAGTTGACCCGCGCGCCCTACGACCTCGGCGGCGGGGTACGGGGCGAGGTGCGGGTTTCCGACGATGCCGTTCTGCAGGTCGATGAGGACGAGGGCGGTACGCGGGTCGAGCGTGGTGAGAGCCATGGTCAGGCCTTTCCGGGGGCAGAGGATGTCCGGGTGCGGAGGGATCGGTCGAGGAGGGTCACCGCCAGGAGCAGGACAGGTCCGGCGAGCATGAAGAGGGCCAGGTCGTGCAGGCCGCCGGTGTCGGCACCGTGCGGGAAGAAGGCGCGGTGGCGGCGTGCAGCCCGCGCCCCTCCTCCAGCCACTGCGTGAACCCGTACAGGAAGGCGTACGCCGAGGTGTAGCTCAGGAGTTGGCGCAGGGGTGAGGAGTTGACCGGATTCAGGACCGAGCCAAGGACCATCGGGGCGATGAGCCGCCGGTCGAAGCCGTCGGCGGGGCGGGGGCGTGGGAGCCGGGTGGCGCGAGTCCCGGTCCCGCGGGTGGCGCGGGTCTCGCGGGACCCTTGAGTGGCGCGGGTCCCGTGAGTGGAGCGGGTGGCACGGGTCCCGCGGGTGGGTTTCGGTATCACGGCCGGGTGAGCCGCTCCAGTACGGCCATCGCGTCGATGACGGTCTGCCGCTCGGCCTCCGTGCAGTGGTCGTGGAAGGCCCGGGCCAGCCACTCCTCGCGAGCCTGCCGGGTGCCCTCGACGCGCTCGCGCCCGGCTTCGGTCAGCGTGACGAGTTGCCGCCGGCCGTCCCCCGGGTCCGGACTGCGCTCGATCAGCCCCTGCTGGTCGAGCGCGGCGAGCGTGGCGGCCATGGACTGCGGCCGTACCCCTTCGGTCGCCGCCAGCCCACTGGTCGTGGCGGCCCCGCTCTTGCTGAGCAACGTCAGCGCGGACAACTGGGAGGGCGTGAGCTCCTGCGTCTCGGAGACTTCCCTGATCCGCCGCCGCAGCCGGCTGAACGCCACCCGCAGATCGCGCGCGGCGCGGGCGGCGGACTCGGAGATGCCTTCGGGGTCCCCGTTGCTCTCGTCCATGCCGTCACGGTAAATCGTTCAGTCCAGACTGTCCAGTTTCAACTGCACAGTCAGGACTGATTACTTTCTGGGCACCCTCGAGGAGGGCGCCGAGTACGTGACTCGAAGTGACGGTGGCGACTGCTTCACCGAACGCAACGTCCGAAGAAAATCGCAGGCCAGGAGCCACGGGTCCGGTCATCCCGCTTGGTCGCCCACACTCGTTCGCGTGAAGTCCCCTAAGGAACTCGCATCCCAAAATCGAACAGGCGTAGCATTGCCGCGTGGCTGCGACCTATGACTTTCCGAGTGACCTCCTGGCCGGCCAGGAGGAGCTGCATCAGGTCCGGGCCGAGCTGCTGGCCCTGCTGAAACGACTCCCCTGGTCCGTAGAACCCCTGGACGGCTTCAGCGACGCGGGCGGCTGGCGCAAGGTGGAACGCCCCGCCTCCCCCGGCTGGACCGCCGACGAACAGGCCGAGGTGGAGAAGCTCCGCCGACGCGAGCGCGAGCTTGCCGTGTTCGTGACCTGCCACCGCTTCTGGTCGGAGATAGAACCCCCGGAGACGGTCGACGCACGAGCGAAGCTGAAGCACGCCCACGAGGAACCGGAGTGAGCGGGCGAGGGCAGCGGGGCTTGCCGCTGAACTGCAGCGTGCCGGCGACCACCGCGTCCCAGAACTCTCAGAGGTTGTCCAGGACGCGCATCGGGATCCCGGCATCCCGATGCAGCCGCAGGAAATCACCGACCGGCTGGGCGGCACCGAACGGTCCGACGGGCTCGGTCGCCACGAACGCGTGCGGGACCGGCTCGCCGAAGGGCCGGCACGGCGCGGCGGGCAGCCGACTGTCTCTCGACGGGTAGATCACACCCCCGAGGCTGTGCTCCACGCAGCGAGCGTGTTCGAAGGAGGGAGAGGTACGCGCCGCACACAATGCGGCGCGAAAGCTCCGGCAAGCACCGCTGCGATTACTGGTGGTCGGCTGCGGTCGTACCGGTTGCTGTACTTCGCTGCTGCACGGCAACCGGCTCCACCTCATCGGTCCTGCCGTCGTCTACGACGCAACTTCCCGGCGCCGGCGACGGCGAAGAAGAAAGTGCCTCCTACTGTCATAGGGAGGTGAGAGGTAAACCTCTGAGGGTGGTGTCCAAGGAGGACTTGGTCGAACGCGATTCCGATCAGGGCGGCTGCCAGTGTCATCGCCCACAAGAGCAGGACGAGCAACCATGTGCTCCGGGTGCTCAGCCAAGAAATCATTGGATCATCATGTACCCGACGTACCGCCGACCACAGTCCCCTTCGGTTCTCCTGCCCAGCTGCGCGGCGAGACAGACCGCCCCGGACTTCGCGCCGGGTCGTCGCCCGTTTGGCTGGGGTCGAGGTCGTCGAGGATACCGAGCAGCGTGGTGCGGGCTTGGGGCAAGTGGCCTGCCTTCAGCTGGGTGTTGCCCTTGAACGCGGCGAGGCGTACCGGGCTGAGCCAGTTGAGCCACTCCGGGCTGTCGTGCTCGGACCCGGCGGCGAGAGTGTCTTCGGCGTGCCCGATCAGGTGCAATGCCGTCCTGGTCTCTCCCACCGAGCGTGTCGGGACTTCCGACATGCGCTGACTTGGGCAAACACCCTGATCGTTTAGGGGATATATAGGGGACGCGGCTCCGTAGGCGGATGTCGGCGGTTCGAAACCGTCCGCGCCCACCAGGTGAACAGGAAGGAACGGGCCCTTATGGCTGTCTGCCACTGCGGGCAGAGTTGCCGTTGTCTGCCCTCGTTCAGCGGCGTTGGTGTCAACTGGTGATGTCAGCCGGACGATCTGTGCCCGCCGGGACCCGCCCGGTCCCGGCGCGGCGAGTGACCTGGTCGGCTAGCCGTTGACGCAGACGTTGCCCGTCGCCGGGTTGAGCAGTCCGATGACGTTCACGGAGTTGCCGCAAGCGTTGACCGGGATGTCCACCGGTACCTGCACCACATTGCCGGACAGCAGACCGCCCGAGCCCGTCGCGGTGCCCACCGCTGTTGCTCCCTTGGTCTTGACGGTCAGGGTCGCGGGGTCCGGGGGATTCAGGCCAACCGTGGTGATCGCTTCGGGGCGGTTGACGTAGGTGCCCGGCTTGTCGGCCGTGACGTTCACCGTGACCGTGCAGGACTTCTCGCCGGCGGCCAGGTCGCCGCCGTTCAGAGCAACGGACGCGCCCCCCGCCGTCGCGGACACCGTGCCGTTGCCGCAGGTCGTCGATGCGTTCGCGTTCGGGGCCACCTTCAATCCGGCGGGCAGGTTGTCGGCGAAGCTGAAGTCGTTCTTCGCCGCCAGTTCACTGGTGTTGGTCACCGTCATAGCGAGTGTCGAGGTGCCACCCTGATCGATCGTGGCAGGATTGAACGCCTTGTCCAGCTGCGGAGTCGCATCCAGGATCCGGATGTTGTCGAATGCATGGTCATTACCGAACCAGTCGCCTTGCCCATTGACCATCTTGATGCCCAACTGACTATCGTTGAACAGTACAGCTCTGTTGCTGGCGAACGCCCCGGCCCTCAACCCGCTTCCTCCGGGGTAGGGCTTGGAGTTGGGATCGGCGCAGGGATTGATGGGGGTGGTGAAGGTAGGGATGTCTGACCCGTTGCCGGTCAGATAGAACTTCAGCAGCGGAGGAGCCGCTTGGCCGCAATTCACGGCGGCTACGTCCACTGCGAAGGTGATGTAGCGGTTCGGCTTCGCGATCGGGATCGGCTGCTCGGTCCGGAACTCCACCCGGTCGGCGCCAGGTGGCACCCAGTTGGTGTAGGCCGCGACCACGTGGTTGGTCGGCGGATTCGTTCCGCCTACCTGTCCCAGCGCATTGGCCATGTTCTTCAATACTGCCGGGCAGTTAGGCTGATCAGCACCGGTCTGATTGAGGATGATGCCGTTGCATTGTCCGTGGTCAAGCCACCGGGGGTCGGCTGTGTATGTCTCGGTGAGCGGTGGAGCGCCGACGTAGTCCTCCAGGAAGATCGGGGTCTCGCCTGCGTTTTCGAAGTCTTCGACGAACACCGTAACCGGGGCCTGCGGGGCCCTCGGAGTGCCAGATGCATGCCGGGCGTTCACCCCCGGCGACATAACCAGAGCCTGGGCTTGAGAGGCCAGCGGAGCACTCGCGATCGCAAGTGCTACCAGGGACACCGGTGCAGTGCGCGTGCGCCAGGAAAGCTTGACTGCGGAAATTTCCACCATCTCTTTTCCAATCACCACGGCGTACAAGCAACAACGGACATGGGCAGAAATGGCGCAGTCCAGACCATTAGCTATGCACCCCGATAGGCAGGTCACCTTAATTCCAGCACGCGCCCTCAAAAAAGACGACCAGCGACCTCGACGACTGTACCTTTCACCGCGTTGGCCGAACTGGGAACGGACACTGTGGGCTTATATCGGAATTTCATCCAGCAATGTAATGCCTAAATGCGCGCCTCCCGGAAATGGCCACTGAGTTCGAATTAAGGTCGGTGGAACCGACCGGCCCCAGCCACAGAGGTTTTTTCCTGCTCGGCCCGCTGCACGTAGCGCGCCGCCGGGCGCGGCCAGCCGGGGCGCAGACAGGAGGCAGGCCGCGCCGCAGAGGCGGCGCGCGTACGCGCCGTGCGCGGGCCTTGATGAAGTAGGGAAATGGAGATCCTGGGGCACAGCCAGATCGCCGTCACGATGAACGTCTACGCCCACGTGGTCCAGGACACGCAGCGCGAGGCGGTCAGCCACATGGACCGGCTGCTCACGAGGCGCCTACAGCGCGAGTAGTCCCGGCGCTGATGTCAGATCCGGATGTCAAAGACCCCCAGCCATGATCGGTTGGGGGTCTTTGTCCTGGTGGGCGCGGACGGTTTCGAACCGCCGACATCCGCCTTGTAAGGGCGGCGCTCTACCGCTGAGCTACGCGCCCAGGACGAGTCGACAGCCTACATTGCCCGAGGGGATGCCCTGCAAACCCGTATCCGTGAGTGAGGGTGGACGGACCGGGGCGGGGGTTATCCCCACCCCCGATCCGGGAGCGGGCCGGATCCCCCGGCGAGGCCCGGATCCGTACGGTCGAAGAGCCTTCGCAGTCCGTCTTGGGCCCTCGCAGTCCGTCTTGGCCTTCGCAGTCCGTCTTAGGCCTTCGCAGACCGTCTTGGGCGTTCACCGTGCGTCCAAGTCGGGCCTTCGCAGTCCGTCTCAGGGGGAGATCACCATGGCCCGTATCGTTCCCGTTCCTGTCCGCGCGGTCGCCGTTGCCGGTGTCGTCGTGGGCCTCGTCGCGGCTGCCACCGGCTGTGGCGCGTCCGCCGGGGACGACAAGGAGCCGGACCACCGGTCCTTCGCCCTGCACGGCCGCACGCTCACCGTCGACTCGGACGACTCCGCGCTCGAACTCGTGGTCGCGGGCTCGGCCAAGGCGGACAAGGTCGAGGTCACCCGGTGGTTCCGGGGGCGCGTCGTCGTCGGTGGGGACCCCCGGGTGACCTGGGCGATGGAGGACGGCGACCGGCTCGTGCTGCGGATGAAGTGTTCGGGCGTCGTCGCCGACTGCGCGGCCAGGCACCGGATCGTCGTCCCGCGCGGCGTCGCCGTCACCGTGAAGGACGGGGACGGCAGCGTGCGCGCGCAGGGCTTCAAGGAGGCGCTGAGCGTTCGTACGTCGGACGGTTCCGTGCGGGTGACGGACTCCTCGGGGCCGCTGGACCTGTGCAGCGCCGACGGGTCCATCCGCGCGCTGGGCGTCGACTCGCGCAGCGTGCGCGCCCGTACCCAGGACGGTTCCGTACGGCTCGAACTCGGCGTCGTACCCGACCTGGTGGAGTCCCGCAGCCAGGATGGTTCCGTCACCATCGCGCTGCCCCGGGACAGCTATCGCGTGACGACCAGGAGCGGTGACGGCTCGGTGGATGTGTCCGTGCCCCGTGACCCGTCCAGCTCCCATGTGGTGTCCGCCCACACGAACGACGGGAAGATCACGGTACGAACCGCGAACTAACCGGCCCGTGTGTTCGTCCTTAACCGGTGGGAGAATGACAGCCGGGCAAGGCGGATGACAGCACGGGAGAGGGATGTGACGGCGACACCTTCGCAGCCGTATTCGCCGTTTGTGCCATGCGCGCAGCCAGCCCCGCCCGGCCGTCGTGCACGCCGCCGTGTGCGCCGTCGTCCGTCGTACGCCTTCCGTGACACGTTCACCCTCGTCGCCCTCCCCCTGCTCGCCGCGCTCGCGCTGCCCGCCGCCTTCGCGGGCGGCGGCACCCGGCGGTGGTTCGGTGGGCGCGCCGAGAGTCAGCGGGCCGAGGCGCAGGCCGCCAAGGACGCCGCCGCGGCCGCCTTCTACGAGCTCGACACCGCGCAGCGCGATCTGCGGATCTCGATCGAGACGATCACGGCCGTCGACGACTCCTCCGCGGCCCGCCGCGCGGTCTCCGACTTCGAGGCCCTCGGGCGGCAGATCGACGAGGCCAGTACTCGGTACATCACCGCCGTCGACGCCCACGATCTCGACCGCGACGACCTGGAGGCGTCGGTCGCCGCACGGGCGCGCACCGAGCTGACCGCCGCGAAGGACGAGCTGGGGCGGGTCAAGGGGGATCTGGAGCGCTTCGAGCGGGGGCTCGGACCGCTGCTCGGCAAGGCCGAGACGCAGCTCGCCCGGCTCGCCCCGGCCGTCGAGCGCGCCCGCCAGGCCCTGCTCGCCGCCTCGAACGCCCTCGACGGCGTACGGGGATCGGGACTCAAGGCCGACGACCTCGCCGCCCGGCTCGCCGCCCTCGGGCCCGAGCTGACCAAGCTCAACCAGGGGGCCGGACAGCACGGCGTACCGGAGACGCTGGAGCGCGCCGAGCGGGTCTCGCGGGAGGCCGGGGCGGTGCGCGCGGAGGCGGAGCGGCTGCCCGAGCGGGCCGCCGAGATCGACCACCGGCTGGTCTCGCTGCGCACCCGCGCGCAGGCGCTGACCACGCGGTCCGGGCAGGTGGAGCCGGTGCTGAGCGAGCTGCGGCGGCGGTTCTCGGCCGCGTGCTGGCAGGACCTGCAGCACGTACCGGAGCAGGCCGCCGAGAGCGTACGGCAGGCCGAGCTGAAGCTGAAGGAGGCGCAGGCCGCGCGCGACGAGCAGCGCTGGCCGGACGCGACCTCGCTGCTGTCCACCGTGCGGGCGCTGCTGAACAACACGGACGAGGCCGTCTCGGCGGCCGGCGACCGGCTGCGGCGGCTGAACGCCGTGGCGAAGGATCCGCAGCAGGAGATCAACCGGACCCGCTTCGCCATTCGCGACGCCCAGCGGCTGGCCATGGCGGGCCGCAGCACCCCCGACCCGCGGCACGCCCGCCCGCTCGACGACTCCGTCGCCCGCCTCGACCGTGCCGTCGCCACGCTGGAGGGGCGCCACCCCGACTACTGGCACTTCCTGACCGAGACGGAGGCGGTACGGCAGACGGTGGCGCGGGTGGTCTCGCAGATCCGCGAGGAGCGGGGCGGAGGGGTCTGACGCCGCTCGTTTCTGTGGCGTTGGCGGTCCCCGTCGATCGGGCAGATCCTGGACTGCAAGGCCCGCCATCCGGAGCAGGTGGAGTGCGAGCGGCGGCTGCGGGCCTCGGAAACGGCCCTGCGGCGTGCGCGCAGGGCCGTGCCGAAGGGGTGAAACAGCCGAGGAATCAGCCGAGAAATCACCTGAGGAATCGGCCGAGGAATCAGCCGAGGAATCAGCCGAGGAATCAGCCGAGGAATCAGCCGAGGAAACGGCTCAGGACTCAGGTGCGGTACGCGTAGTACGCCGAGTTCGGGTACGCCGCGATGATGCTCGCCACCGACCTGCGGTAGGTGTCGGTGTCGTGGTAGGTCAGATACGGGACGCCACTCGAACTCCGGTAGGAGGTCAGCATGGAGTGGTCCTTGGACCCGTCCTTGTCGAAGTCCATCTGCATCACGTCACCGACGTCCATCTGGTAGACGTTCGCCAAAGCCGTGGACCGCTTGGCCGTCTGCGTGAACCACGACCACTCGTTCACGCCGACCCATGTGTCGGTCTGGCCCGACGTCTTGTAGTACCAAGTGCCGTAGTCCTTGGTCGAGCTCGTGATGGCCTTCCAACCGCCCGCCTTCAGGGACTGGCTCAGGTAGTTGGTGCAGTCGCCGCCGGCCGAATTGAAGCTCCGGTAGGCCGGGTTGTAGTTCTTCCAGTACTTCTCGGCGTACGTCGCCATCGCGGCGTAGTTGTACGTGGTGCCGGTGAGCTTCTTGGGCTTGGCGGGCGCGGGATACGTGGTCGCTGCCCGGGGGGCGTCGACAGCGGCCATCGTGGTCTTGCGCGCCGCCGTGGTGACGGGCTCGTTGATCTGCCGGGGACCCTTGTCCGTCGAGCGCTCGCCCGACAGCTTCCAGGTGCCGTCCTGCTGGGCGCCGAAGGTCAGGACGTGGTGCGCGCGAAAGCCCGTTGTGTCGGGCTCGTCACCGCGGATCTTCTTGTACGTGAGGGTGGTGGTCTCGGTGACCCAGACCGTTGCCCGCTGTCCCGTCACCCGGGTCCTGTTCACGGTGACCTGGGTGTCGGCGGCGGTGTAGGCCTCGCCCAGTGCCGCGAGGCGGGACCGGGTGTCGCGCAGGTCGGACACCGTGGTGGTCTCCGTCCGCGTCAGCGCGTCGGACAGCCGTATGCCGCCGACCGACTTCAGCGCCGTACGCGTCGCCCGGCCGCCATCGAGCAGGGCGGCCGTGCGATCGGTGAACACGGCGTCCGCCGCACGGCCGAAGGCGTCGGTCGTCGCGCGGTCCACCATGGCGGAAGCGCCCCCCATGGACGACGCGTCCGCCGCGTGGGCGGCGGACAGGGGCAGCAGGAGGGCGGAGACGGCGACCGCCGTCACGGTCGAGCGTCTGCGGCTCAACATCTTTGATCTCACTGATGATTCTCCTTGATCCCCGGTCGGACACCGGGGAGGGGAATCTTTACATGTTCTCCTCAACTGTGGGGAGCCCGGGGGGATCCGCCGGGCAACTGATCAACTCCCTTACGGCCCAGGTAGGTTCACGGACCGAACCGCCGTTACTTCACCACCGTCGACCACTCCGGCGACTGCGCGGGGTCCAGGCTGCGCAGCCGCTCCAGGACCTCGGGCTTCTGTACGTCGAGCCAGTCGGCCAGTTCACGGAAGGACACACAGCGAACGCCCTTCTTCGTGCACACGTTCTTGACGACCTGGTCGATGGCCTTCATATAGATGCCGCCGTTCCAGTCCTCGAAGTGGTTGCCGATGAAGAGCGGTGCCCGACTGCCGTAGTAGACCCGATCGAAGCCGTTCATATAGGACTTGACGGTCTCCTGCTCCCACTCGGGGTACTTGGCCGGATCGCCCGTCGTCTCGCCGGCGGACTGGTTGTAGAGGAAGTTGAAGTCCATGGACAGGCCTTGGTACGTGCCGCCCTCGTAGGGAAGCATCTGCAGCGGGAAGTCCCAGACGCCCTCCTTCTTGGTGGGCCATATCTGGAAGTCGCCCGCGGAGCTGGCGTCGTAGCGCCAGTTGTAGTCGTTGGCCGTGGCCTTCATGGCCTTGAGCAGGTTCTTCTGGCCCTCCAGACAGGGCGCGCGCCCGCCGGTGATGTCGCGCGTGGCGTCGAAGGGCAGGGCGGGCAGATCGGTGTAGCCGGTGTTGGTCTTCCACTTCTCGACGAACGAGAAGAACTGGTCGATCTCGCTCTTCCACTCCGCCACGCTCCAGTCCTTGCCGCCCTTGGCGTCGCAGAAGTGGCCGTTGAAGTGGGTGCCGATCTCGTTGCCCTCCTTCCACGCCTTGCCGAGCTGCTCCAGCGTGGTGCGGATGTGCTCGTCGGTGGCGAAGTCGATCGCCGCGGAGCCCGGCTTGTGCATCGGCGGTTCGTAGAGCGTCTTCTTGTCCTTGGGCAGCAGATAGATGCCGGTGAGGAAGAACGTCATGTGGGCGTCGTACTTCATGGCCAACTCGCGGTAGTGCGAGAAGAGTTGGTCGTCGCCCTGGAGGGCGCCGTCCCAGGAGAAGACGACGAACTGGGGTGGTTTCTCACCGGGCTTGAGCGGTACGGGCTTCAACTCGCCCTGCTGCGGGCCGGTGTAGGACGTGGATCCGTCGCCGAGCATCTTGGTCTTGCCGTCCCACGCGGGTTCCTTGGTCGCCTTGGCGGCGGCGCCGTCGTCGGAAGGGTGCGCGCGGGCGGAGGCGGCCGGTGTGGTGGGGTCCGAGTGGTTCAGGGCCAGGTAGGTGGCGGCCGTGGAGGTGACGACGAGGAAGGCGGCCATGGCCGCGAAACCCTGGCGGGCGGAACCGGGAGCGGGGTCACGGCGACGGCGCCGGCTGTGCTTCGAGTTCATACGGGGCACATTCTGCGAGGGGGGTGGAAGGTGGTGCGTGGTGCGGCCGCTCGGCCGTCGGGCTCGGCCCAGCGGAGTCATCCGTCGGGCCCAGCCCAGCGGAGTCGTCCGTCAGGCTCAGCCGAGCGGAGTCATGGCGCCCGACCAGATGCCGTACGGGACGTCGGCGGCGCCGGATGCGTCGTCGATGCCCTGGAGCGGCAGTGGTTCGAGGCTCTTGGACAGGTCCATGCGGTAGAGGACGACCGCGGTCGACACGGAACGGTTCGTGCCCACGTACCAGGCGGCCTTGTCGTCCCCCGTGGTGCCGCTCTTCCCGGCCACCTGTGCCGACGCGGGCGCCGCGCCGGCGTGTCCGGTACGGAAGGAGTCCGTGAGCGCCTCGGTGACCTCGCGGGCCACCTTGGCGCCCACCGCTCGCCGGGTACCGGATGCGTCCAGGGCGACCCGGGAACCGTTGCGGGTGAGGCGGCGCACGGAGTACGGCTCGATGTGCGTCCCGCCCGCGGCGAACGTGGCGTAGGAGCTCGCCATCCGGATCGCGCTGGGCGTGGAGCTGCCCAGGGACAGCGCGGGCACCTGCGGGCCGAGGCTGGACGAGAGCAGGCCCGCCGCCTCGGCGGTCTGTCGCACCTGGGCCAGGCCGGTGTCCATGCCGAGCTGCATGAACGGCGTGTTCACCGACTCCGCGAGCGCCTTGCGCAGGGTGATCCGGCCGTAGGACTTGTCGCCGTCGTTGTGCGCGGCGACCTTCTTGCCGCTGCGGTCCCAGTAGGGGCCCTCGGGCGTGGTGACCGGGACGCCGTCGTCGCCGTCGTAGACGGACTCGGGGGTGACCGGTGTCGCCGCGCTGTCGCGGGTCTTGTGGACGCCGTGCTCCAGGGCGGCGGCGTAGACGAACGGCAGGAACGCCGAACCGGCGGGGACGGTGGTCGCGTTGGACTCGTTGTAGCCCTGCGTACGGTGATCGGGGCCGCCGTAGACGGCGAGGACCCGGCCGTCGGTGGCCACCGAGGCGGCCCCGTAGTGCGCGGTCTTCGCCTTCGCGGGGTCCTTCTCCTTCGCCTTCTTGCGGGCCTTGGTCACGGCGTCGGTGAGCGCGGTCTCCCGCTTCCGGTCGAACGTCGTGTAGATCTGGTAGCCGCCCAGGTCGAACTGTTTGTCCGAGATGTGCGCGGCCTTCTTGGCGTACTGGGTCGCCACCTCGACCAGGTAGTCGCTCTGCTTGCCGGTGTCGTAGGTCCGGGACTGCTTCAGCGGCTCGGGGAACTTCGTGTACGTGGCCCGCTCGGACGGCGACAGCTTGCCGGTCTTCACCATCCGGTCGAGGATCCAGGACCAACGCTCCACGGTCCGCTGGTGGTTGGCCTTGCTCAGCGTGGGGTCGTAGAGGCCCGCGCCCTTCAGCAGCGACGCGAGGAAGGCGGCCTCACTGGCGTTGAGCCTGCTGACGTCCTTGCCGTAGTAGGCCTGGGCGGCGCGCTGGATGCCGTAGGTGCCGCGGCCGAACCAGCTGGTGTTGAGGTAGCCCTCCAGGATCTTGTCCTTGCTCATCTTGTTGTCGAGCTTGAGGGCGATCATCGCCTCGGTGAACTTGCGGCTCACCGTCTGGTTCTGCGTCAGGTAGACGTTCTTGACGTACTGCTGGGTGATGGTGGAGCCGCCCTGCGTGTCCCCGTCGCCCACCGTGCGCACCAGCGCGCGGGTGAGGCCTTTGAGGGAGATGCCCGGGTCGGAGTAGAAGCTCTCGTTCTCCGCAGCGAGGACCGCCCAGCGCACGTGCTCGGGAATGTCCTTCAGCGGCATGGCCTGGCGCCGCACCCATCCGGTACGGGCCATCGGTGTCCCGTCCGACCAGAAGAAGACGTTGTCCTGCTGGGTGGCGTACGTGTTCAGGTTCTCGGGGATGTCCGTGGCCGCGTACGCGATGACCAGCAGCGAGCCGGTCAGCCCCACGGTCAGGGCCCAGCCCGCCAGCCACTGCCGCCAGGAGGGCAGCCAGCGCCGCCAGCCGGTGCGGCCCGGGCGTGGGTACGCCGGTCTGAGCCGGCGGACCAGCGGGGCGAACCGTGCGGCCAGAGCTGCCAGGCCGCGTGCGGCCAGGCCGGCCGCGCCGGGGCGTTGCGGGGGTCTGCGGCGGCGGCCACGCCGGCGTGAACCGGGCCCTCGCTCCGGGCTAGCCACGGTGGGCTCCGGCGCGTGGGCGGGTCAGGGGATGCCGGGCATCCGTTCGATGCCATGCCTGGGTCACGACTGCGTCTCCCTCCGCACTTCACCATTGCGCGCGCGGGTAGATGCAGCGGCCGCACATGCGGCAGCGAGCCCCCCTCTCCCCGACCTTGCGGCTCGTCGCGGCTCCCATAAATTATCAGCGCCTCTTGTGAACTTTTCGATCAGACGCCATACAAAAATGGTCAGTTGACGAAGTCGCCCCTCCGGCACGCCGGACCCACCGGCGGCGCGCGGTGCTCGCCTCCGGCCCTCGCGCCTCCCCTCGGGCCTCGCTTCCCGGCCGTCGGCCCGGCTCGCGGCACCGCGCCGGGGAAGCCCGCGGAGCCCTACGGTCGTCGGTCGGCTCCGGTTAACCTGTGCGCATGCCTCGCTACGAGTACCGCTGCCGGACCTGCGGCGACACCTTCGAACTGAGCCGCCCGATGGCGGAGTCCGCCGCCCCCGCGGCCTGCCCCGCCGGGCACGACGACACGGTGAAGCTGCTGTCGACGGTCGCCGTCGCCAAGGGCGGCTCGTCGTCCGCCCCGGCCCCTGCGCCGCGCGCCGGCGGAGGCGGGGGCGGCTGCTGCGGCGGGGGCTGCTGCGGCTGATCTACGGGGTCGGCCAACGGGGTTTTTCGCCCCCTCCGCCCCTGCCCGTCCCGAACCAGCCTGTCGGCTGCGGGTGGGTGGGGGCTTGTCGCGCAGTTCCCCGCGCCCCTTCAGGGGCGCGGGGAACTGCGCAATCTTTTGGCGGGGGTCTGGGGGCGCGGCCCGGGGCGGCCGGGCCGCGGGGGGGGGGGGGGGGGCTCGTCGGTTGGGGGGGGGGGGGGGGGGCCCCCCCCCCCCCCAAGGACGGGACGGGCAGGGGCGGAGGGGGCGAGAAACCCGGAGGTCAGCGGCCGTCGGAGGCGGTCAGGAACTCCCGTAGGATCCGCTCCCCCGCCGCAACCCCCCGCTCCGGAAGCGCCGTGATCGCGGGCGCCGTCCAGTCGGCGTCAGCGAGCTCGCCGTGGCCGGGACGCCAGCCTAGGTCGGCGGCCAGCAGGAGATCGGCGTCGAGGAGAGAGTCACCGGCCGCGAGGCTGAGCGTCGCACCGCTGCGCCGACCGACCTCCCGCATAGCCGCACTCTTGGTGAGCGGCTTCGGCACGGCGTAGATCTTGCGCCCCTGCAACGACACCGTCCAGCCGCGGTTCTCCGCCCACACGGCCAGCTCCTTCACCCACTCCTCGGGGAGCAGCTCGCGCTCCACCACCAGATAGGCGAACAGGTCCTCCGCGACCCGGTGCTTGCGGACCCACGCCGGATCCGCTGTGGCCGCCAGGTGCTCGCGCACCTCGGCCAACGGCGCGCACTCGCTGGCGAGCCGCTCCGTCACGCTCGCGTGCCAGTCGTGGTCGGAGACGCCGTCGACGAGCAGGTGCCCGCCGTTGGCGCAGATCGCGTACTTCGGGGCGGGGCCCGGCAGGTTGATGCGCTGGTACTGCTTGCGAGTGCGGGTCGTGGTGGGCACGAAGACCGCCGTGTCGCCGAGTTCGGTGAGGAGAGCGGCCGCGGTCTCCGTCATGAACGACAGCGGCTTGCTCTCGTGCACCTCGACGCAGAGCAGCCGGGGCGCGCGGGCGTCCGGCATGGTCAGCGCCAAGGCCGCGGAGGAGTAGATCAGCGTACGGTCGAGGTCGCTGGCGACGAGCACGGTGGGCGCGGACATCAGACCGTCACCGCCTTGCCGTCGGCACCGGTCGCGCCGCGCGTGTACTTCGGGTGGATCAACCCCACGCAGGTGTACGGGAGTTCGGCGACCTCCTCGACGGGCACCCCGCGCTGCCCGGCGAGCAGACGGACGTGGTCGAGGTCGGCGCCCGCCCCGGCGCGCGCGAGGATCTTCCAGGGGACGCGGCGCAGCAGCACCCGGGTGGTCTCGCCGACGCCCGGCTTGACGAGGTTCACATCGTGGATCTCGTACTCCTCGCTGATCCGCTCGACCGCCGCCCAGCCCTCCCAGGTGGGGGTCCGGTCGGCGGCGAGGAGCTCCTTGGCCTGGGCGCAGGCCGCGTCGGCGACGTCGGCGAAGTGGGCGGCGACGGCGTCCAGGAAGTCGACGGAGACGTCGGAGCCGGCGAGTTCGCGGTAGAACTTCGCGCCGTGGAAGTCGTGTTCGCCGACGAGGTCGGCACGCAGGACGGTGCGCGAAATCAGCCCGGAGACCGTCGAGTTGAGGCAGGCGGAGGGGATGAGGAAGTCCTCGCGGGTGCCGTACGTCCGCACGCACGAGCCCGGGTCGGCGAGCACCGCGATCTCCGGGTCGAAGCCGGTGATGCCATCCGACGCCTCGAACTCCCTTATGGCGTCGGCCAGTTCGCGGGTGATCGCACCCTTGCCGGTCCAGCCGTCGACGAAGACGACATCGGCCGGGTCGTGGTGGGCGGCCAGCCAGCGCAGCGCGTTGGCGTCGATGCCACGGCCGCGGACGATGGAGACGGCGTAGTGCGGCAGGTCGAGGTCGTGACGGTGCTTGGCCCAGCGGCGCATCAGGACGCCGACGGGTGTCCCCGCGCGGGCCAGCGACACAAGGACCGGGCGCGGAGAACGTTCGGCCAGCACCAGCTCGGTGACGGCGCCGACGGCCTGGGCGATCCGGGCCGCCGAGGTGCCGAGGGCCGCGTGGAACAGCTCCTGGTACTGGGCGCTCGGCTGGTACTCCACCGGCAGCGACTCCGCGTAGTGCGCGCCGCCGCTCTGAATTGCCTCCTCGCGCTCCTCGGTCGGCGCCTCCAGGCCCACGTCCGAGAGGTCCTGGAGCAGCCAGCCGACCTCGTCGGGCGCGTACGAGGAGAAGGCGGGGCCGCGGAGGGGCTCGGGGAGCATGGAGGGCCTTTCGGTGGACGCCCGTGCGGGGACGTACGAAGGGACGACGGCGAGCAGGACGCTCGGGGTGTGCGCCGCGAGCTGGGCCAACAGGCCGTCGGGGGCGTGCAGTTCGGGGGTGTCGGCGGCGGAGTCGACGACGGCGACCACGGCGTCGAAGCCGGCACCCGCGACGTTGTAGGCGTAGCGCTCGCCGGGGCCGTCGTCCGGGTTGTCGTGGGCCGGGAAAACGATTCGGCTGCGGATCGCGTAGCCGGGGTCGTCGAGGGCGAGCACCGGGGAGCGGGTGGTCGTGGAGTAGCGCACCTCGGCGGCCACCACCTGCTCCAGCTCCCGCGCCAGCCTGAGCGGCGCGTACATCAGCTCCTCGAAGCCGAGCACGAGCACGCGCCGGGCGCCGTCGGGCAGCGCGTCGGCGATCCGGGCGGCCATGGCGGGCAGGGCACCCTCCAGCCGTATTCGATGCCCGGGCGTGAACCCGTGCCGCCCACCATCCGGAACACCGCGCGGCCACCCGAGCTCGACACGAGCGGCCTGCCCGGCGGGTCCGGGCGCCGCGGAAGCGAGCGCCGCAGATCCAGACGCCACAGGCCTGGGAGCCGTAGGCCCGGGAGCCGTGGAACCGGACGTCGCGAGGCCAGGCACCGCGAGGCCAGGCACCGTCGGCTCATGGGCCGCGACCAGCGCCTGCCCCTTCTCCAGGACCCCCTCCGGGAGCCTGACCGTCCCCGACGCCGCGGACACCAGGTCCACCCGCGCGCCGATCTCCCGGGCGAACTCCTCCAGGCGCCCCAGGTCGGCGGCCGAGCGCATGTCGACCAGCGCCACGACGACGTATCGCTCGCGCGGATACCGCTCGTGCAGGGCGCGGATCGTGTTGAGGACCGTGTTGCCGGTGGAGAACTCGTCGTCGACGAGGACCAGGGGGCCGGAGCCCGCCAGCAGGCCCGGGTCCTCGGGGAGCAGCAGATGCGAGGTGGCGTGCGAGTGGGACTCCTCGAAGCCGCCCGCCCGGGCGACGCCCTCGACCGGGCGGCGGGTGGAGTGCAGATAGGGCGCGAGGCCGACACCGTCCGCGACCGAGTGGCCGAGGCCGGTGGCCGTCTCGGCGTACCCGAGGACCACGGCCGCACCGGCCTCCTCGGTGCCCAGCAGGTCGCGCACCCGCCGGCCGAGCGCGAACCCGTATCCGTACACCACGGACGGCGACTGCGGTACGTGCTTGCCGAGGACGTTCGAGACGAGCAGATGCGCGCGCTTGGGGTTGCGCCGCAGCGCGAGCCCCAGCAGGTCGCTCAGCTTCTCGTCACCGACCAGTTCGACACCGAGCCGCTCGGCGACCCAGGTCCCGGTCCACACCAGGTCGTTCACTGCGTTGTTCATCAATTCCTTGTTGATCGGGTTCCGCATCGCCGGGTCGGGCCGGCTCACGCCGGGAGCCCGGCGGCGAGCAGGTCCACGAAGCCGATGTCCTCGTGGGCGACGCCGAAGACCTCGGCGCGCTGAAGGGTGCGCTCGGCCCAGGCGCGGTGCGGCTTCACCTCGTTCATCTTGTTCGTGTACGCCGACCGCAGTACACCCCCGCCGCCGCGCTCGGGCCGGAGGATGTCCTGCGCGTCGCTGAACTCCTCGTGGCTGACCACGGACAGCGCGTGCACGGGCAGGACGTGCGAGGGGTGGATGCAGGTCTTGCCGAGCAGGCCGTTGGCCTGGTCGAGGGTGATCTCGCGGAGCAGTCCGTCCATGGCGTGCTCGATCAGCGCCTCGCGCAGTTCCTCCGCCTGGCCCTCCAGGAAGGGGCTGCGGCGCAGCTGCGGCTTGAACATGCGCTCCTGGACCCGGAAGTACTCCCACACCGGCCCGGTCACCGTGAAACCGGTGCCGTCCGCCCGCCCCAGCATGTTCACCACGTCGGCGATCACGGAGGCGACGACCTGGACGTCGTATGCCGTCATGTCGGGGGCCCTGCGCAGGGCGTACGAGGAGCAGAAGTCGGTCACCCCGAGGCGCAGCGCGAGCACCCGGTCGCGGTACTTGCCGACGGCGCGGGAGATCCCCTCCAGGGTGTCCACGCGCGACTCCCGGTACAGCAGCTCGGGCGATTCAAGGACCGGCATGGCAAAAAGCCGCCTGCCGCTCGCCACCTCGGCGGAGGTCAGCGCCTCCAGGAAGGGCATGCCGCGTTCCTCGGTGAACTTCGGCATCACGAATCCGGACAGCAGCCGGACGGCGGGACCGAGGCGCTGGACCAGGTCGGGGATCTGCTCGGGGAAGCGCACCCGGATGAACAGCAGCGGCAGCTCGCCGTCCGCCGACCGTCCCGCGAGCTCGGTGAACTGCCGGACCAGGTTCTCCTCGGCGCCCACGACCTCCGCGTCGTCGATCGAGTCCTCCAGGCACAGCACCATCGAGACCACACCGCGCCCGGCCTGCTTGATGATGTCGTCGGCCAGCTGCGACCGGGTCGCTGGGCTGTACAGCGTGGCCCCGAGGGCCGCCGCGAGGACCCGGGCCGGCGAGTCGGCAGTGAAGGCGCTCGGCTCCCGGAAGAAGAGGCGCTGTCGCTCCTCAGGGGCGATGTGCCCGAAATGACGCATAAAACTCCCCCGTGGCGGCTAGGCGGCCCAATTCAATGTGGCCGGTAATAGTACGTATGGATCCATGTCAGAGGTTCCCACCGGGCATGAAGTTCAGGTAACTCGGCCGTGTCCAACTCCCACGGATCCTGGGGAGACCCCGCGTTGTCGTGACCAGGACCGAGAGGGCAGGATGACCGCATGACGCACGCGATGCTGAAGGGGTCGAACGTCCCGCTGGACGCCACAGCGGTGCGCGCCGTGCTGCGCTGGACACCCGGGCAGGGTGTCCCTGATGTCGATGCCTCGGCGCTGCTCCTCGGCCCCGACGGTCGTGTGCGATCCGACGAGGACTTCGTCTTCTACAACCAGCCCCGCCATCCCTCCGGCAAGGTCTGGCGGCTCGGCAAGAAACGCGTCACCGAGGGCCTGACCGACACGATCCAGACGGATCTGGCGGGTGTCGAGTCCGGTGTCGGACAGATTCTGCTGGTCGCATCGGCGGACGACGTCCCCTTCGACCGCGTACGGGATCTGCGCATCCTGCTGTACGACGCCGCCGTCGCGGACGGCGAACCTCTGGCGTACTTCGACATCAAGCCGGAGACCGGTGCGGAGACCGCGCTGATCTGCGGCGAGCTGTACCGGCGCGGTGAGGGCTGGAAGTTCCGGGCGCTCGGCGAGGGCTACTCCGACGGTCTGGTGGGGCTGGCGACCGACTTCGGGATCTCGGTCGACGAGACGGAGGCCGGGGCGGCCGCCGCGGCGCCCGTGTCCGGAGCCGTGCCCGATGCTGCGCCGGTGTCCGGGGCCGTACCCGAGGCGGCCTGGTCGGCGCCCGCCGCCGTCCCGGAGACCTCGGTGCCGCTGCCGCCCGAGCAGCCCGCGCCCGTGCCGCAGCAGCCCGCGTACGGCTATCCGCAGCCGCAGACGGCTCCCGCGGCGGCGGCCGCCGCCCAGCCGGCGTACGGGTATCCCCAGCCGGCCTACGGGTATCCGCAACCGGTGGGCGTCGCCCCCGACCCGAGCTTCCGGCTGCCCCCGCAGGGGCCTCAGTTCATCGGACGTTAGGCGGTACGGCGCCGCGTCCGGTACGCCGTGGGTGGGACCGCGAGCCCGGCGGTTACAGGGTGCCTCCCCCAAGCTCTTCGAGCAGGGGGTACCCCCAGCGCCCACCCGTGCCGCCTGGGGGTCCCCCCACGCCGTTAAGGCAGTGGGGGAGGCACGATTGCCCGCAGCTAGGACAGCCCCGGAAGGGGCGCGGAGACCGCTGCCCCGAGCTATTGGGCGAACCTGCCAAGCCGGCGGCAGCGCGACGTCATCGCTCCACCTTCGACTTGTAGCCCCGGCCCCACTGGAGCCCCCACCCGTAGAGCCGGTCCAGTTCGGCCTGGAAGCCGTACACGAACTTCACCTCGCGGCGTACGGTCAGCTCGCCCTTGTTGTTCTGGATCATGACGACCGCGCAGGAGCGGGCCTGCGGATGGCGCTCGTCGAGGCCGATCTCGATGCGCGGGCCGTTGCTCGGGTAGAGCGTGATGATCGCGTGCGTACGGTCGAAGGCCGGGGTCTGGTCGTAGATGTAGACGAAGACCAGCAGGCGTTTGATGTCGTCGCGGTGGTCCAGGTTGACGTAGGCGGTCTCGCCGGAGGCGGAGCCGAAGCGGTCGTCGCCGCTGAGCTTGACGTACGGCGGGGCGTTGAGCTCGCCGAAGAAGCTGCCGAGCGGCTGGACCACACCCTTGGTGCCGTCCGTCAGCTCGTACATGACGCCCAGGTCGAGGTCGACGTTGACCATGCTCTGGGTGTGCGCCTGGACCACTTCCGGTTTGAAGGTGCGGAAGGGGTGGCGCAGCAGGCTGCCGCGCTGCGGCCCGCCTATGTCGGAGGTGCGCATCCGCCAGGACAGGTTGATGCGCAGATTGCCGGTGGCCGCGCCCTGTTTGGTGAGCGAGACCGTGTGGTTCCGCTTGGTCAGTTCGATGGCGTTGGTGGCCGCGCTGCCGGAGTCGAAGTCCACCGAGCGTCCGCGCCACAGGTCCTGCCAGATGCCCATTCCGCCCCCCACGTTCCTCGATATGCGGCGGGGCGGCCGTCGAGGACTTGTCCTCGACGGCCGCCCCGCTCAGAGCGTTCCTCAACCGGAGGGGTGTCACACCCGAAACCGGTGGGGTGTCACACGCCGGAGACCGGCGGCTTGTCACACCCCGGACGAGACCTCAGCCTTCTCGTCCGAGGTCTTACCTTTTCCCTCGGCCGCTGCGAGCGCCCTGTTGCGGCGCACGGACGACCAGAAGGACCAGGCGATCAGGACGACGCCGACGAGGCCGGTGATGACCTCGTTGATCTCGTACTGGATGGTGATCATGAGGAGCACGGCGAGGGCGCCGATCGCGTAGTGCGCGCCGTGCTCCAGGTAGACGTAGTCGTCGAGGGTGCCCTGGCGGACCAGGTAGACGGTGAGCGACCGGACGTACATGGCGCCGATACCGAGGCCGAGCGCCATCAGCACGATGTCGTTGGTGATGGCGAAGGCGCCGATGACACCGTCGAAGGAGAAGGACGCGTCCAGCACTTCCAGGTAGAGGAACATGAAGAACGCGGCCTGGCCGGCGAGGACGATGGCCGGCTTCTTCTTGCCGGTCCGCTCGGCCTCCTCCTCTTCCTCGTGCTCGCGCTCCTCCTCTTCCTCGAGCTTGTCCTCGAAGTAGCCGGAGAGTCCGCCGACGACCATGTACGTGATCAGGCCGGCGACGCCGGCGATCAGCACCGTCTGCGCCTTGTCGACGTGCGCGCCGCCGTGCTGGTGGGCGTGGGTCGCGAAGGTGAACGAGGTGATCAGCAGGACGACCAGGGCGATGCAGACCGCCAGCATGTCGACCTTGCCGAGCTTGGCGAGCGGGCGCTCGATCCAGCGCAGCCACTGGATGTCACGCTCCTCGAAGATGAAGTCGAGGAAGATCATCAGCAGGAACATGCCGCCGAAGGCGGCGATCGCCGGGTGGGCGTCGGTGACGAGTTCCTGGTAGTGGTCCTTGTTGTTCAGCGCGAGGTCGACCGCGTCGATCGGGCCGATCTTGGCGCTGATGGCGACGATGACGACGGGGAAGACCAGTCGCATGCCGAAGACCGCGATGAGCACACCGACCGTGAGGAAGATCTTCTGCCAGAAGGCACTCATCTTCTTCAGGATTCCGGCGTTGACCACCGCGTTGTCGAAGGACAGCGAGATCTCCAGGATGGACAGGATCGCCACGATGCCAAAGGCGGTCCACCCCCCGTAGATCACCGCTGCGACCAAGCCGAGCGCGGTGACCGCAAACGACCAGCCGAAGGTTTTCAGAAGCACTGGCTACCCAATCATCGTGTGTGTACGGGTCTCCCCCGCGCCGTACTCGGCTTTACCTAACGTTGACCACGAAGTCTAGAGGGCTGCCCCTTCGGCTGGCGTAGGTGGGCCCTAGGAAACATTGACCCCGAAGTCGAGGGCGATTCCTCGCAGGCCCGACGCGTACCCCTGACCGACCGCGCGGAACTTCCACTCCTGGTTGTAGCGGTAGACCTCGCCGAAGATCATCGCCGTTTCGGTGGAGGCGTCCTCGGAGAGGTCGTAGCGGGCCAGCTCCTGGCCGTCGGCCTGGTTGACGACGCGAATGAACGCGTTGCTGACCTGGCCGAAGGTCTGGCCGCGGTTGTCGGCGTCATGGATCGAGACCGGGAAGACGATCTTGTCCACGTTGGCCGGCACCTTGGAGAGGTCGATCAGGATCGACTCGTCGTCGCCCTCGCCCTCACCCGTGAGGTTGTCACCGGTGTGCTCCACCGAGCCGTCCGGGCTCTTGAGCTGGTTGTAGAAGATGAACCACTCGTCCCCGAGCACCCGGCCCCCTTGGCACAGCAGCGCGCTGGCATCCAGGTCGAAGTCGGCTCCGGTGGTGGAGCGCGCGTCCCAGCCGAGCCCGATCATCACCTGCGTGAGGTTCGGTGCGGCCTTCGAGAGGGAGACATTGCCCCCCTTGGCGAGCGTGACGCCCATGATGCTGGTCCTCCCCGAGGTCATCTTTGAGTTGTACAGCGGGCCCGGCACCGCACTTGAGGGTGCGGCGCCGGACCGATGAGCCGAAGGCCTACGGCTCAGACGTTCACGCCGAAGTCCTGCGCGATGCCGCGCAGGCCCGAGGCGTAGCCCTGGCCGATGGCGCGGAACTTCCACTCCGGGCCGTTGCGGTAGAGCTCGCCGAAGACCATCGCGGTCTCCGTCGAGGCGTCCTCGGAGAGGTCGTACCGTGCGATCTCCGCGCCGCCCGCCTGGTTCACCACGCGGATGAACGCGTTGCGCACCTGTCCGAAGGACTGCTGGCGGTTCTCCGCGTCGTAGATCGACACGGGGAAGACGATCTTCTGCACGTCGGCCGGGACGGCGGCGAGATTGACCTTGATCTGCTCGTCGTCGCCCTCGCCCTCACCCGTGAGGTTGTCACCGGTGTGCTCCACCGAGCCGTCCGGGCTCTTGAGGTTGTTGAAGAATACGAAGTTCTGGTCGTTGGCGACCTTGCCCTGGTCGTTCGTCAGCAGTGCGCTGGCGTCGAGGTCGAAGTCGGTGCCGGTGGTGGTGCGGACGTCCCACCCCAGACCGACGATGACCGCGGTCAGTCCCGGGGCCTCCTTCGACAGCGATACGTTGCCGCCCTTGCTGAGGCTGACTCCCACGAGTCCTCCCAATGGTGTCCAGGGGCGGGGAGCCCCGTAGTGCGTTGGTATCGGATCAACGATTCGATCCTAGTGACGGGTTCCCGCACCCCGCAGGGCTTGGAACCGAACAATCACAGGGTGTCGAGCGCCTTGACGTACTCATTCAGGTCACGCGCGTCCGGCAGAGCGTTGACGACGGTCCAGCGGACCACGCCCTCCTTGTCGATGATGAACGTGCCGCGCACCGCGCAGCCCTTGTCCTCGTCGAAGACGCCGTACGCGCGCGAAATGTTGCCGTGCGGCCAGAAGTCGGAGAGCAGCGGGTACTCCAGGCCCTCCTGCTCGGCGAAGACGCGCAGGGTGTGGATGGAGTCGTTGGAGACGGCCAGCAGCTGGGTGTCCCGGTCGGTGAACTGCGGCAGGTTGTCGCGCAGGGAGCACAGCTCGCCCGTGCACACGCCGGTGAAGGCGAAGGGGTAGAAGAGCAGCACCACGTTCTTCTCACCACGGAAGTCGGACAGCTTCACGGTGGCGCCGTGGTTGTCCTTGAGCTCGAAGTCCGGGGCCTTGGAGCCGACCTCGATCGCCATAGTCACACGCTTCCCTTCCAAGGGTCTGTTCGGGTGACGACCAGCCTACGCAGTGATCGACACGCGCCCCGGCAACGGCATCGCCGCGCCGCCCCGGGCGACCCGGCCCGGCGCATGCGTGAGGCCCCCGCCGACGGTGGTGTCGGCGGGGGCCTCACGATGCTCTGCGGCAGACGGAGCGGGAGCTCAGCGCTTCGACTTGGGCGTGCCCAGGCGCGTACCCGACCACTCCTTGCCCACGGAGATGCTCTTCGTCTGGGAGAGGCCGGCGGTCTGTGCGGCATCGCTGATGTCGCTGGGCTCGACGTAACCGTCCCGGCCGGTCTTCGGAGTCAGCAGCCAGATCATGCCGCCGTCCTCGAGGAGACCAATGGCGTCCACCAGAACGTCCGTGAGATCGCCGTCCTCATCGCGGAACCACAACAGCACGACGTCGGCGACGTCGTCGTAGTCCTCGTCGACCAGTTCCTGGCCGATCTGCGATTCGATGCTTTCACGGAGCTCGTGGTCAACGTCGTCGTCGAAGCCGATCTCCTGGACCACCTGTCCGGGCTCGAACCCCAGCCTGGCGGCCGGGTTGGTCCGCTCCTCCGCGTGGTCCGCGGTCGCGCTCACGGCTTGCCTCCTGATTGTGTTGCGGTAGATGTCCAGCCACGCGCGTGCGCGAAGCATTGGCCGTAGTCCACACGGGCGGGGCGGATCGCGCAAGTACCCGGCCGTCGAGACCGCCGAAACGGTGACGTTCCCGGCGGTGTCGCCGCAACTCCAGGCATGGACTCGCGGTGGCAGGTGACGCGCACCACACCTTTCTGCCCGATTTGTGAATTTCGGAACCCTCGAAGCGTACGAGACCCGAACGACTTTGCGGAACGCGTCATGGAGTGCAGCGTATCGTTACGTTTTGGTCGGGCCCGTCCCAACGGTCTGCAGGAATGTCTCGGTTACCTCCCAGTAGAGATGACGATTCCGTCCCCTAGGTACACGATGGGGAACGGTGCAGACATCAAGCAAAGTGGCCCTCTGACAGCGAAGGAACAGCGTGGCTTCCGGATCCGATCGCAACCCGATCATCATTGGCGGCCTTCCCAGCCAGGTCCCGGACTTCGACCCTGAGGAGACTCAGGAGTGGCTCGACTCCCTCGACGCCGCCGTGGACCAGCGCGGCCGTGAGCGGGCCCGTTATCTGATGCTGCGGCTGATCGAGAGGGCCCGCGAGAAGCGCGTGGCCGTGCCCGAGATGCGCAGCACGGACTACGTCAACACCATCGCCACCAAGGACGAGCCGTTCTTCCCCGGCAACGAGGAGATCGAGCGCAGGATCCTCAACGCGACCCGCTGGAACGCGGCCGTGATGGTGTCCAGGGCCCAGCGCCCCGGTATCGGGGTCGGCGGCCACATCGCGACGTTCGCGTCCTCCGCCTCGCTCTACGACGTGGGCTTCAACCACTTCTTCCGCGGCAAGGACGAGGGCGACGGCGGCGACCAGATCTTCTTCCAGGGGCACGCGTCCCCCGGTATCTACGCCCGCGCCTTCCTCCTCGACCGGCTCTCCGAGCAGCAGCTCGACGCGTTCCGCCAGGAGAAGTCGAAGGCGCCGTACGGCCTGTCCTCGTATCCGCACCCGCGGCTGATGCCGGACTTCTGGGAGTTCCCGACCGTCTCGATGGGCCTCGGCCCGCTCGGCGCGATCTTCCAGGCGCGGATGAACCGCTACATGGAGGCGCGCGGCATCGCGGACACCTCCAGGTCGCACGTGTGGGCGTTCCTCGGCGACGGCGAGATGGACGAGCCGGAGTCGCTCGGCCAGCTGTCCATCGCGGCGCGCGAGGGCCTGGACAACCTGACCTTCGTGGTCAACTGCAACCTGCAGCGCCTGGACGGCCCGGTGCGCGGCAACGGCAAGATCATCCAGGAGCTGGAGTCGCAGTTCCGCGGCGCCGGGTGGAACGTCATCAAGCTGGTGTGGGACCGCAGTTGGGACCCGCTGCTGGCGCAGGACCGCGACGGCGTGCTGGTCAACAAGATGAACACCACGCCGGACGGCCAGTTCCAGACGTACGCCACCGAGACCGGTGCGTACATCCGTGAGCACTTCTTCGGCGACGACCACCGGCTGCGCGCGATGGTCGAGCACATGACCGACGACCAGATCCTGCACCTGGGCCGCGGCGGTCACGACCACCGGAAGATCTTCGCGGCGTTCTCGGCGGCCAAGGAGCACAAGGGCCAGCCGACGGTGATCCTCGCCAAGACGATCAAGGGCTGGACGCTGGGTCCGAACTTCGAGGGCCGCAACGCCACGCACCAGATGAAGAAGCTGACGGTCGCCGACCTCAAGGGCTTCCGCGACCGGCTGCACCTGCCGATCTCCGACAAGCAGCTGGAGGACGGCCCGCCGCCGTACTACCACCCGGGCCGCGACTCGGAGGAGATCCAGTACATGCACGACCGCCGCAAGGGGCACGGCGGGTACGTCCCGACGCGCGTCGTGCGGTCGAAGCCGCTGCAGCTGCCGGACGACAAGACGTACGCGAGCGTGAAGAAGGGCTCGGGTCAGCAGTCGATCGCCACGACCATGGCCTTCGTGCGGCTGCTCAAGGACCTCATGCGGGACAAGGAGATCGGCAGGCGCTTCGTGCTGATCGCGCCCGACGAGTACCGCACCTTCGGCATGGACTCGTTCTTCCCGAGCGCGAAGATCTACAACCCGCTCGGCCAGCAGTACGAGGCCGTGGACCGCGATCTGCTGCTCGCGTACAAGGAGTCGCCGACCGGCCAGATGCTGCACGACGGCATCTCCGAGGCGGGCTGCACGGCGTCGCTGATCGCGGCGGGTTCGGCGTACGCCACGCACGGCGAGCCGCTGATCCCCGTCTACGTCTTCTACTCGATGTTCGGTTTCCAGCGCACCGGCGACCAGTTCTGGCAGATGTCCGACCAGTTGGCGCGCGGTTTCGTTCTCGGTGCGACCGCCGGTCGTACGACGCTGACCGGTGAGGGTCTCCAGCACGCGGACGGCCACTCGCAGCTGCTCGCCTCGACGAACCCGGGCTGTGTCGCCTACGACCCGGCGTTCGGGTACGAGATCGCGCACATCGTGCGGGACGGTCTGCGCCGGATGTACGGCTCGTCCGAGGAACACCCGCACGGCGAGGACGTCTTCTACTACCTCACCGTCTACAACGAGCCGATCCAGCACCCGGCCGAACCGGAGAACGTGGACGCCGAGGGCATCCTGAAGGGCCTCTACCGCTTCAGCGAGGGCACGTCGGGGTCGATTCCCGCGCAGATCATGGCGTCGGGTGTCGCGGTCCCGTGGGCCGTCGAGGCGCAGAAGCTCCTCGCCGAGGAGTGGAACGTCAAGGCGGACGTCTGGTCGGCGACCTCCTGGAACGAGCTGCGGCGCGAGGCCGTCGAGGTGGAGCGGCACAATCTGCTGCACCCCGAGGAGGAGCAGCGCGTCCCGTACGTGACGCAGAAGCTGTCGGCCGTCCAGGGTCCGTTCGTGGCCGTCTCCGACTGGATGCGCTCGGTGCCGGACCAGATCTCGCGGTGGGTGCCGGGGACGTACCAGTCCCTCGGTGCGGACGGCTTCGGCTTCGCGGACACGCGGGGCGCGGCCCGGCGCTTCTTCCACATCGACGCGCAGTCGATCGTGGTCGCGGTGCTGACCGAGCTCGCGCGCGAGGGCAAGGTCGACCGGTCGGTGCTGAAGCAGGCGATCGACCGCTACCAACTGCTCGACGTGACGGCGGCCGACCCGGGGGCGGCGGGCGGCGACGCGTAGACCGGACGTACGACGGTTGAGGGGCGGCGGGGGCATGGCCTCCGCCGCCCCTCCGTCGTCGGGCCGCCCCGCTCTCCGCTTTTTCTGCTTTCTTTCTACGATGCGGGCATGAAGGATGAATCGGCACAGGCTCGTTGGGAGCTGCACACCCAGCGGCCTCTGCTCGCGCTCGCGGTGGCCTTCGCCCTCGCGTACGCCGTGCCGATCGTGGACAGCAGCGCCAGCCGTTCGCTGACGGCCACGTGCACGGTGGTGGAGTGGGCGGTGTGGGGGGCGTTCGCCGCCGACTATCTCGTACGGCTCGTACTGGCCCGGGAGCGGCGGGAGTTCGTCCGCACCCACTGGCTGGACCTGTGCGCGGTGATCCTGCCGATCCTTCAGCCGCTGCGGCTGCTGCGGCTCGTCTCCACGCTGCTGCTGGTGGGGCGGCGGGCGCGGATGGCCTCGCAGATCCGGCTGACGACATACGTCGGCGGCGCGGTGATCGGGCTGCTGATGTTCGGCTCGCTCGCGGTGCTGTCCGTGGAGCGGGACTCGCCGAACGGGAACATCAAAACGCTGGGCGACGCGGTGTGGTGGTCGTTCACGACGATGACGACCGTGGGGTACGGGGATCACGCCCCGACCACCGGCCTGGGCCGCATGCTCGCGGTCGGGCTCATGCTGTCCGGTATCGCCCTCCTCGGTGTCGTCACCGCCAACATCGCCGCGTGGTTCATCTCCCGCTTCGAGAAGGACGACGTGGAGGAACGCCGCCAGACCGCCGCGATCGAGGCGCTGACGGAGGAGGTACGCGCCCTGCGGGCGGAGGTAGCCGCCCTGTCGCGCCCGACCCCCTCGGGGGTGCCCCACCCCGTGCCGGGTGCCTCCGAACCGTCGTAGCTAGCTGTGGGCATGCGTGCCGCTAGGCGCGGCACCGCTGTGCCCACCCAGCGGCACCCTGCACGCGCCCGGCGCGGGCGTTACGCGTCCTCGCTGTGGGCAATCGTGCCGCTGGGGCGGCACGGGTGGGCACAGCGGCACCCTGCACGCGCCGGTAAGCGCACCCACCCCGAGCCCAGCCCCGGTGCCGGGAGCCTTCGTCGCAACGGCACCCGGCTGGTGGCTGCGGTTGCCCGCAGCGGGGGCGGGCTTCGGGACGGGTGTTGGTGCCCGTAGTGGTGGCCGCACGCGCGCTGCCCCCCTCCGGCAGCGCGCCGCAGCATCGGCCGTTCTCCGCGCCGTACATGCCGCGCGGAGGAGCTTGACCCACTGTGACCTGGGGCGCGTGCCGAGCGGGAGGGATCTTCAGCTCAGTCACCCTGATAGGCGAAGATAGGCGAACGTGCCCGAAGTGAGGGCCCGTCAGATGTGCCCGGCCCCCGCCCCCGCGGCCTCCGCGTTCTCCCCCCGCTTGGTGAGCATCGCGACGAACACCGCCACGACGGCGACCCCCGCGGCGACGAGACACGCGAGGCTCATCCCGGAGATGAACGTGTCGTGCGCGACATCGGTGATCTTCGCGGCGATCGCGGCCGGGGTGTCCTTGGCGACCGGCGCGGCGCCGACCTGGACCGCCTCGGAGGCCTGGTCGAGCTGCGCCGGAGTGAGCGGCGGCAGCTTGGCCTCGGCCCAGTTGCCCGCGAGGTCGCCGTCGACCTTGGAGGCCATCACGGCACCCAGCACCGCCGTACCGAGGCTGCCGCCGATCTGCATGGCGGCCTGCTGGAGACCGCCGGCGACACCGGAGAGCTCCATCGGCGCGTTGCCCACGATGACCTCGGTCGCACCGACCATGACCGGCGCGAGGCCGAGGCCGAGCATGGCGAACCAGAGCGACATGATGCCGCTGCCCGTGTCCGTCTCCAGCGTGGACATGCCGAACATCGCGATGCCGGTGAGGGCCATGCCGCCGGCCAGCGGGATCCGCGGACCCGACTTGGTGATCAGGGCGCCGGCCAGTGGCGAGCCAACGATCATCATGCCGGTCAGCGGGAGCAGGTGCAGGCCCGCGTCCACCGGGCTCATCCCGTGCACGTTCTGAAGGTAGAAGGTGACGAAGAATAGGCCGCCCATGAAGGCGATGGCCATCAGGACCATGAGCACCACGCCTGCCGACAGCGGCACCGAGCGGAACAGCGCCAGCGGGATCAGCGGCTCCTTGACCCTGGTCTCCCAGAAGGCGAAGAGCCCGAAGCCGAGCACCGAGGCGCCCAGGAAGGCCCACGTCAGACCGTCGCCCCAGCCCCAGGTCGGGGCCTTGATGAGCGCCCAGACCAGGCAGAACATGGCGCCGGAGAGCAGCGCGATGCCGAGGACGTCGAGGGAGCGCGGGGCGCTGTGCTCTTCTAGCGGGCTCCGCCCGCGGGCAGCGCGGTGGTCGGTCAGGATCAGCACGCCCAGGACCAGCGCGAGGACGCCGACGGGCACGTTGATGAAGAACACCGACTGCCAGCTGACGTGCTGGACCAGCAGACCGCCGAGGATCGGCCCACCGGCGGTGGAGGCGCCGATGACCATGCCCCAGATGCCGATCGCCATGTTCAGCTTCTCGGCCGGGAAGGTGGCCCGCAGCAGGCCGAGCGCGGCCGGCATCAGCAGCGCGCCGAAGAGGCCCTGGAAGACGCGGAAGGTGACCACGAGGGCGATGCTGTCCGACAGGCCGATGGCCCCCGAGGCGGCGGCGAAGCCGACGACGCCTATGAGGAAGGTCTGCCGGTGTCCGAACCGGTCGCCGAGCTTGCCCGCGGTGATCAGCGTGACCGCGAGCGCGAGGAAGTAGCCGTTGGTGATCCACTGGACGTCGGCGAAGCTCGCGCCGAGGTCCTTCTGGATGGCCGGGTTGGCGATGGCCACGATGGTGCCGTCCAGGGCCACCATCATGACCCCGACGGCCACGGTGATGAGGGTGAACCACGGATGGCCGCGCAGCCCCTTGGCCGGGGCCGAATCCGACGGGGCGACGGGTGTCTTGCCCCCCGGGCCCGTCGTGCCGATGGTGGTCTGACTAGTCATGCTTTCGAGGTTAGTGACAGCCACTGACAGTTGACAATCCCATTCACAAGTCGGTAACTGTCACGCCACTCACGGATAGGCTGAACTGGGCAAACAGTTCGAAGAGGAGGCCCATGGACATGGCGTACACGACCGAGGCGGCGCCACGCCCGGGGCTGCGCGAGCGCAAGAAGAAGCGCACGCGCGACGCGCTGCTGCGCGCCGCGCTCGAACTGTTCACCACCAAGGGCTACGAGCAGACGACCGTCGACGAGATCGCCGAGGCCGTCGACGTCTCCCAGCGCACCTTCTTCCGGTACTTCGCGGGCAAGGAGGACGTCGCCCTCTTCAGCCAGCGGATCGCGGAGTCGCACTTCCTCGCCGCCGTGCGTGAACGCCCGCCCCACGAGGCCCCGTTGGAGGCGCTGCGGCTGGCCGTCCTGGAGAGCTGGGACACCATCGGCCAGGCGATCGAGGCCGTCATCCCGATCGAACTGCACATGCGCATCTTCCAGTTGATCGAGTCGACCCCCGCACTGCTCGCCGTCCACCTGCGCCACTCCGCCGAGCTGGAGGAGGAGATCGCACGGGTGATCGCCGAACGTGAGGGCCTCGACGTGGACGCGGATCCGCGGCCGCGCGTCGCGGTCGCCGTGTTCGGCGGGGTGATGCGCGTGACGGGCCGGCTGTGGGGCGCGGGCGAGGACACCAGCGTCGAGGCGATCCGCGAACTGACCGTCTCGTATCTCGACCAAGTGGGACCCGCGTTGGCGGAGAAATGGCGAACGGAGTGAGTACTGGCGGGAAAAGAGTGATCACTGGCGGGAAAGCTGTCATCACTGGCGCGAAAGCGGAAAAGCGGTGCGCGGAATGATCGTTGACGCACACGCAGCGTCACCATTTAACTCAAACTGAACCCGCTTTGACCCAATTACCCCGCCAGAAACGTGATCCCTCTCACTCGTTTAACGGGAGGCACCTCACTTCTCCTAGGGTGTCCTCTCAGTGACTTCCTTCGACACATCCCCCCAACTCAGCGTTTGGCGCGCACTGCTCGCGCTGGCCGTGGTGTTCGTGATGCTGGCCACCGGTGGCTGGACCGCGCTGAACAGCCATCGGGCAGCGACGCCGCTCCAGGCGTCACGTGCCGCGTGGGAGCACGGCAGCCTCGCCGGGCACCGGCTCCCGGACCTGGACTCCACGCCGAGCCGGCTGGCCAGGTTCTTCGCCACGCTCGACGGCCACCAGCGCTCCCGGCTCGCCCACCGCTATCCGCTCGCGGTCGGCAACATGAACGGGGCACCGGTGACGCTGCGCTACCGGGCGAACCGCATCGCCCTGGACCAGCAGCGCAAGGTCGAGCGCAAACGCATGCACGACAACCGGCTCTCGTCCCTCGGCCAGCACGACGCGGGCCGCCGTATGCACCGCTACGAGGCGCTGCTGCACAAGGGCCGCAAGATCCTCGCCTTCGACCCCATGGGGTCGGGTCGGGTCGCCGAGGTCTTCGGCAGCCTCGACAAGGCCGAGCGGATCTCCGTCGTGGTGCCCGGCGTCGACACCGACCTGCTCAGCTTCCAGCGCACCGTCAAGATGTACTCGGCGCCGGTCGGCATGGCGCGTTCGCTGTACGCCGCGGAGCGCGCGGCGGATCCGACCGCGCGTACGGCCGTGATCGCGTGGGCCGACTACACGACGCCCAGCGGGCTCGGTATGGACGCGGCCACCGCCATGCGCGCCGAGGAGGGCGCGCTCCGGCTGAACGCACTGCTGCGGGCGCTGCCGGGAGGCTCACCGGTGGCGCTGTACTGCCACAGCTACGGCTCCGTACTGTGCGGGGTCGCCGCCCGCCAGCTGCCCTCCCGGGTCTTGGACATAGCGGTCGCGGGCAGCCCCGGCATGCGCGCCGACAAGGCGTCGGGACTGCACACCTCGGCCCGGGTCTGGGCGATGCGGGACTCCGACGACTGGATCCAGGACGTACCGAACCTGGAGGTCGGAGGGCTCGGGCACGGCGCCGACCCGGTGTCGAAGGGGTTCGGAGCGCGGGTGCTGTCCGCCGAGGACGCGAAGGGCCACACCGGCTATTTCGAGCCGGGCACGGACAGTCTCCGCAACTTCGCGGAGATCGGCGTGGGGGCGTACCGCGCGGTGCGCTGCGCGCACGACGATGACGCGTGCCGGACGGGTTTGTCCGGCGCCGCGTCGGCCTGACGCGCGTAGAGCGCGAAAAAATGCGGTCTGCCCGAGGAGCGACGGAGGCTTGCGTGCCGCATACGATGGCCCGCATGGGTGACGTACTGGCCGGATTTCATGCCGCCTGGGAGTTCGAGTCCGACTCCGTGCTCATCCGCTTCGAACGGGGGATCCGGACGCCGAAGCTGTTCCAGGCGCTGGGCGAACGCCGCATCCCCCTGGAGGCGATCGCGGCGGTGACGCTGACGCCTGGGAAGCGTGGCACGGTCGTTCTGCGTGCCGTGCCAAGGGCGGGTGCCGATCCGCTGATGGAGGCGGCCGCGGGACAGCTCAAGGAAGGGTGCGACCCCTATCGCCTGGTGCTGCCCGCCGAGCGGGAGACCCTCGCCGAGTACTACGCGGACGAGCTGCGCGGGCAGCTCACCGAGGACGACGAACCCGCCGAGCGCTATCTGGTGAGTCCGCCCGAGGCGCCGCTGCAGTTCAAGGCGTACGACGGGAAGGCGTCCTTCGACGGCAAGTCGGTGTCCTTCCGGTGGTTCTGGACGGGCGCCTCGTCGGCGAAGTGGAAGGCCGGCGACCAGACCTTCCCGGTCGCCGATCTGAGCGGAGTCGAGTGGCGCTCCCCCGAGGTCTTCGAGGGCCATCTGCGGCTGCTGCGCCGTGAGGCCGCGCCCGCGCAGCCCGCCCAGGCCGACCAGGACCCTGCCGCCGTCGTCTTCGGCCTCGGGTACGGGCCGGTGCACGAGTCACTGCCGTTCGCGGCCTCCGTACTGGCCGCGGTGCGCTCCGCCGGTGCTGCCGTGCCCGCCGTGGCCGCCGCGCCGCGCCGCGACCCGGCCGACATCGCCGAACGCATTCGCCATCTCGGCGAGCTGCACGAGGCGGGGCTCGTGACGGATGAGGAGTTCACCTCCAAGAAGGCCGAACTCCTGGCAGAGCTGTAAGGACGCAGGGCGCGCGCAAGAGCATGGATTCGCCCCCTCCGCCCCTGCCCGTCCCGTACCTGGGGGCTGCGCCCCCAGACCCCCGCTAAAAGATTGCGCAGTTCCCCGCGCCCCTTCAGGGGCGCGGGGAACTGCAAGCGCAGGGACGGGCAGGGGCGGAGGGGGCGAACAAACCTGCGGCCTCAGCCACGTCCGGGCTGAGGGCTTACTCCCGGCCCGCCGACGTGAACGTCATGTCCGCGTAGCGGTTGCCCGCGACCTTGGAGGCTATGGGCTCCAGCAGGTCCAAATCCTCCTTGGTGAGGACGATGCGGGTGGCGGCGGTGTTCTCCTCGACGCGGGTGCGCTTGGTGGTGCCGGGGATCGGGACGACGGGGAGGCCGTGCACGGTGGCGCGCTGCTGGGCCCAGGCCAGAGCGATCTGGCCGAGGGTGGCGCCGTGGGCGTCGGCCACGGAACGTACGGGGTCCAGCAGCGCGGCGTTGACGGCCGCGTTGTCACCCGTGAAGCGGGGCATCGTGCGGCGGAAGTCGTCGGTCGTCAGGTCTTGGTCGGCATTGGCGAAGGAACCCGTGAGGAAGCCACGCCCGAGCGGGGAGTACGGCACGAGCGCCACGCCCAGCTCACCCGCCGCCGGCACGACACCCGCCTCGATGTCGCGGCTGAACAGCGACCACTCCGACTGCACGGCCGCGATGGGGTGTACGGCGTGCGCGGCACGCAGTTCGGCGGCCGTCACCTCGCTCAGGCCCAGGTGCTTGACCTTGCCCTCGCGCACCAGGTCGGCCATGACGCCGACAGTCTCCTCGATGGGGACGTTCACATCACGGCGGTGCATGTAGTAGAGGTCGATCACGTCGACGTCGAGGCGCTTCAGGCTCGCCTCGACGGCCTGCCGGATGTACGGCGGGTCGTTGCGGATGATCCGCCGCGTCAGGTCGTCCGGCGAGATCGACAGGGCGAACTTGGTGGCGATGACGACCTCGTCGCGGTGCGCCTTGAAGAACGGCGAGAGGAACTTCTCGTTCTCCCCCTGACCGTACGCGTCGGCGGTGTCGAAGAGCGTGACGCCCATCTCCAGCGCCCGCTCCAGGGCGGCCCGGGACTCGTCCGCGTCCGCCGGGCCGTACGCCCAGCTCATGCCCATGCAGCCGAGGCCCTGCACACCGACCTCGGGCCCCCCAGTACCGAGCCTCACCTTCGCGATCTTGCTGTCCGTCATCAGGACCTCTCCGACGCCAGGGCCCGCCCGGCGTCCGCGTAGAAATTGATCTTGTGGTCGAGCACCGCGAGGGTGTCCTGGAGCTCGGCGATCCGGGCCTTGACGTCCCGGCGGGTCGCCTCCAGGAGTTCGTAGCGCTCGACGTAGGTGTGGTCGCCCTCACGCACCATTTCCGCGTACCGCACCATGTCGGCGACCGGCATCCCGGTGAGCCGGAGCTTGCCGACGAGGTCCAGCCAGTCCAGGTCGCGGTTGCTGTAGCGGCGCTGCCCCGTGTGCGAGCGGTCGATGTGCGGCATCAGCCCGATCCGCTCGTACCAGCGCAGGGTGTGCGCGGTGAGGCCGGTGAAGGCGACGACCTCGCTGATCGTGTAGTTGTCCTGACCGTCCGGCCGCCGGTGCCGATCGGGAGGCGCGGCGCAGGTGTCGGTCCTGGTCCTGGTGCCGGTCTCGGCGGCCTCGGCCGTGGTCTCCATCACCGTCATGACCCCCACGCTAAAACCTTGGAGTGCACTCCAAGCAAGCGGAATCCGGGGAAAATCCACGGACGCGGCCGAGCCGCGGTGACTACCGTGCGGATCATGAGTCTCGTACGCCGCGCCCTGCCCGAGGACGCCGAGGAAGTGCTGCGCCTGCGTCAGGTGATGATCGATTCGGTCTTCGCCGCGGACGGCTCCACCGAGTGGCACGCCCAGTCACTGCCGACCATACGCCGCAAGCTCGCCGATCCCGACGGGAACTTCGTGGCCTTCGTCGTCGACCACCCCGACCGCCCGGACGCGCTCGCGGCGCTCGTCGCCGGGACCATCGAGTACCGGATCGGGCGTGCGGGCAATCCGCACGGCGCGGTGGGCCACGTCTTCAGCGTCGCCACCGATCCGGACGCGCGGCGGCGCGGTTACGCCCGCGCCTGCATGGAGACGCTCCTCGACTGGTTCCGTGAGCGGGGCGCCGCGCAGGTCGACCTCAACGCCTCCGCCGAGGCCGAGCCGCTGTACGCCGCCCTGGGGTTCGTACGCAAGCCGGACCCCTCGATGCGGCTTCAGCTCTGAGCCGCTTACGCTCGTACGCATGTCCTTGCACAGCCTGGCGTTGATCGAGAACTGGCCCGTTCCCACGGCCGCGGCGGCCGTCGTCCGCGCGGACGGCACGGTGCTCGGGACCCATGGGCCCCTGACGCACCGCTTCCCGCTCGCCTCGGTCACCAAGCCGCTCGCCGCGTACGCCGCGCTCGTCGCGTACGAGGAGGGGGCGATCGAGCTCGACGAGCCGGCGGGTCCGCCCGGTTCGACGGTCCGTCATCTCCTCGCGCACACCTCGGGGCTCGCCTTCGACGAGCACCGGGTGACGTCCGCGCCCGGGGAGCGGCGGCTGTACTCGAACGCCGGGTTCGAGGTGCTCGGGGACCACATCGCCAAGGCGACGGACATTCCCTTCGCGGAGTATCTGCGGCAGGCGGTTCTGCAGCCGCTGGGCATGGCCTCGACCACGCTCGACGGGTCGCCCGCCAAGGACGGCGTCTCCACGGTCGACGATCTGGTGCGGTTCGCCACCGAGGTGCAGGCGCCGCGGCTGCTCGACGCGCGTACGGTCGCCGAGGCGATGACCGTGCAGTACCCGGGCACGAAGGGTGTCCTGCCGGGGTACGGGCACCAGAACCCCAACGACTGGGGGCTCGGCTTCGAGATCCGCGACTCCAAGTCGCCGCACTGGACCGGCAGTTCGTCCTCCCCGCGGGCCTTTGGGCACTTCGGGCAGTCCGGTACGTTTCTGTGGGTCGACCCGGATGCGGGGGCCGCGTGCGTCGCGTTGACCGATCGGGCGTTCGGGCCCTGGGCGGTGGAGGCGTGGACCCCGTTCACGGATGCGGTACTGGCCGAGGTGCGGGGCTGAGGCTCGGGCCGTTTTTTCGCCCCTCCGCCCCTACCCGTCCCGTACCTGGGGGGGGCTCCGCCCCCCCAGACCCCCCATCGCGCTTCGCGCTCGTCCTCAAACGCCGGACGGGCTGAAAGATTGCCCCCGGGCCGGCGTCAAGTCGTCGTCATTTCCCACAGCAGCAGTTCCGCCGGAGAGCCCGCCACCGCGTCCAAGTCCTTCGCGTCCGTGATGCGTGCCGCGTCCCCCGGTCCCAGTTCCTCGCCGTCCAGGCGGACTTCGCCGCGGACGACGTGGACGTACACGAAGGGCGCGTCGGGGACCGCCGTCCGCTCACCCGCCGTCAGGCGGCGTACGTGCAGCATCGCGCCCGCCTCGGGGACCGCGTACGGCGTGGAGTCGGCGATGCCGTGGACGACCTCGTAGGACGGGTCGCCGCCCGGCTCCAGCGGGGCCAGCCACATCTGGACGAAGACGAGCGGTGCCGAGCCGTCGTTGCGCTCGACGTGGCGGACACCGCCCGCCGAGCTCAACCGCTGCACATCCCCCGGCCGCACGACCGACTCGTGGCCCGTCGAGTCCCGGTGCGTCAGCTCGCCCTCCACCACCCACGTGACGATCTCGGTGTGGCTGTGCGGGTGCTCGTCGAAGCCGGCACCGGGGTCGAGCCACTCCTCGTTGCAGGCGATCACCGCGCCGAAGCGGAGGTTGTCCGGGTCGTAGTGCGGGCCGAAGGAAAAGGCGTGGAGCGAGGAGATCCCGGCCGCCGGGTCCCCTCCGCGGTAGCGCTCGTCGGCGCGGCGGACGTCCATCACGTCCACCACCGTAGCCCCGGTCCGGCGCCCTCCCCGCGCTTACATGCGACCCGCCGCCGCACGCCTCCGTCCGGATAAGGCAGTCTTGTCCCGTGCCCGAACCCGAATCCAGCAACACCGAGCGCCCAGCGCATCAGGTCCACGCGCACTCCGCGACCCTGAAGCGGCTGGAGAAGTCCTCCGGAAGCCTCGCCGCCCAGGCCATCGCGCGGATGGACGAGACGCTGCCGTGGTACCGGGCCATGCCCCCGGAGAACCGTTCCTGGATCGGTCTCGTGGCCCAGGCCGGTATCGCGGCCTTCACCGAGTGGTTCCGGCATCCCGACGCCCCCCAGGCCATCTCCACCGATGTCTTCGGGACCGCTCCCCGCGAGCTGACCAGGGCGATCACCCTGCGCCAGACCGTCGAGATGGTGCGGACCACCATCGAGGTCATGGAGAGCGCGATCGACGAGGTCGCCGCTCCGGGTGACGAGTCCGTGCTGCGCGAGGCCCTTCTCGTGTACGCCCGCGAGATCGCCTTCGCCACCGCCCAGGTGTACGCGCAGGCGGCCGAGGCACGCGGTGCCTGGGACGCCCGGCTCGAATCGCTCGTCGTGAACGCCGTGCTCTCGGGCGAGGCCGACGAGGGCGCCGTCTCCCGGGCCGCCGCCCTCGGCTGGAACTCTCCCGAACATGTCTGCGTGGTGCTGGGTACGGCGCCCGACGGTGACAGCGAGCTGACCGTCGAGGCCATCCGACGGGCCGCCCGGCACGCCAAGTTGCAAGTCCTGACGGGCGTTCTCGGTGATCGGCTCGTCGTCATCGCGGGCGGCAGCGACAATCCGCTGGCCGTCGCCAAGTCGCTGATCGGCCCGTACGCCGCAGGCCCCGTCGTCGCCGGGCCGATCGTGCCCGATCTGCTCGCCGCGACCCGGTCCGCGCAGGCCGCCGCCGCCGGGCTCAAGGCGTGTTTCGCCTGGCAGGACGCCCCGCGGCCGGTTCTGGCGGACGATCTGCTGCCGGAGCGCGCGATCGCCGGAGACCCGTCCGCCCGCGAGCAGTTGGTGGAGGAGATCTACAGACCACTGGAGGAGGCCGGCTCCGCGCTCCTGGAGACGCTCAGCGTCTATCTGGAACAGGCGAGCAGCCTCGAAGGCGCCGCCCGGATGCTCTTCGTCCATCCCAACACCGTGCGCTACCGGCTCCGACGTGTGACTGACGTCACCGGCTGGTCACCGTCGGATGTACGCTCCGCGTTCACGCTGCGGATCGCGCTGATCCTGGGGCGTCTCGCCGATGGAGATCCCCAAACCTAGCCTTTTGTCGGGGACCTACAATTCCCCTTCGTGTTCTTCGTCCTTGTCCTCACGGGCGGTCGTGGCCGTCCACAAGAGAGAGTGTGAGAGTGCTCGTACTCGTCGCTCCCGGCCAGGGCGCTCAGACGCCCGGCTTCCTGACTCCTTGGCTCGATCTCCCTGGCGCCGCCGACCGCCTTGCCGCGTGGTCGGACGCCATCGGACTCGACCTCGCCCACTACGGCACGCAGGCCGACGCGGACGCGATCCGGGACACGGCTGTCGCGCAGCCGCTCCTCGTCGCCGCCGGTCTTCTGTCGGCCGCGGCACTCGGTGACATCACGCCCGGTGCCGTCGCGGGCCACAGCGTCGGCGAGATCACCGCCGCCGCGTTCGCGGGAGTGCTCGACGACACGACCGCACTGCAGCTCGTCCGCAAGCGGGGCCTGGCGATGGCCGACGCCGCCGCCATCACGCAGACCGGGATGTCCGCGCTCCTCGGCGGTGACCCCGCGACGACGGTTCCGCACCTGGAGAAGCTCGGTCTGACCCCGGCGAATGTGAACGGCGCGGGCCAGATCGTGGCCGCCGGCACGCTGGAGGAGCTGGCCGCCCTGGAGGCGGACAAGCCCGAGGGCGTACGCCGGGTCGTGGCCCTGAAGGTCGCGGGCGCGTTCCACACCCACCACATGACCCCGGCGGTCGACGCGCTGGCCGAGGCCGCCGCGGGACTGGACCCGGCGGACCCGCGGATCACGTACGTGTCGAACAAGGACGGCAAGACCGTCGCGGCCGGCTCCGACGTCCTGGCTCGTCTGGTCGGCCAGGTCGCCAACCCGGTCCGCTGGGACCTGTGCATGGAGACCTTCAAGGATCTCGGCGTGACCGCGCTCCTCGAGGTGTGCCCCGGCGGCACCCTGACCGGTCTGGCCAAGCGTGCGCTGCCCGGTGTCCAGACGCTGGCGCTGAAGACCCCCGACGACCTCGACGCGGCTCGCGAGCTCATCGCCGAGCACAGCGCGGCCTAAGGAGCCCGAGAGCATGTCGAAGATCAAGGCACCCAAGGGCGCTCCCTTTGCGCGCATCCTCGGCGTCGGCGGCTACCGCCCGGTCCGGGTCGTGCCCAACGAGGTGATCCTGGAGACGATCGACTCGTCCGACGAATGGATCCGCTCGCGCTCCGGCATCGAGACCCGGCACTGGGCCTCCGACGAGGAGACCGTCGCCGCGATGTCGATCGAGGCGTCCGGCAAGGCCATCGCCGACGCCGGGATCAACGCGGACCAGATCGGCGCCGTGGTCGTCTCCACCGTCTCGCACTTCAGCCAGACCCCGGCCATCGCCACCGAGATCGCCGACAAGCTCGGCACCAACAAGGCCGCCGCCTTCGACATCTCGGCCGGCTGCGCGGGCTTCGGCTACGGCCTGACCCTCGCCAAGGGCATGATCGTGGAAGGCTCCGCCGAGTACGTCCTCGTCATCGGCGTCGAGCGGCTTTCCGACCTGACCGACCTGGAGGACCGCGCGACGGCCTTCCTGTTCGGCGACGGCGCGGGCGCGGTCGTCGTGGGCCCCTCCGAGGAGCCGCACATCGGCCCGACCGTGTGGGGTTCCGAGGGCGACAAGGCCGGCACGATCAAGCAGACCGTGCCGTGGGACCGCTTCCGGATTGGCGACGTGTCCCAGCTTCCGCTCGATTCCAAGGGCGAGATCAAGTTCCCTGCGATCACGCAGGAGGGCCAGGCGGTGTTCCGCTGGGCCGTGTTCGAGATGGCGAAGGTCGCCAAGGAGGCGCTGGACGCCGCCGGGCTTTCGCCGGACGACCTGGATGTCTTCATTCCCCACCAGGCCAACGAGCGGATCATCGACTCGATGGTGAAGACGCTGAAACTGCCGGAGCACGTCACGGTCGCCCGCGACGTACGCACCACCGGCAACACCTCGGCCGCCTCGATCCCGCTCGCAATGGAGCGGCTTCTGGCGACCGGTGAGGCGAAGAGCGGCGACACCGCGCTCGTCATCGGATTCGGGGCGGGTCTCGTGTACGCCGCCACGGTCGTTACCCTCCCCTAGGCACACCGTCCGGATCTTTCCGGCCGGAGTACCGCCACACCCTCTGGAATACACACCGAAGGAGCGCCTGACATGGCCGCCACTCAGGAAGAGATCGTCGAAGGTCTCGCCGAGATCGTGAACGAGATCGCCGGGATCCCCACCGAGGACGTCCAGCTGGACAAGTCCTTCACCGACGACCTGGACGTCGACTCGCTGTCCATGGTCGAGGTCGTCGTCGCCGCCGAAGAGCGCTTCGACGTCAAGATCCCGGACGATGACGTCAAGAACCTCAAGACCGTCGGCGACGCTGCCGACTACATCCTCAAGCACCAGGCCTGATCCTCCGATCACCTGGGCTGAGAGCCCAGGTTCGCCCGGGCCGAGTGGCCCTGGTTCGCCTGGGCCGCATGCCCCGCCACCCGGCGGTGGCGCCGCTGAATCCTCGTATCCGTTGGAGAAAGAATTCCCGTGAGCCCGACCAATCGCACCGTGGTCGTCACCGGTATCGGCGCAACCACACCGCTGGGTGGCGACGCAGCCTCTACCTGGGAGGGCCTGATCGCCGGCAAGTCCGGTGTCCGCCCCCTCGAGCAGGAGTGGGCCGCCGACCAGGCGGTCCGTATCGCGGCGCAGATCGCCGTGGAACCGGGCGAGGTCATTCCGCGCCCGCAGGCCCGCCGTCTGGACCGCTCGGCGCAGTTCGCGCTGATCGCGGCCAAGGAGGCCTGGGCGGACGCCGGTTACACCGACAAGGCGGGCGAGGACGCGAACGTCGACCCCGACCGGCTCGGCGCGGTCATCGCCTCCGGCATCGGCGGCGTGACGACCCTGCTCGACCAGTACGACGTGCTCAAGGAGAAGGGCGTACGCCGTGTCTCCCCGCACACCGTGCCGATGCTGATGCCGAACGGCCCGTCCGCCAACGTGGGCCTCGCCGTCGGCGCCCGCGCCGGTGTGCACACCCCGGTCTCCGCCTGTGCTTCGGGCGCCGAGGCCATCGGCTACGCCATCGAGATGATCCGCACCGGCCGTGCCGACGTCGTCGTCGCCGGTGGCACCGAGGCGGCCATCCACCCGCTGCCCATCGCCGCGTTCGGCAACATGATGGCGATGTCCAAGAACAACGACGACCCGCAGGGTGCCTCGCGCCCCTACGACGTCGCCCGTGACGGTTTCGTCCTCGGTGAGGGCGCCGGCGTGATCGTCCTGGAGTCGGCCGAGCACGCCGCCAAGCGCGGCGCCCGTGTCTACGCGGAGGCGGTCGGCCAGGGCATCTCGGCCGACGCCCACGACATCGTGCAGCCGGAGCCCGAGGGCCGCGGCATCTCGCACGCCCTGCAGAACCTGCTCGACAACACCGACCTGGACCCGGCCGAGATCGTGCACGTCAACGCGCACGCGACGTCGACGCCGGCGGGTGACGTGGCCGAGCTGAAGGCGCTGCGCAAGGTGTTCGGCGACGACGCGGACCACTTCGCGGTGTCCGCGACCAAGTCGATGACCGGGCACCTGCTCGGCGGTGCGGGGGGTGTCGAGTCGGTCGCGACCGTGCTTGCCCTGTACCACCGGGTCGCTCCCCCGACCATCAACGTCGAGAACCTCGACCCCGAGGCGGAGGCTGTCGCCGACGTTGTTCGCGGGGAGGCGCGGAAGTTGCCCGTGGAGGGCCGTATCGCTGCCCTGAACGACTCGTTCGGGTTCGGTGGGCACAACGTGGTGCTCGCGTTCCGTACGGTCTGAAGCCGGCCTTAGCTGTACTGAACGGCGTGTGGCCCGTACTCCTTGTTGGTGGAGTTCGGGCCACACGCCGTTCGTCGTCGGTTGTCGGCCCACCTCGGGCCGGTGGGGGCTGGTCGCGCCCACGCGGCGGAGCCGCATATTGATACAGCCCCGCGCCCCTAAAGGGGCGTTCCTCGCTTATCAGTGCTGTCAGACCACCTGGTGGAGCCAGCGGACCGGGGCGCCCTCGCCCGCGTAGCGGAAGGGCTCGAGCTCGTCGTCCCACGGCTTGCCCAGGAGCTTGGCCAGGTCGGCCTCGAGGTCGGTTTCGCCACGCTGGGAGCGCAGGAGGGCGGCGCGGAGGCGGTCCTCGGGGATGAGGATGTCGCCGTGGATGCCGGTGACGGCGTGGAAGATGCCCAGCTCGGGGGTGCAGCTGTAGCGCTCGCCCTCGGCCGTGGGGCACGGCTCGGCGGTGACCTCGAAGCGCAGCAGATGCCAGCCGCGCAGCGCGGAGGCGAGCTTGGAGGCGGTGCCGGCCTCGCCCTTCCAGGAGAACTCGGATCTCCAGGTGCCCGGCGCGGCGGGCTGCCGGATCCAGTCGAGGTTGACGCGCGTGCCGAGCACCCCCGCGACCGCCCACTCGACGTGCGGGCACAGCGCGCGGGGCGCGGAGTGCACGTAGAGAACTCCACGTGTCGTCACTGGGGCCTCCGGACAGAGCGAGACATCTTGTAACTTAGCGGGACGGCAGTGGCAGGGCGGCCACGGGGCGAGGCTACCGTGCGGCGGCGCAAGGAGTGTGACGTACCGTCGGTCCCGACGCCCGGAAACACCGAGGTTTCACCCAACGGGACGCGTGTGCTGACCGACCGTGTTCAAGGGGTGGCGATCAACCCTACAAAACGAACGAGGGGACCAGGGGATGCGCAACCGCAGTCACCGTTCACGGGCCGTCCTCGCCGTCGCGGCGGCGGCTGTGCTGGGCGTCGCCGGGTGCGACGCCTCCGGTGGCAACTCCCCCGCGCCAAGAGGTACGACGGCCAACGCGCTGCCCTCCCCGAAGCCCACGCCCACCTGGGACCGCAGCCCGGAGTCCGTGGCCGCGGTCGGCGACTCCATCACCCGCGGCTTCGACGCGTGCTCCGTGCTGTCGGACTGCCCCGAGGCGTCCTGGGCGACCGGCAGCGACACGCAGGTGCGAAGTCTGGCCGTACGACTGCTCGGGAAGACCGGGGCCGCCGAGCGCAGTTGGAACTACGCGGTGACCGGCGCGCGGATGGCGGACCTGCCCGGCCAGATGGCGCAGGCGGCGACCAGGAAGCCGGAGCTGGTGACGGTGATGGCGGGCGCCAACGACGCCTGCCGCTCCTCCACCTCGGCGATGACGTCGGTCGCCGACTTCCGTGCCGAGTTCGAGGACGCGATGGACACGCTGCGCAGCGCCCTGCCCAAGACCCAGGTGTATGTGTCGAGCGTGCCGGATCTGAAGCGGCTGTGGTCCCAGGGGCGCGGCAACCCGCTGGGCAAGCAGGTCTGGAAGCTGGGCATCTGCCCCTCGATGCTGGGCGACGCGGACGCCGTGGACTCGGTGGCGACCCTGCGGCGCGCGAAGGTGCAGGACCGGGTGGAGGCGTACAACAAGGTCCTTGAGGACGTGTGCGCCAAGGACCGGCGCTGCCGCTTCGACGGGGGCGCGGTCTTCGACTACCGGTTCGGCACGGACCAGTTGAGCCACTGGGACTGGTTCCATCCGAGCAAGGACGGCCAGGCGCGGCTCGCGGAGATCGCGTACCGGACGGTGACGGCCAAGCAGCCGGTGGCCTGACGGCTCCCCGCGGATCCTTGGCCTAGGCTTTCGATCATGCGCAGCGAACTCTTCGGCACCCTTCCCGATGGCACCCCGGTCCACCGCTGGACGCTGGAGCGGTCGGGCGTACGGGTGCGGGTCCTGACGTACGGCGGGATCGTGCAGTCGGCCGAGGTCCCCGACCGATGGGGGTCCCCCCGCTCATGGGGGTCCCCCCGCTCGAGCGAAGCCGAGAGTGGGGGAGAAGCCGAGAGTGGGGGAGAAGCCGAGAGTGGGGGAGAAGCCGAGAGTGGGGGAGGGCGGGCCGTGGACGTGGTGCTGGGGTTCCCCGACCTGGCGGGTTACCTCACCCATCCGGAGCCGTACTTGGGGGCGCTGGTCGGGCGGTACGCGAACCGGATCGCCGGCGGCCACTTCCCGCTCGGCGATCTGACCTACTACCTCGCGCAGAACAACGGGCCCAACTCCCTGCACGGCGGCGAGCTCGGCTTCGACAAGCGTGTGTGGGACGCCGAGCCGGTCGAGCACGGGGTGCGGCTCACCCGGGTCAGCCCGCACGGCGAGGAGGGCTTTCCTGGCCGCCTGGAGGTCTCGGCGACGTACACGCTCGAGGCGGACGGCGCGCTGCGGATCGCGTACGAGGCGGTCACCGACGCGCCGACCGTGGTGAACCTGACCAACCACACGTACTGGAACCTGAGCGGCTCGGGGAGCGCGGGCGGGCACGAACTCCGCCTCCTTGCCTCGCGGTTGACGCCGGTGGACGGAGATCTCATCCCCACCGGGGAACTCGCCCCCGTCGAGGGCACCCGCTTCGACTTCCGGCAGGCGCGGAAGGTGGGCGCCGGGTACGACCACAACTTCGTGCTCGACAAGGGGGTCAGCGCCTCGCCTGTGGACGTCGCCGAGCTGCACGATCCCGTCTCCGGGCGTGTGGTCACCGTGGCGACCACCGAACCCGGACTGCAGCTCTACACCGGGGACCACCTGAGCGACCCCTTCGTTCCGGGTGACGGCATCGCGCTGGAGACACAGCACTTCCCCGACTCCCCGAACCGGCCGGAGTTCCCGAGTACGGAACTGCGGCCGGGCGAGGTGTACACGTCAGAGACCGTTTATCGCTTCACGGTTCGGCACTAGGAGTTCTCGCCGCGCATCCGCTTGGTCGCCTTGCCGAGTATCGACATGGCGCCCAGGCAGATCGCGGTGACGGTGCCGCCGACGGCGATGGGAAGCGCGTCGAAGCCCTTGATTCCGTTGAACAGGATCAGCGCCCCCAGCGCCATGATGATCGAGTACAGGCTCTGGCCGACCCGGGCACCGGCCGGGATGACCCGGAGCAGCTGCGGGATGGTCGTCGCGGCGGCGATCCCCATGCCGAGCGGGATGAACACCGCGAGCATCAGCCCGCCGAAGCCGAACGAGTTCCCGTACGCGCCCCAGTCGGCGCCCTTGACAAGCAGATAGCCGGCGGCGCCCAGCGACAGCAGGACGAGGACGCCATTGACGTACGCGGCCTGTGTGGCCGCCTTGCGGGCGCTCGGCAGATGGGCGGCCGGGGAGCGCCAGGCGTCCGGGGTGAGCCGGCGCAGCTGCTCCTTGAGGCCCCGCGCCTTCATGAGCGACAGGACGCCGACGACCAGGCCGACGAGGCCGAGCGCGGTGCCGGCGAAGCCGATCGGCTTCTCGGTGACGCCGTAGTGGGCGCCGCCGAAGGTCAGCGGGATGCCCAGGACGAAGCCGAACGCGTACACCTTGCTGGTCTGCTGGATCTTCAGCACCAGCTCGCGCTGCCCCGCGCTCAGATTCGGGTCCAGCCTCATCTGGGCCTCGCCCAGGTTCTGTTGGGGCGCCATCGGCTGCTGGGGCTGCGGCTGCGGCGGGTAGGGCTGGTACGGCTGCTGGGGCGGGTACGGCTGCTGGGGATAGCCCTGCTGTGGCGGGTGGGGCGCCTGCTGCCCTTGATACGGGCCCTGCTGCCCTTGATACGGGCCCTGTTGGCCGGCGTACGGGCCCTGCTGCGGCGGGTACGGGCCCGGTTGCGGCGGGTAAGGGCCTGGTTGCTGACCCTGCTGACCTGGATACATGCGCTTCTCCCCCGAACTGGCGTGTTGTCGGCCCGCGAGTCTGCCATACGGGGACGGGACGACGAGCCCCGGTCCGGCCGTCAGGTTCCGGACCGGGGCTGCTCAAGGGGGCGCTTCGTACGGTTACGCCTCGATGATCGTGGTCACTCGGCGGTCCGTGAGGGAACGGCCTGCCTGAACCTCGTACGAACCCTTCACATAGGTCCACGAGTTGGCGTTCTCGTCCCAGATCTCGAAGGCGCGGCGCGGGAGTTCCACGACGGCATCGACGCTGTCGCCCGGCCCGGCCTCGACGCCCGCGAAGCCGGCGAGCCAGCGGGCGGGCCGGTCGGCGTCGGCCTCCACCGGGGCCAGGTAGACCTGGACGACCTCGCGCCCGGCGCGCTCGCCGGAGTTGCGCACGCGGATCGTGGCCGTCGTACCGCGGATCTCGATCGACTCGTACGTCCAGTCGGTGTAGCCGAGGCCGTGTCCGAAGAGGTACGAGGGGGTCTTGCCCGCCTTCTCCCAGGCGCGGTAGCCGATGAACACGCCCTCGGTGTACGGGAGTTCACCGTCATACGGGACGACCTGGGTGACCGGGGCGTCCGCGAACGAGCCCCAGGTGCTGGGCAGTCGGCCGCCCGGCTCGTACGCGCCGGTGAGGACGTCGGCGAGGGCGGCGCCGCCCTCCTGGCCGGGGAACCAGCTCAGCAGTACGGCGGCGACCTCGTCGCGCCACGGCAGTTCCACCGGGGAGCCGGAGTTGACGACCACGACGGTGTTCGGGTTGGCGGCGGCGACGGCGTGTACCAACTCGTCCTGGCGGCCGGGGAGTCGGAGGTCCTTGCGGTCGAAGCCCTCGGACTCGACGCGGTCGGTGGTGGCGACCACGACGACCACGGTGTCGGCGGCGCGGGCGGCCGCGACGGCCTCGGCGATCAGCTCGTCGGGGTCGCGCTGCGGCTGCTGGTGGGCGAGCGCGAAGCCGACGACCTTCATCGGGATGCCCTCGGGGAGGGTGACCACGTGGGTGAGGGAGACCTCGACCGGCTCGCCCGCGGTCAGTTCGGCCCGGGCGCGGGGCACCGGGGCGCTGAAGAACGCCTCGAAGGGGTCGTCCTTGTCGGTGCGCTGGGCGTCGTCGAAGTACGTGGTGCCGTCGACGGTGAGGGTGAAGACGCCCAGGCCCTTGATGCCGAAGGTGTGCGGGCCGCTGTCGCGCGGGGTGAAGGTACCGGTCAGTTCGACGGTGTGCAGGGTGTCGTGGGTGACTCCCTCGGGAAGGTCGTCGCCCATCCACTGGATCTGGCCGCCCGGCGCGGAGCCGCTGCCGATGATCTCGCCGTGCGCGTCGCGGCAGACGGCGCGCAGCTCGAACCCCTTGTCGGCGAGGGCGAGTTCCTCGGTCGGGTCGGCGCCGACGGCGTACGTCAGGCTGCCCTCGGGGAGGGCGGCCGTGAGGCCGTCGAGGGGCGAGACGATGCCGGAGGGGAAGACGGTGGCGGAGCCCCCGCCGAGGACGCGGGCGTCGCGGGCGGCGGCGCCGATCAACGCCACCGTCCCCGGCTTCAGGGGCAGCACCTTGCGCCCCTCGCCCGCGTCGTCGCCCACGTCACCGCCCACCTCGTCGCCCACCTCGTCGCGCACTTCGTTGCGTACGAGAACGAAGGCGCGGCGGGCGATCTCGCGGGCCAGTGCCTCGCCGTCGATGGGGGCGGGCGGCTCGGTCACGACCGGCTCGGCGCCGTCCAGGATGCCGACGCGGGCGGCGAGGCGGAGTACGTTGCGGACGGCCTCGTCGACCTGCGACTCCTCGACGCGGCCTTCCCGTACGGCCTGCGCGAGCGGGGCGCCGTACACGGTCTGCGGGCCGGGCATGGCGACGTCGAGGCCGCCCTCGATGTCGCCGGTCGTCGAGCGGGCGGCCATCCAGTCGGAGACGTTGAAGCCGTCGAAGCCCCACTCGCCGCGCAGGACCTCGTTCACGAGGTAGCGGTGCTCGGTCATCGTGGTGCCGTTGACCGAGTTGTAGGCGGTCATGATGCCCCAGGGGTGGGCGTTCTCGACGATGGCCTCGAAGGGGGCCAGGTACAGCTCGCGCAGGGCGCGTTCGGAGACGACGTTGTTCACCGTGAAGCGGTCGGTCTCGGCGTCGTTGGCGACGAAGTGCTTGACGGTGGTGCCGACGCCGCCGGACTGCACGCCCTGTACGTAACCGCTGCCGATCCGGCCGGTCAGATACGGGTCCTCGCTGTACGCCTCGAAGTGGCGGCCGCCGAGCGGGGAGCGGTGCAGGTTGACGGTCGGGGCGAGCAGGACGTGCACGTTCTTGCGGCGGGCCTCCTGGGCGAGCAGGGCGCCGGCGCGGCGGGCGAGGGCCGGGTCCCAGGTGGCGGCGAGCGCGGTGGGGGACGGAAGCGCGATGGACGGGTCGTCGGCGGTCCAGCGGACGCCGCGGACGCCGATCGGGCCGTCGGACATGACCAGGGACTTCAGCCCGATCTCGGGGAGCGCGGGCAGCGACCACATGTCCTGGCCGGACAGCAGCCGCGCCTTCGCGTCCAGGTCCAGCCGGTGCAGGGCGGCCTCCACGACCGCCTGGCGGGCCTGATCGGCCGGGGTTGCCACCATCGCGGTGCCTCCTCGTCGAAGTCCATGGACGCCTCAATCCTGCCTCGGCCGCCTGCGAGGGAACCTCAACCGCAACCATCAATTGAGCAGTACGGATCACTCCGGCCCTGTCACCGCGGCGACGACCTCGATCTCGATGAGGGCGTCCGGCTTGAAGAGGCGCGCGGCCTCGAAGGTCATGCTGGTGGGTGCGGTGCCGGTGAGGAACTTTCGGCGTACGGCGCCGTATTCGTCGAGCTGGTCGATGTCGGTCAGGTAGGTACGGATGTTGATGATGTCGGCGAGGGTCGCGCCGTGCGCCTTGAGCAGGGCGTCGATGGTCTCGAAGACACCGCGGCTCTGGGTGGCGAGGTCCGCGCCCTCCGCGACCTGGCCGGAGAGGTACAACAGGGCGCCGCCGCCGGGGAGTTCCACGCGGGCGACCTGCGAGTAGTAGGCATTGGCGGGCTGGGGCGCGGAGGCCGGGTTGTCGAGCGTGATCCGCATGCGGGCGTTCCCTCAGGCTGAGTGACGGATATGGGTGACGGCCTTCGCGATGTCCGCGTGGGCGATGTCCGGGTCCGCGGCGGCTCGCCTGAAGTGCTCCAACACCGCTTCCATGGCCGGGAGTCGGGCCGCCTTGGTCGCCAGGTCGGCGTCCTTGACGGCGAGCGAGGTGTCGAAGTGCACACCTTCGGCGAAGGCGCGGCCGACGGCGCCGCCGAGCGGGCCGCTCGCGAGGGCGGTGCGCGCGGTGTCCTCATCGATGCCGAGCGCGTCCGCGAGGGCCATCGCCTCGGCGACGACGGCGACTCCGCCGAGTACGGCGGTATTGACGACGAGCTTGAGCGCGGCGCCCGAGCCGAGCGGTCCGGTGCGGGTGACGGTGCCGAAGTGGGCCAGGACGTGCTCGACTCCGGCCATGTCGCCGCCCGCGAGGATGCCGAGCTGCCCCGCGGCGGCCTTGTCGGTGCTGCCCATGACGGGCGCGTCGACGAGGGTCACGCCCTCTCCCAGCCGGGCGGCCAGCTCCTTGACCACGTCCGGGCCGACCGTCGACATCTCCACCCAGCACGTGCCCGGGCGGAGCCCCGGCACGATCGCGTCCGCGACCGCGTCGAGCGCGGCCGGGTCGGCGAGCATCGTGATGACCACGTCCGCGTCCCGTACCGCCTCGGCCGGGGAGGCGGCGAGGGTGGCACCCTCCGCGACGAACGGCTCCGCCTTCGCGGCGGTGCGGTTCCAGACCGTCAACGGGTACCCGGTGCCGAGGAGTTGACGTGCCATCGCGGCGCCCATGTGGCCGAGTCCGAGAAAAGCGATCTTTTCCATGCCCTCGACGCTAGGCACCCACGGATGATGCGGCAAGCGAATGTCTAGCATGAGAGCCATGCTGAACTCGCATGACAATCCGACGGTCGGCGCCGTCGGCGCAGGGGGCCGTCTCAGCGACGTACCCGATCTGTCGACCGTATGGCTGCGGGTCTTCCTCGAAGTCGCCCGGCACGGTTCGTTCACGGTGGCCGCGCGGACGCTCGGGTGGACGCAGTCCGCGGTGTCGCGGCAGATCTCCTCGCTGGAGGCGGCGCTCGGCGGGGCCCCGCTCTTCGACCGGCTGCCCCGGGGCGTACGACTGACGGAGGCCGGGCGGGTCCTCGTGCCGCACGCCGAGTCGGTGGTCGAGCGGCTGCACGGCGCGGGGCGGGAGCTGGCCGCGCTGCGGGAGGTGGCGGGCGGGCGGCTGCGGTTGGGCGCCTTCGCGACCGCGGACGCGGCTCTCGTCCCGCGGGCCATCGCGGCGTTCCGCGCCCGCCACCCCGGGGTCCGGCTCACCCGCGAGGAGGGCTTCACCCCCGTACTCCTGGACCGGCTGACCGCCGACCACCTCGATCTGGCGGTCGTCTCGACAACGGGCCGCGCCCCGCTGGACGCCTACACCCTGCACCATCTGCTCGACGAGTCCCTGTACGTCGCCGTCCCCGCCGACCATCCGCTGGCCGCCGAGCCCTCCGTACGACTGCCCCAACTCGCCGACGCCGACTGGATATCCGGCGGCTCCCGCCCCGAGGGCACCCTCCTCGACGCGGCCCTGCGGCACGGGTTCCGCCCGCGCGTCGCCCACGTCGTGGCCGAGTGGACCGCCAAGCAGGGGTATGTCGCCGCCGGTCTCGGCGTGACCCTGATCCCGGCGCTCGCCGCGGAGTCCGTGCGGCCCGACATCGCGCTGCTCCCGGTGCTCGACGAGGACGCGCCGGCGCGGGCGGTGTACGCGGCGACGGTGCGCGGGCGGTCCCTGACACCGGCGGCGGAGGCGTTCCTGGCCGCGCTGCGGGAGTCCTCCGCCAAGATCCCTGGTACCAGGGCGACTTGATCCGGCCGCCCGCACCGCGCGGGCCGTGGCCCGGGCGTCTCACCCCTCACGCACCATGGCGTTCGCCCCAGCCGTCACGGGATACTTCCGCCGTCCGGAAGCACCCCACTGCGACGGAAGGCCCGAACTCCCTTGACTCATATATGTGCTCGGATCGGTGTGCTCGGACTGGCGCTGGTGGCGGGGCTGACCGTCACGCCCAGCGCGTCGGCCGCCGACACCTCCACCGTCGAGGAGCAGCGGCTCGACAAGGCCGCGCCTCAGGAGATCCTGCGGCGTTCCGGATTCGACACCGTGGCACCGGAGTTCGCACGGTCACTGGACGCGGCGCACTCCTACGCCCAGGCCCGCCACCTCGTCGTACGCGAGGGATCGGCGCTGTGGCGGCGGGCCGTCGACCGGGCGCAGGGGCGGGGTCCGGCGGGCGGGGATCTGAGCCGCGACGACGACCGGCCGCTGTACTGGGCCCGGCTCGGCATGACCCGTGAAGTGCGCCAGTGGGAGCCGGAGTTCGGCCTATCCGAGGCCCAACGCGCCGAGCTGCTGGACGCGTTGGAGCAGAACTCGCGCGGCCAGAACGCGATCCGCTATCCGCGCGCCAAGGGGGTGAAGCGGATCCTGGTCACCGGGTTCGACCCGTTCACCCTGGACCGCGACGTCCGGATCTCGAATCCCTCCGGGGCCACCGCGCTCGCCCTCGACGGTACGACGATCCAGACCGCGGACGGTCCGGCGCGCGTCGAGACGGCCCTGTTCCCGGTCCGCTGGCAGGACTTCACCGACGGCATGGTGGAGCGGACGCTGCGGCCGTATCTGCCCCACGTGGACCTGTTCACGACGGTCAGCCAGGGCCGCGTCGGCCGCTTCGACGTGGAGCGGACCAACGGGGCCTGGCGGGGCGGCTACCCGGACAACCTGAACCTCCCGGTGACCGAGACGGTCCCGGTCAGCGACCCGGGCTCGCAGCCGCAGTGGACCTCGACGACCCTCCCGTACAAGGAGATCGTCGCCGCGAGCACCGGCCGCTTCCCCATGTACGACAACACGTCGGTGACCGAGATCCCGGCTGGGGGTACCGATCCGGTCGTACGGCCCGACGGTCCGACCAAGGGTTCGACGGCGCGTGCCGGGGGCGGCGGCAACTACCTCTCCAACGAGATCGCGTACCGCGCGACGCTGCTCCGCGACCGCCTCGGCCTGCGCTCCACACTCCCCGGAGGGCATGTGCACACGCCGGTGCTGCAGTTCGGCACGGGCAACACGGATCCGGCGACCGGGACGGTCACCGATCCGGACTTCGTGCGGAACCGGCTGGACATCATCGCGCAGGTGCGGGCGATCCTGACGGTGGCCATGGACGCGAGTTCGTCGGCCGCGTCGGTCGTCAGTGCGACGGAGCGAAAGCGAGGCTGATGCCGAGGCCGGCCAGGACGGAGCCGATGACCTTGTTCAGGACCTTCTGGCCGCGCAGCATCAGCGTGCGCATCCGGTCCTGCGAGAAGAAGACCGCGACGACGCCGAACCACAGCAGGTGGGCGAAGGACATGAACAGCCCGTAGCCCACCTGCCGGTAGACCGGGGTGCCGGGGCTGACGACCTGGGCGAAGGTCGAGACGACGAAGAGGGTCGTCTTGGGGTTCAGGACGTTGGTGAGGAACCCGGTGCGCAGGGCGGCGAACGGGGTCAGGGCCGTCTTGTGGCCGAGGTCGACCTCGACGTCTCCGCGGGCGCGGAAGGTGCGTACGCCGATGTAGACGAGGTACGCCGCGCCGATCAGCTTGATCACGGTGAACAGGGCGGTGGAGGACGCGATCAGGAGTCCGACGCCGAGCATCGTGTACGTGACGTGCACGAGGACGCCCGCGGCGACACCGGTGGCGGCGAACAGCCCCGTCCGGCGGCCGTAGAGATAGCTGTTGCGGACGACCATGGCGAAGTCGGCGCCGGGGGCGATGACCGCCAGGACGGTGATGACGGCGACGGCGAGTATCTCGGTCACGGGGTGGCTCCCTCCTCGGGGGCGTCTGCGGTGTCGGGAGTGTCCACGGTGGTGTCGTCCGCGGTGTCCTCACCGAGGAGGTCGCGCGCCATGAGGGTGGCGCCCGCTACGGCTCCGGGCATCAGGAACACCGCGACGAACGGAACCAGGAAGGCCAGGCCCAGCGGCGTGCCGAAGCCCCAGACCAGCATCTTGCGGGAGCGGAGCAGGGTGAGGCGTGCGCGGAGGTCGACGCCGCGGCGCTGGAGGGCGACGGCGGTGAGTTCCTCGGTGAGGAAGAAGCCGGTGACGAAGAAGCCGATCACCGGGATGACGGTCTGGCCGACGAACGGGATGAAGCCGAGGGCGAAGAGCAGCACGCCCCAGAAGGCCGCCCTCACGACGATACGGAGGCTGTCCCGGGCCGAGATCCACAGTTCCCGCCAGAGCGGGAGCCCCGACTCGGGGGCCGTGCCGTCCGGGGAGACGTCGCGGTCGACCTGCTCGGAGAGGTTCTCGTAGAAGGGCTGTCCTATGAGGAGGGTGACCACGGTGAAGGTGAGGACGGCGAGGAGGAGGGCGAGGGCGAACAGTACGACGGTGAGGAATCCACGGAAGAGACCCACCCAGGGGCTGGTCCAGTCATCCGCGAACGGGGTGGCCCAGGTGACGAAGTCCTCGCCGTACACGGCGAGGGCGACGAGCGCTGCCGCGTACAGCACGAGCGTGATGAGTCCCGGCACCAGCCCGAACTCGTACTGCTTCCCGTGCCCAGCCACCCATCGCTGGCCCCGCACCAAGTAGCCGAAGCCCACCCCAAGATCGCGCATGGGGGAACTTTAGCGGGCGCCCGGTGGGGCTGCGGCCGGTGGGTTTTTCGCCCCCTCCGCCCCTGCCCGTCCCGTACCAGCCTGTCGGCTGCGGGTGGGTGGGGGCTTGTCGCGCAGTTCCCCGCGCCCCTGAAGGGACGCGGGGAACTGCGCGAACTACACCGGGGTGACCGCCACCACCACGCTCTGGTCTGCCGCGGGCGAGACCGCCGCTGAGATGCGGACGGCCGCCGCGCGGGCGACGCGCCCCGCGCGGGAGGCCGAGGCGAGGAGGAGCGGCTGGAGTTGTTCCAGGCTGGACACGAGGAGCTCCTCGCTCGCGATGAGGAGCGGACGGGCGGCGGTCATCGCGGCGGCCGCCGCCTCCGTGAGGTCGGCGAGCGGCGGAAGGCCGGCTCGTACGACCCCCGCCCCTGCGGCAGCCGCCCGCTCAGCCAAGGCCACCTGAAGCGGCAGCAGCGGAGCCAGCGCGGCGGTCAACGCGTCGGCGATGCGCCGGAGTTCGGGCGACGAGTTCCGCAGGACGTCCGCGGCGGCCCGTACGACGGGAGTCAGCGCGAGCAGCGCCCCCGCCGCGACCCCGGCCGCCGCGGGCAGCAGCGGCGAGGTGGCGTCCACCAGCTCCCCCAGGGCGACGGCCGCCTCTTCCACGGCGGGTTCCACCGCGTCGAGGACGGGCAGCAGACTGTCGCCCAGCGCGGCGAGGAGCGCCTGGGCGGGCTCGCTCACGGGATGCACCGCGAGCGGCGCCCCACTCGTACCCAGCCGCGTCAGCGTGTCCACGATCCGGTAGAACGCCTCCTGCGCCTGTGGGGACGCACTCGCTTCGGCCAGCTCCGCCGTCGTCTCGCGCAGGACGCGCAGCACCTCGGCCCCCGACCCGTCCCGGGGGTCGAACGTGTTGATGGCGATTCTGGTGATGTTCCCGGCCGTGTCGAGGAGTTGGCCGGTGATGTCGGTGGTGTTGCGCGCCATGCGCACCACGTCTTCTCTGCTGGGGAGCGACGGGATCGAAGAAATCGACGGTATCGGGGACATGGGTGGGCCCTCCCTTCCGGCGGCCCGGCCCTCCCTCGCGCCGGCGCCCGCACTCAGCATGCCCCTTCCGGCCCGCCGGGGATGCGCCATCCGGAGATCCGCCGCGACGCCCGCGACGGCCGTGACGGCAACGACCTCTTGTTGCGGGAGAGTCGAACAGGTAGGCACCCATGGCCTCGTCGGAAGGGGGAGTTCCCGTAGCTGGGGAGAGCCTTGCCGGCCGTGTCCTGAGGGTCGTGGTACGGCAGGGTCGTGGTACGGCGGGGTCGTGGTACGGCGGGGTCGTGGTACGGCGGAGGCCGCACCCCACGTCCTAGGGTGCGGCCTCCGCCGTATGCAACGACTGCCGTCAGGCAAGCGTCACGGTGATGTTGCCGCGGGTCGCCTTCGAGTACGGGCACACCTGGTGGGCCTTCTCGACGAGCGCGCGGGCGGTGGCGGCATCGGCGTTCGGGATGTCGGCGGAGATCTCGACGATGATCCCGAACCCGTCCTCGTTCTTGCCGATGCCGACCTTCGCGGTGACGGTCGAGCCGGAGATGTCGGCGTTCTCCTGGCGTGCGACGACGCCGAGGGCGCCCTGGAAGCAGGCGCTGTACCCGGCGGCGAACAGCTGCTCCGGGTTGGTGCCCGTGCCGTTGCCGCCCATCTCCTTGGGCGGGTTGACGATGACGTCGAGCTTGCCGTCGTCGGTGGCGACCCGGCCGTCGCGACCGTTCTCGGCGGTGGCGACGGCGGTGTACAGGACGTCAGAACGTCGGATTGCGGAGCTGGACATACGGTGCGTTCCTCCTTGGTCCGCCGCGACTCGCGCCCACGATCGCGACGACTTCGGAAAGAAGTTATCGCATGCCGGAAACAACCGTGAAGCCTTACAGCTTGACGATCATCTTTCCGATGTTGTCGCCGCGCAGAACCCCGAAGAACGCCTCCAGGTTGTTCTCGATGCCCTCGACGACCGTCTCGCGGTACTTGAGCTCGCCGGAGCGGACCCAGGCGCCGACCTCCTGGACGAACTGCGGCTGCAGGTCGTAGTGGTCGCCGACGAGGAAGCCCTCGATACGGCCGCGGGTCTGGATCAGCCGGACGAGGTTCTTCGGGCCGCCGACGGGCTCGGTGCTGTTGTAGATGGAGATCATGCCGCAGACGGCGATCCGGCCACCCTGGTTGAGGGAGCCGATGGCCGCCTCCAGGTGGTCGCCGCCCACGTTGTCGAAGTACACGTCGACGCCGTCCGGGGCGGCCTCGCGCAGCTGCTCGTCCACCGGGCCGTTCTTGTAGTTGAAGGCGGCGTCGAAGCCGTACTCCTCGACGAGCAGCTTGACCTTCTCGTCGGACCCGGCGGAGCCGATAACGCGCGAGGCGCCCTTGAGCTTGGCGATCTGCCCGACCTGGCTGCCGACGGCACCGGCGGCGCCGGACACGAAGACGGAGTCGCCCTCCTTGAAGGAGGCGGTGCGCAGCAGACCGGCGTAGGCGGTGAGCCCGGTCATGCCGAGGACGCCGAGGTACGTCGACAGCGGCGCGGCCTCCGGGTCCACCTTCACGGCCTGCTTGGCGTCGACGACGGCGTACTCGCGCCAGCCGAAGAAGTGCAGGATGTGGTCGCCGGCCTCGATCCCCTCGGCGTTCGAGGCGACGACCTCGCCGACGGCGCCGCCCTGCATGACCTTGCCCAGTTCGAAGGGGGCGGCGTACGACTTGGCGGCGCTCATACGGCCGCGCATGTACGGGTCGACGGACAGGTACTTGTTCCGCACCAGGACCTCGCCCTCCCCCGGCTGTCGGACCTCGGCCTCGACCAGGGCGAAGTCCTCGCCCTTGGGCCAGCCGACCGGGCGGCTGACCAGGTGCCATTCGCGGCTGACGGTGGGGAGCTGGGGGGTGTCGGTCATGGGGGGCGCCTTTCCTGCGTGCGGCCGGGCTGCGGCTGCGGCTGCGGCTCACGAATACTTCAGTACCTGAAACAACCATGCTCCTGAATATTTCAGGATGTCAAGTAACGAGGTAGTCTGGAGTCCATGCCCGCCTCGCAGAAGACACCCCGAATGGACCCCCTGACCCTGGAGGTCGTCGAACTCATCGGGACGGTGGTGGCCCGCTACCACGAGGAGTACGAGGACGCGGCGGCGGAGCACGCGCTGACCGGTACGCAGGCGCGACTGCTGAGCCTGCTCGCTCTGGAGCCGCTGCCGATGCGGCGACTGGCGCAGCAGCTGAAGTGCGAGCCGTCGAATGTCACCGGGATCGTGGACCGACTGGAGGCTCGGGGGCTGGCGGAGCGGCGACCCGACCCGGCCGACCGCCGCGTGAAGCTCGCCGCGGCGACGCCCGAGGGGCGGGCCGTGGCCCGGGGCCTGCGCGACTCCCTCAACTTCGCCCGAGAGCCCCTCGCGGGGCTGGCGGAGGAGGAGCGGCTGGCACTACGGGACCTGCTGCGACGGATGCTGGGGGCGTAGTTTCGGGCGGCCCGTCAGGGGCGCGGGGAACTGCGCGACCAGCCCCCACCCACCCGCAGACAATGAACCACCCAGGGGGGTCTGGGGCGCAGCCCCAGGGAAGGGACGGGCAGGGGCGGAGGGGGCGAAAAACGCCCTACGTGCACCACCACAAGAAGCGGTTGCAGGTTTCCGATGGCGAAGGGTCCGGGGTCGGCACGGACGTCGTCGGGGCGACCGTGGCGGGCGCGGTCGTTTCGGGGGCCGAGCTGGAGCTGGGGGCCGAGGTCGCGCGCCCCGGGGTCGTGCCGGTGGTTGCCGACTCTTCGTCCTGGGTCTTCTTTTTGTCCTTGCCGGAGGCGGACGCGGACGGCGACCCGGAAACCGAGGGGGACGCGGAAGCGTCGGGCGAGCCGGTCGGCGAGGCGCCACCCGCCCCCGACGTGTCCCCCAGCGGCTGGGCCGTCTCCCCGCCCTCCGAGGAGGACGAGCCGTCGGCCGACTCACCCCCGGCAGCCGCCGGCTTCGGCCCCAGCCCAGGCGCGTCGATGCCGAGTTCCGCGAGGCTCAGCCCACCCGCCGCGAGCACGAACCCCGCGGCAATGAGCAGCGTCCGGCGCCGCCGCCGACGGTGTACCGCGGCCTTGCGATCACGCCGACTCGCGCCCCCCGGACCGTCCGCACCACCCGGCCCGTCCGGGCCACCCGGACCGCTCGACTCCTCTACGGCCCGCCCGCGACCACGAGCGCCCCGCCCCCGCCCCCGCCGCCGCGCGGCCCGTCCAGGGCGCTCGTCCGCGTCGTCATCCGCGTCGTCGTCCTCGTCGTAGTACGCGTCGGCATCCGTCGCGTCCACGCCCGTTTCGGTATGCGTATCGCTCTCCGCCGCATGTGTGCGGAGTTCTTCGGCTGGGGTGCCGCACCCCGGGCAGGCAAGGGCGCCGTTGAGGTGCCGTCGGCACGGGTGGCAGTAGTCCATGACGCGGGAAGACTAAGTTCCTCCTGGGTAACGTTCATAGGCACAGCTGTGAATGTTGTGTGCTGAACTTCCCGTTCCGGCGTGCCGAGTTGAGACACCCCCGAACATTCCCCGCCATCCCGCGCCCATCGCGTCGAAACCGTTATGCGTTCGACCCATTGACACTCCAGGGGCCACGTCCTTACTGTCACGCCAGCATTTCGAACGTGTGACGAAATTTCGAACAGAGCCGAAGAGCACAGGGGGCAACTGCCGTGCGCATCACGGGAATCAGCACACACGTAGTCGGGACGCCCTGGCGCAACCTGACCTACGTCCAGGTGCACACCGACGAGGGCATCACCGGAGTCGGCGAGACCCGCATGCTGGGCCACACCGACGCGCTGATCGGCTACCTGCGGGAGGCGGAGGCCAATCACATTCTCGGCTCCGACCCGTTCGCTGTCGAGGACCTCGTCCGACGGATGAAGTACGGCGACTACGGGCGCGCCGGCGAGATCGTGATGTCCGGCATCGCCGTCATCGAGATGGCCTGCTGGGACATCAAGGGCAAGGCCCTCGGAGTGCCGGTCTGGCAGCTCCTCGGCGGCAAGGTCACCGACAAGGTCAAGGCGTACGCCAATGGGTGGTACACGACCGAGCGGACCCCGGAGGCCTATCACAAGGCCGCGCAGGAGGTCATGGCCCGCGGGTACAAGGCCCTCAAGATCGACCCCTTCGGGACCGGGCACTTCGAGCTCGACCACGCCCAGACCCTCTACGCCGTCTCCCTCATCGAGGCCGTGCGCGACGCCATCGGGCCGGACTCCGAGCTGATGCTGGAGATGCACGGGCGCTTCTCCCCTTCCACCGCGATCCGCCTCGCCCGCGAGCTCGCGCCCTTCAAGCCCGCCTGGCTGGAGGAGCCGGTTCCGCCGGAGAACCTCAAGGCGCTGGAGAAGGTCGCCGCCAAGGTCGACATCCCGGTCGCCACCGGTGAGCGCATCCACGACCGCATCGAGTTCCGCGAGCTCTTCGAGAGCCAGGCGGCCGACATCATCCAGCCCGACGTCGGTCACATCGGGGGCATCTGGGAGACGCGGAAGCTCGCCGCCACCGCCGAGGCGCACTACGTGCTCGTCGCCCCGCACAACGTCGGCGGCCCCGTGCTCACCGCCGCCTCCCTCCAGGTCGGCTTCACGTCCCCGAACTTCAAGATCCTTGAGCACTTCAACGATTTCGCGGACGCGGAGATCAAGAAGGTCGTGAAGGGCGCCCCGCAGGTCGTCGACGGCTACTTCCAGCTGTCGCACGAGCCCGGTCTCGGCGTCGAGCTGGACACCGACGCGGCGGCCGAGTTCCCGCAGCAGCAGGCCCGGTTCGACCTCTGGGCGGACGGCTGGGAGCAGCGCAAGCCGAAGGGGACCCAGTGAGCACCGCGGTCGTCATCGAGGCGCCGGGCGAGCACCGGCTGGCCGCGCACGAGCCCCGGGAGCCGGAGGCCGGCGAGGCGCTGGTCCGCGTGCACGCGGTCGGCATCTGCGGCAGCGACCGCGAGGTCTACCAGGGCAACCGGCCCGACGGGTACGTCCGTTACCCGCTCACGCCCGGCCACGAGTGGTCCGGGACCGTGGCGAAGGTCGGCGCGGGCGTGCCCGGGTCCCTCGTCGGGCGCAAGGTTGTCGGTGAGGGCTTCCGCAACTGCCAGGTCTGCGACCGCTGTCACGCGGGCGAGACCACGCTGTGCACGGCGGGGTACGAGGAGACGGGCTTCACCCAGCCCGGCGCGATGGCCACCACCCTCACCCTCCCCGCCCGGCTGCTCCACGTCCTTCCCGACGACGCCGACCTGACGGCCGCCGCCCTGCTGGAGCCCGCCGCCTGCATCGCGGCCGCCGCCCTCAAGGCGAACGCGCGGCCCGGCGAGAGGGTCGCGGTCGTCGGCACCGGGACGCTCGGCATGTTCGCCGTGCAGTTCCTGAAGGCGGGCTCCCCGGCCGAGCTGCTCGTGGTGGGCACCCGGCCCGATCGCGACCAGCTCTCCCGGGACTTCGGCGCCACCGACTTCCGCACCCGGGACCAGGAGCTCCCCGACGACTTCGACGTCGTCATCGAGACCGCCGGGTCCGCGTCCGCCGCGCGCACCGCCGCCTCCCTGCTCAGGCGCGGCGGACGCCTGGTCCTGACGGGGATCCCGGCGCCGGGCGCCGAGGGACTCGACCCCACCGATCTCGTCGTACGGCAGCTGGAGGTGCACACCGTGTTCGGGGCACCGCCGGAGGCCTGGGCGCACACGGTGCGGGTGTTCGGCGCGGGGCTGCTGAACCCGTCGCCGTTGGTCACGCACGAGCTGCCGCTCGCCGAGTTCCCGGCGGCCATCGAGCTGGTGGGGTCCGGCGATCCCAAGGTCGGAAAGGTGCTGCTGAGGCCGTAACTCACCCCGAGCCGTACGCCGGTACGGAGTTACCTGACGGCTCCGTACCGGCGTACCACCAAGCCCCCGCACACCCAAAGCCGCGAACCTCGTCCGAAATATCGAACATGAAGGACAGCTTGTGACCGACGCCTCCACTACGGCAGCCCGTCGACCCGGTGAGCAGGCGCTCGCCGCGCTCGGCCTGGGCGCGCCCGCCCTCTCCCCCGCCGACGCCTCGCCGCACACCTTCCCGGGAGGCGGCCGCTGGCGCACCGAGGTTCCCTCCGTGGAGGGGCCCGAGGCGCTGGCAGTAGTCCTCAAGGAGTCCTCGCGCCTCGATGTGCCGATCCACCGGATCAGCCAGGGCAGCGGTGTCTGGATGCTGACCGACGCCGAGATCACCGAGATGGTCGAGGCCACCGGTGAACGCGACATCGAGCTCTGCCTCTTCACCGGTCCGCGCGGCACCTGGGACATCGGCGCCTCCGTACGCACCGACTCGCGCGGCGCCGGACTGCGCGCCCGCGGCCACGACGCGGTCGCCGGCTGTCTCGAAGACGCCGTCCGCGCCACCGAGTTGGGCGTCAAGTGCCTCCTCGTCGCCGACGAGGGCGTGCTGTGGACCCTCCACCGGGCGCGCGTCGCCGGGATCATCCCGGCCGACACGACCCTCAAGGTCTCCGCGCTGATCGGCCCGGTCAACCCGGCCGCATACGCCGTGTACGAGAACCTCGGCGCCGACTCCGTCAACGTGCCGAGTGATCTGACCCTCGATCACCTCACCGAGATCCGGCGGGTTTCCGCCGCCCCCATGGACATGTACATCGAGGCCCCCGACGACCTCGGCGGGTACGTGCGGATGTACGAGGTCGCCGAGCTGATCCGGCGCGGCGCACCGCTCTACCTGAAGTTCGGTCTGTCCAAGGCTCCCGGGATCTACCCGTACGGGCACCATCTGCGGGACCTGACCCTGTCCACCGCCCGGGAGCGGGTGCGGCGCGGCCGACTCGCCCTCGATCTGCTCGCGCGGCACGGAGCGGACGGCGACATGGCGCCGCTCGGTTCCCGACTGCCGGGCGCACTGAACAGATTCGACCTCCGGGCATAACGTTCCGGAAACCTCGCTTCACACAAGCCGACACAGCCGCGCACAATCCAACACACCTGTCCTCGGTCTTCCGGCGCCACCCTCGGGAGCGCCTTCGCACCGCGAGACCGAGCCCTGCACACACATCAAGGATGATGATCATGCGTAACCGCAGAGCCGCCCTCGCCGCCATAGCCGGAGCCGCCTCCCTCGCTCTGACCCTGACCGCCTGCGGGCAGGACAGTGAGGGCGGCAGCAATGAGGACAAGGGCAGCAGCAAGGGCGGCACCATCGGCATCGCGATGCCGACGAAGTCCTCCGAGCGCTGGATCGCCGACGGCAAGAACGTGGTCAAGAACCTGGAGTCCAAGGGCTACAAGACCAAGCTGGTCTACGGCGAGGACGACCCCGACCAGCAGGTCTCGCAGATCGAGAACCTGATCACGCAGGGCGTGAAGGCCATCATCGTCGCGGCGATCGACAACAAGTCGCTGAACAACGTCCTCCAGCAGGCCGCCGACGCGAAGATCCCGGTCATCGCCTACGACCGCCTCATCCTCGGCACCAAGAACGTCGACTACTACGCGTCGTTCGACAACACCAAGGTCGGCGAGCTGCAGGCCAGCTACATCGTCGACAAGCTCGGTCTGAAGAGCGGCAAGGGCCCGTTCAACATCGAGCTGTTCGCCGGCTCCAACGACGACAACAACACCAAGTACTTCTTCAACGGCGCGATGAGCGTCCTGCAGCCGTACATCGACAGCAAGAAGCTGGTCGTCAAGTCCGGTCAGACGGGCCTCACCCAGGTCACCACCCTGCGCTGGGACGGTGCCACCGCGCAGAAGCGCATGGACGACATCCTCACCAAGTCGTACAAGAGCGCCAAGGTCGACGCGGTGCTCTCGCCGTACGACGGCATCTCCATCGGCATCCTGTCGGCGCTGAAGTCGGACGACTACGGCTCCAAGAGCAAGCCGCTGCCGGTCGTCACCGGCCAGGACGCCGAGCTGGCCTCGGTGAAGTCGATCATCGCGGGCGAGCAGACGCAGACCGTCTACAAGGACACCCGTGAGCTGGCCAAGGTCGCCTCGACCATGGTCGACGACGTCCTCAACGGCAAGAAGCCCGAGACCAACGACACCAAGACGTACGACAACGGCGCCAAGGTCGTCCCCGCCTACCTGCTGCAGCCGGTCAGCGTCGACAAGACCAACTACAAGCAGGTGCTGATCGACGGCGGCTACTACACCGAGTCCGACCTCAAGTAACCGCCGGACCCTACTGATTGGAAGGCACGACCATGGCGGGACCCGTCCTGGAAATGCGCTCGATCGTCAAGACCTTTCCCGGCGTCAAGGCGCTGTCGGACGTCACCCTGACCGTCCGCCAGGGCGAGGTCCACGCCATCTGCGGCGAGAACGGCGCCGGGAAGTCCACCTTGATGAAGGTGCTCTCCGGCGTCCATCCGCACGGCAGTTACGAGGGTGAGATCCTCTTCGAGGGAGAGGTCTGCAGCTTCAAGGACATCCGGGCGAGCGAGCACCACGGCATTGTCATCATCCACCAGGAGCTGGCGCTGGTGCCGTTCCTCTCCCTCGCGGAGAACATCTTCCTCGGCAACGAGCACGCCAAGAGCGGGCTCATCAACTGGAACGAGACCCTGCGGCACGCCACCGAGCTGCTGCGCCGGGTCGGTCTGGACGATCACCCCGAGACCCGCGTCGCCGACATCGGCGTGGGCAAGCAGCAGCTCGTGGAGATCGCGAAGGCGCTGTCGAAGAAGGTGAAGCTGCTCATCCTGGATGAGCCGACCGCGGCCCTGAACGACGAGGACAGCGGCAAACTCCTCGATCTCATCCTGGAGTTGAAGAAGCAGGGCATCACCTCGATCATCATCTCCCACAAGCTGAACGAGATCCGCAAAGTCGCCGACTCGGTGACGATCCTGCGTGACGGGCGGTCCATCGAGACCCTCGACGTGAAGGCGCCGGAGACCACCGAGGACCGGATCATCTCCGGCATGGTCGGCCGCGACCTCGACCACCGCTTCCCCGAGCGCACCGCGTACGAGGGAGAGGTGGGTGCGGCACCGGCCCTGGAGATCCGCAACTGGACGGTCCATCACCCGATCGACCAGCAGCGCAAGGTGGTCGACGACGTGTCGATCAACGTGCGGCGCGGGGAGATCGTCGGCATCGCGGGCCTCATGGGCGCCGGCCGCACCGAACTCGCGATGAGCGTCTTCGGGCGCACCTATGGCCGGCACGCGGGCGGCACGGTCCTCAAGGACGGCAAGGAGATCCGTACGAAGTCCGTCGCCGAGGCGGTCGGGCACGGCATCGCGTACGTCACCGAGGACCGCAAGCACTACGGCCTCAACCTCATCGACACCATCAACCGCAACATCTCGCTGACCGCCCTGAACAAGGTCGCCAAGCGCGGTGTCGTCGACGAGCACGAGGAGCGGCAGGTCGCCGAGCGCTTCCGCAAGTCCATGAACATCAAGGCGCCGACCGTCTTCGAGCCGGTGGGCAAGCTGTCCGGCGGCAACCAGCAGAAGGTCGTCCTCAGCAAGTGGATCTTCGCGGGTCCGGACGTGCTGATCCTGGACGAGCCCACCCGCGGCATCGACGTGGGCGCCAAGTACGAGATCTACACGGTCATCGACCAGCTGGCCGCCGAGGGCAAGGCGGTCGTCTTCATCTCCTCCGAGCTGCCCGAACTGCTCGGCATGTGCGACCGCATCTACACCATGGCCGCCGGGCGGCTCACGGGCGAGGTCCCGCGGGCCGAGGCCACGCAGGAAGTGCTGATGCGCCAGATGACGAAGGACAAAGAGGTATCCCGATGAGCACGGATGTAACCGCCAAGACCCCGGCCCCGGCGCCGCCCGGGAAGAGCGGAAGCTCGGCCACCGGCGGCGGCCTGCTGCAGCTGATGATGGACGGCCTGCGCCGCAACATGCGGCAGTACGGCATGCTGATCGCGCTCGGCCTGATCGTCGCCCTCTTCGCGGTCTGGACCGACGGTGACCTGCTGCTGCCGCGCAACGTCTCCAACCTGGTGCTGCAGAACAGCTACATCCTGGTCCTCGCGATCGGCATGATGCTGGTGATCATCGCGGGCCACATCGACCTGTCGGTCGGCTCGCTGACCGCGTTCGTGGGCGCGTTCGCGGCCGTGCTGACGGTGCAACACAGTGTGGCGTGGCCCCTCGCCCTGGTGCTGTGCCTGGTGGTGGGCGCCGTCGCGGGCTCGGTACAGGGATTCCTGATCGCGTATCTCGGCATACCGTCGTTCATCGTCACCCTCGCCGGCATGCTGCTCTTCCGCGGTCTGACGGAGATCCTGCTGAAGGGCCAGACCCTCGGCCCGTTCCCGGACGGGCTGCAGAAGATGGGCAACGGCTTCCTGCCGGAGGCCGGCCCGGACACCAACTACCACAACATCACGCTGCTCCTTGGCCTCGCGCTGATCGTCTTCGCGGTCCTCCAGGAGATCCGCGACCGCAAGCGCCAGCAGGAGTTCTCGCTGGTCGTGCTGCCGAGGAACATCTTCCTGCTCAAGCTCGTCGCCATCGTCGCCGCGATCCTCGTCGTCACCATGCTGCTCGCCAGCTACAAGGGCGCGCCGATCATCCTGATCGTCCTCGGCGTCCTGGTGGTCGGCTACGGCTACGTCATGCGCAACGCCGTCTTCGGCCGTCACATCTACGCGATCGGCGGCAACCTGCCGGCGGCGAAGCTGTCCGGCGTCAAGGACAAGAAGGTCACCTTCTACGTCTTCCTGAACATGGGCGTGCTCGCGGCCCTGGCGGGTCTGGTGGTCGCCGCCCGTCTGAACGCGGCCTCGCCGAAGGCGGGCCTGAACTTCGAACTCGAGGCCATCGCCTCGTCGTTCATCGGTGGCGCGTCCATGAGCGGCGGTGTGGGCACCGTCCTCGGCGCGATCATCGGTGGTCTCGTCCTCGGCGTGCTGAACAACGGCATGAACCTCCTCAGCGTCGGCACCGACTGGCAGCAGGTCATCAAGGGCCTGGCCCTGCTCGCGGCCGTCGGCTTCGACGTATGGAACAAGCGCAAGTCCGGTTCGTAAGTCAGCTCGGGCCCCGCCGGAAACGGCGGGGCCCCACCTTTATGGGAGCCGCACACATGGAACTGAACAGACGCACGGTCATCGCAGGAGCCGCGGCCGCGGGCATCGCCGCGACCACGCTCGGGGGAACGGCACACGCCACGGGAGGCAGGACGCCGGTGAAGGAGCTCTTCGGCAAGCTCGCGGACGGCACGAAGGTCTACCGCTGGTCGCTGGAGAACGGCGGCACGCGGATGAAGGTCCTCTCCTGGGGCGGCGTCGTCCAGTGCCTGGAGATCCCCGACCGGCACGGCCACTACGCCAACATCTCCCTGGGCTTCGACAACATCGATGACTACGTCGCGAAGACCCCGTACTTCGGCGCCCTGATCGGCCGCTACGGCAACCGCATCGGCAAGGGCCAGTTCACCCTCGACGGCAAGAGCTACCAGCTCTCCGTCAACGACGGCGTGAACAGCCTGCACGGCGGTACCAAGGGCTTCGACAAGCGGATCTGGGACGTCGAGCCGTTCACCAAGGGCTCCGACGTCGGTCTGCACCTGTACTACACGAGCGTCGACGGGGAGATGGGCTACCCGGGCACGCTCAAGACGAAGGTGACGTACACCCTCACCAAGCACGGCGACTGGCGCATCGACTACGAGGCCACCACCGACAAGGCCACCGTCGTCAACCTCACCAGCCACGTCTACTGGAACCTGGCCGGCGAGGGCAGCGGCACGATCGAGGACCACGAGCTCACGATCGCCGCCTCCCGCTACACGCCCACCGACTCGGGCCTGATCCCCACCGGCGAGCTGGCGAAGGTCGCCGGTACCCCCTTCGACTTCCGCAAGACCAAGAGCATCGGCCGGGACATCCGCGACGCCCACCCGCAGCAGGTCACCGCCAAGGGCTACGACCACAACTGGGTCCTGGACAAGGGCATCACCGCCAAGCCCGCGCACATCGCGACCCTGCGCGACCCGTCGTCCGGCCGCACGCTGAAGATCGCCACCGACCAGCCGGGTCTGCAGTTCTACTCGGGCAACTTCCTCGACGGCACCCTCGTCGGCACCGGCGGCCGCACCTACCGCCAGGGCGACGCGCTGTGCCTGGAGACCCAGCACTTCCCGGACTCGCCGAACCAGCCGTCGTTCCCGTCGACGGTGCTGCGGCCGGGGCAGACGTACCGCAGCACGACGGTGCACTCGTTCGGCGCCTGAGGTTCTTGACCGCTCCGCGGGGCCTCCGGGCCCTGCGGCTTCGCGGGGCCTCCAGGCCCTTGACGGCTCAGCAGGGCCTCCGGTTGCCTCGGGACGCGAACCCGCACTGAATTCACACGAGTTGAACAGCGCCACCTCCGTATCCGTATGAGAGGGCGGCCCGTGCTCCCCCGCACGGGCCACCCAAAGACGGAGGGCCCGTCCTCCCCAGCGGGCCCGCCCTATACGGAGGTTCCATGGCCGGCAATGTCACCTCGCTCTTTCGCGGCACTGCGGCGCACAGCCCGTCCATGGCCGCGCTGGCGCGGGAGAGCGACGGGGCCGGTCCCGTGGACTTCTGCATCCCCTGCAACCCGTACTTCCCGACGCCCGCGATGTTCGACGAACTCGCGGGCCGGCTGCGCGAGATCATCACGTACTACCCGAGCAGCGCCGACACGATCACGGCCGAGCTGTGCTCGCTGCTCCAGCTCCCGCCGCAGTGCGTCGCGATGGGCAACGGTTCCACCGAACTCATCACCTGGATCGACCACTTGCTGGTCCGGGAGTCCCTCGCGATCCCCGTCCCCACCTTCGGCCGCTGGACCGACCAGCCGATGGAGACCGGCAAGCGGGTCGACATGTTCCCGCTCCAGGAGTCCAGCGGGTTCGCCCTCGACCTCGCCGCCTACGCCGAGTTCATCCGCGCCCGGGGCACGCGCGTGGCCGTCATCTGCAACCCGAACAACCCCGACGGCGGCTTCCTCCCCCGCCAGTCCGTCATCCAGTTCATGGACGCGATGGCGGACCTGGACCTGGTCGTCATCGACGAGTCCTTCCTGGAGTTCGCCGACGCCGAGTCGGAGCCGAGCGTGGTCGAGGACGCGGTGATGCGGCCCAACGTCATCGTGCTGCGCAGCCTCGGCAAGAACTTCGGCCTGCACGGCATACGCTTCGGCTACCTGGTCGCCAATCCGGCGCTGGCGGGGCGCGTCCGCTCCATGCTGCCGAAGTGGAACCTCAACTCCTTTGCCGAACATGTGGTGTTCATGCTGAAGGAGCATGGCGCCGAGTACATGGAGAGCCTGCACATGGTCCGCCGCGACCGGCTCGACATGGCCCGCCAGCTCTCCGCACTCCCCGGCCTGACGGTCTACCCCTCCCAAGGCAATTTCCTCTTCGTGCGCCTCCCCGTCGGCGCCGAAGGCACCGTGGTCCGGGACCGGCTGCTGACCGAGCACCGGATCCTGGTCCGCGAGTGCGGCAACAAGATCGGTTCGTCCAGTCGCTTCCTGAGACTCGTGGTGCGCCCCCAGGTGGATGTGCGTCGCCTGGTGTCCGGCCTGGAACAGGTGCTCTACGGGACCAGGAGGGGAGCCGCCGTGCCCGAGCTGAGCACAGGGACCAGCTACAGCTCGGGTACGGCGGCGGTGGACCGCCTGGTCAGCGCCACGAACGGGGCGGGCATGCAGGGGCTGGCGGCACAGGCGGGCGCCTGGCCGGGGCCCGCGGCGGCGCAGCCCGTGCCCCAGCCGGCGCCACAGCCCTCGCCGGTACCGAGCCTGCCGCCCTCGCAGCCCGCGCAGCCCGCGGCGGCGGTGGCGGTGGCCAACTTCCCCGCCCCGCAGCCCACTCCGCAACCCGCGCGGCCCGCCGCCCCGCAGCCCACCGCCTGGCCGGCAGCAGCCGCGTCGGCACAGCCACCGGGGGCGATGCCCGCCGCGGCCCCGGCGGCCGGACTGCAGCCCGTCGCCCAGACCGGCATGCCCGGGATGGCCGGGGTGGCCGGGATGGCCGGGATGGCCGCCTCGCAGGGTGCCCAGGGAGGGCTGACAGCGGCCCAGGTCCGCGGCCGGACCCAGCCGGAGCCCCAACCCCCGCAGCAGCCCCAACAACCCACCGGCTGGCCGGCGGTGGGCGCGATGCTGTACGGCCAGGCGGGATAAGTACGTGAGGGCCGGCTGACCTCAGTAGGCGACGGGCCACCCACTGCTCCAGTTCAGCAGGTTGATCCCGAGCTTGGGTGTCCCGCTGTCGTTGCCGTCGTAGTAGTGGTAGACGATCAGGTCCCCGTCCGAGTCGGCCATGATGGACTGCCCGCCGGGCCCGATGACGCTGCCGTGCGACTCCAGCACGGGCGTACCGCCGTTGCTCATCATCGCGACGCCGCTCTTGTCGTAGTACGGCCCGGTGACGCTGGTGGCGCGCCCCACCTTGACCTTGTAGGTGGAGCTGGTGCCCTGGCAGCAGACGTCGTACGAGGCGAAGAGGTAGTAGTAGCCGTTGCGCTTGACGATGTACGGGGCTTCGACGGCCTTGGTCCCGGTCGGCCGCGAGGCGATCGAGTACCTCGTGGTGTTACTGCTCAGCTGCTTCCCGGTCGACGGATCGATCTGGATCATCTTGATGCCGGTCCACCAACTGCCGAAGGACAGCCACCACTTGCCGTTGTCGTCGACGAAGAGATTCGGGTCGATGGCGTTGTAGTCACTGGAGGTGGTGGAGGTGTAGACGACTCCGTAGTCGGTCCAGGAGCCGGGCAGCCCGGTCGTCGAACCGGCGAGCCCGATGGCGGACTTGTTGGACCCGAAGGTCGAGACGGCGTAGTACATCAGGTACTTCCCGCCGTGGTACGAGATGTCGGGCGCCCAGGCCTCCGTCGCGTACGTCGACCACCAGCTCGGCTTGGTGGTGAACGCATCGCTTCCGGCGCTGAACGCGATCCGGTCGGTGGAGGTCTTGTAGCTCAGGCCGCCACCGGTGGCGTACAGCAGATACCGCCCCGCCGAGGTGCGGATCATCGTCGGGTCGTGCACGACGACGGAGCCGGTGACGGTGCCGGGATTGGGGTACGCCGACGCGGTGGTCGGGATCAGGGCGAGAAGGACGGCCGCCGGGACGGCGAGGAGTGCGGTTCTGCGGGAGGTGCGGCTCATACAGACCCTCCTGTTCGAAATGGCGAACGCAGGTCAGGACCTCGAACGGGAACTGAACGGGACCGTAGAATCGAAGCGCTTGCGCGTCAACGCTTCTCACACACCGAACCCCCGTCACGCACCTGTGACTTCCGGCCACTCACGACACACCACCGGAACCAAAACGCAACCGCCACGGCCCTGTGCGCCGCCTCCCGCCCGGCCTACGATCGACGCCTTCGTCTACGCGCGTCAAAGGTGGCTGAAACAGAGGTGATGGCCGTGCGCCGCAGAGTCCGGATCATGGTGACGATGGCGGCCGCGCTGGGCCTCACGGTGGGCGTCAGCGGCTGCGGCGCCGAGACGGGGGCGGACTCGAAGACCATCACCCTGACCGTCGTCGCGACCAACTACGGCGACAGCGTCCACAAGAACTCGCTCGGCTACTGGGACCGGGTCGGGCTCGCCTTCCAGTCCTCCCACCCGGGCATCCGCGTGGTCGCGAAGGTCTACCCCGCCGACACCGTCGACGCGAAGGTCGCCGAGCTGGTGAAGCAGGGCAAGGCACCCGACATCGTGCAGACCGACAGCTACGCCGAGTACGCGGCGAAGGGCATGCTCTACTCGGCGGACGAACTGCTCTCGATCCCCGTCCAGGCCGGGTTCGTGCAGAGCCTCGCCGAGGCCGGGGAGGTGCGGAACGCCCAGTACGGACTGCCGTTCACCGCGAGCACCCGGCTGCTCTACTACAACAAGGACCTGTTCCAGCAGGCGGGCCTGGAACCGCCCACCACCTGGCAGGAACTCCTCGTCGACGCACGGGTGTTGAAGGCGCGGGGCGTGAAGTACCCGATCGCCGTGCCCCTCGGCCCCGAGGAGGCGGAGGCCGAGACGCTGATGTGGCTGCTGGCCGGGGAGGGCGGCTACACCGACGACGCCGGCGCCTACGACTTCACCTCCGACGCCAATGTGTCGACACTCAAGTGGATCAAGTCGAACCTCGTCGACACGGGGCTTACGGGCCCGGTCGCGCCCGGCAAGCTGAACCGCGGCGCGGCACTGGAGGCCTTCGTCGACGGCGAGGCAGCGATGGTGAACGCCCCACTCTCCCTGATGCGCCAGATCGAGGACTCCACGCTGAACGTCCCCTACGGCACCGTCCCGCTGCCGAGCCGCACCGGCAAGGCAGTACCGACGATGGGCACCGCCGACTGGACCATCGCCTTCAAGCAGGGCGGACACCGCGAGCAGATCGGCCAGTTCCTCGACTTCCTCTACGGCGACAAGTACGTCACCGAGCAGGCGGCGGAGTACCAGCTGCTGCCGGTCACCACGTCGGCGACCGACGCCATGCGCGCCGACAAGCACTACCGCAGCCTCTGGAACGGCCTGGACACGCTGGACAACATGGACCTCTACCCGCTCTCCGAGACGAACTGGTCGAGGGTCTCGACGGCGATCAGAACAAAGATCGGTACATCGGTCGCACCGGGCGGCGACCCGGAGGCGGTCCTGACGTCGATCGCGAAGGCGGCGCGCTGAGCCACCCGCAGCCGAAGGGCCACGCGGCACGCCGGGCGGGCTGGTGAGGGCGCGATCGCGCCCTCACCCCCGGCCCAGAACGCAGCCGACCTGAGGGCGGACCTGGCTCGCGCCGAGAAACCGGTCCACTCGGTGGCGTGCACACAGGAGCACGGCGGCGTCGATCCTTTCCTTGCCCTCTTGGCCGCCCCGGTCGGTGCCCCCTTGGTCACCCCGGTCGGTGAGGAAGTCGGCCAGCTCCGCAAGGAGCTCATCCACCGCCTGCCGTCCCGGCCGGGTGCGGCCCCCGAGGTGCGGCTCTCGAGCGGCATCAGCCTGTCTCACAAGGAACTTGACGCTTCATCACTTTGCCGCTCTGACAGCTCGCCGACAGGATCCACTCCTACGGTGCCGTGTCCATGACAGACACTTCAGGAGCCAACCCGATCGGGCGCCGCACCGTACTGATCGCCACCGGCGCCACGGCCGCCACCCTGGCCGTAGGCGCCGCCGCGCCCGAAGCCCGCACAACCGCGCAGGCCGACGACACGTCCCCCGTCGCCGCCGCGGCCGTCTGCACCCTCACCAAGGAGATGACCGAAGGCCCCTACTACCTCGACGGACAGCTCGTCCGCTCCGACATCACCGAAGGCAAGGCGGGCGTCCCGCTCAAGCTGGCGCTCACCGTCGTCGACGACGACACCTGCGCCCCGCTCAGCAACGCCCTCGTCGAGATCTGGCACAGCGACGCGCTCGGCGAGTACTCCGGATTCGTCGGCAACAACGGCCACAACGAACCGGACGACGGCACCTTCCTGCGCGGCGGCGTGCTCACGAACTCCAGCGGCGTCGCGAACATCACCACGATCTACCCCGGTTGGTACCGCGGCCGCTGCGTGCACATCCACGTCAAGGTCCACACGAACGTCACGCTCACCTCCGACGGCTCCTTCACCGGCGGCCAGGAACTCCACACCGGCCAGCTCTTCTTCAGCGAGACGATCACCACCGGCGTCGCCAAGGTCTCCCCGTACTCGACCAACACGGTCACCCGTACCACCCTCGCCCAGGACTCCATCTACGACGACGGAGGCGTCACCTCCGGCCTCCTCACCCTCACGGCCCTGGGCAGTTCGGTCTCGTCCGGCTATACGGGCACCCTGACACTCGGCGTCGAACAGAGCTGAGCCGGCGGACCCGCACATCTTTCCCCCACGGAGACAGGGCGACAGGGGTGGCCCCACCGGCCGGTGGGGCCACCCCCGCCGGACAGGCCGCGCGAAGCAATCGCACGCCTCTTGCTCTTGCAAGTAATATGCAACAAGCTTGGCGGGCCCTTACCGCCTGCCCAGGACGCGGAGCCACGTCATGCCCCATCTGCTGCCGGATGCCGGACCCCAGCGCGTCATCGCCGCCTCGAACTTCGTTTACACCGTCGGCAGCGGCCTCTATCTGACCGCCGGGGTGCTGTACTTCACCGAGGCGGTTCACCTCCCGGCAGCCCAGGTGGGTCTCGGGCTCGGGATCGCCGGAGTCGTCTCGCTGGCCGTGGGCATCGCCGTCGGCCATCTCGCGGACACGCGCGGCGCCCGCGGCGTCTACGCGACCACCCTTGTCGTCCAGGCACTGGCCACGGCCGCCTTCGTACTGGCGGACAGCTTCTGGCCGTTCGTCCTCGCGGTCTGCGCGGCCACCGGGGCGAAGGCGGCCGGTCTGGCCGCGCGCAGCCCGCTGATCAGACACTTCGGAGGGGACCGGCCGCAGCGGTTCCGCGCCTACCTCCGGGCTGTCACCAACATCGGCATCTCCCTCGGTGCCCTGCTCGCGGGCTGGGCCGTCCAGGTGGGCACCCTCACCGCGTACCAGCTTCTGGTCGTCGGCAACGCCATCGCCTTCACCGCCTCGGCGGCCGTCCTGGCCCTGCTGCCGCCCATCGCGCCCGCGCCCGCCGTCCACGGACCGCGCTGGGTCGCCCTGCGGGACCGGCCCTACCTTCTGCTCACCGCCCTCGACGGCGTCATGGCCATCCAGTTCAAGGTGCTCACCGTGGCCATCCCGCTCTGGCTGGTCACGGCCACCGCCGCACCGCGCTGGCTCATTTCGGGCACCATGCTCACCAACACCGTCATCGTCATCGCGCTTCAGGTACGAGCCGGCCGCACCGTCGACACCCCCACGGCCGGCGGAGCCGCCTACCGCCGCTCGGGCGTGGCCTTCCTCGTCTCCTGCGCGCTGATCTCGCTCTCCGCGGGGATACCGACGTGGGCCGCGGCAACGCTGCTCATGACCGCGGTACTGATCCACACGGTCGGCGAACTGTGGCACTCCGCCGCGGGCTTCGAGGTGTCCTTCGCCCTCGCCCCACAGCACGCCACCGGCCAGTACCTCGGCGTCTTCGGCCTGGGCGCCGGCCTGGCCGAGGCTCTCGGCCCCACCCTCCTCATCTCGCTCTGCATCACCTGGGGCCGCCCCGGCTGGTACGTCGTAGGAGCCCTGTTCGCCGTGACGGGCCTGGCAGCACCGCCCGCCGTCCGCTGGGCAGAACGCCGGCAGCACGCTCGGCAGAACCTCTCGCCGCGCGAGCCGCGAGCCGCGAGCAATGACGGCGCGAAGAGCCTTGCTGGTTAGGCCGCGGCCACTGGTCACCTGACGCGCCGAGGCCCCTGCCTCCCTACGCCGTCACGGGCTGCCGCTCCTCGACCGCCGGCTCGGCCGACTCCGCCGCCTTCTCCTTGCGATAGGCGCGGATCGAGTACGTCAGGGCGGCGGCCCACAGCGCGTACAGGAGGACGTGGACCGGGGTGCTGAGCCCCGCGGAGGCGCCGATCCAGTCGCTCTTCAGGAGCGTACGGACGTTGGTGACGATGATGACGCCGCCGACCGCGGAGCCCAGCACGCGCGGCGGGACCAGGCGCACCAGCCAGGCGGCGACGGGCGCGGCGACCAGCCCGCCGAGCAGGAACGCGAGGACCCAGCCCCAGTTGAGGCCCTGCGAGCCGAGCGAGAAGAGGAAGCCGAGGCTCGCGGTGATGGCGACCAGGAACTCGCTGGTGTCGATCGAGCCGATCACCTTGCGCGGCTCCATCCGCCCACTGGCCAGAAGCGCCGGCGTACCGACCGGGCCCCAGCCGCCTCCGCCCGTCGCGTCCAGGAAGCCGGCCACCAGGCCGAGCGGGGCGAGGAATCGCTTGCGCAGGGGCCTGCCGAGCTGCCCCTTGGGCATGCCGCGGAAGGTGAAGCGGGACATGACGTACAGGCCGAGGCCCAGCAGGATCAGCGACATGGCCGGTTCTGCCACCTCGGTGGACAGCTTGGAGAGGACCGTCGCGCCGAGGAAGGAGCCCACCGCGCCGGGTACGCCGATCTTGGCGACCACCTTCCAGTCCACGTTTCCGAAGCGCCAGTGCGAGGCCCCGGACATCAGCGTGGTGCCGATCTCGGCGAGGTGGACCGTGGCCGAGGCGGCGGCCGGGTTGGTGCCCATGGCGAGCAGCAGCGTCGTCGAGGTCACGCCGTAGGCCATGCCCAGGCTGCCGTCCACCAGCTGGGCGCCGAGGCCCGCGAGGGCGAGCAGGATGAGCGTGCGCAAGGGATCCGTCCCGTCGTTCCTGGCCTTCCCCCACCGGTTCGGCGGGGATGAACGGGAGGTGACGCTAGGGGCTCTAGCTGAGGACAGCCTTAGGGTGAGATGAGGATCGTTCACGCGTACGGAGACGATCGGGCCGCCCGTACCGCGTAATCCGCCCGCGCCGAGATCCTCATATGACCATGGTGGGACGTACCGCTGTGGACAATGGCCACCCGCGCCGCTGTCCTCGGGAGGACCCGCATGGTGTTGAGCAGACGTACCTTCAGCGCACTCGCCGGCACCGCCGCGCTCGGCTTCTCGCTGAGCGGCAGCGGCAGCGATGAGGCGTGCGCCGTCGGAGAGGCGCGCAGCGCTCCCACCGGGCCCCCGCCCGGACCGCCCGCGGCCGACCACAAGGCGCACACCGTCGGCTTCGACCGCTACTCGATGCTGATCGACGGCAAGCGCCTCGTGCTCTGGTCCGGCGAGGTCCACCCCTTCCGGCTGCCGAGCCCGTCCCTGTGGCGGGACGTGCTGGAGAAACTGCGCGCCCACGGCTACAACACGATCAGCGTCTACGTGTCGTGGAACTACCACTCCCCGGCGCCGGGGAAGTACGACTTCTCCGGGGTCCGCGACCTCGACCTGTTCCTGCGGACGGCCGCCGAGACCGGCCTGTACGTCATCCTGCGTCCGGGCCCGTACATCAACGCCGAGGTCGACGCGGGCGGCTTCCCCGGCTGGCTGACCGTCACCAAGGGCACCGCCCGCACCTCCGACCCGACCTATCTGAAGTACGTCGACGAGTGGCTGACCGCCGTCGACCGGATCGCCGTCAAGCACCTCTACACCAAGGGCGGCGGCACGATCGTCCTCTACCAGCTGGAGAACGAGTACGCGAACAACGTCACCAGCCCCCTCGGCCGCGACTACATGGCCCACCTGTACGCGAAGGTCCGCGCGGACGGCATCGACGTGCCGCTCTTCCACAACGACAAGGGCAGGAACGGGCATTGGGCCCCGGGCACCTTCGACACGGGCGGGGAGAAGGGCCGCTATCTGTACGGCTTCGACGGCTATCCGTCGCCCTTCGCGCCCCCGCCCGACTGGGGCTACTTCGGCATCGGCGGTACGAAGGGCGGCTCGACCGCGAGTCCCGAAACCCCGGGGCTCATCGCCGAGTTCGGAGGTGGCTGGTTCGATCCCTGGGGCGGGGTGGAGTTCGACGGCAAGGGGTACGCGGAGTCGCGCCGCACCCGGGACGCGGCGTACGAGCGGCGCTTCTACCTCACCAACCTCGCCAACGGCATCAAGATCCACAACGTCTACATGACGTTCGGCGGCACGTCCTGGGGCTGGCTGCCCGCGCCCATCGTCTACACCTCGTACGACTACGGTGCCGCCCTCGACGAGGCCCGGCAGCCGACCGCCAAGCTGATCCCGATGCACCAGATCGGTCAACTGATGTACTCCGTACCCGACTTGGCGAAGCTCGACCGCGCCGAGGACATCACGGTCGACGGGAAGGGGATCAAGGCGTACCACCTCGTCAATCCGGACACGAAGGCGCACTTCTACGTGCTGCGCAATGACAGCTCCGCCGGGGTCGTCGCCACCATCCCGCTCGCCGGAACGACCGTCACCGTGCCGGTCCCCGGTCTCGACGCCCGGCTGCTCGCCACCGGAATCGCCCTCGGGCGACGGAAGTTGAGGTACTCCACCGCCCAGCCGATGCTGTGGCTGAGCGCCGGGCGCCAGGACATCGCCGTGTTCACGGGCCGCGCGGGCGAGTCGACGCAGACCGCACTGGAGTGCGCGAGCGAACCGACGGTCACCGTGCTGGAGGGGAATGCCAGGCACACGTACGCGGACGGCGTGCTGCGCGTGGACGCCCAACTGAGCGGAATCGCCCGGGTGTTGGTGGAGGGCGGCGGCACCTCGGCGCCTCTTCTCCTGCTGCTCGCCGACGACGAGGCCTCCGGACGGCTCTGGCGGTACGACACCCCCTCCGGCCCGGTGCTGGTGTACGGCCCCGCGCTCGTGCGCACCGCCGCCCTGCGCGACACGGTCGTCCATCTCACCGGGGACACAGTGGAGGCGGCGGACCTGGAGGTCTGGGGGCCGCGCGGGATGAGTGACGTCGTCTGGAACCAGGGCACGTTGAAGACGCACGCGACCAAGTCGGGGAGCCTGCGGGCCGAGCAGCGGCTGCCCGGCGTGCCCGGCGTCCAGCTCCCCGCACTGACCAACTGGCGCCGGTCCGCCGAGAACCCGGAGTCCGCCTCCGACTACGACGACGCCCGGTGGAAGCTCGCGAACAAGAAGTCCTCGTACAGCACCACCCCCGTACCCGCCGGGCAGCCCGTGCTGTTCGCCGACGACTACGGCTACCACTACGGCGACGTCTGGTACCGGGGACACCTCACGGACGCGGGCGGCGCGGGCTCCGTGGCCCTCTCCTACATCTCGGGCGCGCAGGGGCTGCTGATGGCGTGGCTGGACGGGAAGCCGCTGGGCACGCACCGGATGCCGGTGCCGGACAAGAAGACGGTCAGGCGGGGGACGTGGTCCGCCACGGCCACGTTCCCCATCCCCTCCAAGACAGGGCCGCGGGTGCTGTCCGTCCTCGTGCGTCGTATGCAGCACGACGAGGACGGGGCGGCGAAGGACACGCACAAGGTGGCCCGAGGGCTGACGGCCGTGACCTTCAACGGGGCTTCCCCGGCCATCACTTGGCGAATTCAGGGCGAGGCGGCCCCGGACCCGGTGCGCGGGCCGGTCAACAACGGGGGTCTGCACGGGGAGCGCCACGGCTGGCATCTGCCGGGGTTCGCCGACGACCACTGGAAGGTCGTCGACTTCCCGCGTGCCGAGCGGCGGCAGGGCGTCACCTGGTACCGCACCGACTTCCGGCTCGCCGTCGACACCGGCGTGGACGCCTCGATCGGACTCACGCTCACCGATGACCCGGCCCGCGCCTACCGTGTCCAGATCTTCCTGAACGGCTGGAACATGGGCCAGTACATCAACGATGTGGGCCCCCAGCACACCTTCGTCCTGCCGAACGGGCTGCTGCGCACACGGGGGCTCAACACACTGGCCCTCGCGGTGCTGTCCGACGGGACCACACCCTCAGGTCCCGGCGAGGTGAAGCTGACGCTGCTGGGCAGCGCGGCCGGAGGAGTGCCGGTGACACTGGTCGACTCCCCCGGCCTTACCCGCACGAGCTAGCTCAGCCGGATCACGTTCCACGACAGCGGCTCCAGGACGGCGCTCAGCATGCCGTCCTGGAGGGTGGTCCCCTCGACCGGGTGCGGGGTGACCCGCTCCTGGTCGTCGCGGGTGTTGGTGGCGTCCGGGTCGGCGTCGGCGAGCGCGCTGTGCTCGACCACCGACGTCAACCCCAGGCGGTTCAGGGCGACTTCGAGCGGCAGCGACTCGGTCTGGCTGCGGTTGACGGCGAAGACGGTGACCGAGCCGTCCTCGGCGCGCACGGCGGTGGCGTGCAGCAGATCCGCCTCGCCGTACTTCTTCGTCTCGTACGTCGGCGAGTCCACCCGTACGTCGAGAACCTGCCCGCGCCCGTACTTCGAGGCCTGCGCGAAGGGGAAGAAGGTCGTCTGCCGCCAGGCCGGTCCGCCCGGCTCCGTCATGATCGGCGCGATGACGTTGACGAGCTGGGCGAGGCAGGCGACGGTGACCCGGTCCGCGTGCCGCAGCAGCGCGATGAGCAGGGAGCCGAAGACGACCGCGTCCGTGACGGAGTAGACGTCCTCCAGGATGCGCGGGGCCTCCTGCCAGTCCTCCACAGGGTGCGGGTTGGGCCGGCTCTGGTACCAGACGTTCCACTCGTCGAAGGAGAGGTTGATCTTCTTCTTGGACTTCAGCCGGGCGCCCACGTGGTCGCAGGTCGCCACCACGTTCTCGATGAAGGACTCGGTGTCGACGGCGGAGGCGAGGAAGGAGTCCCGGTCGCCGTCGGTCTCCTCGTAGTAGGCGTGCAGGGAGATGTAGTCGACGAGGTCGTACGTCTCCTCGAGGACGGTCGACTCCCACTCGGCGAAGGTCGGCATGCCCTGCCCGGAGGAGCCGCACGCGACGAGTTGGAGGTCCGGCTCGATCTGCCGCATCGCGCGGGCGGTCTCGGCGGCGAGCCGGCCGTACTCCTCGGCCGTCTTGTGCCCGGTCTGCCAGGGCCCGTCCATCTCGTTGCCCAGGCACCACAGCTTGATGCCGAAGGGGTCCTTGTCGCCGTGTGCCACCCGCAGGTCCGAACGGGCCGTCCCGGAGGGGTGGTTGGCGTACTCCTGGAGCTCCAGGGCCTCGGCGACACCGCGTGTGCCGAGGTTGATCGCCATCATCGGCTCGGCCTGCGGGCCGATCTTCTTCAGGAAGGCGATGTACTCGGAGAGGCCGAAACGGTTGGTCTCGGTGGAGCGCCAGGCGAGGTCGAGCCGGCGGGGGCGCTCCTCCGCCGGGCCCACCGAGTCCTCCCAGTTGTAGCCGGAGACGAAGTTGCCGCCGGGGTAGCGGACGGCGGTGACGCCGAGCTCGCGGACCAGCTCCAGCACGTCCGTGCGGAGGCCCGCCTCGTCGGCCGCGGGGTGGCCGGGCTCGAAGATGCCGGTGTAGACGCAGCGGCCGAGGTGCTCGACGAAGGAACCGAAGAGACGGGGGTCGACCTTGCCGACGGTGAAGGCGGGGTCGAGGGCGAAGCGGGCGGTGCGCATGTTTTCCTTTCGGGGCGGTGTGTTGGGGGTTTCTTTGGTGCGTTGGCGGGTGCGGGCTGTCCGGGGCTGGGCGCGCCTACACGGCGGAGCCGCACATCGATCCAGCCCCGCGCCCCTACCGCACGCTTGGCCAGCCGTTCTTTGTCCAGCTCAGCCTGTTCAGCCCCAGCTTGGGCGTGCCGTTGTCGTCTGCGTCGTAGTAGTGGTAGGCCAGCCAGTCCTGGCCTCGGTCGCGGAACACCGACTCGCCGCCGGTGCCGATGTAGCGGCCGTGGCCGGCCAGCAGCAGGTCGCCGCCGCCCTCCAGCAGGGGCGTGCCCGTGCTGTCGACGTAGGGGCCGGTCACCGAAGTCGACCTGCCGACCCTGATCTTGTAGGTGGAGTTGACGCCGGCGCAGCACGCGTCGTACGAGGCGAAGAGGTAGTAGTAGCGGCCGTGTTTGAGCACGTAGGGGCCCTCGACGGCGTACGGGGCGTCCGGGCGGGTCGCCAGGTGGTGGACGGTGGCGCCCTCGACGGCCTTGCCGGTGCTCGGGTCCAGCTCGACCATGCGGATGCCGGTCCAGTACGAGCCGAACGCCATCCACAGCTTGCCGTCGGCCCTGGTCACCGCCGGGTCGATGGCGTTCCAGGTGTCGGTCCTCTCCGAGGTGAAGACCTTGCCGTGGTCGGTCCAGGTGCCGGGCAGGCCGCTCGGGGAGGTGGCGACACCGATCGCGGAGTGGTTGGTGCCCCAGGAGGAGACGGCGTAGTAGAGCCAGTACCGGCCGTCGCGGTACGAGATGTCGGGGGCCCAGGGGTCGCCGGTGTCGTTGTACTCGTACCACCAACTCGGCGGCGTGGCGAAGGCGTTGCCCGCGTCGTCCCACTGGACGCGGTCCTTGGAGAGGCGGGCGCCGATGATGCCGCCGGTCGAATAGGCCACGTATCCGCCGGACTTGAGGTGGATGACGGTGGGGTCGTGGATGATCTGCTGGCCGGTGAGGGGCTGCGGGTCGGGGTAGGTCACGTCCGCCTGTGCCATGGTGGGCAGCAGGGCGATGGCGGTCGCGGCGAGCAGGGCCGCGAGTCTGAGGCGCTTCAGCTTCAACTCAGTACCTCCTGCGATGAGTTACTGGCCTGCCAGACCCGTGTGGGCCACGCCCCGCACGATCTGGCTCTGGAAGAAGACGAACACGACGATCAGCGGGAGTCCGGCGATCAGGCCGCCGGCCATGAGCTGGGGCCACACGATGCCGAAGGCGTTCTGCACGGTGGCGATGCCGTTCGGCATGGTCATCAGGTCGGGGTTGTTGGTCACCATGTAGGGCCACAGGAAGTTGTTCCACGAGGCGATGAAGGTGAAGATGCCGACCGCCGAGAGGGAGGGCTTCGACAGCGGGAGGACAATGGTGAAGAAGATCCGCCAGCGGCCCGCGCCGTCGATGAACGCGGCCTCCTCCAGCTCGCGGGGCAGCGACTGGAAGAACTTGTAGAGGATGTAGACCATCGCCGCGGGCGCGCACTGCGGCAGGATCATGCCCCAGTAGGTGTCGACCATCCCGAGCGACTGCACGGTCGTGAAGAGGGGGACGCCGAGGATGGCCGGGGAGAACATCAGGCCCGCCATCGTGACCGCCATCAGGGCGGACTTGCCGCGGAACTCGGTGCGCGCGAAGCCGTAGGCGGCGAGCGAGGCGACGAGCAGCACGATGAACGTGACGCAGACCGACACCACCAGCGAGTTCACGAACCAGTTGGGGATGTTGCCGGCCTCCACGACGCTCTTCCAGGAGTCGAGCGTGAAGTCCTTCGGGATCCAGTGCGGTGAGGTCACCGACTCGGTCGGGGACTTGAGCGAGGTCGACAGGGCCCAGACGAGCGGGGAGATCCAGACGAGGGAGAGGGCCGCGGCGACGACGGTCAGGGCGATCTGCGCGGGCGTCCAGGTGCTGCGGGACGTGCGCAGTACGGGAGTTGGCGTGGTCATCGGGTGACCTCCTCGCGGTTGCGCAGCAGCCACATCCGTCCGAGCGCGACCACGGCGATGATGAGGAACAGGATGAAGGAGATCGCGGAGGCATAGCCCACGCGGTAGCTGGTGAAGCCCTGTTCGAGGGTGTACTGGACGAAGGTGCGGGTCGATTCCTCGGGTCCCGGGCCGAACTGGTACATGACCACGACCTGGTCGAAGACCTGGAGCGAGGCGAGGATCTGCAGGGCGAAGACCAGGCCGGTGATGTTGCGCAGGTTGGGCACGGTGATGTGGACGAGCCGCTGGAAGGCGTTCGCGCCGTCCAGCTCGGCGGCCTCGTAGAGGTGTTGCGGGATGTTCTGCAGTGCGGCGAGGTAGAGCAGGAAGCTGAACCCGACCGTCCACCACAGGGTCGCGATGACGACGGCGGTCATGGCCGTGGACTTCTGTGCCAGCCACGGGGTGTCGAGGCCGAGGACGTGGTTGACCATGCCGTTGGTGGGCTGGAACAGCCACCACCACAGGTTGCCGACGACGGCCGACGGCAGCAGGAACGGCGCGAAGAAGCACAGCCGCCACAGCCACTTGAAGTGCACCGTGTGGTGCGCGATCAGCGCCATCAGCAGCGCCACGACGACGATGCACGGGACGACGTAGAGGGTGAACTGGACGCTGTGCCAAAGGGAGGACCACACCAGGTCGTCCTTGAGGGCCTCGCGGTAGTTGGCGAGGCCGACGAAGCTGGTGTGGTCGCCGGAGATGTTGGCGTCGGTGAGGCTGAGGTAGAGGCCGCGGACGACGGGCACGATGACGAAGAGGCCGTACAGCACGAAGAACGGGGCGACGAACCAGCCGCCGTGCTGGAAGCGGCGGCCCCAGCGCACCCGAGCGGACTCCGCGGCGGCGGCCGTGCGGGGCCGCAGGGTGGTGGCGGGCGCGAGGGTACTCGTGGTGCTGCTCATGCGCCGGCCCCCTTCAGCTCCTGGGCGGCCGTCCTGCCGTCCATCGGGTTCTTCATCGCGAGCAGCTGCTCCAGTGCGGACTTCATACGGCGGGCCGCGGCATCCGGCTTCGCGGAGCCGACGTTGGAGGAGGCGACGACTGGGCCGATGCGCTGGGCGAGGATGCCGGTGGAGCCGGCGAACCAGATGTGCGGCTCGGTGGCCGGGTGCTCCATGGCCGGCTTGGAGTACTCGTTCTGCGGGGTGAGCTTGAGGTACGCCGGGTCCTGGAAGGTCGGCAGGTACGCGGGGACGTGGCCGCCGCCCGCCCAGGCGGTGGCGTGCTTGACCAGGTAGGCGGCCAGCATGTGCGCGCCCTCGTTGGCGGCGCCGCCGCGGTCGGCCTGGTGGGGCAGGACGAAGGAGTGCGACTCGGCGTGGGTGGCCGGGGTGCCGAAGACCGGGGGCAGCGGCTGGGCGCCGTAGTCGACCTTCTCGCCGCCGAAGTACGGCACGGACCAGTTGCCCTCCCAGGTGAACGGCGACCCGGCGATGAAGGCCTCGCCGTCGGCCGCGCCCACGGTGACGTAGCCGTCGGTGACGTGCTTGCGGAAGAACTCCAGGACCTGGGTGGCCTTGTCGGTGTCGAAGGTGACGTCGGTCTGCTCGTCGTTGAAGTAGGTCCCGGCCAGCTGCTGGTAGAAGGCGACGAAGAACCACCAGGAGAAATTCTGGTCGTTGGCGTGCAGTCCGAGGGTCTGGACACCGTTCTTCAGCTGCTTCTTGGCCGACTTGAGGATCTCGAACCACTCGTCGGTGGAGGTCGCGGACGGCAGCTTCCCGTCGGCGTCGAGCAGGCCGGCCTTCTTGCAGACGTCCTTGCGGTAGAAGTTCAGCTGAACGTGGATGTCGAGGGGCAGGGCGTACAGCTTGCCGTCGACGATGCCGCGCTGCCACAGCACCGGGTTGAAGTCGGCTTCCTTGACGCCGTACTTGGCGAGCAGGTCCATGTCCCAGGGGTCCAGGAGGCGGCCGGGCGCGAAGCCGGGCACGCGGCCCTGGTGCATGACGGCGAGGTCCGGCGCACGGTTGCCGGCCGCGGCCATGGCGAGTTTGGTGTAGTACGGCCCTCCCCAGGTCAGTGTGGATGCCTTGACCGCGACGTCCGGATGCGCCTTGCGGAAGGCGTCCACCATCGCGACCTGGTTGGCGCCGTCACCACCGCTGAAGAGGTTCCAGTAGCGGACGCGGGTACGCGCACTGGACGCGAGCGCGTCCGCACCGGTCCCGAGCGCGGCGAAGCCGAGGCTGCCCGCGACCGTCAACCCGCCCATTCCAGCCAGGAGTTGCCTGCGATTCAGGCCAGGTCGTCCCATGCCCTGCCCTCACTGTTCGAGATTTCGATAGCTGATCGCAACTTCGAACGGGACCGTAGATAGGAAGCGCTTTCCAGTCAATGGTTTGCGCAAGAATCGAGAAATCCGAAGTCCCCGCCCAGCGAGCGGCGGCTCAGCGACTGAACGGGGACGTACGGGAACCGAACGGGGACTTCCGCGAACTGGACGGGGATTCCCGCGAACTGGACAGGGATTTTCCGGGAGTTGCTATCCGGCGAACGCGGGCTGCGGCAGGCCCTTCCCCGCGCCGGGGATGACCAGGACCGAGCCGGAGAGCGGGTGCGGGGCGTCCAGGCCCGTGCGGGCCGTGGTGATGTAGAGGTCGGTCAGGTCGGGGCCGCCGAAGGCGCAGGCGGTGGGGCGGCGGACGGGGAGGTCGATGACCCGGTCAAGGTCGCCGGACGGCGTGTAGCGGCGGACCGCGCCGCCGTCCCAGAGGGCCACCCAGACACAGCCGTCGGCGTCGACGGTGAGGCCGTCGGGGAAGCCGTCGTCGACAGTCACCAACAGCCGCCTGTTGGTGGGCAGTTGATCCTCGCCCACGTCGAAGACGTCGATGCGGCGGGTCGGCGAGTCGATGTAGTACATCAGCCGGCCGTCCGGGCTCCAGCCCGTGCCGTTGCTGACGGCGACGTCGTCGAGGATCGTGCGTACGGTGCCGTCCGGGGCGATCCGGGACAGCGAGCCGCCGCGCGGTGCCTCGTCGTAGCGCATGGTGCCGAAGAACAGCGAGCCGTCGGGGGCGACCGCCGCGTCGTTCGCGCGGCGGCCCGGGACGGGCTCCCGGTGCAGCCATCGGAAGGGCTCACCGGAACCCGCCGGTCCGTACAGGCCCACGCCGTCACGGAGGTTGACGACCAGGCCACCACCCGCGCGGGGCTTGGCGGCGCCCCCGTGCTGTTCGGTGGCCATGACCGTGCGGTGTCCCGAGACGGGGTCGTACGTGTGGACCCGTGAGCCGAGGATGTCGACCCAGATGAGCCGCTGTTCGCGCGCGTCCCAGGTCGGGCCCTCGCCGAGGGCCGCGTCCGCGCGGACCGCGACCTCGACGGGCGTCATCCGACGCTCCGGTGACCGAGCCGCTCGGACAGCTCGGCGGCGCCCTTCACGGCGAGCTGCTCCAGTTCGGCGCGGCGCTCGTCGCTCCAGCGGATCATCGGTACGGAGATGGAGAGGGCGGCGACGACCTGTCCCGTGCGGTCGCGCACCGGGGCGGCGACGCAGCTCACGTCCGGGTTGGACTCGCGGCTCTCCACCGCGATGCCGCGCCGGCGGATCTCGGCGAGGGCCTCGCGCAGGGCGGCCGGGTCGGTGATGCTGTTGGGCGTCATCGCGACCAGCTCGGCGTTGTCGGGGATGCGGGACGTCAGCTCCGGCGCGGGGAGCGAGGCGAGCAGCATCTTGCCGACGGAGGTGCAGTGCGCGGGCAGCCGACGGCCCGCCGCCGACACCATGCGCACCGCGTGCGTGGAGTCGACCTTCGCGATGTAGATGACGTCGGTGCCTTCGAGGATGGCCACGTGCACGGTCTCGTCGCAGGTCTCGGCGACCGAGCGGGCGACCTGCTGGCCCTCGGCGGCGAGGTCCAGCTGCTCGGCGTAGCGGCTGCCGAGCTGGTACGGGCGTACGCCGAGCCGGTAGCGTCCCGGCTGACCGGGCACCTGGACGATGTACGACCGGGCGGCGAGCGTGGTGACCAGCTCGTGCACCGTCGTGCGGGGCAGCTGCAGCTTGCGCACGATGTCGGGGGCGGAGAGAGTGCCGTCCCCGTCCAGGAAGAGCTCGAGTATGTCGAGAGCTCGGGTCACGGCAGGTACGAGGCGTCCCACAACCGGCCCCCTCCCTTATGTTCGAAATTTCAACAGACGATCGGCATGACGAACACAGGTTACTCATGGCTGTCTTGGGCGGGCAATGGGCGGGTAACGGGTGAGCTGGGCGAGACGGGTGGGCGGCGCCGGGTGCCTGGTGGGCGGGGGTGCACTGGGGAAGGCCCCGACGGGAGGTCAGCGCCGGGCGCGGGGGTCGCCCAGCTCGCCCCGGAGGCGTTGCGCCCGCAGCACGAGCTCCAGCTCGAACCGCCGGTCGGGGTCGTCGATCTCGTCACCCCAGAGTTCGCGTATCTGCCGGAGGCGGTAGCGCACCGTCTGGGGATGGACACCGAGCCGCGCCGCGACCTCGGGGGCACCGCCACGCGTTTCCAGCCACGCCAGCAACGTCTCGGCGAGCCGCCGCCCATGCGTGGGCCCGCAGTGCTCCAGCGGCGCCAGACACCGCAGCGCGAGATCGTCGATCAGCTCCTCGGGCTGGAGCAGGACCAGGGCCTCCGTGTGCTCCGTACAGTGGAGAACCTCCCCGGCGGGGAGTAACCCCCGCTCCATCAGCCGTACCGCGGCCTCCGCCCAGCGCAGCGACTTCGCCGCGTCGGCCAGCGGCACCGGCGGCCCGATCGCCCCGGCCCACCCGGTCAGCGCCCGGTGCAGCAGCTCGGGCCGCCCCGCCGCGTCCGGCTCGGGCACGACCATGCGGGGCTGCTCGTACTCCATGTCGAGCAGCACGCTCTGGCCGACGGCGGGCGCGACAGCCTCCCGGGCCGGCCGCAGCAGCACCCCGACGGCGACCCGGTCGGGCAGCGGCCAGCCGATGCGGGCGGCGCGTTCGACCAGCGCCTCGGCGGGGTCGCCCCGGTGGTGGTGTTCGGAGAGCAGCAGCTCCATCAGGCGCCGCTGGAGACGCAGCCGCTCCCCCGCCTGCCGGGCCGCGGCCTCGGCGTAACCCCGGACGGACTGATCGACCAGGCCGTCCAGATACTCGTATCCGGCGTCGACGAGCTCGTACATCGCCGGTGGCGGGATGTCGACCCGCTGCCCGATCTCGGCGAACCGCCGCCAGGCGAGCCTGACGCCGAGCCGGTAGATCGCCTGGAGCGAGTCGAGGCTGCGGCCGTGCAGCCCCTCGCCCCGGCCGAACTCCTGGAACACCTCGGGGTGGACACGCGGGCGGCCCTCCGCGGTCTCCAGATGCTGCACGAAGACCTCGATCGCGCGCCGGATACCGACGAGCGCCATCGGCTCCCCGGAGTCGTCGAGGACGACCGGCAGATGCGGGTACTCGCGGCGGATCTCACGCAGGATCTCCTCGGCGAGCACCGGCGCCTCGGCCATCGCCAGCGCCGCGAACTGCCGCACCTGGAGGCGGGGAACGTCGTGCCAGGCCGAACGTGTCGTGACGGTTCCCGGGCGGGCGGACTGTGTCATTTGCTTCGCCTCCGGGGCGCTCCAGCCGGTGTCGAGAGGACGACCGTGCTCAGCCCCTCCTACGTCGGGGCCTCCGCGCTCCCCCGAGCTCTCAGCTTCGTTCGAGCAGGGGGGACTCCCATGTCCTCTCGACACGGGCGCACCCCTGCGGCTTCGCACGGGTCAGCGCTCCTGCCCGGCGTTTTCGTACGTGATGAGCGGCGTGTTCGGCTGGTCCGGGGTCGCGTCGAGCAGCGCAACGACACCGAGCGCGGCGCCCACGGCGAGCGCGGCGGCGGCCGCGACGGTCAGTGCGGCGGCGAGCAGTCTGGACATCGCAGGGTCAGCCTCTCTGTCGGAGGTCGTCCCCACCCCAGCACTCCGCGCGGCCGTGGTCATGCGGCCCCGCGGCCCCTGCCCATTCCCGTTCCACCGGTCCCGTCCGGTGTTCGTGACGTTCACCGGCCCCAAACCGATGACAGTCCACCGGCCCCAAACCGGTGGCAGTTCACCAGTCCCAAACCGGTGGCAGTTCACCGGTCCCAACCGGCGTCAATCCACCGGTCCCGTCCGGCGAGGCCCCAGCGCCGGCCTGGCGTCAGGGCCTCGGCACAGTCTCGACAATGCATTGACACCCCGTCAAGGGTGCGCCTACGGTTCCCGGCCCATACCGCACGTGCACTTTCCCTCCTGGTGTCGACGCACTCGTATTACCTTGTACCACCACATATCACCCGTGCGTCGAGCCTCCTCACGCCCCTGGAGTGCCCGGATGCGCCGGAAAGCCACACCCATTTCCCTGATCCTTCTCGGCCTCGGCACCTTCCTGCTCGTGCTGGCCCCGCTGCTCGCGTGGTACGTGGAACCACGAGCCGCCGTGAACCCGATCGACATCGACACGACCGCCGTCTACACCGGCACGGGCAGCGTCTTCGACGTCGACAAGGTCGAGACCGTGCCCGACCAGAAGATCACCGTCACCCAGCAGGTACGCGGCGACGTCGCCGACAGCGAGCGCAGCGGAAAGGCCGTCTGGGACGTGACGACCACCGTCGACACGGACAAGTCGCTGCCCGCCGCCGACCCGCACGACGCCCTGGAGTTCGTGCCGGGCCGCTGGGTCACCAATCGGAAGACCAACGCGCCGGTTCACTGCTGCCAGGAGAAGCCGTACTTCGAGGGCGAGGCCTACCTCAAGTTCCCCTTCGACGTGCAGAAACGCGCGTACCGCTGGTGGGACAACTCCCTGGGCGCGACGGTCACGCTGCACTACCGGGGCACCAAGAAGATCCGCGGGTACGAGGGATACCGGTTCACCGGATCCGTCCCCGCCACCAGGACCGGGACCCGGTTGGTGCCGGGCGCGCTCGTCGATGAGCCCGAGCGCAGCCAGGTGCTCGCCGAGGAGTGGTACGCCAACCATCTGATCGAGCTCGTCGTCGACCAGCGCACCGGACGGGTGATCTACGCGCAGGTCGGCCCGCGCAGGACGCTGCGTGCCCCGGGCGGCAAGAAGGACGCGGCGGTCCTCCTGGACAGCCAGAAACTGGCCTTCACCGCCGCGACGCAGAAGGACCAGGTGGACCAGGCGAAGACCGAGAGCGGTCAACTGCGCATGGTGGGGCAGACGTTGCCGATTGGTGCCGGTGTGCTCGGTTTCGTCCTGGCCGTGGTGGGGGTCGTTTTGGTGGTACGCGGGCGGCCGGATCCCGATACGTCCGAGTCGTCCCAGGCCCCGCTCACGATGTGATGTGCCGTCAGCTCCACAAAGCCCGGAAATTGTCACTTCGGTGAGTAGCCGCATCGAACCGCTGGGCGAAAACTGTCCAACCCCACCCGAGCACAGCCCACCCACATCCCCGTTACGGCGAACGCCCAAAAACCCCACAGTTGGGCAGATTCTCCGCCCCACCCCATCGAAAGGCCAGAGCAGCCCCCACCGAAAGACGCCGGCCCATCGAAAGACGCCGGCCCCTCGACAGACCAGAGCCGAAAGATCCAAAGATCCGCACCGCGCCCTACCCCCCACGCTGAGTTCCGCACCCTGAGACGAGTTGGAGCACCCATGCCCCAGCACGTGCCTTCCCCGCTGCGCGCCGCCTTCCCGCGCCCCGCGCAGCACCTCCCGGCGCTCCCCCCACAGCCGCGCCGTATCGTTTTTCTCGCCCGCCGCGATCTCGGCAACCCGGCGGCGGGCGGCTCCGAGCTCCTGGTCGACCGGCTGGCCGAAGGGCTGACCGAGCTCGGCCACCAGGTCACCCTGCTGTGCGGCGGTCCCGCGGCCTACCGCGACTACCGGGTCGTCTCGGCGGGCGGCGACCTGGGCCACTTTTTGCGCGCCCGCCCCGCGTTCCACCGTCAGGTCGGTGACTGCGACCTGCTCGTCGAGGTGTGCAACGGGCTGCCGTATCTGGCACCGCTGTGGCACCACGGCCCCACCCTCTGCCTGGTCAATCACGTCCACACGGACCTGTGGAAGATGCGGTTCGGCGGACCGCTGGCGCCCGCCGCCCGGCTCGGCCGAAGACTCGAGCACTGGGCGCTGGCCGGCGCGCAGCGCCGCAATCTGCTGGTCGCCGTCTCTCCGTCGACGGCCCACGCCCTGCGCGCGATCGGGGTCGAGCGGGACCGCATCCGGGTCGTGCACAACGGGGTCGAGGAGCCGGGGCCACGGGCCTCGCGCTCGCCGGAGCCGCTGTTCGTGGCGATGGGGCGGCTCGTGGAGTACAAGCGGATCGATCTGCTGCTGCGGCTGTGGGAGCGGGTCCGCCCGGTCACCGGCGGCCGCCTGGTGATCGTGGGAGACGGCCCCGAGCGGGAGCGACTCGAACAACTCGCCGGTCCCGGCGTGGAGTTCACGGGCCATGTCTCCGAGGCCGAGAAACACCGGCTGCTCTGCGCCGCCTGGCTGCTGCTGCACCCCTCCGCCGTCGAGGGCTGGGGCCTGGTCGTCACCGAGGCGGCCGCGCGCGAGACCCCGGCGATCGCCTTCGACGTACCCGGACTGCGCGACTCCGTGGTGGACGGCGAGACGGGGCTGCTGGCCCGCGGCGAGTCCTCCTTCGCGGCGGCCTGGTGCACCCTCGCCCTGTCGGCCCACCGTCGCGAAGCGATGGGCAAGGCGGCCCGCGACCGCGCGGCCCGGTACCGCTGGAACCACACGGTCCGCCAGTTCGGAGCGGTGGCCGCGGAGGCGGTGAGGGGCTGGACGCCGTGACCGCCCCGAGCAACGCCGGCCCACGGCTCAAGGACCCCTCCATACGCCGTTCCCTCGCCCTCTTCCGTGCCTTCCTGCACGAACAGGACGACCCCGAGTCCTGCTATGCGCTGCTCGCCCGGGACGCCGCCGACCAGGTCGAGGCGTACGGCGCCGTCGAGGGCCGTACCGTCGTGGACATCGGCGGCGGCAGCGGCTACTTCACCGAGGAGTTCCGGCGGCGCGGAGCCCACGCCTACCTCTTCGAGCCGGACGTACGGGAGTTGGGGTCGAAGCCGCCCGACTCGTCGGTCGTCGCGGACGGTTATCTGCTGCCGCTGGCGGACGGGGTCGCCGACGTCTGCTTCTCCTCCAACGTCCTTGAGCACGTGGCCGATCCGCAGACGTTCCTGAGTGAGATGGTGCGGGTGACCCGGCCCGACGGGCTGATCTACGTGTCGTTCACCAACTGGCTGTCCCCGTGGGGCGGTCATGAGTGGGCGCCCTGGCACTACTTCGGCGCCGAGCGGGCGCGGGCCCGCTACCGCCGCCGTACCGGCAAGGCCGCCAAGCACACCCTCGGCGAGAACCTCTTCGCCGTGCACATCGGCACCACCCTGCGGCAGGTGCGCGCCCGCGACGACGTCACGGTCGTCTCGGCGCGCTCCCGCTACTGGCCGTTCCTCGCCTCCGCCGTCACCAAGACGCCGGTGCTGCGCGAGTTCGCCACCTGGAACCTCCTCCTCATCCTCCGGCGGTGTCCACCATGACGAGCACGGTCCAGGCTCCTCCCCCGGCAGCCGTCCGCCCCGCCGCGACCACGTCCGGCCCTCCGGAGGGGCCCCGGTCGCGGCGCTGGCTGCTGGGTTTCTGGGCCGTGGTGTTCGTGCTGTTCCTGGCCGTGCACCCCGGGCGGATGACCTTCGACACCAAGCTCGGTGTCGCGCTCGATCCCTGGCAGTTCCTGTCCGACCTGGGCCAGTTGTGGCACGACCGGGGCGGTTTCGGCGGCATCCAGGACCAGTACGTCGGGTACGTCTGGCCGATGCTGCCGTTCTACGGCCTGTGCAAGCTGATCCATCTGCCGGTGTGGCTGGCGGAGCGGCTGTGGCTGTCGCTGGTGGTGTCCGTCGCCTTCTGGGGCGCGCTGCGGCTGGCCGAGCGGCTGCGGATCGGGAGCGGTTCCGCACGGCTGCTCGCCGCCGTCGCGTACGCGCTGTGGCCTGTCTTCACGATCGTCGTCGGCTCGACCTCCGCTGCCGCGCTCCCGGGCGCCTTCCTCCCCTGGGTCCTGCTGCCGCTCACGAACGAGCGCTACAGCGCCCGGATCGCGGCCCTCCGCTCCGCGCTGATCGTCCCCTTCATGGGCGGCGTGAACGCGGCCGCGACCCTGGCGTCCCTGCTCCCGGTCGGGCTGTATCTGCTCTCCCGCCCGCGCGGGCCCCGGCAGCGCAAGCTGATCGCCTGGTGGGTGCCGGGCGTGATCCTGGCGACCGCCTGGTGGTGGATCGCGCTGCTGATGCTCGGCATCTACGGCGAGAACTTCCTTCCCTACGTGGAGACTTCGGGCACCACGACCGCCACCATGTCGGCCACCGAGTCACTGCGCGGGGCCGGCAACTGGGTCGCGTATCTGCACTTCGGCGAGGCCTGGCTGCCGGCCGGCTGGACCGTCGCGTCCTCGGTGATCGTGATCGTCTGCTCGACGCTCGCGGCCGGTCTCGGCCTCGCGGGCCTGGCGAGACGTGACATGCCCGAGCGCCGCTGGCTCGTCCTGACCGTGCTGTCGGTCGCGCTCATCACCCTGGCCGGGTACGGCGGTTCGTTCGGCGCGCCCTTCCACGGCGTGGTCCAGGACTGGCTGAACGGCGGGCTGGTCCCCTTCCGCAACATCTACAAGTTCCAGACGGGCCTCGCGCTCGCCCTCGTCCTCGGCCTCGCACATCTGGTGGGCATCGCCTCCGAGACGCGCGGCGCCCGTCCCCTACCCGGCCGCCGCTTCGCCCCGCTGATCGCGGCGGTCCTGGTCCTCCCCGGGCTCGCCTGGCCATACCTCAACGGGTCGATCCTGCAGCCGGGTTCGTTCCAGGAGCTCCCCAAGTACTGGCAGACCACGGCCGACTGGCTGGAGAAGTACTCGCCCGACTCCCGCGCCCTCGTCGTCCCCGCCACCGCGCACGGCATCTACACCTGGGGCTCCACCATCGACGAGCCCCTCGACGTGCTCGCCGACTCGCGCTGGGCCGAGCGGGACTACGTCCCATTCGGCACCCCCGGCAACCGGCGCGCCATGGACGCGGTCGAGCAGGCACTGATGGCGGGCGGCGAAGTCCCGGGACTGGCCGACTACTTGAGCCGCGCCGGGCTCTACTACGTCGTCGTACGCAATGATCTGGACCCGGATCAACTCGGTTACGTCCCGACCGCGACCGTGAAGCGGACCCTGGAGCAGTCCGGGTACCAGCGGGTCAGCGGGTTCGGGCCGGTCATGACCGGCGGCCGGATCGCGAACGACACCCCGATGCAGGTCGAGGGCCTGTATCCGCGCCAGCGCGCCGTGGAGATCTACGAGCCGACCGACAAGGACGTGCCGAGGCCCGGACAGGCCGGGCTCAAGCCGATCGCCGACACCGCCGTCGTCTCGGGCGGCCCCGAGTCGCTCCTCCCGCTGGCCGCCGACCCGTCGATGCGGGGCCGCGCCACCGTGCTGACCGGCGACAACCATCCCGGCCTCGGCACCTCGGAGGTGCAGGTGGTGGGCGATGGGCTGCGGCGTGCCGACACCCGCTTCGGCCTGGTCAACTCCAACACCTCGTACACGTACACGCGCGACCAGCGCAACGACAGCGACAGCGTCCAGGACGCCGGAAAGAAGCCGCACCAGATCCTGCCGACGAAGGGCATCCGGCACCAGACGGTGGCCCAGCTGCGCGGCGCCCGCTCGGTGACGGCGTCCTCGACCGGCAACTGGCTCTTCTACCTCCCGCAGTACGACCCCGTGAACGCCTTCGACGGCAACCCCGGCACGGCATGGGCCGAGGGCGCGGCGGGCTCGGCGAACGGGCAGTGGCTGCGGATCCGCTTCGACGGGTCCGTGGACGTGCCGTCGTCGTTCAAGGTGACTCCGCTGCCGCAGGACGGGGTGCGGTCGGCGGCGACGCGGGTGCGGGTGGAGACGGAGAAGGGCTCCGTCACCAGCTACCTCCAGCCCAACGGTATGGCCCAGTCGATCAAGGCCCGCCCCGGGTCGACGGGTTGGCTGAAGATCACGATCGTCGACTCGACCGAGCAGCACGCAGGTCTCACCGGTGCGGGCTTCTCCGAGATCGACCTCCCGGACGTCCAGGTGACCCGCCTGCTGCGGCTCCCGACCGACGCCTCCGGCTCCGACGCGTCCTCCGAGATCGTCTCCCTGCACCGCACCACCGACCCCACCGGACTCTCCCCGACGGGCACCGAGGCGGGCCTGCACCGCAGCTTCTCGACCTCGACGGCGGGCACGTACGCGATGAAGGCGAGCGCGGTCCCGGTCCCGGGCGAGGACCTCGACAAGCTGCTGTACGAGGTGGCGCCCGAGCAGAAGAGCCGGATCACCGCGACGGCGGACTCCACGGCCAAGCTCGGCGCGGGCCTGTCGGCGCGCAACCTCACCGACGGCGACCTGACGACGGCGTGGATCGCCGGCGGCAACCCGACGATCCATCTGAGCTGGCCCGACAAGCAACCGATCTCCTCCATCGTGCTGGCCCCGGCGGGCGGTCTGTCGACCCGCCCGACGAAGATCGACATCAGCTCCCCGGACGGGGCGGCGATCGTCGGCGTCGACGAGAACGGCTGGGCCCGCTTCGACCCCATCACCACCGACCACCTCGACATCACCATCACCGAGACCGCGCCGCTGACCGTCCACAACCCGGTCGCGGACGACGACCTGCAACTGCCGGTCGGCCTGACGGAGGCCTACATCCCGGCACTCGATCAGTACCGCACCCCCCAGCCGTCCGGCACCCGGCCGTTCTCCCTGCCGTGCGGGAAGGGTCCGGTCGTCGCGGTCGACGGGAAGCTGTACGAGACGAGCGTGAAGGGGACGGTACGGGACCTGGTGGAGCGCCGGGCCGTTGATGTGACGCTCTGCCAGGAGGGTCGTACGGGCACGGCTTTGGAGCTCACCGACGGCTCGCACCGGGTCGAGGCGGGCGACGCCGGGCCGCTGGCCCTCACGGACGTGACACTGACGCGCGGAACGGTCGCGGAGGCGGCCACCGCCGGGCGGGACCTGAAGATACGGGACTGGCTGGGCGACCGCCGCGAGGTGACCGTCGGCTCGGGCGCGGCCTCGTACCTGACGACGTACGAGAACTTCAACGACGGCTGGAAGGCCACGCTGGGCGGCAAGGAACTCACGCCCGTACGGCTCGACGGCTGGCAGCAGGGCTGGCAGATCCCGGCCGGCGCGGGCGGGATCGTCAAGCTGTCGTACGAGCCCTCGACGACGTACGAGGCCGGGCTGATCGGCGGCGGTGTCGCCGTGGCCGCGCTCGCGGGCGCCGTCCTGTGGCGCCGCCGCTCCCCCAACCCCGACGAACCGCAGCCGGTGCCGCCGCTGCCCGGTCTGTGGCCGGGCCTGGTCGCGCTCACCCTGGTCGGCATCGTGATCGCGGGGTTCTTCGCCCTGCTGGTCCCGGCGCTGGCCCTGCTCGCCCGACGGCGGCACACCCTGCTCGTACCGATCGCGTTCCTCGCGCTCGCCGGGGCGGGGATCGCCGCCGCGACGGGGGCGGGGTCGCCGGTCTCGGCGGACGAGGGGGCGTTCGGGCCCGCGGCTCAACTGCTGGCGCTGATCGGGTTGTTCGCGGGCTTGGTGAGCGTCCGGGAGCCGGACACCTCCGGGGCGGGGGTCTCCCGGTGGGAGGCACCACCGGGTGCGCCATCGGGTTCGTCGGAGGCACCTACGGCACCGCTGCCGCAGCGGGTGCGGGGGGAGAGTGGGGGACCGGGGGTCCTGCCCGGCGCTTTGCCCGGGGGCTTCGAGGAGAAGCGGGGCGCGGGGGCCAAGTCGGCCGGGGAGAAGCCCGGCGCGTCGGAACCCGGGGCCGAGTCCGGAACCGCAGGACCCGGGACCGAGCCCGGAACCACAGGACCCGGAGCCGAGCCCGGAACCACAGGACCCGGGGCCGAGCCCGGAACGGCGGGACCCGGAGCCGGGGTCGCCGCCGGCCCGACCATCTCGGCGCGCGGTCCGGGATCGGCCCAGCCCGAGCCCGACCCCCCGACCGCGCGCATCGCGTTCCGCAAGCCGAGGTTCAGGGCGACACCGCCCGAGGACCCCGGCGCCCAGGAGGACACGGGGAGGGGCGACACCACATGACCGCAGTGGAGCACCCGGCACGGGACGGCACGGACGGTCCGATGCGGCCCCCCGTACGCGTCCCGTTCCCGGTGGTGGACGAGGTCGCCCGCCACTGCCTCCAGGAGGAGGAACCGGAGACGGTCCACATCGAGGTCCACCTGCCGGGCCGCCTCGACCCGGACCGGCTGAGGACCGCGTTCACCGAGGCCCTCCAACGCCACCCCCGCATCCTGATGCGTGAGGCCCCGGGCCCCTGGTACCGACGCCGCTACGAATGGGAACTGACCCCCGGCCCGGACGTGGAGGTGGTCTCCTTCCCACCCCCGAGCCGAGACGCCCTCAGAGCCGCAAGGACCAGGGCCCTCCAGGAGGCCCCACCCCTGTCGGTGTCCCCACCGATACGCCTGGAGGTGGTGGAAAACGCGGGCCCACCGGTGGGCAGCGAGGCCACCGACGCGGTGGACGTAGCTGTGGGCATGCGTGCCGCCAGAGGCGGCACCCGTCCCACAGAGCGCGGCACCCCGCAGGCGCCGGGCTCGCCGACCTCTCACCCCCGCCCCACCCCCGGACACCCGGACCCCAGGGGCTCAGTCCTCTTCCTCACCATCAACCACACAGCCCTGGACGGCCCCGCCTGCCTCCGCATCCTGGCCACCGCGGCGGAGCTGTACGGCGGCCAGGACAACTCCCCCGCCGCACCCCCGGTGCGCACCCCCGACCAGACGGACACCCCCCAGGTGGACACCCCCTCCCCCTGGACCCCACCCGCCAGAGTCGCCCCCGGCACCCCCGAACCCTCGCCCGGCAACGGCATGCTCGTCACCGAGCTGTCCGTCCCGCGCCGCGCCAAGGGCTCCCCCTACACGGTGAACGACCAGCTCATGGCCGCCACGGCCCTCATGCTCGCCCACTGGAACAGGGAACACGGCGCCCGCCCCCGCCCCCTCCGCATCACCATGCCGGTCGACGACCGCCCCCGCGACGCGGACATGCCGATCGGCAACGGAACACGGCTCGTCGAGGTCACCTTCGCCCCGGAGGAGTTGGACGCACACCGCATGGGCGAGCTCCTCCGCCGCACGGCGAACCGCACGCGCGCGCTGAAGTCCCTCGACCGCCCGCAACTCGGCCACGGAGCGGCCCTGTTGACCGCCCCCGTGGTCCCCGTCCCGTGGCGTGCGGCGGTCACCAGAGGCCTGCGCAGGGCAGCGGGCCCCTGGACGTCCACCACCCTGCTGAGCAACATCGGCCGCATCCCGTACCCCCTGGACTTCGGCGAGGCGGCGGGCCGCGCCCACGCGGTCTGGTTCTCGGCCCCCGCTCGTATGCCCCGCGGCCTGACCGTCACGACGGCATCCACCGCGGGCCGCCTGCACCTCGCCCTGCGCTGGTCCCGCACCCTGCTCAGCCACGGCGACGGCGCCCACCTCCGCGACCTCTTCGAGCACTACCTTCACGCCACGGAGGGGGACATCCCATGACCACAACAGCCCCTGCACGCCGGGGACTTCGCGAGTTCTACGAGGACCCCGCCGTCCCCGTCGCCTCCGGCACGCCGCGCAGTCTGCGCCAGGCCCGCATGCTGGCCGCCGCGCTCGGCCCGGCCACGGCGGGCGCGAAGACGGTCCTGGACATCGGCTGCGGCGACGGCACCGCGGCGGCGACCGCCGCCCCCCTCCTCGCCGGGCACCGTCTGGTCGGCGTCGACTGGTCGCAGGACGCCCTCAGACGCGCCCACGCCCACATGCCGTACGCGATCCGGGGCGAACTCACCGACGGCGGGCTGCCGTTCGCGACGGCCTCCGCCGACGCGGTGCTCTTCAGCGAGGTCGTCGAACACCTCACGGACCCGGACAGCGCGCTGGACGAGATCCGCCGAGTCCTGCGCCCCGGCGGCCACTTGATGCTCTCCACCCCGAACCTCGCCGCCTGGTACAACCGCGCCCTGCTGCTCGTCGGCGTCCAGCCGGTCTTCTCGGAGGTGAGCCTGCGCGCGATCCACGGCCGCCCGGGCAAGGAGGTCGTGGGCCATCTGCGGCTCTACACGGCCCGTGCGCTGCGGGAGTTCGTGACCGCGTCGGGCTTCGAGGTCGTACGCCTGGCGGGGGCGCCCTTCCACGGCGTACCGCGTCCGCTGCGTCCCCTGGACCGGCTGGCCTGCGCCGCGCCATCCCTGTCCTCCATCCTGCTCCTGCACGCGCGAAGGACCTAGACCATGTGGTGGGGAGTGGCCGCGGCCCTGCTGGCGAACGTCCTGTACAGCACCGGATTCGTCCTGGAGAAACGCGCGTTGGCGGCCCTGCCCGAGGTGGACATCCGCCGCCCGGCGCGGCTGCTGCGGCTGGTCCTCGGCAGCCCCCTGTGGATCGGCGGCTCGCTGGCCCTCGCCGCAGGCTTCGGCGCGCAGCTCGCCGTCTACCGCACCCTTCCGATCGCCGCGGCGCAGGGCATCTTCGTCTCCGGACTCGTCCTGCTGGTGCTGCTCTCCTCCCGGCTGCTCGGCGAGGAGACGACGGGCCGCGAACGCTACGCGCTCGGCGCGATCCTCGCCGCCCTGCTGATGGTCGTCCTGTCCCTGCGCGAGGGCTCCGACACGGTCAGCCGCGGCGCCCCCGCGCCCCTGATCCTCACGGTCTGTCTGCCGTCGCTCTCGCTCGGCGTGTGGCTGTACGGAGCCGCCGAGCGCCGCGCCAAGCACCGGCACCGCCTGCCGAGCACGGGCGTCGAGTACGGCGTGGCGGTGGGCCTGCTGTACGGGGTGAGCTCGCTCGCCATCAAGGGCGTGTCGAGCTATGTGACGACACGTGATCTGGGTGGGGCGGTGGTCGCACTGCTCCGCTCCCCGTACCCGTACCTCCTCCTCTTCACCGGCGCGTTCGGCCTGGTCATGTCGCAGGCGGCGCTGCAGCGCTGCCGGGCCTCGCTGATCGTGCCCGTCTGTACGACGGTGACCTGCCTGTTCACCGCCGTGCTCGGCACGCTCGCGTTCGGCGAGGCGCTGCCGCACGACCCGCTGCGCCTCGCGCTGCGGCTGGCGGGCACCGCCCTCGCGGTGTCCGTCCTGCTCGCCATGCCCAAGCACGACCAAGCACCCCAACCCCCCATCGGTGCCAAGGAGTTGACACCCCCATGAACCCCGACGACCCGCTGCTGAGGATCCTGGCCTGCCCGCTCGACAAGGGCCCGCTCCACCTGCTCGTACCGGACGAGTCGGTGGCGTCCGAGGAGGCCCTCTACAACCCGCGTCTGCACCGCCGTTACCCGATCGTCGACGGCATCCCGCAGCTGCTGCCGTCCTCCGGTGAGCAGGTCTCGGAGGACGAACACGAGGAGTTGCTGAAGCGGATGGCCCCATGACGGGACCAGCGACGAAAACCCTGGCCGCCCGCCTCGCCCCCTTCCTCCCCACCCGTCTGGTCGCCGCCGCCGCCCGGCTCGTCTACCCGCGCTTCGAACCCGAGCTGGCCCGGCTCGCCGACCTCTGTCCGCACGGCTGCGGCACGGCGGTGGATGTCGGCGGCTGGTACGGCCCCTGGACGCGCCGGCTGTCGGCCCGGGCCCGCCGCGTGGTGACCGTCGAACCGGTCCCCCACCTGGCCAGGCTGCTCTCCTCCGTCACTCCCGCGAACGTCCGCGTGATCCGTGCCGCCGTCTCCGACCACCAGGGCACGGCCCGGCTGTGGCTGCCCCCGGGCGACAAGGGTGACCGGGGCGTGTCCTCCCTGGTCCGCAGGGACATCCACGCCCGCGCGATGAAGGTCCCCTGCCTGACCCTCGACAGCCTGGACCTCCACGACGTCGGCTTCATCAAGATCGACGTGGACGGGAACGAGCTGGCGGTGCTGCGTGGCGCGCGGACCCTGCTGACCCGCGACCGCCCGGCCCTCTTCATCGAACTGGAGTCCCGTATCCAGCCGATCGCCCCGGTCGTCGCCCACCTCGCCCATCAGGGGTACGAGGGCTGGGTGCTGCCCGGCGCCACCTGGCTGCCCCTGTCCGTCTTCCCCTTGGAGGCCCACCAGGCCCAGACCTCGCACGTCGTCTCGCAAGGCCTGCTGCGCCGGGTGCTGCCGCCCCGCGGCCCTCGTTACGTCAACTCGGTTCTGTTCCTGCCGGACGGCCGCCGCCCGGGCGAGCGCCGCGTACGCGACGATGGACGCCATGCCCGCCAAGCGACCCGCTAGCCCGTTCACCCCCCTCGACTTCCAGCTGGTCCTGCTGCGCCGCATGGCCGACCACAACCCCGGCCTCGTCGAGGACGCCCGCCGCGAGCTGGGCGTCTCCATCGCCGACATGCGCGAGGCGAACCGCCGCTGGCAGGCGATGCTGCACGCCCCGCGTTCCCGCGCGGCCGTCTCCCGCTACCGCTCGATCCTCGGCGCCCCGGAGTCGGTCACCCCCCGCCAGATCGGCGACCTGGCCTGCGAGGCCCTGCTCTGGCCCGTCCCCCTCTGGCCCGACCTCCGCTTCGAGGTCCTGCTCGCGCCGAACGGCGTGGCCTGGAACGAGTGGCTGGTACGCGCCCCGGGCGCCCCGGGCCCTTCCCTGCGCACCCTCGACGACCTCACCCCCTGGTCCTGCACGGTCGACGAGGCCGCCCGCGCCTTCGCCCCCGCCCGCCCCCTGGAGGGCACGGCCCCGACGCGCTGGGGTCTGGCCTTCACGGCCCCGGACGCGTCGGGCGTACGACGGGAGTGCGCGGCGGAGTTCACCTGGGGGCTGCTGCAACGGGTGGCCGTCAAAGGGCAGCCGTCTTGAGGATCGCCTCCGCGACGACGGGCACCGACTCCGGGTGCAGCCAGAGGAAGAGATTCGGCTCGACCAGCTCCAGTTCCATCACCCGGGGCTCGCCGTCGTCGCCGTCGACGAGATCGACGCGGGCGTAGAGCACGGCGTCGGCGCCTCCCGGCACGGCGGCCAACGCGCGCTCGGCGACGGCCAGTTCGGCGGAGGTCGGCTGCCAGACCTCGAGCCGCGGATGCGGGACCTTGTCCCCGTCGAACGGCGTCCCGGGCTCCAGCACGGCCCCCTTCCGGCTGGCGTGCAGCAGCCGCCCACCGAAGAACTGGAGGGCCCGCTCACCACGGGCGTCGATGTTCTTCACATACGGCTGCACCATCGCGGTCAGCCCCTCCGCGTGCATCCGCGCGAGCTGCCGTACGGCCGTCTCCCGCTCCTCGGGCGCGTACCGGGCGGCGTAACGCGCCCCCGCCCCGGCAGTGGGCTTCACGACGAACTCATGGTCGTCGGGCAGCTCGACGGGATCCCCCGGCGCCAGATACCGGGTCGGCACGACCGGAACCCCTGCCGACGCCAGATCCCCGATGTACCGCTTGTCGGTGTTCCACCGCACCACCTGCGCCGGATTCGCGAGCCGCGTGAGCCCCGCACACCGCTCGGCCCACGCCACGAACTCCGCCACCCGCCAGCTGTAGTCCCAGGTCGACCGGATCAGGGCGAGGTCGAAGGCCCCCCAGTCGACCTCCGGGTCGTCCCAGTGGACGACGACAGCCTCGGCCCCGACCTCCCCCAGGGCCTCCACCAGCACCGGCAGATCGCGATCCGCGCTGGGCTCCTCCCCCGGGTCGTAGGTGACGAGCGCGACACGGACACGGGCGGCTGTGCGGGCCACGACGGACTCCATCCTCGTACGACTGTCTGCGGGGAGGCTAACCACCACCCGCGCAACCGCGGCAACCCATTTGACCTTCACCTTTGGTGAAGCCCCAGCATCGGTGGCGGCACGAGGAACGACGACCGGACCCAGGGGGTGGGCGCATGGACATGCTGACGATCGGGGCCTTCGCGAAGGCGTGCCGGCTGTCGCCGAAGGCGCTGCGGCTCTACGACGAGCTGGAGCTGCTGCGGCCCGCCCGGGTCGACCCGGAGACCGGATACCGGTACTACGCGGTCGGGCAGCTGGAGCAGGCACGGCTGGTGGCGTGGCTGCGGCGGCTCGGGATGCCCCTCGCCCGCATCCGCCGGGTGTGCGCCATGGCGCCGGGGCCGGCCGCGCGGGAGATCCGCGCCTACTGGGCCCAGGTCGAGGCCGAGACGGCCGCGCGCCGGGATCTGGCGGCGTTCCTCGTGGACCATCTCTCGCCGTCCCCCAGGAAGGACACCAGCATGCTGGAGCTTCGTTACTCCGCCCTCTCCGACACCGGCCTGGTCCGCAGCGCCAATCAGGACACGGCGTACGCGGGCGCCCGCGTCCTCGCCGTGGCCGACGGCTTCGGGCCGGGCGGGGCGCCCGCCAGTACGGCGGCGGTGGAGGCCCTCAAGTTCCTGGACGACGAGCCGCTCCCGGCGGGGAGTGTGCTCAATCTCCTTGAGGACGCCATCCAAGGCGCCACCCAGGCCGTTCGGGACATCGCCCCCGACCGGGAGGACTTCGGCACCACCCTCACCGCGATGGTGTGGACCGGCTCCCAGCTCGCGCTGGTCCACATCGGGGATTCGCGCGCGTATCTGCTGCGCGACGGCGAACTGTTCCGGATCACCCACGACCACACCGTGGTCCAGTCGATGATCGACGAGGGCCGGCTCACACCGGAGGAGGCCACCGCGCACCCCCAACGCGCCCTGCTCCTCAAGGCGTTGGGGATCGGAGCGAACGCCCCCGTACCCGACCTGCGACTGCACGACGCACGCCCGGGCGACCGTTACCTGCTCTGCTCGGACGGCCTCTCCCGCGTCGTACCGGACGAGGAGATCGCGCGGATCCTGGCCTCGAGTCCCGTACCGGAGGAGGCCGTTCGGGCCCTCGTCGGCGCGGCGAACGACTCCGGCGGGCCGGACAACGTGAGTTGTGTGGTGGCGGACGTGGTGGAGACCGCCACGGGCTGACTGTCCGGTTGGTTACGGGGCGGGCACGCTCTCCGCGGCCCCTGCCCCTGCCGCGGCCGCGCGCTCGCGGACCGTCCTGATGTCGTCGGTGTGGCGGAGGGCCTGGGAGACGGCCTCGATGCCGGCCAGCAGGTTCTCGATGTCCGGGCTGCCCAGGGGGGCGGTGGTGTCGTCCCCCCGGGAGCGGCGCTTGGTCTCGATGGCGTCCTGGATCGTCACGGCGTGGGCGAGCGGCCTCGCCCGGCCGGCGTCGCGGCTCAGGGCGACGGCCGCGTCGTACGCGCGTCGGTCCAGGTCCTCGTCGATGTACCGGGCGAGGTGGAGCAGCGCGTCCCGGATGAAGGTTTCGCGGCGTGTCAGGCGCAGTTCGGGGCTGGCCCTCAGTTTGAAGGGGACGCGGCCGCCGGTGACGGTGCGCGTCAGCCGGTACAGGCGCCCCAGGCGCCAGTGGCTGAGCCGGGTGCGCGCACGGCGCTGCAGGTACTGGCCGGCGTTCGGCAGGATGAACCCCGCCGCGATCAGGATGGCGGAGACACAGGCGACGGGCGGCGACAGGTCGGTGCTCAGCCAGTCCAGGTCGTGGCCGGTCCAGCGGGAGAAGACGGCCGTGATCTTGGAGCCGTCGTAGAGCAGGTTCATCGCGTAGCCGACGCCCAGGAGCTTCAGACCGGTGCGCAGCCATACGTCGAGTCCGTCGGTGCGGATCCAGTTCCGGATCAGCCGGTAGGTGATCAGGCAGGCCACGGTGTGCGCGAGCAGGTAGAGCACGATCTCTTCGCGCATGAAGGCGGTGGTGGCGTAGTACGTGTCGAGGTCCCGCACCCGCTCGACAGGGGCGTCGGCGAGCGCGAACAGCACCCACAGCGCGACGATCACGCCCGAGTAGACGCTCACCACCCATCGCGTGGCGTGGCGGGTCGTCTCCGAGCGGTCGGAGATGCCGTTGCGCCAGGCGGTGATCAGCAGGAGACAGGATCCGCCGAACGCGGTGATGAGGCTGTAGACCAGCGGTGCCGAGATGTTCGGAACGCCGGTGACGCGGTTGGTCCAGCCGATGGTCGGCGGTGCCGCGAAGACGAAGACGCCGCAGGCGAGGACGAGCAGGCCGCCGACCGCCCTGAGCAGCGGATCCTTCCAGAGCTTGATGATGCTGGGCAGTTTGATCGCGAGAGCGGCGGTCAGCACCGCCGCCGGTATCCAGAAGGAGATGTACAGGCCGTCGAAGAAGCGGGAGGGATCCATCGCCCGTCAGTCCTTCAGTCCTGGGGTCCGCGGTAGCCGAGGGACGCCTGGATGGCGCGGCCCACCGGGTCCACGGGTCCCCGGTTACCGGGGCCGGTCACCCAGGAGCGGAAGACGCTGGCGAGGTGCAGCCCGAAGTCCTCGGCCTCCGCCTCGTCGGCTTCATGGGATCCGTTGCGGGCGGCGACGGTGAGGGCGATCTCCTGCCAGTCGGGGCTGTCGGACAGGGCGGTGGCGGCTGCGGCCGCGCGATTTCTTTCGAGGTGATGGTCGCGGTGCCCCTGGGTCATGTGCCACAACTCATGACCCAGGATGACGAGTTTCTGCACCGTCTCCGCGCGCTCCTCGATGATGACGAGGTCGAAGTCGTGGAACTCCATCCACAGACCGGTGACCTCGATCTCTTCGGGGAAGCGCTCGAAGCGGAGCTGGACGGGGCGCCCGTCGCGGCGCCTGCTCATCTCCGCGCACAGCGCGTCCGCCAACTCCCGTACGTCGACCGGGGTGTCGACCCGCTTCCGCAGGACGCGGCTGAGCTCGACGGCGAGGGCGCGCATCTCGGACTCGGCCCGGTGCGGGCGCAAGCCCGCGGCGAGCTTCCGGACGGTGGCGACCAGCTTCATCGTTCCGCCTCCTCGCCGCTCAGCAGCGATTCGAGCATGAGCGCGAGCACCTCCTGCTTGCGGGGGGTCAGCCGCTTGCCCCGCAGGGCCAGCGTGACCACTCCGTGCTTGATCGTGAACTTGAGCAGCGGCCCGTCTTCCCCACTGCCTTCAAGCTCCTGAAGGGTGTGTTGAAGCGCCCCGTTCAGGGCGACGGCGGCCGGATCGGTGAAGAACTTCGTGCCCTGGTGAATCTGAAAGAACTCGGCGAGCCGGGTGAGGTCCGGCACGTTCGGCATCTTGTCGCCGTTGAGCAGGGAGCGGGCCCACTTGTCGCTGATCCCGAGCCGGGCGGCGACCTCCCGGCACACATCGGCTGGCCGCTTCCCGCTCTCCGCGAGATACGCCTCGTACAGCGCGCGCACGCGCCCCCGGATCCGGTCGTCCACCTTGTCGTCGCGCGGCGCCTCGCCGGCGAGCAGGGCCCGGATCTCCCCCTCGGGCACGGCCGTCCGCCCCGACAGGGCACGCGCGTCGAGAACTTCGTCCCGATCCAGGCTCTTCGCGGCGATCAGCGCGTCGAGACGCGCGAGCGTCTCGACAAGAGGCAGCGGGGACTCACTCACGGGGACTCACTCACCAAGGGGCTCCTGGCAGTTGACTCATCAAGTTGTCGCACTGATGGCCGAGACTACGTGGCCGACCCGCCCCGCGCCACGCTTTCCGAACGATCGTTCCCGCTCCGGGAACGATCGTTGCCGGCGGACGCGCGCCACCGCATGTCCCTGGACACCGATCTGCTCAAGATCGAGGTACTGGACAGCGGCGACGGCACCCCGAGAGTCCGCGAGCCCGACCTCGAGGGGTGCTTCGGCCGAGGGCTCTACCTGGTCCGGGAGTTGGCCGATGAGTTCGGCGTCATCGAGCACAGCCCGGGCAAGACCGTTTGGGCCGTCTGCAAAGTTGCGGTAGGCCGGGACACCGAGCACCCGGTCACCTGAAGGAGCCCGCCAACACCGCGCACAGCGCGTCGAGGGCCGCGGGGTACGCGCGTTCGGAAGGAGCCGCGAAGCCGATCAGCAGACCCCCGGGGCTGTCGGCGGGGTCGTGGTGGAGTTCGGTGAGCCCGCGCAAGGCCAGGCCTCGGTCGGCGCACGCGGTCAGGAGGTCGGCCTCGGTAGGGCCTGCGTGCGGCAGACTGACCAAGGTGTGCAGGCCCGCCGGGACACCGTGGGGTGTGAGGGCAGGGTGCGCGGACAGGTGGGCGATCAGGAGCTCGCGGCGTCTGCGGTAGCGCAGGCGGGCGGCGCGGATGTGGCGGTCGTACGCGTGCGTGGCGATGAAGTCGGCCATGACCAGCTGCCCCAGCGTCTCGGTGTACAGGTCGTCCTCCTCCTTGGCCCGGACGACCGGGGCCACCAGGTCCGGCGGCAGCACGGTCCAGGCCAGGCGGAGGGCGGGGCCGAGCGTCTTGGACGTCGTACCGCAGTACGCGACGTGCTCGGGCGCGAGGCTCTGGAGGGCGCCGACCGGGCGGCGGTCGTAGCGGAACTCGCCGTCGTAGTCGTCCTCGACGATCAGCCCGCCGGCGGCGCGGGCCCAGGCGCAGACGGCCTGGCGGCGGCTCGGATGCAGGGGCACGCCGGTCGGGTAGTGGTGCGAGGGAGTGAGGAAGACCGCGTCGGTACCGACGGCCAAGGCCCCGGTGTCCGCGCCTTGCGCGTCTACGGGCAGCGCGTACGGGGTGAGGCCCGCGCGGCGGACCGTGTCCCGGTAGAAGTCGTGGCCGGGGTCTTCGAGGGCGGCGACGTCGCGGCCTTCGGCCAGGAGCACCCGGCAGAGCAGCTGGACCGTCTGGTAGTAGCCGGAGGTGATCACGATCCGGTCGGGGGTGGTCAGGACACCTCGGGTGCGGCCCAGGTAGTCGGCGAGTGCGGCGCGCAGTTCGATACGGCCCTGGGGGTCGCCGGGGCCGTACGCCTCGGGCCGGGCCCGGTCCAGGACGCGGCGCGTGGCGGCGAGCCAGCCGCGCGCGGGGAAGGCGCTGAGGTCCGGGCGGCCGGGGCGCAGGTCGTGGCGTATTCGACCGCCTGGCCGGATGCTCTGCGGGGGTTCGGGCCGTGGCGCGCGCGCCACGTCGGCGACCCGGGTCGCGGCCCCCGGCCGGGTGATCACGTACCCCTGCTCGGCGAGTTGGTCGTACGCGGCGCTGACGGTTCCGCGTGATAGGCCCAGCTCCTGCGCGAGCCCCCGTGTCGAGGGCAACGGCGTGCCCGCCGTCAGCCGTCCGGCGCGTATCGCCTCGCGCAGCGCCGCCTCGAGACGGGCACGGCGACCGCCCTCCGCCGCGAGGTCGAGGTGCAGGTCGAGTCGCGAACTGGACCAGTTTTCGGGCATGAGACTGGATCTTATTCGTGGTCCGGATCGCCTCTACGTTTATGGCATGACCTACCGAATCCCGAAAGGACTCCCGCGGTGATCGTGATCGCCCACGTCAGCGACCTCCACATCGACAGCGGGCAGCGCAGCATCGAGCGTGCCGAGGCTGTCATGGCGTACCTCGAAGACCTCCCGCACGATCTGGACGCCGTCCTCGTCACGGGCGACATCGCGGACCACGGCCTGCCGTCCGAGTACGAAGAGGCCCGCCGACTCCTCACGTCCCGGCACCCCGTCCTGGTCTGCCCCGGCAACCACGACGAACGCGCCGCGTTCCGCGAGCACTTGCTCGGCGGCCCGGCCACGCCCGGACCGCTGAATCAGGTCCACCACGCGCCCGGCTTCACCCTCGCCCTGTGCGACTCGTCGGTACCGGGCAAGGACCACGGCCAGCTGGACGACGAGACACTGGCCTGGCTGGACGAGGTCCTGACGCAGGCCACGACCCCGGTCCTGGTCGCCTTCCACCATCCCCCGGCGACCCTCAACACCCCGTACGTCGACGGCATCCGGATGTTCGACGAGCATCGGCTCGCCGGGCTGGCCGGCCGTCACCCCCGCCTCGTCGCGTTCCTGGCGGGACATGCCCACACGCCCGCGGCCACCACCTTCGCGGGGCTCCCGCTTCTGGTGGCCCCCGGCGTCGTCTCCACCCTCCGCCTCCCGTGGGAACACCGGGCGCACGCGGAGGACCACGTCCACCTCGATCTCCCGCCCGCGCTCGCGTTCCATGTGCTGGACGCGGACGGGAGACTGACGACCCACTACCGGAGCGTCATCGGGTAGATCGTGCCGTCGGCCCCGACCCACCTCCGTACCGTGGGCGAACCGGCGCCCGCACCCGGGCACGGCCTCACGGATACGGTGGAGACGGTGCCCCATGGAGAGCTCCCTACTGGCAAGGAGTACGCGTGTCCTCCCTCTTTCCGGCCCTGGTGGGCGGTTCGGTCGCGGAGCGGTCCGCGCTGCGGTTCGGTGATCGGTCCCTGACGTACGCGGAGCTCGCCGCCTCGGCGGGTGGGCTGGCCGGGCGGCTCGGCGGTGCCGGGAGGGTCGCCGTGTGGGCGACGCCGACCCTGGAGACGGCCGTCAGTGTGGTGGCCGCGCTGCTCGCCGGGGTGCCGGCCGTGCCGCTCAACCCGAAGTCGGGGGAGGGCGAGCTGGGGCACATCCTGTCCGACAGCGCGCCGAGCGTGGTGCTCTGCGGCCCCGGGGACGACCTTCCGGACGCCCTGAAGGGGCTGGAGCGGATCGACGTCCAGGCGTACAGCCCTGGATCGGCCGTGCCGCCCGCCGAGGCCGACCCCGCGGCCCCCGCCCTGATCGTCTACACCTCCGGCACCACCGGCCCGCCCAAGGGCGCCGTCATCCCGCGTCGCTCGATCGCCTCGACCCTGGACGCGCTGGCCGAGGCCTGGCAGTGGACGGGCGACGACGTGCTCGTGCACGGGCTGCCGCTGTTCCATGTGCACGGCCTGATCCTGGGCATCCTGGGACCGCTGCGGCGCGGCGGGTCCGTACGGCATCTGGGGCGGTTCAGCGCCGAGGGCGTGGCGCGGGAGCTGAACGACGGGGCGACGATGCTGTTCGGGGTGCCGACGATGTACCACCGGCTCGCGGAGGCGCTCGGCGAGGACGCGGAGCTGGCCAAGGCGCTCGGCCGGGCGCGGCTCCTCGTGTCGGGTTCCGCCGCGCTGCCCGTGCACGACCACGAGCGGATCACGGCCGCGACCGGGCGCAGGGTCATCGAGCGATACGGCATGACGGAGACGCTGATGAACACGAGTGTCCGGGCGGACGGTGCGTCGCGGCCCGGCACCGTCGGGGTGCCGCTGCCCGGCGTCGATCTGCGGCTCGTCGAGGAGGACGGGACGACGATCGCCGGGTACGACACCGACGGCGCCCCCACCGGCGCGTACGACGGGGAGAGCGTCGGCGAGATCCAGGTCCGCGGACCGAACCTCTTCTCCGAGTATCTGAACCGGCCCGACGCCACCGCCGCCGCGTTCACCGAGGACGGCTGGTTCCGCACCGGCGACATGGCGGTCATCGACCCCGACGGCTCCGTCCGCATCGTCGGCCGCAAGGCCACCGACCTGATCAAGAGCGGCGGCTACAAGATCGGCGCCGGGGAGATCGAGAACGCGCTGCTCGAGCATCCGGCGGTGCGCGAGGCCGCCGTCACCGGTGAGCCCGACGACGACCTCGGCGAGCGGATCGTGGCCTGGGTGGTGCCGCAGGGCGACCTCGACACCGCCGCCCTCGGCCCGGAACTCTCCGACCACGTGGCCCGCCGCCTCTCCCCGCACAAACGACCGCGCGTCGTGCACTTCCTGCGGTCCCTGCCGCGCAACGACATGGGCAAGATCCTGAAGCGGGCGCTGACACGTGACTGAGCGCATCTCGGCCCGCGCCGCCCTCGCACTGATCACGGACGGCTTCACCGAACTCCCCTCCCCCAAGGGCGAGTTCAAGCCGAACGGTCCACTGGACTGGCAGGGTTACGACGCCTCGCGCGCCCGTGCCGCCGCCCGCACCGGCGAGGAGGAGTCCGTCGTCTGCGCCACCGCGACCGTCGGCGACACCCCCGCCGTACTGATCGCCTTCGAGTTCGGCTTCCTCGGCGGCTCGCTCGGCGAGGGCACCGGCGACCGCCTCGAGGCGGCGTACACCCACGCCCGCGAGCACCGCCTCCCCGTCGTCTCGCTCGTCGCCACGGGCGGCAGCCGGATGCAGGAGGGCATGCTCGCGCTCACCCAACTCCAGCGTGTGGCCCGGCAGTCGGCGCTCACGCGCGAGGCCGGGCTCGCACAGATCGCCGTGATACGGGACCCGACGACGGGCGGCGGCTGGGCCACGCTGGGCGCGGGCGCCGACGTGACGCTGGCGCTGCCCGGCGCCCAGGTGGGCTTCGCGGGATCCCGGGTCCGCCCGCCCGACGCGGACCCGGCCGCGTACACGGCCGAGGCCCAGCTGGCGGCGGGCGCGGTGGACGCCGTCGTACGGCCGGAGGAGCTGCGGGACGCGCTGGCGCTGTGGCTGGACCTGCTCACCAGGCCTTCGGGCGAGGCCGCGCCTGTCCCGGCCGCCCTGGGCTCACCCGATCTCCCGGCCACCGGCTGGGACGCCGTCCAGCGCGCCCGATCCCCCGAACGCCCCCGCGCCCAGGCCTACTTGGACGCGTACTTCACCCGCCGGGCGGCCATCAGCGGTGACCGCTGCTGCGGCACCGACGACGGCATGCTGTGCGGCTTCGGCCGCGCGCACGACGGGCGGACCATCGCCTACGCCGCCCAGTGCGGGACCGCGACCCGTCCCGCCGGATACCGCACCGCCGCCCGGCTGATCCGTCTCGCGGGCCGACTCGGCATCCCCGTACTGACGTTGGTGGACACCCCGGGTGCCGCGAACGACGCGGACGCGGAGCGGCAGGGCGCGGGTGCCGCGATCGCGGACCTGTTCGCCGCGGTGGCCACCGCCCGCACGCCGGTCACCACGCTGGTGATCGGCGAGGGCGGCTCGGGCGGCGCACTCGCGCTGGCCGCACCCGGCAACACCTGGGCCACGCCGGACAGTTACTTCTCGGTCATCGCGCCGGAGCTCGCGGCCGCGATCCTGAAGCGGACCCCGGGGGATGTCGAAGCGACGGCCGACCAACTCCGCATCCGTCCCCAGGACTTGCTGCGCCTGGGGGTGATCCGGGGCATCGCGGAAAACCCCGGCAGGTGAACGAAGCGGACAGCCCCAGCAGGTGAACGAAGCGGACAGCCCCAGCAAGTGAACGGAGCTGACAGCCCCCGCCAAGTGAACAGAACGGCGGCGCCGGCTCCCCCTCCCAAGGAAAGCCGGCGCCGCCCGCACACAGGGGCCGGTTACCGCACGCCCACCGCGCGGATGATCTCCTGGCTCACCGACCCGCCCTGGTCGTCCTTGGCCGAGGCCCGCAGCGAGATGAACTCGGCGCCGCGCGGCACGCTCAGCATCCCCTGCCAGGACGCCGCTCCGCCCGAGAGCGGGACCGGCTTCCAGCTCTTCCCGTCGTCGTACGACACCTCCAGCTTGCCGTCGCCGATGGTCCCGGTGTCCGGCGCGCCCTTCACGTACTCGGCGTGGATCCCCACCGGCATCCGGCTGCCGCCGCGCACATCGCCCGCGAGGTCGGTGTCGACGTCGTAGCCGAGGTTGAGGAGCGGCAGGAAGGTGAAGTGGTCCTCGGGGGTGGCCGCCGATCTGACGGTCCACTCGGAGTGGCCCTTCGTGGACAGCTTCCAGCGGTCCGCGTCCAAGGTCGTGTCCGTGACCACCTTGTACGTGTGCTCGTCGGCGGGCGCGTCCCAGACGTACGCACCCGAGCTCATCCGCCGGTCGACCAGCGCACCGTCCTGGTACACCTCCGTGAACTGGGTCATCCCGGTGTCGTCGCTCCACACATCGCCGAAGCCGGTGTGGTCGGGCCCGGAGTCGCCCCAGCCGGGCGTGTTGAACTGGATCTGGTTGCCGGCGCGCTGCTGACCCCAGCCGAGTCCGGTGCCGAGCCACGGGTGCCAGACGGGCTTGAACCAGTCGAGGGTCGCGTGCTTGCCGCCCCGGTAGGTGATCAGTCCGCTGCGTTCCTCCAGCGTGCCCGGCCCGACGGCGACGGACTCGTGCCACAACTGCCCGGCGCCCGTGGAGACGTAGTCGGTCCGCTCGGCCGGGTAGTCGATCCGCTCCTGGAAGCCGATGCCGATGGGGAAGGCGTCGGTGATCGAGTAGCGGAACTCGCCGCCCGACACGGGCTTCACCGCGTGGAACTTGGTGTCCAGCACGGCGAGTTCGCCCTTGCCGGGCTCGTACGTGAGGTCACCGCGCGGAATGGCTCCCGCGTGGCCCTCCGAAAGGTCGTACACATACGGGGTGTTGCGCGTCCCGGTCATGTCGACGCTTCTGATCGCCCGCAGCCGTGCCGCGTCCGCCGCGTTCACCGTGGCGATCTGCAGCGGCCGGTCCGCGTTGTCGTCCGTGCCGAACCAGGCGTTGAGCCGCCCGGCCGTGTCGTCGGTGACGAACAGGGCCTTGGCGCCCGCGTCCTGGGCGGCCTGGGCGAGCGCTGCGGGTTCGACGCCGTCGGCCAGCCGGGCCAGAACGGCCTTGCCGCGCACGTCCTCACCGGCGAAGACACCGTCCCGGACAACGACCAGCGGCAGCTTGCTGCGCCCCTCGATCAGCGTGCCGCCCGGCTGGACGACCGCCTCGCCGATGCCCTCGACCTCCAGCAGCGGCTTCCCGAGCCGCCACACCGTCCGGTACTCGAAACTGCCCTTCGTGACCTTCGCGGTCGGGGCGGCGAAGACACTGTCGTACTCGACGGGCACCTGCACGGCGCCGAACAGGTCGGAGCCGCCCGCGTTCCGGTCGTACTCCATCAGCAGCTGCCGGGTCTCGGTGCGCCGGTCGACCTTCGCCCTGACCTCCTTCAACTGCCGCCCGTCCAGGGTGACTTCACGATCGTGGTCAAGCGTGATCTCGGGCGCCGCGAGGAAGCCGAGCCCGAGCGAGTCCGCGCCATGGCTGCCGTGCACGTCGAGGAAGGAGGTGAGGCTGTACGTCCCCGGCTTCAGGCGGAGCTTCAGGGTGCCGGAGTCGCCGACCGGCGCGGGGTACGGGTCGACGCCCTCGGCGAGCTCCTGGACGACGAGGTTGGCGGCGGTGGCGGCGCCCTCCCGGTCCTTGACGTGGACGGTGAGCGTGTACCGCTCCTCCTCCTTGACCAGCCCGAACGCGGTGTGCGCGACGGGCGTACCGGCCACCGATGCGACGATCTGCCCGGACGTGTTGCCCACGGGCGCCTTCGAGCCGTCGCCCGTCACCGTCGTGGAGGCGGTGCCGTGCGCGGGCACGGTGAGCGTGGAGTCGGCGAGGGTCGCGACACCGTCGGCGGCGCCCTGCACAACGAGGCTCACCTCGACGGCGGAATCAGTGGAGTTGGAGTAGGTCAGGGTCTTCGTGACGGGCTTGTTGTCCTCGTACGGCCAGCTGTAGAAGCCGAGGTCGGCGCTGCCCGTAGCGGTCACCGCGGAGTCGATGGCATCCGGCACGCTCACCCGTCCGGAGCCCAGCACATAGGCGGACGCGTCGAGTTGCTTCGACGTCGACATCAGCGCGTCCTTGAGCCGGGCGCCGGTCCAGTCGGGGTGCTTCTCGGCGAGCAGCGCGGCCACGCCCGCGACGTGCGGTGTCGCCATCGACGTACCGCTCATGGAGGTGTAGTAGCCGCTGCCGCCGACGAGCCCGGATCGGGCGGCGAGGATGTCGACCCCCGGGGCCGCGAGGTCGGGCTTGAGGGCGTTGTCGCCGTAGCGGGGCCCGGCGCTGGTGAAGTAGGCGGCCTGGTCCTCCGCGTCCACCGCGCCGACGGTCAGCGCGGAGTCGGCGGCGCCGGGCGAGCCGATGGAGGAGGGGGCACCGGTGTTTCCGGCGGCTATGACGAAGAGGGCGCCGGTCTCCTTGGACAGGGTGTTGACCGCCTCGGCCATGGGATCGGTGCCGTCGCCGGCCTCGGTCGAGCCGAGACTCATGGAGATCACCTTGGCGTGCACCTCGCGCGCGGCCCACTCCATCCCGGCGATGATCTGCGACTCGCTGCCCGAGCCCTGGTCGCTGAGCACCTTGCCGACGGCGAGCGTGGCGCCGGGCGCCACACCCCGCTCCTTGCCGTCGGAGGCGGCGCCGCTGCCGACGACGGTCGACGTGACGTGGGTGCCGTGCCCGTTGCGGTCGGCGACCTCCTGTCCGTCGATGAAGCTCTTGGTCTGCGCGACCCGGTCGGTCAGATCGGGGTGGCCGGTGTCGACGCCGGTGTCGAGGACGGCGACCGTGACGCCCTTCCCGGTGAGCCCGGCCTCCCAGGCCTTCGGCGTGCCGATCTGCGCGTTGGACTCGGCCATGTCGGCCTTGACGCGCCCGTCGAGCCAGACCTTGCCGATGCCCTCCTGCCGGGTCATGGCCCGCCAGAACGTCCGCCCCTTGTCCGCGTCGACGGCGGCACCGCGAATGCTCGGCAGCGCGCGTGTCTTCTCGGCTCCGCGCGGAGTGGCCGTGCGCGCCTTCGGGTCGTACGTCACGATCAGCGGCAGCTCGTCCGTCTTCTGGTCGGTGAGCCCCTGCCGTATCAGCTCACTCACGTCGAACAGCCGCCGGTCCAGGGTGCCCGCCCGCAGATACGGCAGCGCCTCGTCCGGTACGACGGTGACGGCGCCGTTCGCGACCTGTGTGCGCACGGCGCCGGTGGCCCCCTCGGGCCGCTCGACGCCGACCGTCTTCTTGCCTCCGCCGAGGTCGGTGACGGTCACCTTGTCGCCGGTGACGAGGGTGACGGTGCGGGCGGCGGAGGCGGCCCGGGTCGACGCCGAACCGGCCCCTTGCGCGCCCGCCTGCCCCGTTGGCAGCAGGGCGAGCACGAGCCCGGCCGACAACAGCGCGGCCGCGTGTCTCGCTGGTCCTCTGGTCATTCGTGCCCTCTCTTCGTCGGCGCCGGCTCTGGTGCTGCGAAGAGTGTCGGGGGGCTTGTGCTGCGCGGGAGTTGACGGGACCTGGCGGGAACGCGCCCTGGCGGCTTCCCGCCAGGACAGGCGGGTACGAGCCGCAGAAACCGGGACAGCCCCAAGTACCGTCCGTAACAATGAAGATGAATGGACGTCACACACAACGGGGGTTCGCGGCCTGATGGACGGCCTGGTGGAGTTCAAGACCGACGACGGCGCCGTGATCGTCGTCGAGGGCATCGAGGACGAGTCCGGCTCCCGCCTCGTCGCACGTGGCGACGACGGCGCGGTCCGGGCGACCCGCACCTTCGAGGGCTCCCTGGAGGGCGTACGGGCCGCCGCGGAGTCCGCGCTGCGGGTGTTCCGCGACGGAAACCTGCGCCCCGACTCCGTGGAGATCGAGTTCGGGGTCAAACTCACCGCGGAGGCAGGCGCGTTGATCGCCAAGAGCGCGGTCGAGGGCCATCTGGTGGTCAAGCTCTCCTGGGCGCCCGAGCCGCGGTCCGGGCCGTCCGACGGCTCCCCCCAGACCGGCCCTGCGACCGCCCCGCGGTCATGAGCAGCACGTCCTGGCATGCTCGGATCGTCTGCGGCGGCGAGGTCGGCGCAGGGTTCCTCGTCTCCGACCGCCGGGTCCTGACCTGCGCGCACGTGGTCCGCCGAAGCGGCGCGGCGGCGGTGACGGTCTCCTTCCCGCAGGACCGCGGGCTCGGCGAGCTGACCGCCACCGTCATCGCCGGTGGCGACTGGGCCGGAGGCGCCACCGACCCCGGCGACCTCGCCGTCCTCGAACTGGACCGCGAGGTGCCGCTCGCCCCGGCCGTCTTCGCCCCGCCCGGCGACGCGTACGCGGACCCGCACCCCAAGCTCATCGCGTACGGCTTCCCGAGGGGCTACGACGAGGGCACGCTCGCCGAATACCGAGCCGCCTCGGATCAGTTGATCGCGGACGAGTGGATTCAGCTGGAGGCGTGGAGCGCCCACGGCCAACCGCTGGCGGCCGGGTTCAGCGGCGCGGCGGTGACCCTCGCGGACGGCAGGGTGGTCGGCATGGTCTCTGCGGCCTCGGGCGCCCGGGACGTGCGCAACGGCCGCATGCTGCCCAACCATGTCATGGCCCGCTACTGGCCCGGACTGGGCGAACTGATCCCCACACCGGACCACCGTCCGGCCGCGAAGGAACGCCTGCGCCTGCTGGTGCAACGGGTGGAGGGCACCCGGCTCGTCTGCGACCCGAACCGGCTGTACGTCGATGCCGTGGGTCCTTTCGGCCCGCAACTGCCGGACAAGGGCTTCGACTCGCTGTGGGCGGCCGCCTGGTACGTGCTGTGCGACGTGCCGGACCCGGGAGCCGTGACCCGGTTCGCCGACCGGCTGGCGGAGCTCCTCGACGCGTCCCCCGGCCGCCCCCGTACCCCCTCCTGGTCCCCGATCCTCGTCGAGATCGACCACAGCGGCGCGGGCGGCGACCAGATCAACGTCGAGGTGTCCGCGTACCGCGACGGACTGCGCCGCCTGGTGGGCGCGCGCCGGCTGCCACAGTCGGGCGTGCGGGCGTACGTCCAGGAGCACATCGACGAGGCGTTCACCCAGCTCGCGCCGGGCGACGACGAGTTGATTGCCTTCGTGCTGCCCCGCGAGTGGCTGAACTGGCCGGTGGCGTACTGGGCGCGCGGCGCGGAGGACGATACGCCGCTGGGCTGTGCGTACCCGCTCGTCGTGACGGACCGGGCCCGCCGCCGGGGTGGCGTACGACACCAACTCACCCGCAAATGGGAGGAATTGGAACGGAAGCTCAGCGTCTCCCTGCACCGGATCGAGTGCGGCACCGACGAGAAGCCAACCAAGCTCCGCTACCGGCTGCGGCACGAAGACGCGCATCTGGCCGCCTTCTCCCTGCCGCCCGCGCGCACCGGCTCGCTCTTCGACGTGACCCTCAACGCCCCGGTCCCGGTGCTGCTGTGGACGCGCACGGGCTGCGCGGGCGGCCCCGAGCACGACGGGAGCTGCGTCTTCCTGGACGAACTCGCCGCGTATGTCGCCGACCTGGCGCCCGTCGAACTCCCGCGTCACATCATGGCGTTGCGCGAGACAGTGGAGGCGTCCGACGCCCCGGACCGGCACTGGGCCAAAGACGTCCAGCTCCTGTGGGACGACCCCCGCCGCTTCCCCGAACCCGTCGCCCCCCTGCGCTCGCCCGTCGCCTGAAGCCACCCGAAGCTGTGCACGCCATCGACCCCACGGAGAACCGTTACATGCCCCTGTGGCCCGTCTACACCGGCACGAACGAGCCGCACGACCGCATCACCCAGCTGCCCCCGCCCCCGCCCTGGCGGGCCTTCGACGGCGCACCGGCCCTGGTCACCCCGGCCGACGGCGACGACAGCTCGGCCGCCTCCCCCGACCGCAGACACCGCGCCCGCACCTACCAGGCCACCGAGCGCAGCGTCCAACTCGTCAACGCCGCACTGTACTTGCGCCGCCCGCTGCTGGTGACGGGGCCGCCCGGCACCGGGAAGTCGTCCCTCGCGTACGCGGTTGCCCGCGAACTGCGGCTGGGTCCGGTGCTGCGCTGGAACATCACCAGCCGCAGCACTCTGCACGACGGTCTGTACCAGTACGACCCGTTGTCGCGGCTCTACGCAGCGCGACAACGGGCCGAGGGGCCGACTCCGATACAGGATCGGACACCGGCACCGGCACCGGCACCGGGACCGGGACCGGGACCGGGACCGGGACCGGGACCGGGACCGAAACAGACACCGGAGTCGGCACCCGAGTCGGGCATCGAGGACCACCTGCGGCTCGGCCCGCTCGGCACCGCCCTCCTGCCCTACGCCCGCCCCCGCGCCCTCCTCATCGACGAGATCGACAAGAGCGACCTCGATCTGCCCAACGACCTGCTGAACATCCTGGAGGAGGGCCAGTACGAGATCCCCGAACTGGTGCGCGCGGCACGCCACACACCCGACGCGCGGGTGATGGTCGACGGCACCGACGAACGCGTCCCGGTGCTCCGGGGCCGCGTGCGCTGCCGGGCCTTCCCCTTCGTCGTCCTCACCAGCAACGGCGAACGCGAGTTCCCGCCCGCTTTTCTGCGCCGCTGCGTCACCCTGCGGCTGCGCCAGCCCGACGACGACCACCTCGCCGGGATCGTCCGCGCCCACCTGGGCGAACCCGACGACTACGCGCAGACCCTCATCACCCGCTTCCTGTCCCGCGCATCCGGCGGCGACCTCGCCACGGACCAGCTCCTCAACGCGATCTACCTGGCCGGCGCGTCGGGCCTGGCGCCGGAGTCACTCGACGAACTGGCGGAGGAGCTGATGCCGTACCTGAGCGAGGCGCCGGAGACCGATGCGTTCTGAGCCGACCGGCGCGCGCTTGCTGGGGCGCCTGGCCGAAATCCTGGCCAAGGCGGGCGACGGCATGCCCCCGCCCCCGGTCGAACTGGCCGAACTGCTGTGGCTGGCCCGGCACATGGACGGCTCGGACCCGGTTACGGGCCCCTCGACTACACCTGCTCCCTCCCCTTCGGACGGACGGGAACCACAGCAACCGCCCAGGCCGCCGACCGGGAAACCGCCCCTGCCCAAGGAGGGACCCGAGGTCCCCGCCCCGACGCGCGACGACGGTCGCGTTCCGCTCCATCTACCGGCCTCCTCCGGCCAGTCGAAGCCCCACGCGTCGCTGCTCGCCCCCGCTCCCCCGATGCTGCGCCGCCCGCTCGCGCTGCAACGGGCCCTGCGCCCGCTCAAGCGCCGCACCGACGCGCGCTTCGGCCGCGAACTCGACGAGCGGGCGACCGCCCACCGCATCGCCCGTCTGGCCGGTCACCCCGAGTCGTGGCTGCCGGTCATGCGCCCCGTGCGGGAACGCTGGCTGCGCCTGAACCTGGTGTACGACACCGGTCCCACGATGCCCGTCTGGCGTCCTTTGATCCGTGAACTGCACACCACGCTGGCCCAGTCGGGCATCTTCCGCACAGTGACCGTGCACCGCGCCCGCCCCGACGGCACGATCACGGGAGCGGGCGCGCACGTCCCCGCCGACGGACGCACGGTCACCCTGCTGGTAAGCGACTGCATGGGCCCGCAGTGGTGGGCGGGCCCGGCGGGCAACCGCTGGCACGCCACACTGCACCGCTTGGCCCACCGGATGCCGCTGGCCGTCCTCCAGCCCCTTCCGGAACACCTGTGGCGCGACACCGCGCTGCCCACCGCACCCGGTCTCCTCTCCGCACCCTTCCCCGCCGCCCCGCTCTCGTCGCTCACCTTCACGCCGTACGACACCTCGGACGGACAGCTGCCCCCCGGAGCCGTTCCCCTCCCGGTGCTGGAGCCGGATGCGCCCTGGCTCGCGCACTGGTCGACGCTCGTGGCGAGCCAGGGCGGCAATCGGCTACCCGGCTCAGTAGCGCCCCTGACGCCCCGGCCCCGCAACGCCGACGAGTCCGGAAATCGCAGCGACATCACGCGGCTGCCCGCCGAGGAACTCGTTCTGCGTTTCCGCGCGACCGCGTCCCCCGAGGCCTTCCGCCTGGCGGGCCACCTCGCCGTGGGGCGCCCCGATCTGCCCGTCATGCGCTTGGTCCATGCCGCCGTCGAGCCGCGTCCCCGCCCCCAGCACCTGGCCGAGGTCATTCTCAGCGGCATGCTCACCAGCGTGCCGGGGCCACCGGGTTCATACGCCTTCCGGCCCGGTGTACAAGATCTTCTGCTGCGGAGCCTGCCGCGCACCGCCCGCGGTCGGACGACTCAGCTGCTGGCCCGGATGGGGGCGTTGATCGACGAGCGGGCGGGGGTGATGGCCGGGGAGTTCCGGGCGAGTACGCCGGTGGCGTCCGGTTCGGGCAGCGTGGCGGAGGGCGAGCCGATCGCGACGGTGAGTCCAAAGAGCGTGCGGCGGCTGTTGGGGACGACAGCGCCCGAGCGTCCGCCGACGTTGGTCGACCGGTACCGAACCATCGAGCGGCTCGGGCCGAGCGGCACACTGTGGCGGGCCGAGGACACCGAGCTGGGGCGGTCGGTGGTGGTGCGGCTGTATCCGCCACAGGCCGACGTTCAGGCCTTCATGCGGGATGCGCGGGCCCTCGCGGGTGTCGATCACCCGAACGTGGTTGCGGTCCACGACTACGGCGTCGAGGGCGAAGTGCCGTACGTCGTCATGGAGTACCTGGACGGAATACCACTGAACTCCCTGGCGTCGGCCGGCGGTTACCGCCTTCCGGCGCCGCTGCTGGTGTCGCTGGGGCAGCAGCTCGCCGCTGCTCTCACCGCCCTCCACGCAGCCGGTGTCGCACATGGCCGACTCGACATGACCAGAGTCCTGATCCTGCCCGACGGGACGGCGAAGCTCACGCTCTTCGATCTCGGCAGGACGGAGGAGCGGGACCGGTACGGGGCGGACCTGGTGGCGCTGGGGCGACTTGTCGTCCAACTGTCGTCCGGTGGTCCGGCGCACGACGGTGCGTCCATCGCGCCGGAACGGCTGGTGTGCCTGCCGACGCAGCTGCGCCCCCCGTACTCATCGGCCCTCCGCCTGTTGCTGCTGTCCGAGGGCCCCAACTCCCCACGGCAGCGGAAACAGGGCATGGCCCAGCTCCTAGGCCGCGACCTCCCCCGTCTGGCCGAATCGGCGTACTCCCCACTCCGCTACTCCCTGCTCGGCCCGCCTGAAGTCCACCGCGGCACCGCACACCCTCTTGCCGTCGGCTCCCCCCAGGAGCAGGCGATGCTCTGCATGCTCCTCCTCCAACACGGCCGCAAGGTGACCCACGCCAAACTCACCGAGGGCATCTGGGGTCGGAAGCCTCCCCAGCGTGCCCAGGCCCTTCTCGGCACCTACGCGTCCCGGCTGCGCAACGCCCTGGGCCCCGGTGTGCTGGCCACGCTGTCCGACGGGTACGCACTGCACACCAGCGCGGACTTCGTGGACGTAATCGACTGCCAGCGCTCGGTGGCGCTCGCGGAGTGGGAGCGCACTGCCGGGAACACCGAATTCGCTCTGGCCCATGTGAACAACGCCCTGCATCTCTGGCGCGGCACCGCCCTGGACGGTGTCCCGGGCCCGGCCGCCGACACCGCCCGCACCCGCCTCCTCCAGCTCCGCCTCTCCCTCTGTGCCACGCGTGCGGAACTCAGGCTGGACCTGGGCGAGTTCGAGGGCGCCGCCGTCGACCTCGCCGCCCTGGTCCGCGCACACCCGTCCCGCGAGGACTTCCGCCGATTGCACATCGTGGCGCTCCAGCGCCAGGGCCGTACCGAGGAGGCCCTGGAGGCGTACGAGGAGTATGAGGACTTCGGCGGCCAAAGTCCCGAGTTGCTGATCCTGGGACGTGAATTGCGCGAGGAACTCGGCGAACCGCCCGACGAGGAAGCGGAGTCGGCGTACGAGCCAACGCCGCCCGACGCCACGCCGTACGACGGCCTCGTCGCCGCGCCGGACGAGCTGCCCGAAGGTCCCTTCCCCACGGAAGACCAGTTCTCGACGCCCCTCCTCTCCCCTCAGGAGGAATCGGCCGAGGACACCAACCTCCCCGTCGACGATGCGGCGGAGAGCCCCTTCGCCGTCGAGGACGAACTGGCCGAGGCCCCCGCCGACGCCTACGACGAACCTCCGGAGCCTCCTTACGACTCCTACGAGGAGCCTCCGCATGATCTCGACGACGCATACGACGACGACCCGGATCTCCAGGACGATCCCGCCCTCGCGTACCGCACCTCTGTCTTCTTCGACTTGGCGGAAGGTGGTAGGGACCTGAACGAACTCGCGGCACTGGGCCGAGTGGTCGCCCGGCTGCTCACGGCGAGCGGGCTCGCGGAGCACGAGTACCGGCTCTTCAGCCGCGAGGGCGGCTACACGGCCCTCCTCGATCCCTATGTGTCCGCTCTGCCCCTGCTGCTGGTCACGCTGCACCAACTCCCCGACAGACTCGACGAATTGGACGGGGTACGACTCACGGTGGCCTTCCGGCGTCTCACCCCGGACGAGGGCGCCGAGGGGCCCGACCCCCAGTCCGTCGAAGACGCCCTCACCTCGTCCGATGCTCGCGCCGTCGTCGCCGTCTCGCCGTCGGTCCACGCCGAAGTCGACGAGCGGCCGAGTTTCGTCGACCCCGACCTGCTGGCCCCGCTCGCCACGGATGACGGCTGGTACCGCCTCATCCACACGCCGCCTCCCTCTCGCAGGCGCTCCACCATCTCTCCTGCGGGCAAGCCGGTGCAGGGCCCCTTCCCCCTCCCGGCCGGCGGCTGGGTGCCCCTCCCCGAGGGGGAGAAGGCTGTCGTCTATCTCCTCCGCGACAACGGGCTCGCCCTTCCGGACTCCCCCACGGTCCGCTTGGCCCCGCCAACGACCCGCGCGACCTGGCGGTACTACGAAGTCGACCTCGCCGAGCGTCTCCTCGCCGTCCCCTCCGCTCCCGAGGTCGAGGTGGCGTGGCGTGTCTCGGATCCGGTGGAAGCGTCCCGCAGCCCCGACCTGGACATGCCACGCGTACTGACGGACGTGGTCGGCGCCGCCCTCCGCGACGGACTCGACACACTGGCCGGAAATCTGAGCCGGTGGCACGTGCCCGGATATTCGCTCCGGTGGCGAGTACGCGACTCCACAGCGCAGCCGCCCCCGTGGCGAACTCCCGGCTCCACGGCACAGCCGAGCCGCACCAAACCCTCAGCCACCGATCTGCTCACCACGGCCGACTGCGTGATCCTCGGCTTCGACGGCACGCTGGCCAGGCTGTACCGGCCCGGCGACGGGGCTGAGGTGATGCGAGACCTCGCGCGCCTCATCGTCGAACGACGGGACCCCGATGACGCCCTGTCAGGACAGCCTCTGATGTCCCAGGGCGGCCCTGTCACACCGCTGGAGGGGTACGCCAATTCGCTCGACTTGTTGCGCGCGTTCGCGGGAAACGCTCTGGCGGACGAGTTGCGCAGGCGGCTCGACCATCACGAGGTCCTGGCCGCTCGAACCGCGCAACCCACGGCTCTGGCCGACCAGCTGGTCCGTACCCTGCACGTCCGAGGTGTGCCCGTCGCCGTGGTCACGGACCATGCCACCCCTGCGGCCGAGACCTATCTGCAACGGCGTGAGCTGACCGGATTCTTCTCGGGGGGCATCCACGGGCGCGGCACCGATCTCGCTCGAATGATGCCCCACCCGTACACCGTGCACCGGGCCCTCGAGAGACTCGGCGCCTCCGCCTCCAGCTGCCTGATGATCGGCTCCACTGCCGCCGAGCAGGAGGCGGCCCGCGCGGTCGGCCTGCCCTTCATCGGCTTCGCGCGCGACGAACAGGTGCGGCGGCGACTGCGCACACAGGATGGCGGGCAACTCCTGGTATCGGGCCTCCGCCCCCTCCTCACGGCGGCCCGGTCCCGCTGATCCAGACCACCCATCCAGCGGCGCCCCACCCGGCCCCCCACAAAAGGCGCCCCCTCCCCCGCCCCCGCACGATGCGAGAGAGGACCGCCGCCCGGCGGAGCCCCACGGTCTGCGCTCTCGGGAGGACCTGCCATGACCGCCAGTCTGGAGCAGCTGCGCCGCTGTCACTTCGCCGTCGACCTGGGCGCGGCGAGGACCCGTGTGTACGTGAAGGGCGCGGGCCTGGTCGTCGACCAGCCGAGCGTCGCCGCGATCAACACGAAGACGGGCGCGCTGATCGCGGTCGGCGAGTTCGCGGAGAAGATGACGGGCCGTACACCCGACTACATCCGTGTCATGCGTCCCGTCAGCGGTGGCACGGTCGTCGACATCGAGATGGCCCAGCGCATGCTGCGCCATCTGCTCGGCGACAAGGTACGCCGCACGCTGCGCCGCAAGCCGCGGCTGCGGGCCGCCGCCTGCACCCCGCACGACGCCGATCCGCTGGCGCAGCGCGCCGCCGTCGAGACGCTCGTCGGGCTCGGTGCGCGAAGGGTCGAGCTCGTCGACACGCTCATCGCCGCCGCCGTCGGCTGCGGCCTGCCCGTGGAGCGGCCCGAAGCCACCATGGTCATGGTGTGCGGGGCCGCCGCGACCCAACTCGCCGTGCTGTCACTGGGCTCGATCGTCACCGCCGAACGCATCCCGGTGGGCGGCGAGGCCGTCGACCACGCGATCGTGCAGCACCTGCGCCATCAGCACGAGCTGATGCTGCCGAGTCAGGCGGTACGCCCCCTGCAGCTCGCCCTCTCCGGGAACGGGCTCACCCCGCACGGCCCCGCGTCGACGGAGATCCACGGGCGGGACGTGGCGACCGGCCTGGCCCGTTCCGTGCAGGTCGACACCGCCGCCGTACGCGATGCCATCCAGACCCCGCTCACCGCCGTGCTCGACGGCATCGGCAAGGTGCTGCGCTCGTGCCCTCCCGACCTGGTGGCCGACCTCGCGGACCGGGGCATCATGATGGTCGGCGGGAGCGCTCTGCTCCCCGGGCTCGACCAGATGCTGCGGCAGGCCACGGGGATGCCGGTGAACATCGCCGAGCGGCCCGACGTGTGCGCCGTCCAGGGGCTCGGCTACATGCTGGAGGGCAAGATCGAACCGCTGGTCCTGGACCCGCTGGCGGCCTGACGCCCCAGCGTCCCAGGGGCCCGTATGACCGACCCCGTCCCCCGCCCGGCAAGGTGCTGGAGCGCCGCCGCACCGTGCCCCGCATCGAGGTCACGGTCGACGCGACGGCGCCACGGGTACGACGGTCACCTGGCAGTCACCGCTGTGAGGCCCGGGCACCCGCCGAACTGACATCCCGGATTCACCTGGACAGCGCAACGGTCCCTGTCGAGTCGTCTCTCGCATTGCCCTAGGCCGGGCCCAGCGGTATTCAGGTGGAGTCGCACGAAGTCTCAGTCCTTTGGCGTTGATCTCCTGTAGGGTCCGCCGATCTCCTGTAGGGTCCGCATAAGACAACCGATATCCGCACCCCAGACTGGACAATCCCCAAATGAACGTTTCGGTGACGCCGACGTCGCGCCGCTCCGCCGCTCCCCGGTCCGTGCGCAAGCCACACACGCCCCTGTCGGCCATCGACCCGCTCGGGGCTGCCGCCGTGAGGTCTGCCGGGCGAGTGACCGACATCCCCGGACGACGTCCGGCCAAGCCGATCACGTTCGACTCGGCACTGTAGGCGCCGTAGATCGCACACATTTCGACACGGGCGCATCCGGCGGGGCAACCGCCCGATGCGCCCGTGCGTGTGCGCCGGAGCCGCCAACCCCCTTGAGCGATCTAGGGGTTGGTGGTACAAGCGGCATCCCGTCGGCACTACCCTTCACCGAGTGAAGCTGCAGCAGCTCGTCCTCAAGATTCACAGTCGATGCGACCTCGCCTGTGATCACTGTTATGTGTACGAGCACGCCGATCAGAGCTGGAAAGGCCGCCCGACCTTCATTTCCGAAGAAACACTCGGAAAAGTCGCCCGGCGATTCGCGGACTATGCGGAAGAACAGAAACTCCCGTCCGTTTCCGTGATCCTTCACGGTGGCGAACCTCTCCTTGTGGGTCCCGTCCGTATGAGAAACATTTGTGCGGAACTCACTCGCACCCTCGCCCCCGTCACCACGCTCGATCTCCGTATTCACACGAATGGCGTCCAGCTCAACACACGCCATCTCGCTGTATTCAAGGAATTCGGCGTCAAGGTCAGCATCTCGCTCGACGGGGACCGTGCCGCCAACGACCGGCACCGGCGCGATCGGCGGCGGCGGAGCAGCTACGACCGGGTGCTGCGCGCGATCAATCTGCTGCGCACCCCCGAGTACCGGCATCTCTACAGCGGTCTGCTGTGCACCGTGGACGTGGCCAATGATCCCGTCGCCGTGCACGACGCGCTCGCGTCCCTGCATCCGCCCCGCATCGACTACCTGCTGCCGCACTCCACGTGGGACACTCCCCCGCACAGACCGGCCAACTCGCCCACCGAGTACGCCGATTGGCTGCTCAAGATCTTCGACCGGTGGGACCGGCAGGGGCGCACCGTCTCGGTGCGGACCTTCGAGTCGGTCCTCAGCACCCTGCGGGGCGGGCCGAGCCTGACGGAGGCGATGGGGCTCGCGCCGAGCGATCTCGCGGTGGTGGAGACCGACGGCAGCTTCGAGCAGGCGGATTCGCTCAAGACGGCGTACGACGGGGCCCCGGGGACCGGTTACGACGTCTTCCAGCACAGTTTCGCGGAGTTCGCGCGCCACCCGGGCGTGCGCGCACGCCAACTGGGCCTCGCGGGGGTCAGCGCGACCTGCCGCCGCTGCCCGGTGATCGAGTCGTGCGGCGGCGGGCTCTACGCGCACCGGTACAGCAGCGGCCGCGGCTTCGACAATCCGTCCGTCTTCTGTTCCGACCTGCGCGCCTTCGTCGACGGCGTCGCCGAACGGACCACCGAGCACGCGCTCAGCCCGGCCGTTCACGGCCATGACGAGCTCTGGTACGCCCAGGGCGAGTCGAACCGGCACTCGCTCACCCACGCCGTGGCCCTGCACTCCGGGGAGCCGGACTGGGACGAAATGTGGCGGGCCTTCCTGTACCTGGACGGCACGCCGGACGTGACGCCCGACGTGGACGAGATCCTCGCCCACCCCTACCTCTCCACCGCGCTGAAGCACTGCCTGCACGACCGGGTCACCACCCCGGCGCCGCTGGCCTCGGCGATCATCGCGGTCGCCGTCCGCGCCCGCACCGACCTCAAGCTCACCTGGGACCAGACCGCTCCCGAGCTGCACCTCCCCACCCTGGGGACGCTCGCGCTCCCGGAGCCCGGCCGCATCGAAGTCTCCGTGACCGCCGGCCGCCTCCGGGTACGGACCACCGCGGGCGACGAGTACGCCCCCGAGGACACCCCCGACGCATGGCGCCCCCTGCCCAGCATTCCCCTCGCGGACGGCACCGCGTTGCTCCTCGACGACGCCGACCCCCTGCGCGACTGCTACCCCGTGCCCGTCACCCCTCCCCTCGACCCCGACGACACCGCGCTGTTCAGCCAACGGCTGTGCACCGCCTACGCGTTGATGGACGAGCGTGAGCCCGGCTGGCGTGACGGCGTCAACGCGCTGCTCGCCACCACCGTCACCCCGCTCGTGGCGGGCTCGGGAGTGCGGCTCGGCGCGCACGGGCTCGGCGCGCTCGGGGTGGCCGTCGACTGCGAGCCGGAGGAGTTCGTGCGGGAGCTGCCGCGCGTCGGGCGTCTGGCGCGGCTCACCGCGCTGCGGGAGACGGCGGATCTGAACGTGCCGGGCAACAGAGCCGGGCGGCTGCTCGACGAGGCGAGCCGGGAGCTCGGCGACGCGACGTACTTCACCAGCGACGCCGCTTCACGGGCCGCCGCGCTGGAGCGGGCCGGCCGCGCCCTGGAGCAGCTGGCCGCCCGACCGGACGGTGAACTCACCGAGACCGGTGCGGTGTTGGCCGAGGAGCTGCGGGCCGAGTGGGCGGGCCACCGTGACTGACCGCACCCGACTGGGGTACTTGTTCGCCGAGTTGGGCGTGCGGCCCGGCGGCGTCCTCATGGTGCACGCCTCCCTCGGAGGTGCGGGGCTGCGCGACACCGACGTACGGGACGCGCTGCTCGACGCGCTCGGTCCCGACGGCACGCTCGTCGTGCCGACCTTCACGCCGGAGAACTCGTTCACCTCCCGGGCGTACAAGGCGCTGACCGCGGGCATGTCCGAGCGCGAGGAGGCGGCGTTCCGGGCGTCGGTGCCTCCCTTCGACCCCGGCAGGACGCCCTGTCCGACGATGGGCGTGCTCGCCGAGTGCGTGCGGACCACTCCGGGCGCCGTGCGCAGCGCGCATCCGCACACCTCGCTGGCCGGGCTCGGCGCGCGGGCCGGGGAACTGCTGGGCGAGCACGATCCGCACTGCCATCTCGGCGAGCGCTCCCCGCTGGCCAAGCTGTACGCCGTCGACGCCCAAGTCCTGCTGTTCCGCGTGGGGTTCGAGGTGTGCAGCGCCTTCCATCTCGCCGAGTACCGGCTGCGACCCGGGCCCCCGCGACGGGCGTACCACTGCGTGGTGGGCAAGAAGGGCAACTGGACCACGTACGAGGACATCGTGCTGTACGACGGCGATTTTGCGGCGATCGGGGCCCTGCTGCCGCGTGATCTCGCGGCGGAACGGGAAATGGCGGGGAAAACGGTGCTGCTCTTCGGGATGCGGGAAGCGGTCGACCAGGCCGGTGTCCGGATGTCTGGATATCGCCATGGATTGACGTGAAAGAGGCGACCCGTGCGGGCGCTTGGTCGGGAAGATTGTGGGTTCCGGCCAGGTGAACATCCCGTAGGGGCTCATCCACAGGCAGGGGGGCGCGTGGACATACCTGAACGGGCATCGGACAACCGGCCGTATTTCTTCCTGAGTTACGCCCACACACCGGCCTGGGGGCCTGGCGGCGGCGATCCGGATCACTGGGTGCACGTCCTCTTCACGGATCTGTGCGACCACATCATGGCGCTCACGGATCTGCCCGCGGGCGCGCCCGCGGGTTTCATGGACCGGGAGATGCGCTCGGGGGACGGATGGCCGGAAAAGCTCAGTGAGAATCTCGCGACGTGCCGGGTGTTCGTGCCGCTGTTCTCGCCGCGGTACTTCACCAGTGAGAGTTGCGGCCGCGAATGGTTCGCTTTCAACGAACGTATTCTGCGGGCGCGGGCCGCCGGTTCCGGTGCCGTGCCGGCCATCGTCCCCGCGCTGTGGACGCATATCGATTACGCTCAACTCCCCGACTCCGTACGGCATATCCATGTGGATCAGGGGGCGTTCGGCGACCGGTACGCGGCCAACGGGATCTACGGTCTGATCAAGCTCAACCGACTGCACGACGAGTACGAGGAGACCGTCCTCGGGCTCGCCCAGCGGATCGTGCGGGTCGCCCACGAGTCGCCGCTGCCGTCCAGCAGGCCCCGCCCGTACGAGAGCACGCCGAGCGCGTTCAAGCCACGCGGCGAGGGGCCCCGGCGTATCCATCTGACGGTGGCGGCGCCCACCCGGCACAGCATCCCTGAGCACCGCGACGCCCGCCCGTACGGCGAGGACGCCCAGGACTGGAATCCGTACCACTCGGAGTCCACCCGTCCGCTGCCCTCGCTCGCCGAGGAGCTGATCCGGTCCCTGGACTACCGGATCACGGTGTCGTCCTTCGACGACGAGGACACCGGCGAGCCTTTGGTGACGGACGACTCCGACAAGGCGGCGCCGAGCCATCCCGGGATTCTGCTCATCGACCGATGGGCGCTGACCGACGAGGAACGGCGGCGCAGACTCGCGGCGTTCGACGCGAACGCCCGCCCCTGGGTGAGCGCGATCGTCCCCTGGAACCGGGCCGACATCCAGTGCCACGGCGAGGAGGGCCGCAAGCTCGCCGAGGACCTGGAGCGGACACTGCCGACGATCCTGGACCGGGGCCGGCGCACCGACTGCCGGGTCGCCGTCAACGGCGTACCCACCCTGAAGGCCTTCACCGACGTACTGCCGACCGTCGTCGCGCACGCGACCCGGCAGTACCTCAAGCACGCCGAGGCGCATCCGCCCGCGGGCCCGCCGATCCGCAGGCCCCGTCTGATGGGCCCCACCCACCCGCCGCTGCCCGAAGGCGGATCCGACCACGGAGGAGAAGAAGCATGACGGCCGCGCAGGACGGACGCATCATCACCTTCTACTCGTACAAAGGGGGCACCGGCCGCACGATGGCCCTGGCCAACACGGCGTGGATACTCGCCGCCAACGGCAAGCGCGTCCTGGCCGTCGACTGGGACCTGGAGGCCCCGGGTCTGCACCGCTTCTTCCACCCCTTCCTCGACCCCAACGCGCTCGCGGCCACCACCGGTGTCATCGACATCATCAACGAGTACGCCTGGGCCGCCACCACCGGAACCCAGCGCTCCGGCGCCTGGCACCTGGACTACGCGCGAGTGGAACAGCACGCCATCTCGCTGACCCCCGAGCGGCTCGGGCTCCGCTTCCTGGACGGCGGTTCGCTCGATTTCCTCTCCGCCGGACGCCAGGACCGCTCGTACTCCGCGACCGTGTCGTCCTTCGAGTGGGACAACTTCTACGAGCGGCTCGGCGGCGGGCTGTTCCTCGACGCGCTGCGCGACGACATGAAGGCCTCGTACGACTACGTCCTGATCGATTCGCGCACCGGGCTGTCCGACAACGCCGACATCTGCACCATGCAGATGCCCGACGTGCTGGTGGACTGCTTCACGCTCAGCGACCAGTCCCTCGACGGCGCGGCGGCCGTGGCCCGCAGCGTCGAGGACGGCTACCGCAAGCGCAAGATCCGGGTGCTGCCCGTGCCGATGCGGATCGACGAGGGCGAGAAGGAGAAGGTCGACGCGGGACGGGCGCTGGCCCGGCTGAAGTTCGACGGACTGCCCAAGGGGCTCGGCGGGGAGGAGCTCGGCTCCGAGGAACTGACCGCGTACTGGGGCAACGTCGAGATCCCCTACCGCCCGTACTACGCGTACGAGGAGACGCTCGCCACCGTCGGCGACGAGAGCGGCATCGCCAACTCGCTGCTGTCCGCCTTCGAGCGGCTCACCACGGTCATCTCGGACGGCGAGGTCAGCACACTGCCGCCGGTGCCGGAGCCGGTGCGGCTGCGCTGCCGCGACGCGTTCCTGCGACGGCGGCCGATGACGACCGCGACCGACGTCGTCATCGCGTACGCGGCGGAGAACCGGATGTGGGCCGACTGGGCCGAGGCGCTCCTCAAGCGCGCCGGCTGCAACGTCATCCCGCACGACATCTCCAGCGGCCCCGTCGAGCACCAGGACCCGGCGACGCGCACCCTCGTCCTGCTGTCGAACGCGTTCCGCAAGTCCCGGTACGCCGACGTCGTCTGGCGCTCCCTCATCGAGTCCGACACCGACTCCCCGGGCGCCACGCTGCTTCCGCTGCGGGTCGACGAGGTCCGGCTGCCCGAGTCGTATCTCGACCACAACCCGGTCGATCTGCACCGGCTCGACGAGGCCCAGTGCATCACCGCGCTGCTCGGCGTCCTGGAGCTGCCGGGCCGGCCCCTCGACGGCGGCCCCTCGGGTCCCCGCTTCCCCGGCAGCACCCCGGCGATCTGGAACGCGCCCCAGCGCAACAACACCTTCACCGGCCGCAACGTCATCCTGGACCGGGTGCGCGATCAGCTCGGCGGCGGCATCTCGGTCGTCCTGCCGCAGCCGCAGGCCCTGTTCGGACTCGGCGGCGTCGGCAAGACGCAGGTGGCGCTGGAGTACGTGCACCGGTTCATGGCGGACTACGACCTCGTGTGGTGGATCTCCGCCGAGGACCCCGGCAACGTCGTCTCCTCACTCGCCGAACTCGCCGCCCGCATCGGCGCGCCCGGCGGTGAGGACATCAACCTGGCCAGCCAGGAAGCCGTGCAGATGCTGGCCCGCGGCGCGCCGACCAAACGCTGGATCCTGGTCTTCGACAACGCCGACGACCCGGCCCAGCTCACCCGCTTCTTCCCGGCCGGAGGCGGCGGGCACATCCTCGTCACCTCCCGCAACCAGGCCTGGGCACAGCAGGGCGCCTCCCTGCCCATCGACGTGTTCCTGCGCGAGGAGAGCGTGGAGCACCTCACCCGGCGCGCCTCGGGGCTCACCGCCGAGGAGGCCGACCAGGTGGCGACCGCGGTGGGCGACCTGCCGCTCGCGGTGGAACAGGCGGCGGCCTGGCTCGCCGAGACGGCCACCCCGATCGAGGACTACCTGCGGCAGCTGGCCGACCAGACGACCGAGGTGCTGGACCTCAACCAGCCCGCCGACTATCCCAAGACGGTGGCCGCGACCTGGAACATCTCCATAGCGCGGCTGCGGGAACGCTCCCCGGCCTCCGTACGACTGCTGCAGCTCTGCGCGTTCCTGGCCGCCGAGCCGATCTCCTCCCACCTGCTCTACAGCAAGGAGATGATCGACGCGCTCAAGCCGTACGACCCCGCCCTCCAGGAGAGTCTGCTGCTCGGCCGGGTCATCCGGGAGATCGGCCGGTTCGCGCTCGCCAAGGTCGACCAGGTCAGCAACAGCATCCAGGTGCACCGGCTGGTGCAGGCGGTGATCCGCTCGCAGCTGACCGAGGAGGAGCAGCGGCACGCCCGGCACGTCGTGCACACGGTGCTCGCGGGCTGCCGCCCCGACGGCGACGAGCCGATCGACGACCCCGAGACCTGGCCGCGGTTCGCGGTCATCTGGCCGCACCTGAGCGCCTCCGACGCCCGCAACTGCACCGAGGCGGAGACCCGCAGGCTGCTCATCGACCGCGTCCGCTATCTGTGGAAGCGCGGCGAGTTCCCCGGCGCCCAGGCACTCGCCGAGGACCTCCTCGTCGACTGGAAGCCGATCCTCGGCGAGGACGACGTGCAGTACCTGTACCTGCGCTGCCAGCTCGGCAACATCCTGCGCTCCCAGGGCCGTTACGTCGAGGCCCGGGAGATCAACACCGAGCTCCTGGAACGTCAGCGCAGGGTGCTCGGGCCCTCGCACCCGCACACCTACGTCACCATGTCGGGCCTCGCCAGCGACCTGGCGGCGCTCGGCGTGTACGGGTCGGCCGTGGACTTCGCGCGCGAGGCACACCAGGGCTTCAGCCAGATCTTCCACGAGTCGCACCGGCGCACCCTCAGCGCCGCCAACAACCTCGCGCTGGCGCTGCGCATGGTCGGCCGTTACGGCGAGGCACGCGCCATCGACCAGGACACCTACGACCGGCGCATCGAGGTGCTCGGTCCCGACCACCCGTACACGCTGGCCTCGGCCGCGCGCGTCGGCCGTGATCTGCGCGAGGTCGGCCGGTACCAGGAGTCCGTGTCCGTGCTCTCGCGCGCCTACGACGCCCACAAGCGGATCCTCGGCAAGGAGTTCCCCGGCACGCTGAGCTGCGCCAAGTCGCTCGCCGTGTCGCTGCGCAGGGCGGGCCAGTTCGAGGACGCCCGCCGGCTGACGACGGCGACGCGCGCGCAGTACCGGGCCCAGTACGCGAAATCGACGCCCGACTCGCTCGCCTGCGATCTGAACATGGCGGCCGATCTGTTCGCCGCCGACGAGCGGGAGGCCGCGCGCGAGGTGGCGCGGGAGGTACTGGCCGAGTACATGAAGGTGCCGGGCGAGGCCCATCCGTACACCCAGGCAGCCCTGAACAACCTCGGGATCTTCCACTGGGGCTGCGGAGACATCGAGGAGGCGGAGAAGGTGTTCCGCCAAGTCCTGCGCCGCATGGGCGAGGTCCTCGGCGAGCAGCACCCCCACACCCTCTTCACCGGCATCAACTACGCCAATGTCCTCGCCGACCAGGGCCGCCTCGCCGAGGCCCGCAAACTGGAGGAGAACGCCGTCGTCACCCTCCGCACGGTCCTCGGACCCCACCACCCGGAAACCCTGGCCATCGTCGCCAACACCGGCCTCACCCTCGCCGCACTGGGCCGCAAGGACGAGGCCGCCCGCCTGCGCGACGAGGCACTCTCGGAGCTGCGCGCCCTACTCGGCGACGAGAACGGCATGATCCGCGTGGCGGCGGACGAGCGGCGCATCTACCGGGACTTGGAGCCGCTGGCGGTGTGACGCGGGCTGGGGGTGGGGCCGGAGGGGCTGAATTCGCCGGCCGGGGCTGAATCCTTCAGCCCCGGCCGGCGATCCTCAGCCCGTCCGGCGTTTGAGGACGAGCGCGTTAGCGCGATACGGGGGGTCTGAGGGGCGGAGCCCCCCAGGTACGGGACGGGTAGGGGCGGAGGGGGCGAGAATCCGCGTGTCCGCCAGCAGCCAGGTCAGTACCTTCGGCAGGGCCCGCAACGCGGCAAAGTGCGCGGCGGTCGGTTCAAGGACAGCCGTGGCCCGCGGAATCCGGGCAGCAAGCCAGGACGAGTGCGACGCAGGCGAGAAGACGTCCTTCACCCCGTGCCACAACAACACCGGCACCTGAATCTCCGCCGGATCGAACCCCCACTGCCCCGTAAGCGCCAGCGCGTCGTCAATCCACCCGTACGGCGAAGTCCGCAACGCCTCCCGGTAGTTGCGAAGAAGCATCGACCGAATCGTGTTGTCCGACACGATCTGCCGATCGTCATCGGTGAGATCCTGCCGCAGCTCCTCCAGCAACCGCACAGGATCCCGCCGAATCGCGGCGGACCGCGGAATCAGCCGCGCCACAAACCGCTCGGGATCGGTGAACGCGGTCCGGAACTCGTTCACATTCGACGGCGCCATCCCCGCGAACCAGTCGAGCCCCTCCGCGTTCCGCGGCGCGAGCCCCACCAGCGCCGCGGCCCGAGTCACCCGCTCCGGCATCAGCGCGGCGCACGCGAGCGCGTGCGGCGCCCCTCCGGACCGCCCGGCGACCGCGAACCGATCGATCCCCAGGGCGTCGGCGACAACGGCCACGTCCTGCACGACATCGACGACGCGTCGCCCCGGCATACGGTCGGAACCCCCGTACCCCGGACGGTCGTAGCTGATGAGCCGGGTGCCCCGCTGGTACAGGAACATGGACCGCGGCCGGGGTCCCACCCGGCTGCCGGGCATCCCGTGCAGCAGGAACACCGCTCGCCCCCGCGGATCCCCCGAGACCTCGACGCGCAGCAGCCGCCCGTCCGCCGTCCGTACATGGTCACGCACAGCGCTCCCCCTCCCCCGGTCTCCCCCGGCCCGGTGGACCGGGACAAACGCTGCCCGATCCCTGCCCACCCGCCCGCACGACGAAACGAATCCGCAGGTCAACCAGGCTTCATATCAAGCCACTTGACGCCACCACCCGGCCTCCGTAGCGTCGCACCTCGTACGCACACGTGACCACGATTCACATCCAAGGACAACGAGCGCGACGACGAGAACGGCGGGGTGGCCATGAGCGGGCGACGTGTGGTGGTCTCCGGCGGCGGAACCGGAATCGGCCTGGCGACGGCGGAAGCGTTCGCCGCGGACGGGGACCGTGTGGTGCTCCTCGGCCGCCGCGAGGACGTCCTGCGCAAGGCGGCCGACGGACTGAACGAGCGGTACGGGGACGGAACCGCCTCCTGGTACGCGGCGGACCTGGCCGACCCCGAACAGGTCGGTGCCGCAGGTGAGTTCATCACCAGGGACGACACCCCCGTCGACGTCCTGGTCGCCAACGCGGGCGGAAACGTGGCCCCTTCGCACGACGGCACGCTCGCCTCCGTCGCCGACAGCTACCGCCGCAACTTCGACGCCAACGTCCTGACCGCGGTCCTGCTCACCGAGGCCCTGCTCCCGCACGTCCGGCGCCCCGGCGGCCGTATCGTGCAGCTCTCCTCGATCGCCTCGCTGCGCGGCCCCGGCTCGTACGGTGGCTCCAAGGGCTGGATCAACACCTACACGTACGACCTCGCCCAGCGCGTCGGCTCCGAGGGCATCACCGTGAACGCGGTCGCCCCCGGCTTCGTCGGCGACACGGAGTTCTTCGGCGACCGCGCGACCCCGGAGTTCGTCGCGTCCCGGGTGGCCCAGTCCCTCACGGGCCAGCCGGGCCATCCCTCGGAGATCGCCGCCGCGATCCACTACGTGGCCTCACCCGAGGCGGCGTACATGACGGGCCAGCTCCTCCACATCAACGGCGGCGCGGCGCTGGGGCGTTAGCCTCCGCCGACGGGCGGGGCATCACGGTCACCTCCGGAATGGTGCCGCCGCAGCGCGGCACGGCGTCGACGACGCGGAGGAACTCCTCCGGCTCCAGCAGGGTCACCGCGCACCGGTGACGGAGTCGGCGGCCGCTCACATCCAGACGTCGGGCCCCGGGTCGCCGCCGGTCGCCACGGTCGCGAGCCGCTCCACGTAGTGCGTCCAGCCCTCCTCGTGCGCGGCGCACGCCTCCGGGGAGGGCAGGCCGCGGTGGACCAGGCGGAGCAGGGTGCCGTCGGCGACCGGTTCGAGGGTGATCTCGACCGTGGTCGAGCCGGGCGGCACCGGCATCGCGCCCTCGGCCCAGCCCCAGGTGAACACCAGCCGCTTGGGCGGGTCGACCTCGACGAAGCGGCCCTCGGCGACGTTCTCGCCGTTGACGTTCGTGCGATACGTGCCGCCGGGCTCAAAGCTGAACTCGCCGTCCTGGCCCATCCAGGACAGCCACTTGTCCCGGTCGGTGAAGAAGGAGAACACCGTCTCGGGCCGGGCGGCGATGCGCCGCTCCACGGTGACCACACTTGTCGCGTTCAAGGGCTCGCCCCTTCAGTCCCCACGCCGTTCGGTCTCTTCGGCGCGCTCGGCCGCTTCGGCCGCTTCGGCCAGTTCGGCAAGCGTGTCGAGCTTCGTGGCCCACATGGACTGCAGATAGTCGGCCAGAGGTCCCATGGCTTCGCGGTCGGCCCGGTAGAAGCGTTTCTTGCCTTCCTGGCGCAGCGTAACCAGGCCGGAGTCCCTGAGCACCTTGAGGTGCTGGGACACCGCCCCGAAGGTGACGTCGAACCGCTCCGCGATCTCGCCCGCGGACAGCTCCGCGTCCCAGACCAGGCGGAGGATCTCGCGCCGCCTGGGCTCGGCGACCACCCGTACCGCATCCATGGACGTCATTTTAGCCTCCACTTGATTTCCGGCCGATTCGGGACGAATCCTGAGTGGAGCGACTGATCGCCCGGGGGGAAGGTGTCCAGCGGGACAGGACAGGAGAGGTCGGGACAGGAGAAGTCGGGACAGGAGAGGTCGGGAAACGAACATGACGATCGACGAGACGGCGGAGCGCGTGATCCGGCTTTCCCCGGAGCGCGTGGCCGCGTACGCCATGGACTGGCGCAATGATCCCGAGTGGACGCAGGGCATCCGTACGGCGGAGCTGACGAAGGAGGCGGACGGAGGCGGCTTCGGCGTCGGCGCCGAGGTCACCCGCACCGCGCAGTTCCTCGGCAAGCGCATCGACTACGTGCTGCGCGTCGCCGCGTACGACCCCCCGGAGCTGCTGGACATGGTGTCCGTGGCGGGCCCGATGCCCATGCACGTCACATACACCTTCGCCCCGCACCCCCGGGGCACCCTCGCCCGCATCCGCGTCCGGGGCGACGCCGACCGCTTCTACCGGCTGGCCGCGCCCCTCATGGCGCGCAAGGTCCGCTCCTCCATCGGCAAGGACCTGAACGACCTGGAGGACAGGCTGCTGGAGCCCTGAAGGCGGCCTCACCGCGTCGGGCATCATCTGTCACTGTGGGCGCGAAAGTCCCGAGGAATCGGGGCCCGGCCCCGCCCCCTGGAGGCAGGTTCACAGCCCGTGCCGGTCGTTCACAGCCCGTGCCGGTCGTTCACAGCCCGTGCCGGTCAAGGATGGTCATCAGCTTGCGCCTGCGCTTCAGCTCCGCCCGCAGGGCGGCCAGATACGCGGTGAACTCGTCCTCGCTACCCAGTGCCCGGTGGCAGGCGCGGGCATCGAGCAGCAGCCGCGCCATCCGCTCGTAGACCCGCTCCCCGGTCGGCTCCTTCAGGGGCTCGACCAGCCTCAGGTACACCGCGAGCGCGTCGGCGGGGCGCGCCTCACGTGAGAGGTCGGCGAGCTGCTGCCACTGCCGGTCGTCGGCGCGTTCGGCCGCCTCGCTCCAGGCGGCGTCCAGGTCGCCGTCGTCGAGCAGCGCGTCGATCAGCACGGGCCCGCGGTACCAGCCGCCGCGCTCCCGGCGGGCATCCTCGCGCAGGGCGGCCAGTGCCGCCCCCCGCTCAGCCTCCCAGCAGTCCGCGGCCCGGGCGGCGGCGCGCAGCTGCTGGTAGGCCGCGAGGGAGCGCTCGACCTGGAACCGGTCCCGGTGGACCGCGACCGCCTCGGCCATCCGGCCCGCCCGCCCATACCGGTCGCACACGTAGTCGACCAGGCGGCCGTCGACGTGCGCCTCGGAGGCTGTGTCCCGGAGTCCGCGTTCCGCCCACGCGAGCGCCTCGTCCACACGGCCCGCAGCATCCAGTTCCTCGGCGATGCACAGATGCGTGGCACCGGACGGGGCCAGGTCCCCCGCGTACAGGGCGACCAGTGCGTCCACGTCACCCTCCGCCTTGACCAGGCGCTCCATCAGGTACCGCTCCGCCCAGCCGCGCGGGCTGCGCCGCCGCGCCTCGGTCGCCAGGTGCCGCAGGCGGGCCAGTCCGCTCGGCCCCAGGGCGTCGGCGTAGTCGAGCGGATCGAGGTCCGTTGCGTCATTCCCGTCGCCGAGCAGGTGGCCGGCCAGCCATTCGGCCAGCCGCTCCGGATCGGGATGCGCGACACCGCACGCCTCCAGATGAGCCTCGGCCACCGCGGCGACGGCCTGCCCGACCACGCCGTCCGAGTCGTCGATCTCCCCGTACGCCTCGCCGAGCGCCCGAATCGCCTCCTCGGCCAGGCCTACCGCCCGCGCCGCCTGCCCGCCGGAGGTCAGGGCGCGCAGCGCGTCCGCCGCCTCCCCGACCTGCCGCGCGTACCCGGGGGCGTCGGCATACTCGACGTACCCGTAGCGGGCGAACGGCCGCGGATCGACCAGCGCCAGGACCCGCTCCCGGACCGTGCCCAGGTCCGAGTGCGCAGCCGCCGCCCGCAGCTCCAGCCGCCGGCGCAGCTCCCGGTCCCCGGCGATCTGTTCCCGTACCAGCGCGACGAGCTCCTCGCGGGACAGCCCCTCCAGCCACTCCGCCAGGCCCACGGCCCTGGCCCTGGCCGCAGCCCGCTGGCGCGGGATCGCCTCCGCCTGCCGCAGCACGGTCAGCCCCACCGCCACGCAGTGCTTGCAGAAGTTGCCCTCCTGCCCGTACGGGCAGTCGCACCACCCGGAGATCCCGGTGCTCCCACCAAGGGTGAGCTCCACCTCGTAGACGTCGGTGCCGTGCACGACGGCGGTGATTGAACCGTCCCCCACCTCCAGACCGGTCACCGCGTCCAGATACCCCAGCCCCCGCTCGAAGGAACGAGCCCCGGCCAACGCCCTCAGATCGTCCTCACCGAATCCCAGAGTCCGTGCCACACCGGTATTCAACCGCTCCCGCAGAGTGGCGTGCACGGCCCGTCAATCTCCGCCTGCGTCTCCGGCGATGGCAGCGCCCACGCCCGGCACCGACGCGGCCACACAGGTGCCTCGACCTCGCCAGAAACACGGGCGTGCCACTGGGTAGCAACCAGCCAGACACGACCTGACGCACCAGCAGGCACGGCCAGGACTCACTGCGGACTCACAAGCTCCAAGGCAGGCTCTTCCGCAGCTCAGACGGCGCGATCAAGCGACAGAGAGCCCGCCTGACATACCGTCACACAGCGGCGGACTCGTTCCAGCCCATACGCCCCTCACGCCCGCACGCTCTCCACACCCAGCCGACACCTTTTAGCTGAACGATCAGACAAAGCGCAGGTCAGCGTCCACACAGCCCCTGCGAACCTGACGCATCATCGGCTCCAGGAGGGAACGTTTCCGCAGGTCGGAACGGTTCTTATACCTGCCCTCGGTGGGGCGGGTGGGACTCGAACCCACGGCCGACGGATTATGAGTCCTTTGAGGATCTTGGCGGCCCTTGCCGATCAGCGTCCATTGATGACGTTTTTACTGGTCAGGCGGGGTGCACTGTGCCTATACCCCTCTACCTTTGTCAGTCTGTTCCCATCCTTGCGTCCCAACTGCGTCCCGACACCGTTCCGGAGAGCCAGGGACACCGGGATGTCTGGCGATTACGCCAGCTCGGAGCGTTCCTTCCGCGGCAGCGCGGCCGCGCTCGCCCAGCTTGGTGAATATATAGAGGATCAAGTACCTTGATATACACACTCGGAGGAGGGCACCATGAGTCGCACTGTCATCGATCTCGACGACGAGGCGTTGGAAGAAGCAGCCAAGGAACTCGGCACCACCACCAAGCGCGACACCATCAACACCGCCCTACGGGAAGTCACGGCCCGCTACCGGCGGCTGCGCGCGCTCGACGAAGCCCGCGACCTGGCGGCCTCCGGCGCCCTGGACATGGACCTGCTCCTGGACAAACGCAAATACCGCCCCACGAACGCGGCGGACGACGAGCGCGCCACCGGAGCGGACGAGTGACCGTCGCCGACTACCTCATCGACACCTCCGCCCTCGCCCGCGTCCTGCTCCGCCAGAACACGGCCGAATGGGACGACAGAATCGGCGCCGGCCTCGTCGCGATCTGCGACCTCACCGAACTGGAAGTCCTGTACTCGGCTCGTTCGGCCGCGGACCACACCCGCTTGAAGGCGGCACTCGACGCCCACTACACCTGGTGCCCCATGCCGGACGGCGTCTACCGCCGCTCGCGCATCGTCCAGGAACAACTGACCGCCAAAGGGGAGCACCGCAGCGCGGGTCCCGTCGATCTCCTCGTGGCCGCCGCCGCAGAAGAGGCCGGTCTCACGCTGCTCCACTTCGACCACGACTTCGAAACCATCGCCCGCACGACAGGGCAGCCGGTCCGCATGATCGACCTCAGGCAGTAGCACTCCACAGAAGCACGGACGGAGACCGAGCCTCTCACCGGGATGACGGCGCTGCCCGCGTCATCACGCCGGTCTCTGCCGCACCGCGACCTCGTCGCGTCCGCCCCCGCCCTGACCAACGCGCTGGACCGTGTCCGGTACGGGCCGTTTCCCGGACGCTCAGGCTGAGCCGCCGCGGCAGCCGATGATCCAGACGTTGCGGAGCACTCCGGTGGCCCACCGCCACACCGGGCCACCTGCCGCCCCACCGAAGCTGCGTGTCGTGGTTGTCCAGGGTGCGCTGTTCCTGGGTGAAGCGCGCCCCCCTTCGCCCCCACGACAAGGCAGTGCGGAGCCCTAGCCTCGGCATATGGACACAGACAAGGACCCCGCCGCCGAGAACGCGCTGGGAGGTTTCCTCCGCGCACGGCGTGCCCGACTGCGCCCCGAAGACATGGGAATTCCTCCCTCCGGTCGTCGCAGGGTGCCCGGTCTGCGCCGTGAGGAGGTCGCCACGCTCGCCGGGGTGAGCACCGACTACTACATGCGCCTGGAACAGGGCCGCGAACGGCACCCGTCGCGGCAGATACTCGAGGCCGTCGCGCGAGCCCTGCAACTGGACGACGAAGCGGTGGCCCACCTGTATCGCGTCGCCGACCCGACCACCCGCCGTACGCGCCGCGCGCCGCGCGTCGAACGCGTCGCCCCGCACCTGCGGCGACTCCTCGACACGTGGAGCGACACGCCCGCCTTCGTCCTGGGCCCCGCATTGGACATCCTGGCCCGCAACCGGCTCGCAAGCGCCCTCTACGCCGGCTTCACCCACTCCGACAACCTGCTGCGCATGACGTTCCTGGACCCGGCCGCGCGGCACTTCCACCGCGACTGGGACCGGGCCGCCGAATCGACCGTGGCCACACTGCGGCGGGCGGCCGGTATCGACCCCGAGGACCCGCGGCTGAGCCAGCTCGTAGGCGAACTGTCCGTGAAAAGCGCCGACTTCCGCGTCCTGTGGGCGCGCCACGACGTGCGCGGCAAGACCCGCGAGGCCAAGCTCTTCCACCACGCCCAGGTCGGCGACCTGGAACTGCACTACGAGTCCTTCACCGTGAACAGTGCCCCCACCCAGCAGCTCGTCGTCTACCAAGCCGAACCGGGCAGCACCTCCGCCGACGCCCTCGCCCTGCTCGGCTCGCTCAGTGCCGGCCCCGTGCCCGCACAGGACACGGCGACGGGCGCCGTCTCCGACTGATGCACGCTCACGGCGGTGAGAGGCCCAGCCCGGCCCCGCGGTTCCTGGGTGTGCCAGGGCTGGGCCCACAATCACGCCGCGCACCTCGGACCGGCCCCTGCGGCCTGAATCCTGTAAAACAGCCGACCCCGCGGGTGCGGCATGACCGGACGCCTGGACGTCCCGCCCACACGACGGCCGGAATCCCCTCCACTAGGTTGGGGTCATGAGCGACAGCACTCCTTTGGGAGACTTCCTCAGAGCACGGCGCGAAGCCCTCAAGCCGCAGGACGTGGGCCTGCCGGAGCACGGCCGCAGGCGGGTGCCGGGGCTGCGCCGCGAGGAGGTCGCCATGCTCGCGGGCGTGAGCTCCGACTACTACATGCGCCTGGAACAGGGCCGGGAGACCAGCCCGTCGCCCCAGGTGATCGACGCGATCGCTGCCGCCCTCCACCTCGACGACGAGGCACACGACCACCTGCGCAGACTCATCCGGGCGCCCCAGGAGCGCCGCAGCGTTCCCGCCGGTCACGACAGGATCAGCCCCCAGCTTCTGCAGCTGATCGACAGCCGGCCCGACACCCCCGCCTTCATCCTGGGACCGGCCCTGGACATCCTGGCGCACAACGCGCTCGCCGCGGCCCTGCACAGCGGATTCCAGCAGTTCGACAACCTGGCCCGCATGATCTTCCTGGACCCGGCCGGGCGTACCTTCTACCAGGACTGGGACAAGGCCGCGAACTCGTGCGTGGCCGAACTGCGCGCCGCCTACGGATACGACCCCGATTCCCCGCGGATCACCGAAGTCGTCGACACGCTCTGCGCGAAGAGCCCCGAATTCGCCGAACTGTGGGCACGGCACGAGGTGAGGGGCAAGACGCAGCAGGCGAAGAACCTCGCACACCCCGAGGTCGGCGCTCTGGAGATCCAGTTCTCGGCCTTCACCGTCAACGGTGCCCCGCACCAGCAACTGGTCGTCTACCAGGCCGAGCCGGCCAGTGCCACCGCGGCTGCCTTCGCCGAACTCCGGTCCCGCTCCGACCGAGGGGAATCCGCACAGGTGGTGCAGGAAGAATCCGGCCGGGCTCTCAGCGACACCTGGCTTCCTATGTGACGCGCGTACGAAACGGGCCCACGGCCACCAAGGAGAATCGGCCCCGCTAGGCGCCCCTCTGGCGGTTCGATCTTGCACGAGAGGGTCCGCCAGCAAGCTGACGGACCCTTCTTGGCCGTTCTGAGCGGGAATCTCCGTTTTGTGGGCAGGCTGACGGCGGGGCACAGGGCACATCGCATCGAGCCATGGCCAGTACCTGGAACGAACAGCCCCGACAAGAACTCCGCGTGACCTGTCGTCAGCCGCGCGACAGGACGCCTCACTGCCGGGCGCGCTCGTCGCCCTCGTGGTAGAGCACCAGATGCTCGTGGAAGAGAATACCGTCGCGGATGTCGCCGGTGGCGGTAAAGCCGATGTCGTCGACGTAGTCGATGTGGTTACCGGTGACGGTGTAGCGGCCGGTATAGGCGCTCTGACGGTTTCCGCGGGCCTCGTCGTAGCGGCCGTTCGGCAGCAGTTCCTGGCGAATGAATCCGTCCGCGGTCACCCACATCCCGACGTACGGGTGAGGGTCGCGGGGCGTGACGTTGCTGGTCATGGCTCCATGGTTGGGCCGGCGGCCGATGGCAACCAGGCCGCCGTCTCCCCAGGTGCGGGCTTCCTGGGGGCAGTGCACCCACGATCGCGAACGGAACGGCGCGGCGACATCAAGGTGCCGGCACAGGCGAGTCTCCCGGATGCGGCCAACCCGGAACGTGTGATGGTCGTGACCACATCCCTCCCGCTGGTGGCTGAGACATCACCACCGCTGGATGCCGGCTCCAACTCGTCATTCTCCGCACTGGCAGCCCGTCCGAGGCCGTCCCCCGGGTCCCCGTTGAGAGCAGCGGGGCCGACCATGGGTGCCGCGCGCCTGGGGATACGGCGGCCTGGTTCCGATTCCGCAGCGCGACGAACCTGATGGTCACGCAGCTGCTGTAGCTGCCGAGCGGCTGCCGCCTACCTGCACCGACGCCCGCTTCGCACATCGGGCAGACCGATGAGCCGAACTTCCTGAGGAGCACCATGACCATCACCCACACCGTGAGCTGGAACCCGAAGGCCCTCGACGAGATTGTTTCGAACGACGGTGGCCGTCCCGTCCTGTTCACCAACGCCCGGATCGTGACGATGGATCCGCTGATCGGGACCATGACCGGTGCCGACCTCCTGTTCGTCGGCTCTCTGCTCGTGGGCGTGGGCCCGGGCATCATCACCGCGGCGGGCGACGACAACGCCATCGTCGTCGACTGCACGGGCACGACCATCGTCCCCGCCGTCGTCGACACCGTGGCACTGGCCGGCGGCCGTGGCCACCGCTCCGAGTACGTCGCGACGCTGACCCCGGGCAACATCACCGACTTCCTGGTGGTGCCCGACGAACTCGCCGCCGACGTGCCGAGCGCGATGGCCACCCTCATGACCCGGCCGGAGCAGGTCCGCGCACTGGTCGCGGCCGGCCGCCCCGTCCTGTGGGCCGGCACCGATGCCCCCGGCCGGGCCACCGCCCCCGAGACGGGCATCCCGGCCGCCGCGGACCTGACCGGCAGCCCCCGGGTCGGCGTCTGGATCGACAGGAACGACTTCCTGCACCAGGAGCTCACCGCCGACGGCCGCTACGACGAGACCCGGGGCGGGCGCCCGCACGCCTACGAGGGCCGGTACTGGATCGACGGCGACCGCATCGACTACCTGGACGACCTCGGCTTCTGGGCCTACGGGGAGTTCAAGGGCGACGAACTGCACCACGCGGGCTACGTCATGAAGCTGGGCTGACCCGCCGGTCGGCAGACGCCGTGTGGCAGACACAGCGACCCGCCCCCCGATGCAGCACACGGACGACCGGCGCCAGGACCGCGCCCGTACACGTCCTGATCCTGGGTGCGCGACACCTGGGGAAACGGCGACCTGGTTGCCGTGGCCGGGGCGACCGAGGCTGGAAGCCGAGCAGCACCGGCGCCCCGGAAGCGGCCCACCTCTCCAACGTACGGAAAGAAGACCATTCATGAACGTCAACGACACCACCAGCGCCGCCGTCCTCGAACAGCTCCGGCGCCGCCCCGCAGAGGAACGGCGCATCCTGTTCACTGGCGCGACCATCGTCACCATGGACCCCGGCCTCGGTGTCATCGACCGCGGTGACCTCCTCGTCGAGGGCGACACCATCACCGCCGTCGGCCGTGACCTCGCCGCGGGCGACGCCGTGGTCGTCGAAGCCACCGGCACCATCCTCAGCCCCGGCTTCGTCGACACCCACCGGCACGCCTGGGAGGCTCAGCTGCGCCGGATCATGCCCGACGTCGACGACCTCGGCGGCTACGTCATGTCCACCCTGGCCGGCTACGCCACGGTCTACCGGCCCGAGGACATGTACATCGGTACGAGACTGGCCGCCCTCACCGCGATCGACAGCGGCATCACGACCATGCTCGACTTCTCCCACAACTCCCGCACCCGCGAGCACTCCGACGCCGCCATCGAGGCCCTCCGCGACACCGGCATCCGCGGCGTGCACGCCTCCATGGGCCCGCACTTCGGCGACTGGGACCGGCAGTGGCCCGGCGACCTGACCCGCATCAAGGACCAGTACTTCAGCAGCGACGACCAGTTGCTGACCCTGCGCCTGGCGACGCTCGCCACCGACGAGATCGCCGGACCGGCACTCGCCTACGGTCCCGAACTCGCCCGCGTCGCCCAGGACTTGGGCATCGGAGTAAGCGTGGACGCCGTCTTCGGCACGTCCTCCTCCGAGGCCGTCCTGCGCTGGGCCAAGGACGGCATCCTCAGCCCCGACGTCACCCTCATCCACGCCACCGGACTGACCCCCGAGGCATGGAAGGCGATGGGGGAGACCGGCACCACCGTGGCGCTCGCCCCCACCTCCGACGCCCAGATCGGCCTGGAGACCGCGATCCCCGCCGTCGACGAGGCCCTGTCCGTCGGCATCCGCCCCGGACTGAGCATCGACGTCGAAGTCGCCCTGGCCAGCGACATGTTCACGCAGATGCGGGCCCTGCACGCCATCCAGCGGATGCGCGCCGTCAACGCCGCCTACGGCACCGACCAGCAGCCCCAGCGCATCACCACCCACGACGTCCTGGACTTCGCCACCCTCCAGGGCGCCCGCACCAACGGCCTGGCCGCCGTCACCGGCTCACTCACCCCGGGCAAGAAGGCCGACCTGCTGGTCATCCAGGCCGAGGACCTCAACAACATGCCGCTCAACGACCCGATCGGCACCGTCGTACTGGGCTCCGACGCCCGCAACATCAGCGCCGTCCTCGTCAACGGCGAGCCCCGCAAATGGAACGGCCACGTCCTCGACGTCGACCTGGCCGCCCTGCGCAGCGAGGTCCACGCCTCGCGCGAGCACGTGCTGAACACCCCGACTGCCTGAACATGCTGCGCGCCGCTGCCGTCTGCCGAGTACGTGGCGATCGAGGCCACACGGGCTGCCGTGGACTTACGCGGAGAGGCCGACGACGCGCTGCTGCCCTTCCTTGCCGAGGAGCCGTTCAGGCGCTCGGCCACATGCTCCGCGAGAACGGCGACCCGAGTTCCGTCAGCTACCGAAGGGCGAAACCTGGTGGCCTGTGAGGTCGTCGCGCAAGCACAGGAAGCGGGCGGGTGGCGGTACTGACCCTGGACGACTGCTCATCGGCAAGGAACTCCGCAACCAGGTCGGGCCGTACGGGGGCGTCAGGCCTCCCGCCTGGAACAGGCGAACACCGAGCTGTTGGCGCGGCTGGAGGAGAGGGACGCGGAGCTGGAGGCTGCCCGGGCGGCCAACCGCGAGCCGACCCGGGCCCGAACCAGAAGAAAGCCGCGCACCGCTAGGGGCTGGCCGGCCCGGTCGTCCAGCTTCCAGTCGACGTAGCCCTTGGCTGCGGAAGGCGCGCTCCGGCGGAGCGCCTCCCGCTTCGACCGCCACCCCAAGGAGACCGATGCGACCGCGGCCGATCTTGCGCAGCCCGAGCGACAGCAAATACTTGGCTAGCCACATGTTTGCTGTTACGTTGATTATGTGTCCAGCCACCTAAATGGGTGGCGACATGAGAGGAGCCATCATGAAAGCCATCCTGTTCGACCGTTTCGGCGACACTGAAGTGCTGCACGAGGCGGACATCGATGTCCCGCAGCCCGGCCCCGGGCAGATCCGCGTCCGCGTCAAGGCGGCCGGGCTGAACGCGCTGGACGGCAAGATCCGCTCTGGGGCACTGGAGGCCGTGTTCCCCACGCCACTCCCCTCCGTCCCCGGTCACGAGCTCGCCGGCGTGGTGGACGCCCTCGGCGAGGGCGTGCAGGACGTGCAGGTCGGCGATGAGGTGCTGGGCTGGTCGGACACCGGCTCGTACGCCCAGTACGCGCTGGCCACCACCGTGGCCCCCAAGCCCGCCGGCCTCGACTGGCAGCACGCGGTCGCGCTGCCGGTGGCCGCCGAGACGGCCGAGCGGGTCCTGGACCTGCTCGGCGTCACCGCCGGGGAGACCGTGCTGATGCACGGCGCGGCCGGAGCGGTCGGCACCCTGGCGGTCCAGCTCGCCACGGCCCGCGGAGCACGCGTCATCGCCACCGCCGGCCCCGCCAACCAGGACTACCTCACCTCGCTCGGCGCCACCGCGACCCTCTACGGCGAGGGCCTGGTCGAACGGGTCCGGACGCTCGCCCCCGACGGCGTGGACGCGGTGTTCGACCTGGCTGGCAAGGGAGCCCTCGAGGACTCCATCACCCTGCGCGGCGGCACCGAGCGCATCGTCACCATCGCCGACTTCCGCGCGCACCAGCTCGGCATCACCTTCTCCAGCGGTGGCCAGGAACGCTCGGCCGCCCGCCTGGCCGCGCTGGCGCAGGACGCCGCGACCGGCAAGCTCGTCACCACCGTCACCGCCTACCCGCTCGACCAGGCCGCCACGGCCCAGCAGATCAGCGACGCCGGGCATGTCCGGGGCAAGCTCGTCCTCACCCTCGACTGATCACGCCCGCCATTCCCTCTTGTTCCGATCATCACCTGGCCATCACCGCACCGAAGGACCACTCATGCTGAACGCCCTCTGGACGCCGACCACCGTCGGTGACATCTCCCTCCCGCACCGCCTGGTCATGGCCCCCATGACCCGTGACCGCTCCACACCTGAAGGCGTACCGACCGAGCTGAACGCCGAGTACTACGCCCAGAGGGCCTCGCACGCGCTCATCATCACCGAGGGAACCCAGCCCTCCACCGACGGACAGGGCTACCTCCTCACCCCCGGCATCCACAATGACGATCAGATCTCCGGGTGGCGCAAGGTCACCGACGCCGTGCACGCGGCCGACGGCCGGATCGTCATCCAGCTGATGCACACCGGACGCATCGCCCACCCCGACAACACCCCCCACGGGCGCCAGCCGGTCGCCCCTTCGGCGATCCGGCCGCAGGGCGCGATGTTCACCGCGTCCGGGCCCCAGGACATGCCCACGCCCCGTGCTCTGTCGACGCAGGAGGTCGCAGCGACCGTCGAGGACTTCCGCCGCGCCGCAGCGGCCGCCGTCGCGGCAGGCGCCGACGGCGTGGAGATCCACGCCGCCAACGGCTACCTGGTGCACCAGTTCCTGTCCGACAACACCAACCAGCGCACCGACCGCTACGGCGGTTCCCTCGACAACCGCATCCGCTTCGCCGTCGAGGTCGCCGCTGCCGTGGCCGACGAGATCGGCGCCGACCGCACCGGCCTGCGCATCTCCCCCGGCAACCCCTACAACGACATCGCCGAGTCCGACACCGCCGAGCTGTATCCGGCGCTCCTGCGCGCCCTCAGCCCGCTCGGCCTCGCCTACCTCCACATCCTCCATGCGGGCGACGAGGAGCTGCTGGGCACCCTGCGCGCGCTGTGGCCGACCACGCTGATCCTCAACCGAGCCGGCACCGACCTGCCCACCCGCGCCAAGGACGTCGACAACGGCACGGCCGACCTTGTCTCCGTCGGCTCCCTCGCGCTCGCCAACCCGGACCTGGTCGAGCGGCTACGCTCTGACGCGCCGCTGAACACCCCCGACCCGGCGACCTTCTACGGCGGCGGAGTGGCCGGCTACACCGACTACCCCACCCACACCGTCTGAGGAACCCAACCATGCCCGCCCCCGCACCCCGCACCCCCACTACGGCCAGCGAGGGGCCGATGAGCTACGCGATCTTCCAGCTCGCCCGCGCTCACCGCGCCCGCGCCGCCGCCATGCTCCGCGAGATGGACCTGCATCCCGGACAGGAACTGCTGCTGATGCACCTCCTTGACCGGGACGGCCAGACCCAGTCCGAGCTGCTCGAAAGCGTCGGCCTGGACCACTCCACCGTCTCCAAGTCCCTACGCCGCATGCAGGACGCCGGCCTGCTCATCCGCGAGTCGGCCGAACACGACCGGCGTGTCATGGTCGTCCACCTCACCGACAAGGGCCGTGCCATGCGCGAGCCCCTGGCAGCCATGTGGCGGGCCCTGGAGGAGACCTCCGCGCGGGACCTGTCGGCGCAGCAGGCAGAGTCCTTCGTCCGTATCGCCTACGCCATCACCGACGCGATCAACAGCCGTGACGTTGCGGCGGGAGAGTCCGAGTAACTCCCCTTGGCCTGCACCCCGGTTCCGGCCTGGGGGGCGAATCGTTTCCGGCGTTCCCGCGAAGGCGACAGTGCCGCAGCGCACTCGGCCCATGAAGGCCCATGCTGAACGGAGCCAGGCTCCCCGACTGTCGGAAGAAGACCCGGCGAGCCGAGCCGGCGGATGCGGCGGAACCCGCCCGTTCACTCCCGTACCTCGGGGAGAACCGGGGTGAACGGGCCTCAGTGTGAGGGGCAAGCGCGAGCTGTCCCGGTGGAGGCAGGACGGAACTCATTCGGGGCCAGGGCGACACCCGCGGGGCCTGCGAGCCCTTCCCCGTCGCGGTCCGGCCCGCATGAAGGTTGGCCGCATCACCCGCGTCCGGGCCGCCTTCGACCCCCGCGAGCTCCTGCAGGCCGCCGGTGACCCGCGCCGCGGATCCGCCCACCACAGGCCAGCCCCCTGAGCGACCCGGGCCGACGGCGCCCGCCTCCCGCGACCACCATTACCCCGCCCACCCAATTCCCCCCACCACCACTGACCTGATGGAAAGTGAGGCCCCCATGACCACCACCCTCCCCGTCCTCGTCGTCGGCGCGACCGGTTCCCTCGGCGGCAAGGTCGTCGACGAACTGCTGGGGCGCGGTAAGAACGTCCGCGCCCTGGTCCGGCCGACCACCGACGCGAGCAGGCTCGAAAACCGGGGTGTCGAGATCGCCCGCGGCGACATGCTCGACCTCGACTCGCTCGTCGCCGCCATGAACGGCGCCGATGCCGTCATCACCACCGCTGCCGGCTACACCCGCGGCGGCAAGAACGCGCACGACATCGACACCGTCGGCAACGCCAACCTCGCTGAGGCCGCCCACCGCACCGGCATCCGGCGGTTCGTCCTGACCAGCATCCTCACCAGCGACCAGACGCCCCAGGTCCCGCACTTCTGGCACAAGAAGCTCGCCGAGGACAAGCTCGAACAGCTCGGCGTCCCGTTCGTCGCACTGCGGCCGGGGGCGTTCCTCGACCAGATCGCGAGCATGGCGGGCGACCCGATCGACAAGGGCCGCCTGATGTGGATCGGCAAGACCACCGTCCCGCTGACCTTCGTCCACACCTCCGATCTCGCGGCGTACCTGGCGGCCGCCGTCGACGCCGAGGCCGACAACGGTGAGCGCATCGACATCGGCTGGGACCGTCCGGTCAGCATGCGCGGGATGGCCGACCTGATGGGCAACCGGGCCGGAAAGGAGATCAAGGTACGGGCCGTCCCCTCCGTCGTCGCCCGCGCCGCAGGAGCCATCGCCGGACGCTTCATGCCCCTGGTCAAGGACATGGCCGCGATGTTCAGCTGGTTCGACAGCGGCCGCTACGTCGCCGACCCCCGCCGCCAGGAGCAGCTGTTCGGCCCCGCCCCCACCGCCGAGGACGCCCTCGCCCGGTACACCGACGAGCTGGGCACGGCGCAGCACCGGTGACGGGCGCAGGCTGCGCCTGCGCCTGAGCGGCCCGCAAAGCAGCCGCTGCCCGGCTGGCCCGGTCACCGCGGGGTCCATACGAGAGAGGGTCGAGTAACCCATCGGGGCCGTGTCCTCTCCGGGCCGTTTCCTTGACCCTCGGCCATCGCCGGGACACTTCCTCAGCAGCGACACGCTCTCCACAGCACAGACCGCAGCCGACGTCGCCCTACCCGCGTCCGCGCACCCGCCGCGCCGGTATCAGCACTGCCTCCGCCGCCGGCCCGGTACTCAACTGTCCGCCCTCTGGATGGCTGCCCCAGCCGCGCAACCATCAAATGGGACAACGAATCGACCCCGAGACACCGTCGGCCTGGACACGTCTGCGCCGTCCCGGCCCCTGTACGGCCCCTGGGTCTTGGCATCGGCCCTCAAGGTAGTCGCCCGGACCGCGAGCGACACCCTCGATCATCTACTCAGCCGCAGGTCAGGGGGTGGAGCTCCCCCGAGCACCGCCCGACTCCAAACCCACGAGCAGCGGATTCAGTCCGCTCAGGCAAAGTTGACGCTCCGGCACCCAAAAATGAACGTTTCCGCAGGTCAGCGACCTGCACAGGTGGGGCGGGTGGGACTCGAACCCACGGCCGACGGATTATGAGTCCGCTGCTCTAACCGGCTGAGCTACCGCCCCATACGGCGTGTCGCGCACATTTGTGCGCGCCGTCTGCCGCAGCATAGCCGCTCATACGATCTCCTGCTTCGCATGGTCGGCATCGCACGACCATGAGGACTTCGGCGCGGCCCGAGCGGTTCCCCCGGACATGAAAAAGGACCCCTGAGGGGCCCTCTTCCGCTGCTCTCCCGACTGGACTCGAACCAGTAACCTGCCGGTTAACAGCCGGCTGCTCTGCCAATTGAGCTACAGGAGATCGAGCTCCCCCGACTGGACTCGAACCAGTAACCTGCCGGTTAACAGCCGGCTGCTCTGCCAATTGAGCTACGGAGGATTGCCTCGTTGCATCGAACGTACCTACCTGGGTATTCGCCAGGGGGCGTGCGCTCGCTGCGACACATACATTAGCGCAAGCAGGGGGGTGCTCCGCCAATCGGTTCCCTCCGCACCGATGCCGACGCAAGGGAAGGGTGGCCGTCATGCGCTACCGGCTCACATTCGTCGCCGGACTGGTCCTGGGTTACGTGCTCGGCACGCGCGCCGGGCGCGAGCGCTACGAGCAGCTGAAGAAGTCCGCGCGCCAGGTGGCGCAGAACCCCGCGGTGCGCAACACCGCGGAGACCGCCGCCCAGCAGGGCCGCGAGTTCGCGGGCAAGGCGTACCACGCGGTGAGCGAGAAGGTGGGCGACCACGTCCCCGACTCGGTGACCGAGCGGGTCCGCTCCCTGCGCGAGCGCAACACCAACGGCACCGGCGAGGACGACTGGGGCACCAGCAACACCTAGGGCCCGCCCGAGCCTCCCTGGGCCGGCGCGGCGCAGCCACCTCTCGCCGTACGGCAGAATTTCCGCCATGGGGATAGTCGCCGGGTTGGACAGTTCGCCCGATTTCACTCGTATCGTCGTATGCGACACGGACACGGGTGCCGTGCTCAGGCAGGGGTATGCGCCGCATCCGGTGGAGGCCACCGAGGGCGGCGGGCGTCCTTCCGACGTCGATCCACAGGCCTGGCTGCTGTCCCTGGGCGAGGCCGCCGGCGGCGGGCTGCTCGAAGGCGTGCAGGCCATCGGCGTCTCCGCGCAGCAGAACGCCCTGGTCCCGCTGGATGTGCAGGGGAACACGGTGCGGCCGGCGCTCGTCGGCGGTGACAAGCGGGCGCAGGTCGCCGCGGCCGATCTCGTGGACGCGCTCGGCGGGCGCGAGGCGTGGGCGCAGGCCGTGGGCTGTGTGCCGCAGGCCGCGCAGCCGGTGACCAAGCTGCGCTGGCTGAACAAGACCGAGCCGGAGGCCGCGCTGCGGACCACCATGCTCATGCAGGCGCACGACTGGCTGGTCTGGCAGCTGCTCGGGCGGCCGGCGCGCAGGACCACCGACCGGGGCGGGGCCTCCGGGACCGGGTACTGGTCGGCGGCGACCGGCGCCTACCGGCCGGATCTCGTCGAGCTGGCGCTCGGCCACCAAGCCGCGCTGCCGGACGTGCTCGGCCCGTCCGACGCGGCTGGTACGACGCCGGAGGGGCTGCTGATCTCCGCCGGGACGGGCGAGACGATGGCGGCGGCCTTCGGGCTGGGGATCGGGCTCGGGGACGCGGTGGTGTCGCTGGGCGCCTCCGGGTCCGTGATGGCCGTACACCCCGAGGCGCTGGTGGACTCCACCGGCATGATCACCTCCCTCGCGGACGCGACCGGTATGCATCTGCCGGTCGTCACCACGCTCAATGCCGTACGGACGCTGCGCGGCGCCGCCGAACTCCTCGGCGTGCCCGACCTGGAGGGCCTGTCCGACCTGGCGATGAAGTCGACGCCGGGCGCCCACGGACTCGTCCTGCTGCCGTATCTGGAGGGCGAGCGGACGCCGAGTCTGCCGCACACGGCGGGGACGCTGGCCGGGCTGCGGCGGGAGTCGATGCGGCCCGAGCATCTGGCGCGGGCTGCCTTCGAGGGGATGCTGTGCGGGCTCGCGGACGCGCTGGACGTGCTGCGCGGGCGGGGTGTCGACGTACGGCGGATCTTCCTCCTTGGACCGGCCGCCGAACTGCCCGCTGTGCAGGCTGTCGCGCCCGCGCTGTTCGGCGTGCAGGTCGTCGTACCGCAGCCCGCGGACTACGCGGCGCTCGGCGCGGCCCGGCAGGCGGCCTGGGCTCTCGGGGTCTCGCAGGGCACGCTCGACCCGCGGCTGCCTCCCGTCTGGCAGGGTGCGGTCGCCCAAGTGCTGGAGCCGGGTGAGGAACTCGCCGTGGGGCAGGCCGTACGACAGCAGTACGTATCCGTACGCGAACAGACGCATCCGGGGGCGTTCCGGGCATGACGCTTCCCACCGGCGTACGTCTCAAGTCTGAGGTCGTGTCCACTCTTGGCCCGCAGTTGGGTTAATCAGTTGAGGTAACGCGGGTGGAGTGGTCGACGATAGGGGGTGGTGCACCACCGATCGACCACTGATCGTCCATCGATCGCCCTGCCGTCGTCGACTCCGAGAGACCACGCGTGCTCATACGACTCCTGCGTACTTACCTCAGTCCGTACAAGAAGCCCATAGCCCTGCTGGTGCTGCTGCAGTTTCTGCAGACCTGCGCCACGCTCTATCTGCCCACTCTCAACGCGCACATCATCGACAACGGTGTCGTGAAGGGGGACACGGGTTACATCCTGTCCTTCGGCGCCGTGATGATCGGTATTTCGCTGGCACAGGTGATCTGCAACATCGGGGCCGTCTACTACGGGGCGCGTACGGCTTCGGCGGTCGGACGGGACATCCGGGCCGCCGTCTTCGACCGCGTCCAGTCCTTCTCCGCGCGCGAGGTCGGCCACTTCGGGGCGCCCTCGCTGATCACCCGCACCACCAATGACGTCCAGCAGGTGCAGATGCTCGCCCTGATGACGTTCACCCTGCTGGTCTCGGCGCCGATCATGTGCGTGGGCGGCATCATCCTGGCCCTCGGCCTGGACGTGCCGCTGTCCGGGGTACTGGTCGGTGTGGTGCCGGTGCTGGGCATCAGCGTGACGCTGATCGTGCGGCGGCTGCGCCCGCTGTTCCGCACCATGCAGGTCCGCCTGGACACCGTGAACCGGGTGCTGCGCGAGCAGATCACCGGCAACCGCGTGATCCGCGCCTTCGTGCGCGACGACTACGAGAAGGGCCGCTTCAAGGGCTCGAACACCCAGCTGACCGAGACATCGCTGGCCACCGGCCGGATGCTCGCGCTGATGTTCCCGATCGTCATGACGGTGGTGAACCTGTCGTCCATCGCGGTGGTCTGGTTCGGCGCCCACCGCATCGACAGCGGCGGTATGCAGATCGGCGACCTGACCGCGTTCCTCGCCTACCTCATGCAGATCGTGATGTCCGTGATGATGGCCACCTTCATGTTCATGATGGTGCCGCGCGCGGAGGTCTGCGCCGAGCGCATCCAGGAGGTCCTGGGCACGGACAGCAGCGTGGTCCCGCCGACCGCGCCCGTCGTCGAACTGCGGCGCCACGGCCATCTGGAGATCCGCGGGGCGGGGTTCCGCTACCCGGGCGCCGAGGAGCCGGTGCTGAAGGCCATCGACCTGGTGGCGCGGCCCGGCGAGGTGACCGCCGTGATCGGATCCACCGGCAGCGGCAAGTCGACGCTGCTCGGCCTGGTCCCCCGCCTCTTCGACGCCACCGACGGCGAGGTGCTGGTGGACGGCGTGGACGTCGCGACCATCGAGCCGAAGCTGCTGGCCAAGACGGTCGGACTGGTCCCGCAGAAGCCGTACCTGTTCGCGGGCACGGTGGCCACGAACCTGCGGTACGGCAATCCGGACGCGACCGACGAGGAGCTGTGGCACGCGCTGGAGGTGGCGCAGGCCAAGGGCTTCGTGAAGCAGCTCGAAAACGGCCTGGACTCACCGATCGCCCAGGGCGGTACGAATGTCTCGGGCGGCCAGCGCCAACGCCTGGCGATCGCCCGCACCCTCGTACAGCGCCCGGAGATCTACCTCTTCGACGACTCCTTCTCCGCACTCGACTACGCGACCGACGCGGCGCTCAGGGCGGCGCTCGCCGAGGAGACCGCCGAGGCGACCGTCGTGATCGTCGCCCAGCGGGTGTCGACCATCCGGGACGCCGACCGGATCGTGGTCCTCGACGAGGGCCGGGTCGTCGGCACCGGCAGGCACCGCGAACTGATGGCGGACAACGAGACCTACCGGGAGATCGTGCTCTCCCAGCTGACGGAAGCGGAGGCTGCCTGATGGCGGGGCCGATGGGGCGGATGATGGCCGGGGGCGGCCCCGATCAGCGATCGATGGATTTCAAGGGGTCCGGCAAACGGCTCCTCGCACAGTTCAAACCCGAGCGCAGCACCATGTACGCGATGCTGCTCGCCGTCGTCCTGAGCGTGGCCCTCTCCGTGGTCGGGCCGAAGATCCTCGGCCGGGCCACCGACCTGGTCTTCGCGGGCATCATCGGGCGGCAGATGCCGTCCGGTGCCACGAAGGCCGAAGTGCTCGAGTCCATGCGGGAGCGTGGCGAGGGCGGCGTGGCCGACATGCTCTCCGGTACGGACTTCACGCCGGGCAAGGGCATCGACTTCAACGCGGTCGGCGAGGTGCTCGGGCTCGCGCTCGTGGTGTTCGTGCTGGCCGGGCTGCTGATGGCCGTGGCGACGCGGCTGGTGAACCGGGCGGTCAACAAGACCGTGTACCGGCTGCGCGAGGACATCCAGGCGAAGCTGTCGCGGCTTCCGCTGTCGTACTTCGACAAGCGGCAGCGCGGTGAGGTGCTCAGCCGGGCGACCAACGACATCGACAACATCGGGCAGACGCTGCAGCAGTCGATGGGCCAGCTCATCAACTCCCTGCTGACCATCGTGGGCGTGCTCGCGATGATGTTCTGGGTCTCTCCGCTGCTCGCCCTGGTCGCGCTGGTGACGGTCCCGCTCTCCTTCTACGTCGCAACCCGCGTCGGCAAGCGGTCGCAGCCGCACTTCGTGCAGCAGTGGCGCACCACCGGCAAGCTCAACGCCCACATCGAGGAGATGTACACCGGGCACACACTGGTGAAGGTGTTCGGGCGGCAGGAGGAGTCGGCGGCTCAGTTCGCCGAGCAGAACGAGCAGTTGTACGAGGCCGGGTTCAAGGCGCAGTTCAACAGCGGGGTCATGCAGCCGCTGATGATGTTCGTGTCGAACCTGAACTATGTGCTGGTGGCGGTGGTCGGCGGACTGCGCGTCGCGTCGGGCTCCCTGTCGATCGGTGACGTGCAGGCCTTCATCCAGTACTCCCGCCAGTTCTCGATGCCGCTGACGCAGGTCGCGTCGATGGCGAACCTGGTCCAGTCGGGCGTCGCGTCGGCCGAGCGCGTCTTCGAACTCCTCGACGCCGACGAGCAGGAGGCCGACCCGGTGCCGGCGGCCCGTCCCGACGAGCTGCGCGGGCGGGTGGCGCTGGAGAACGTGTCCTTCCGCTACGACCCCGACAAGCCGCTGATCGAGGACCTGTCGCTGAAGGTGGAGCCCGGGCACACCGTGGCGATCGTCGGCCCGACCGGCGCCGGCAAGACGACGCTGGTGAACCTCCTGATGCGCTTCTACGAGGTCACGGGCGGGCGCATCGCTCTCGACGGCGTCGACATCGCGTCCATGTCCCGGGACGAACTCCGGGCCGGGATCGGGATGGTGCTCCAGGACACCTGGCTGTTCGGGGGCACGATCGCCGAGAACATCGCGTACGGGGCCTCGCGGGAGGTCACGCGCGGGGAGATCGAGGAGGCGGCGCGGGCGGCGCACGCGGACCGTTTCATCCGCACGCTGCCGGAGGGGTACGACACCGTGATCGACGACGAGGGGACGGGGGTCAGCGCGGGCGAGAAGCAGCTGATCACGATCGCTCGGGCGTTCCTGTCGGATCCGGTGATTCTGGTGCTCGACGAGGCGACGAGTTCTGTGGACACCCGTACCGAGGTGCTCATCCAGAAGGCGATGGCCAAGCTCGCGCATGGGCGGACGTCCTTCGTGATCGCCCACCGGCTGTCGACGATCCGCGATGCCGACACCATCCTGGTGATGGAGAACGGGGCGATCGTGGAGCAGGGCGCGCACGCGGACCTGCTCGCGGCGAACGGTCCCTACGCCCGCCTCTACAAGGCCCAGTTCGCCCAGGCGGTGGCCGAGGTGGACTGAGGGTTCTCGCCCCCCGCCCCCGCCCGTCCCGTCCCTGGGGCTCCGCCCCAGACCCCGTTCGCGCAGTTCCCCGCGCCCCTTCTTCAGGGGCGCGGGGAACTGCGCAATCTTTTAGCGGGGGTCTGGGGGCGCAGCCCCCAGGGACGGGAATGGGCAGGGGCGGAGGGGGCGAAAACAGCCCGCCTCAGTCCAAGTAGCCCCGCAGCTGGTCCGCGAAGGCGTGGTCCCGGAGCTTGTTCAGGGTCTTGGACTCGATCTGGCGGATGCGTTCGCGGGTGACGCCGAAGATGCGGCCTATCTCCTCCAGGGTCCGCGGACGCCCGTCCGCGAGCCCGTAGCGGAGCTGGACGACCTTGCGTTCACGCTCCCCGAGCGTGGAGAGGACCGCCTCCAGGTGCTCCCGGAGCAGGAGGAAGGCCGCCGACTCCACCGGACTCGTCGCGTCACCGTCCTCTATCAGGTCCCCGAGCGCCACGTCGTCCTCCTCCCCCACGGGGGCGTGGAGCGACACCGGTTCCTGGGCCAGGCGCAGGACTTCGCTGACGCGCTCGCTGGGAAGGTCGAGCTGCGCGGCGACTTCCTCGGGGGTCGGTTCGTAGCCGCGCTCCTGCAGCATGCGCCGCTGCACGCGGACGACCCGGTTGATCAACTCGACGACGTGCACCGGGACGCGGATCGTGCGGGCCTGGTCGGCCAGCGCACGCGACATGGCCTGCCGAATCCACCAGGTCGCGTACGTGGAGAACTTGTATCCGCGGGCGTAGTCGAATTTCTCGACGGCGCGGATCAGTCCGAGGTTTCCCTCCTGGACCAGGTCGAGCATGGTCAGCCCCCGCCCCACGTACCGCTTGGCGACGGAGACGACGAGCCGCAGGTTCGCCTCGATGAGCCGGCGCTTGGCCATACGGCCCATGACGACCAGCTTGTCCAGGTCGAGGGCGAGTTGGCTGTCCAGGTCGGGGGTGAGCCGGAGCTTCTCCTCGGCGAAGAGACCGGCCTCGACCCGGCGGGCGAGCTCGACCTCCTCGGCCGCGGTGAGCAGCGGAATGCGGCCGATCTCCCGCAGGTACTGGCGGAACAGGTCGGAGGAGGGGCCACCGGTGTCGGCGGTGCGGGACCGGGGCAGTTCGACGGGCTCGGGTGCCTCGGCTTCCACTTCCACTTCGGCGACTTCGGCGGCGCCGACCGGCGGCTCGCCCAGCTCGGGCGGCGGGCCCTCCGGCTCCGTCTCGGGGTGGTGCGCGACACGGCTCTGCGGGGGGACCGCCGTGACGACGTCGGTATCCGCTTCCGTGTCGATGCTGTTGTCGGTCTGGGTGAGGGTCTGGGTCTGCACGGGGGCGACCTCCAGGAATGTCGCTGCTGAGGCGTGCGGCAGCGGTACGTCGGGGATGGGGTCGACGGCCTCGCCGCTGTCCATCCCGTAGTCATTTAGCGGAACCGCGGGGATCGGGAACCCGTCGCGTTCGGGTCGGCCGCGCTCCGAGGACTCAGGCACCGGAACCCAGTGTGGAGTAAGACACATCGCCGCCACGAGGGGCGTGCGGTGACTTTTTGCGTCCGGTCCGTGACCGCGTGGTTATCTCGTCGTACGAGTGCGCAGCTCACCTGGTGCGAAACAGCTTGAAGGGTGTACGGGATTGGCATGTGCTCCTGGCGGGCGGCCGGAGCGGCGGCCCGCATATGCGGCTCGGAGGGCGGCCCGAGCGGCGGCCCGCGCGTATGCCTCGGAGGGCGGCCCGAGCAGCGGCTCGGAGGTGGCCGGAGCGGCGGTCCGCTCAGAGCGCCTCCGCGCCCCGCTCCCGCAACGCCTGCTCGTACTGCTGCAGCACCCACAACTCGTTCTGCACGGCGGCCAGCTGCGCCGGGTCGCCGTGGGCGCTCAGCCGGGCCAGGGAGCCCTGGACGTCCCGGATACGGCGGTCGACGGCGCGACGGCGGACCATCACGAGCTGGTCGCCCGCGTAGCTCTCGTCGACGGTCTTGCGCAGGATCGCCTCGACGGCCAGCTCCGTGACCATGGCGCGCACCGCGTCGTCCGGGGCGGCCTCACGAACCCGCACCAGATACTCCTGGGGGTCCTGGACGCCGTACTCCGCGCCGCCCGCCTCCATGATCGCCTGGCGTACGGCCGCGTACGGCGGGGCGGTGAACTCGTCGATCCCGTACGCGTCGAACGCCGGGGAGACCAACTCCGGGCGCTGGAGGGCGAGTTTGAGCAGCTCGCGCTCGGTGGCGAAGACGGGGTTGCGCAGGGTGAGCGCGGGGCCGCCGGTGGGTGCCTGGGTGGCGGCGTACGTCTGCTGGGGTCGGGGTCCGGTCGGTGCCGGCCCCTTGCCGCCACGGTCGCGGGCCCAACGGGCCAGCTGGGCCACCCGCTTGACCACGAACTGGGTGTCGAGGATGCCGAGCATGCCCGCGAGCTGCACGGCGACCTCGTGCTGTGCGCCGCTGTTCTTGATGCGGGCGACGATGGGCGCCGCCTCGTCGAGTGCGGCCGCACGCCCCGCCGGGGTCTCCAGGTCGTAGCGCAGGACGATCTGGCGCAGCGCGAACTCGAAGAGCGGTGTGCGGGGTTCGACCAGGTCGGCGACCGCCTCGTCGCCCTTGGCGAGGCGCAGCTCGCAGGGGTCCATGCCGTCCGGCGCGATGGCGATGTACGTCTCGGCGGCGAACTTCTGGTCGTCCTCGAAGGCGCGCAGGGCGGCCTTCTGGCCGGCCGCGTCGCCGTCGAAGGTGAAGATCACGCGCGCGGAGCCGTTGTCCATCAGCAGCCGGCGGAGGATCTTGATGTGGTCGCCGCCGAAGGCCGTACCGCAGGTGGCGATGGCGGTGGTGATGCCGGCCAGGTGGCAGGCCATGACATCTGTGTAGCCCTCGACCACGACCGCCCGGCTGCTCTTGGCGATCTCCTTCTTGGCGAGGTCGATGCCGTAGAGGACCTGGGACTTCTTGTAGATCGCCGTGTCCGGCGTGTTCAGATACTTCGGCCCGTTGTCCGCCTCGTACAGCTTTCGCGCGCCGAAGCCGACGACCTCGCCGCCGATGTCGCGGATCGGCCACATCAGGCGGCCGCGGAAGCGGTCGATGGGGCCGCGGCGGCCCTCCTGGGAGAGGCCGGAGAGGAGCAGCTCCTTGTCGGTGAAGCCCTTGCCGCGGAGGTAGCGGGTGAGGTGGTCCCAGCCCTGGGGGCTGTAGCCGACGCCGAAGTGGGCGGCCGCCGCTTGATCGAAGCCGCGCTCGGCGAGGAACGTGCGGCCCGTGTCCGCCTCGGGGCTGGTGTCGAGCTGCTCGATGTAGAACTGGGCGGCGATCTTGTGGGCCTCGACCAGGCGGATGCGCTCGCCGCGCTGGTGGGAGGGGTTGTACCCGCCCTCCTCGTACCGCAGCGTGATGCCTGCCTGGCCGGCGAGCCGCTCGACCGCCTCCGAGAAGGAGAGGTGGTCGACCTTCATCACGAACGTGATGGTGTCGCCGCCCTCCTGGCAGCCGAAGCAGTGGAAGAGTCCCTTGCTCGGGCTGACCTGGAAGGACGGGGACTTCTCGTCATGGAAGGGGCAGAGGCCCTTGAGGTTGCCGCCGCCCGCGTTGCGCAGCTGGAGGTACTCGGACACTACGGCGTCGATCGGGACCGCGTCCCGAACAGCCTTCACGTCCTCGTCGTTGATCCTTCCAGCCACGCGTGAATTCTACGGTGACGGACTGACATCCCTGTGCCTCGGTAGGGGCGCGGGGATGTGACATCCCCGGGCTCCGCCGCGGGCGCGAGCAACCACACACCCCGCACTCGCCGGACGCCCCAACCCCGCGGACGCCTAGGCGGACAGAGTCTCCAGCGGCACATGAGGATCGGCGAGAGCCTCCACATCCACCTGGGCCCGGGATCGGATCAACCGCTGGATCGGCTCCGTGACGTCCCACACATTCACGTTCATCCCGGCCAGCACCCGCCCGTCCTTCACCCAGAACGCGATGAACTGCCGCTTGCCCGCGTCTCCCCGGATCACCACCTGGTCGTACGAGCCCGGAGGCGCCCACCCCGAGTACTCCATGCCCACGTCGTACTGATCGGAGAAGAAGTACGGGACCCGGTCGTAGGTGACCTCGCGGCCGAGCATCGAGCGTGCCGCCGCCGGGCCGCCGTTGAGCGCGTTGGCCCAGTGCTCCACCCTCAGCCGGGTGTCGAACAGCGCATGCGGGAACGCGGCGACGTCACCGGCCGCGTAGATGTCGGGGTCGGAGGTGCGCAGCCGCTCGTCGACCGCGATGCCGCCGCCGTGCGCGCGGTCGGCGAGGGTGAGGCCCGCGGTCTCGGCGAGGGCGGTGCGCGGGGCGGCGCCGATCGCGGCGAGCACGTCGTGCGCGGGGTGTTCCTCGCCGTCGTCGGTGCGGGCGGCGAGCACCACGCCGTCCTGGCCGACGATCTCGGTGAGCCGGCGGCCGAAGTGGAAGCGGACGCCGTGCTCGCGGTGCAGCTCGGCGAAGAGCTGGCCGAGCTCGGGGCCGAGGACCGCGTGCAGCGGGGTCGGCTCGGGCTCGACGACGGTGACCTCGGCGCCGTACTCACGGGCCGCCGCCGCGACCTCCAGGCCGATCCAGCCGGCGCCCGCGATCACGATGTGTCCGTTGTCACGGCCGAGGGCGGTGAGGACGCCCTTCAGCCGCTCGGCGTGGGCGAGGCGGCGCAGATGGTGGACGCCCGCGAGGTCCGTGCCCGGGATGTCGAGTCGGCGCGGCTCCGCGCCTGTCGCGAGGAGCAGCTTGTCGTAGTGGACGAGGGTGCCGTCGTCGCCGAAGCGGACGGTCTTGGCGGTGCGGTCGATGGCGTCGACGGTCTGGCCGAGGTGCAGCTCGACGTCGTTCTGCGCGTACCACGCGGGTTCGTGCACGAAGACGCTGTCGCGCTCCTCCTTGCCGAGGAGATAGCCCTTGGACAGGGGCGGGCGTTCGTACGGGTGGTCGCGTTCGTCGCAGATCAGTATCACGCGGCCGGTGAAGCCCTCCGTTCGGAGCGTCTCGGCCGCCTTCGCGCCGGCGAGACCTCCTCCGACGATGACGAATGTCTGATCCGCGTCGACCACTTGATGCCTCCTCGTAAGGATGTCGCCACATGCGAGCGTCCCGCACGCAGCGTGATGCGGGAAGAGGGAGTGCCCCGATCAGGCCACGCAGGGTCACACTCCTCCGCTCCCATGGGAACGCGTGGTGAGCCTGAGGTGCAGGGAACGCGCCGAGGCGTCGGTGAGCGAAGCGATCTGGTCGACGATCACCCGCTTGCGGGCACGGTCGTCGATCGCCGTGTCGAACAGCGCCCGGAACTGCGGATCCAGGCCGTCGGGCGCGCGGGCCGTCAGCGCCTCCGCGAGTTCGGCGACGACGATCCGCTGGTCGGCGCGGAGCCGCTCCTGCTCGGCGCGCTGCATGACGTACCGGTCGGCGACGGCTTTGAGAACGGCGCACTCATGCCGGGCCTCACGAGGGACGACCAGTTCCGCCGCGTACCGGGTGAGCGGCCCGCTGCCGTACGTCGCGCGCGTGGCGCCCTCCGCCGCCAGGCAGAAGCGGCCGATGAGCTGGCTGGTGGCGTCCTTCAGCCGGGCCTGCGCGACGGCCGATCCGTCGTACCCGTGCGGCCACCACTCCTGGTCCAGGAGCCGGTCGAGGGCCTCGGACAACTCGGCGGGATCCGTGTCCGCGGGCACGTACCGCCCGATGGCGACGGCGAAGATCTCCTGGCGTTCGGGCTCGGCGTGCAGGCAGTTGGGGTCGATGTGGCCGGCGTGCAGACCGTCCTCGACGTCGTGCACCGAGTACGCCACGTCGTCCGACCAGTCCATGACCTGGGCCTCGAAGCACGTACGGCTGCCGGGGGCGCCCTTGCGGACCCAGTCGAAGACCGGCCGGTCGTCTTCGTAGACCCCGAATTTCGGCGACTTGGAGTCGGCGGGGTGGGCGCCGCGCGGCCACGGGTACTTGGTGGCGGCGTCGAGGGCGGCGCGGGTGAGGTTGAGCCCGACGCTGACGAGGTCGTCGCCCGCCGCGGCAGCGGCGGACGGCACAGCTTCGGAATGGACGAAGCGCTTGGGCTCGATACGGGTGAGGAGCCGCAGGGACTGGGCGTTGCCCTCGAATCCGCCGCAGTCCTCCGCGAACTCGTTCAGTGCCTGTTCGCCGTTGTGCCCGAAGGGCGGGTGCCCCAGGTCGTGCGAGAGGCAGGCCGCCTCGACGAGGTCGGGGTCGCAGCCGAGGGCGGCGCCCAGCTCACGGCCGACCTGGGCGCACTCCAGGGAGTGGGTCAGCCGCGTACGGGGGCTGGCGTCCCACACCTGGATGGGGGTCCCCCCTGTTCGAGCGAAGCCGAGAACTTGGGGGAGGGTGCCCGGGGTGACGACCTGGGTCTTGCCCGCGAGGCGTCGCAGGGCGGCGGAGTGCAGCACGCGCGCGCGGTCGCGCTGGAAGGCGGTGCGGCCAGGGCGTTTGTCGGGCTCGACGGCCCAGCGCTCGACGGCGGACCCGTCGTACCCGCCCTGCGCGGTGTGGTTCTCGTATGCCTTCGGTGCAGTGCCGTCCATGCCCCGACAGTAAACGCAGGCGGTGACAATCGGGTCGGAGGCGGTGGCGCCGAACGGGGTGGAGCCGTCGGGTTCAGGCCGAGGCCAGCGCACGCTCCGGGGAGGGCTCGGGGGTCGCGACGGCCTGGTCGTAGCGGTGCAGGACGAGTCGGGCCATCGCCGGGTGGTCGCCGAGCGGTTCGGCGGCGATCCAGGGGGCGGCTTCGGCGCATTGGGTGGCGAAGCGGCCGGGGGCGGTGAAGTACGAGGCGACGGCGACCCGGTGGCGGCCGCGGGCGGCGAGGGCGCGCAGGGCGGCGGGGACCGTGGGCGAGGCGGCGGAGGCGTACGCCGGGACGACGGGAACGCCGAGCCGTTCGGCGAGCAGCTGGGCGGTGCGGCGGGTGTCGACGGCCGCGTCGGGGTCGCGGGAGCCGGCCGCGGCGAGCACGACCGCGCTGGCGCGGCGGGCGGTGTCGCTCATCCTGGTCCGCCAGCCGGCCTCGACGAGCCGCGCGTACAGGGTCTCCACGAGCAGCGGGTGCGGGCCGAGCGGGGCGGCGACGCGGGTGGCCACGTTCGGCGCGGCGGCCGCGGCTTCGGGGATGTCGTGCTTGACGTGGTAGCCGCGGCTGAGCAGCAGCGGTACGAGGACGGCCTGGCCGCTGTCGAGTGAGGCGAGGGTGTCGGGCAGCAGGGGCTCGTTCAGCTCGATGTGACCCAGGCGCACGGACAGGTGGGGGCGCAGCTCACGGATCCGCTCCATCAGCGTGCGCACGGTGCTCAGCGCGCGCGGGTCGCGGCTGCCGTGCGCCACGAGGACGAGCGCGGGCGCCGCGGGGCGGCGGGTGCCATTGAGCGAGACGAGGCTGAGCTGGCTGCCGAGCTGGCTGGTGATCCGGTTCATGAGTTGCGCCGTACTGTCGAGGTGACTGTCTGGGTGGGCGCCACGTGGCGGCGGGCCGCCGGGGCGGTACAGGGACTCGTCGCGAGGAGGGTTCGACGCCGTCATGGAGCGATCCTGACGGCCGCAGGTTGCCAGGTCGTTGCGCGGGCATGACGGGTGTTTTCCGGGGGTTCACGAGGGGCCGCACGGGGTGTGTGAGCCTTCCTGACCTGCGACGACGGCTCCCCGAGTGAATCTGGTCACTCTTGCGGCCGCGAACCGGATCACCCCACGCCGCGTCCTCCATGGTCGAGGCCACCTGGGGAGGGGACCGTTCGATGCGCCGTCCGAAGCTACCGAAACCGCGCAGACCGCGCGTGCTGCGTCTGCCCCGTACGCGTACCGGACAGCGGCGCGCCGTGCAGGGGCTCATGCTGCTGTGTGTACTCGCGCTGCTGCCCGCGACCTGGATGTACGTGGTGACGGGCGACCGGCTGCGGACCACCGCCGACGCCCCGCGCACGGAGGTCGCGGTCGTCTTCGGCGCGGGCCTGTGGGACGGCGAGCCGTCGCCGTACCTCGCCCACCGCCTCGACGCGGCCGCGAAGCTGTACCGGGCCGGCCGGATCAAGGTCGTCCTCGTCACCGGCGACAACAGCCGCGAGGACTACGACGAGCCGGACGCGATGCGCGCGTACTTGACGAAGCGCGGCGTGCCGGACGGGCGGATCGTCAGCGACTACGCCGACTTCGACACCTGGGACTCCTGCGTCCGCGCGAAGAAGATCTTCGGCGTCGACCGGGCCGTACTGATCAGCCAGGGCTTCCACATCCGGCGGGCGGTCGCCCTGTGCCAGGCGGCGGGCGTCTCCTCGTACGGCATCGGCGTCGACGCCAAGCACGACGCCACCTGGTACTACGGGGGCACCCGCGAGATCTTCGCCGCGGGGAAGGCCGCGCTGGACGCGGTGTTCAAGCCGGATCCGCGGTTCCTGGGACCGAAGGAGCCGGGGGTCGCGCGGGCTTTGGCCGCGGACGGGAAGTGAGTACGGTCCCGCGGATGGAGATCACCGACCTGACCCCCGCGGAACGCCGCGTCTGGGAGGCCTTCCCGCGCGGCGAGGGAGTCGACCTGCGCGAGGGCACCGACGACCCCGCGGCCGGCGCGTCCTGGGGACCCGAGCGGACGGTCCGCGCCGAGGTGCTGCGGGCGCTGCTGATCGACGGGCCCGACCACGACGGCGAGATAGCCGGTCTGAAGCTGACGGGCGCGCGCATCACCGGGCAGCTGCACCTCATGTACGGGACGGTCGGGCACGCCGTGCGGCTGCGGTCCTGTTCTTTCGAACAGGCGCCGAACCTGTACGGGGCGCAGATCCGCGCCCTGGTGCTGAGCGACTCGGTCCTGCCCGGGCTCACCGCGGGCACACTCCGCGTCGACGGGGTGCTGCGGCTCAGCTGCTGCCGGATCACCGGCCCGGTGCGGCTCCAGGGGGCGCGGCTGTCCGGCGCGTTCTTCGTGAACGGGGCGGAGCTGGGGCGTGCGCCCGACGCTCCGGACACGCCGGGAACTCCCGATCACGAAGCGTCCGAGGAGCCGGTTCTCCAGCTCAACCACGCGGAGATCGGCACCGACGTGTGGGCCGTCGGCCTCGTCGCCCATGGTCAGGTCCGGCTGAACGGGGCCACTGTCGGTGGGCAGGTCAACCTGAACGACACCGAACTGCACGTGCCGCCCGGCGAGACCGCCCTGCACGCCGAGACCCTGTCGGCGCACCTCACGGCGGGCCGCGCCCGGCCGGGAGGTCCCCGTCCCGGCCGCGTAACGCTCCCCGCCCCGGTACGTAACACGCCCGACGCACGCTGAGGTGTATGAACACCACCGCGACGCCCACCCACTGCCCGTACTGCGCCCTGCAGTGCGGGATGAATCTGACGCCCGCGCCCGCCGGGGGCGTCGAGGTGACCGAGCGCGCGGACTTCCCGGTGAACCGGGGCGCGCTGTGCGGCAAGGGCCGTACCGCGCCCGAGCTGCTCTCGTCCCGGGTGCGGCTGACCTCCCCGCTGGTCCGCAACGCGGGCGTCCTGGAGCCCGCGACCTGGGACGAGGCCCTCGACCGGATCGCCGAGGGGCTGTCCCGCACGCGCACGGAGCATGGCCCGGACGCGTGCGGGGTGTTCGGCGGGGGCGGACTGACGAACGAGAAGGCGTACGCCCTCGGAAAGTTCGCCCGCGTCGTCCTCGGCACCTCGCAGATCGACTACAACGGCCGCTTCTGCATGTCGTCCGCGGCGGCGGCCGGAATGAAGGCCTTCGGCCTCGACCGCGGGCTGCCCTTCCCCCTCGAGGACATCCCGCGGACCGGCTGTGTGATCCTCGTCGGCTCCAACCTCGCCGAGACGATGCCGCCCGCACTGCGCTACCTCACCGAGCTGAAGGAGAACGGCGGCACGCTGATCGTCATCGACCCGCGCCGCACCCGGACGGCCGAGCAGGCGGACCTGCATCTGGCGCCGCGTCCGGGTACGGACCTGGCGCTCGCGCTGGGGCTGCTCCACCTGATCGTCGCGGAGGGGCGTACCGACGAGGAGTACATCCGGGCCCGTACGAACGGCTGGGAAGAGGCGCGGGCGGCGGCCATGGCGCACTGGCCGGAGTACGTGGAGCGGATCACGGGGGTGTCCGTTCCTCAACTCCGGGAAGCCGTACGGCTGTTCTGCGAGCCGGAGGCCGCCATGGTGCTCACCGCGCGCGGCCCCGAGCAGCAGTCCAAGGGCACGGACACCGTGGGCGCGTGGATCAACCTCTGTCTGGCTACGGGCCGTGCGGGCCGTCCGCTGTCCGGGTACGGCTGCCTCACCGGGCAGGGCAACGGGCAGGGCGGTCGCGAACACGGCCAGAAGGCCGACCAGTTGCCCGGCTACCGCAAGCTCACGGACCCGGCGGCGCGGGCCCATGTGGCCGAGGTGTGGGGCGTGGACCCGGACTCGCTGCCGGGGCCCGGGCGCAGTGCGTACGAACTCCTCGACGCGATGGGGACGGACATCCGCTCCCTGCTGCTGATGGGCTCCAATCCGGTGGTGTCCGCGCCGCGTGCCGCGCACATCGAGGAACGCCTGAAGTCCCTGGACTTCCTCGCGGTCGCCGACGTCGTCCTCTCCGAGACGGCCGCCCTCGCGGACGTCGTCCTGCCGGTCACGCAGTGGGCCGAGGAGATGGGCACGACGACGAACCTGGAGGGGCGGGTGCTGCTGCGCCGCCAGGCGATCACCCCGCCGGAAGGGGTACACAGCGACCTGCACGTCCTGCACGAAATCGCCGCCCGGCTGGGCGTGGAGAAGGGCTTCCCCACGGACCCGGAGGAGGTCTTCGAGGAGCTGCGCAGGGCGAGCGCCGGCGGCGCGGCGGACTACTCCGGGATCACCTACCGGCGACTGGCGGAGGAGAACGGGGTGTTCTGGCCGTGCCCGGCACCGGCCGACGCGGCGGGCTTCGGCGACTGCGAGGACGCTTCGCTGGACGTGGGTCCGGACGATCCGGCCGGGGACGGCTCGCTGGACGTGGATTCGGACGACCCGGCCGGGGACGGCTCGCTGGACGTGCTCCGTGGTGACCTGGCTGAGGGCGCCTCGCTGGGCGTGGTCGCGGACGCCCCGGCCGAGGACGGCTTCCCGGGCGGTGTCCACCCGGGCACGCCTCGCCTCTTCCTCGACCGTTTCGCCACTCCGGACGGCCGGGCGTGCTTCGTCCCGGTGTCCCATCGGGCGGCGGCCGAGGAGCCGGACGACGAGTATCCGGTCCTGCTGACCACCGGGCGAGTGGTCGCGCAGTACCAGTCGGGTGCGCAGACGCGGCGGGTCGACGAGCTGAACGCCGCGGCGCCCGGGCCGTTCGTGGAGATGCATCCGCGGCTGGCCGAGCGGCTCGGCGCGGCGGACGGGGACGCGGTGGCCGTGGTGTCACGGCGCGGGCGGGCCGTCGCACCGGCCCGGATCACGACCACCATCCGCCCCGACACCGTGTTCATGCCCTTCCACTGGCCGGGCGAGGGCCGGGCCAACACCCTCACCAACCCGGCCCTGGACCCGACCTCGCGGATGCCGGAGTTCAAGACGTGCGCGGTGCGGGTGGAGGCGGTGAAGTAGGGGTATCGGTCGGGGTGTTGGCATCCGGTCCCGCGGCGTCGCCGTGGGGCGGGACGCCCTGGTCCCGCGGCGTCGCCGCGGGACAGGACGCGCAGGCCGCCCCGGGGGGATCGCATGGCTCAGGAGTCCGGCTACCGCTGGGGGCATTCGGAGCTCACCGCCGACTTCGATCTCGACGATGACACCCCTCGGCTGATCCGGCTGGCACGCCCGGGCGACCAGGACGTCAAGGTCGCCGTCGAGGCCGCGCTGCCGCTGGTCGACGTGACCCTGTTCGGCGCGGGCACCGGCTGGTCCGGGCCGCGCTTCACGGGTACGGCGCTCGGGCCTCGCCTGAGGTACCGCGCCCACCACGCGACGTACGGCGACGGCTGGCACCATCTGACCATCGAACTCCAGGATCCCGCAGGCCAGTTGGCCGTGCTCGTCGAGTACTCCTCGCCGGACGGCGTGCCGGTGCTGCGCTCCCGCGTCCGGCTGCGCAACGACGCGGACACGCCCGTCACCGTGCGCTCGGTGAGCAGTCTGCTGCTGGGCGCCCTGCCCTCCCCGGACGTGCTCGACGTGCACCGGGCGCGCAACGACTGGCTCGCCGAATGTCGTTGGTACGGGGAGGAGTTGCGGGAGTCGGTGCCCGACGTCGGGCGGGAGTTTCACGAACACGACGGGCGGGCCGGTATGCGGCTCGCCGGGCGCGGCAGCTGGCCGACCGACGGGCATCTGCCGATGGGCGCGTTCACCGACCGCACGGACGGGTGCTGTCTGCTGTGGCAGATCGAGTCCGCCGCGAGCTGGCTGTGGGAGACGGGCGAGGCGGACCACCACACGTATCTGTCCCTGAGCGGGCCGACAGCGGACGACCACCGGTGGCGCCAAGTCCTCGGCCCCGGTGAGGAGTTCGCCTCGGAGTATGCGGCCCTCGCCCTCGGCGACGGCTTCGACGGAGCGCTGGCCGCGCTGACCTCGTACCGCCGTCTCGTACGCCGCCCGCACCCGGACCACGAGCGCCTCCCCGTCGTCTTCAACGACTACATGAACACGCTGATGGGCGACCCGACGACGGAGAAGCTGCTGCCGCTCGTCGACGCGGCGGCCGAGGCGGGCGCGGAGTACTTCTGCGTCGACGCCGGGTGGTACGACGACGAGGCCGGGGACGGTGCCGAGTCCGGGATGGGCTGGTGGGACAGCGTCGGCGCCTGGCTGCCGTCGCCCCGGCGCTTCCCCGGCGGCTTCGAGGCCGTGCTCGACCGCATCCGCGAGCGCGGGATGGTGCCGGGGCTGTGGCTGGAGCCGGAGGTGGTCGGGGTGCGCAGCCCGGTCGCGCGCGAGCTGCCCGACGGGGCGTTCCTGCGGTACGAGGGTGGCGTGCGGGTCACCGAACAGGGGCGCCACCAGCTGGACTTGACCCATCCGGCGGCCCGCGCCCACCTCGACGAGACGGTCGACCGCCTCGTCGGCGACCTGGGCGTGGGCTATCTCAAGCTCGACTACAACATCACCACGTCGGCACCCGGGCACCTCGCCCACTCCCGCGCCTGGCTGGCCTGGCTCTCGTCCGTCCTGGACCGCCATCCCGGCCTGGTCCTGGAGAACTGCGCCTCGGGCGGCCTGCGCATGGACGGCGCGTCCCTCGCCGTCACCCAGCTCCAGTCCACCTCCGACCAGCAGGACCCCCTGCGCTACCCGCCAATCGCGGCCGCCGCCCCCACGGCGGTGCCGCCGGAGCAGGGTGCCGTGTGGGCCTACCCGCAACCGGAGTTCACCGACCCCGAGATCGCCTTCACCCTCGGCTCCGCACTGCTCGGCCGCATCCACCTCTCCGGCCACCTCGACCGCATGACACCCAGTCAGCTCACGCTGGTACGGGACGCGGTGGCGACGTACAAGTCGATACGCGGAGATCTGCCCACCGCGCTGCCCTTCTGGCCCCTGGGGCTGCCCGGCTGGACGGACGACTGGATCGCCCTGGGGTTGCGGGCGCCGTTCGCGGGGGCGACGTATGTACTGGTGTGGCGGAGGGGCGGGGACACCGCCGAACGGGTGTTGCCCGTACCGCACTTGACGGGACTGGACGACGTACGGGTGGAGGTGCTGCACCCCTCGACGCCGGGGGGTTCGGCGGAGTGGGCCGGGGCGGGGGTACGGGTGCGGTTGGGCGAGGCTCCGGCGGTGGTGTTGCTCCGGGTGACGTCGTAGCCGTCATAGCTGTGGGCGGGTACCCACACCCCCACCTCACCCGCCCGACCGCCACTCCCCACCCTCGATGAGCTTCCCCCGGCCCCGCAGCCGGCCGGCAACGGCGGGCGCGGCCACGTACACCCAGGCCCGTACGACCCTCCCCTCCCCGCACATCACGTCCCGCGCCACGCGCTCGTACAGGTTGCGCGGGTCCCCCGGCACGTACTCCTCCAGCCGGTCGAGCGCCGCGAGCAACTCCCCGTACGCCTCGGGCAACGCCGTGACCAGCTCCCCGCACACGACACCCCCGGGCTCCTCCACCGCGTACGGATACCCGGGCCCCTCGTACAGCACGATCCCCCGCATCCGCCCCGGCACCTCGGACCGCGTCCGCCCCCGCAGGAACAGATCGTGATTGCGCTCGCCGGGGCGCAGGGTGCCGTAGACGAAAAAGGGCAGTTCGACCTCGCTCAAGAAGCGGTCTCCTCCTCTGCGGCATCGGTCGTGGTCAGGACGGTAGGCCAGTCAGCCGTGGCCGTGATCGACCTCCGTTCCGAGTCCTTCGCAGAAACGATTCTCACTCCCCACACACCCACACACATCCGCCAGTAAGCGCTATGGACATGCCATGTCATGGACCTTTAAATCTGAGTCAACTCCCGCGCCGCCCCCACGCGCCCCAAGGCGCCTCCCCTAGGAGACCGATGAGTCGGATACGGCACATCCGAGGTTCCCGTTTCGCCACCGCCGGCATCGCCGCGACCAGTGCCACCCTGCTGGCCGCCGCGCTCACCCCCACCGCGGACGCGGCCGACCGGCCGAGCCGGGCCACCGCGATCCAGAACGCGACGTCCGCGCTGGTGAACCAGGCCGCACGGCTGGGCCTGACCTCCGCCGAGGACACCAGCGTCCGCGACGTCGTCGTCGACGCGGACGGCAGCCAGCATGTGCGCTATGACCGTACGTACCGTCAACTGCCTGTGCTGGGCGGCGACTTCGTGGTCCACCTGGCACCGAACGGCTCGTACCGCAGCGCCAACCGTGCCACCACACGCGCGATCTCGCTGACGAGCGTGACGCCCGAGCTGTCGGCGCCGAAGGCCTCGGATCTGGCGGTGAACGCCCTGCGTGCCGCGAACCTGGGCGAGACCCTGAAGAAGGTGACGGCCAAGCCACAGCTGGTCGTCGACGCCCTGCACGGGACACCGAAGCTCGCCTGGCGCACCGAGGCGGTGGCCCAGGACTCGCTGGGCAACCCGCTCGCCCGCACGGTGCTCACCGACGCCCGCACGGGCGCGCAGATCGACGCCTGGGACAGCATCGAGACGGCGACGGGCGACGGGAAGTCGCTGTACAGCGGCGCGGTCCCGCTGGAGACCACGCTGTCCGGATCGACGTACCAGCTCAAGGACCCGACGCGCGGCAACACCTACACGGGAGACGCCGCGAACAAGACGGACCTGTGCGTCCTCGGGATCTGCATCAGCCGCGCCCCCGCGACCCTCTTCACCGACGCGGACAACCACTGGGGCACCGGGGCGACTTCGGACCGTTCCTCGGCCGCCGTCGACGCGCAGTACGGCACGAACGAGACGTGGGACTACTACAAGAACGTCCACGGGCGCAGCGGTATCGCGGGCGACGGCAAGGGCTCGTACAACCGCGTGCACTACGGCAGCAACTACAACAACGCCTTCTGGGACGACAGTTGCTTCTGCATGACGTACGGCGACGGCGACGGGACGACGTTCGGACCGCTGGTCGCGCTGGACGTGGCGGGCCACGAGATGTCCCACGGCGTCACGTCGAAGACGGCGGCGCTGACCTACTCGGGCGAGTCCGGCGGGCTCAACGAGGCGACGTCGGACATCTTCGGCACGCTGGTGGAGTGGTACGCGAACAACTCCTCCGACCTCGGTGACTACTTGATCGGCGAGAAGATCGTCCGCTCCGGCTTCGGCAAGCCGGCCCTCCGCTTCATGGACAAGCCGTCGAGGGACGGCAACTCGGCGGACTGCTGGAGCAGTTCGGTGGGGAATCTCGACGTCCACTACTCCTCGGGCGTCGCGAACCACTTCGCGTACCTGCTGGCGGAAGGCAGCGGCGCGAAGGCGATCAACGGCGTCAGCTACAACTCCCCCACGTGCAATGGCTCGACCGTCACGGGGATCGGCCGCGACAAGCTCGGCAAGATCTGGTACCGGGCGCTGACGGTCTACATGACATCCTCGACGAACTACGCGGCCGCCCGTACGGCCACCCTGAACGCGGCGAAGGACCTGTACGGCGCTGGCAGCACGGAGTACAACGCGGTGGCGGCGGCCTGGTCGGCGGTGTCGGTCGGCTGATCCGCCCGGCCGAACGACTCCGACTGTCTACCTGTCTGCGGTCGTCCAAGGGCAGGCGCCCATCCCCACAGGATCGCCTGCCCGTGGACGCGCCGATAGGATCGCCTGCCCATGGGCGCACACGCAGGAAACGAAACGACCGCGGTCCCGCCGGTAGGGCCGACGATGGTCGCCGTCCCGCCGGGGCGGGTGACGCTGTCGGACCGGCGGACGCGGCGGAGTTGGCCGGTCGAGGTCGCGCCCTACGAGCTGGCGGCGTTCGCGGTCACACAGGAGCTGTACGCAAAGATCACCGGGCTGCGGCCGGGCGCTGTCCACGGGGACCGGTTGCCCGTCGAGGGCGTTTCCTGGTGGGACGCGGTCCTGTTCTGCAACGCGCTGTCGGAGCGTGACGGGTTCGTGCCCGCGTACCACCTCGACGGTGATGGTGAGCGGGTCGAGTGGGACGCGGCCGCCGACGGGTACCGGCTGCCGACCGAGGCCGAGTGGGAGCATGCCTGCCGCGCCGGCACGAGCGGGCCGCGGTACGGGCCGCTCGACGAGATCGCCTGGTACCGCGGCAACTCGCACGAGCGGATCCACGACGTGGGCGGCAAGCGGCCCAACCCGTGGGGCCTGCACGACATGCTCGGCAACGTCTGGGACTGGTGCTGGGACCTCTACGACCCCGAGGTCTACGGCAGTTACCGCGTGCTGCGCGGCGGCGGTTGGTTCGACGAGCACTGGAGCTGCCGCGCCTCCGCGCGCCGCCGCAGCCATCCGACCTTCCGGGTCGACGACGTGGGGTTCCGTGTGGCGCGGTCGCTCGCGCGCTGAATATGGGAAAGCCCGGGCCCGGTCAGGGGCGCGTTGGGGGGAGGGTAGGGGCGGAGGGGCGAAAGACCACCCCCCTATCCCCCGTACGGCCTCCTCCCCTTCGCCTCCCTCAACGCCACGGCCCACCAGCCCAGTTGATCCAGCATCACCTTCGCGGCAGCCGCCGGAGCGGCAGGGTCGCGCGGCTGCCCCTCCGCGTCGAACGCGGCACCCGCACCTTGGAAGGACACCGTGTCCCGCACCGTCACGGCGTGAAGTTCCGCGAAGACCTGGCGGAGGTGTTCGACGGCGCGGAGCCCGCCGGAGAGGCCGCCGTACGAGACGAGGGCGACGGGCTTGGCGCGCCACTCGGAGTAGTGCCAGTCGATGAGGTTCTTCAGGCCGGCGGGGAAGGAGTGGTTGTACTCGGGGGTGAGGACGACGAAGGCGTCGGCGGCGGCGAGGGCGGGCGTGACCTTCGCCAGCTCGGCGGCCACCGTGGGGGACGGCGAGGACGAGAGAGCCGTGGGGAGCTGGACCGAGGCGACGTCGACGACCTCGGCCTCGAAGTCGTCGCGTTCGCGGATCCGGGCGAGCACCCAGTCGGCGACGACGGGCCCGAAGCGCCCCTCGCGATTGCTGCCGACGACTACGGCGACCCGCACCGGGGCCTCGGACGCCTGAACGGAGATGGCGGGGACAGAGGCGGAGACGGTGGATTCAGCTGTGGCTGTCTTCATGTCGCACAGCCTCATACCTCAAGTTTTATTGAGGTCAAGCCGGACGGACCTCAAGCCGCACGGACCTCAAGCCGGACGGACCTCAAGCCGCACAGACCCCCACAAGGCACCCACAAGGCACCCACGCACCGCTCACGCGGACTCACGCAGCACCCGCGCGGCATCCCCTCTCCGCCACCCCGACACACCCCGAAACCCACCCCGGCACCGACTCCGGCACCGACTCCGCCACGCAGCCCGATCACCCGTTCACACCCCCGCCCCACCCCCTTCGGGTTCTTTTCCACGACCCCTCTGCCCTACGCCCGTGACCTGCTGAAATGTCACCGATCACCCTCCCCCTGCCGCCTCAGCTGACACCCATTCACATCATTTCTGACGCTCCTTCAGGAAGCGCGCGCGGCCATGTGCCACTTACCTCGGTAGAGCAGGGGCACGACCGACGCAGCGGCACTTGGGGGTGTCGCGGGCCGTGCCCCCTCGGAGGAGCAAGCACGATGCGACGTACCGCCCGTCTGCTGACCGGTACCGCGCTCGCCGTCGCCGCCGCGGGCCTCGCCGGCGCGCCCGCCTACGGCGGGTCCACGGGGAGCCTGGAGGTGTTCCCCTCGACCGTCGTCCCGGGTACCGACGTCACCGTCAACACGGCGGCGTGCGGCACGGAGACGGCGACGGGCGACGCCAGCGCGGTGGGCGCGGGCACCTTCATGCTCGCCCCCAGCGCGCATGAGCACGACGCGATCGGCCAGTTCCGGGTGCCGCCGAGCGCGCAGCCGGGGACGTACGAGATCGTCGCGAAGTGCGGCGGCGGCCGGCAGGTGACGGGGGACCTGATCGTGACCCTGACGTCCACGCGCGACCAGATCCAACCGCGCGGACATGTGAATACGGGGGTCGGCGGCGCTCTGGGCCCCGACCCCGTGCAGACCGCGGCGGGAGTGGCGGCCCTGGCCGTCGCCGCCGCGGGCGGTACCTGGCTCCTGCATCGCCGGGCGAGAGGCGACGGGATCTGACGGACACCCTCCGCTGTCCGTCCACCGGTACCGCCGTCCCCTCCCCCTCCGTGGCCCGACGCCCCTCGCGGCCCGGAGGGGGAACGGGACCCCAGAAAGGAGCACCAGAGAGGAGGCTCACGTGCGGCGTCTGAGCAGGACGGGCAAGGCCTGCGACATCAGCATGGTCGGCAGGTCCGACAGGATCGGCAGGACCGACAGGACCGGCGAGTCCGGCAAGATCAGCAAGATCGGCAAGATCGGCAAGATCGGCCAGGCCGGTCATGTCGGCCCTGTCAGCCTCAGCCCTGTCAGTCGCGTCAGTCGCGTCGGCCACGCCGGCAACATCGCCATAGCCTCCGTCACCGCACTCGCGCTCTGCTCCGGCGCCTGGCTGCTGCGCAGCGGCGCCGATACCCACGCGCCGCCCCAGCCGTCCGCCGCGCAGGCCGCGTCACCCGGCGCCGGTGACCCCCGCTCCGCGGCACCCGCGCTGCCGCACTCCCCGCCCGAGCGCATCCGCATCCCCTCGATCGGCGTGAACGCCCCGCTGATGGGCCTCGGCCTCACCCCACAGGGCAGCCTGGACGTGCCGCCCCCCGAGAAGAAGAACCTCGCCGGCTGGTACGAGGCCGGCACCACCCCCGGCGAGCGGGGCACCGCCATCGTCGCCGGACACGTCGACAACGCCGACGGCCCCGCCGTCTTCTACGACCTCGGCGCCGTCAAGAAGGGCAGCACCATCGAGGTGGCGCGGCGCGACGAGAGCACGGCCGTCTTCACCGTCGACGCCGTCGAGGTGTACGAGGCCCGCGACTTCCCCGACGACAAGGTGTACGGCGCCGCCCCCCGCCCCGAACTCCGCGTCATCACCTGCGGCGGCGGCTACTCGAAGACGACGGGGTACCAGGGCAATGTCGTCGTCTTCGCCCACCTGACGGGGAGCCGCACCGGATGACCAGCGGCCGCCCTTCCCCGCGACAGACGTTTGCGGGAGCCTTACGCTGAAAAGGGCAGATCTTCCCCCGCCTTGAGTGTGGACACCTCCGGCCGGGAGCTAGGAGGCCCTTATGCGGCCGATAGCCAGAATATGCGTCGCCACCGCGTCAGCCATTGCTTTGGGCTGCGGTATCACGGCACCCACGGCCACGGCGGACGACATGTCACCGAAGGAGATCTTTGAAAAGGTGGCGCCCGCGACCGTGCAAGTGCTGGGCAGTCTGGGTTCCGGTACGGGAATCATCTACAACGCCGATGAAGGACTCATCCTCACCAACGCTCATGTAGTCGCCGGTGAGACCGCTCTCAAAGTCCGCATCGAGGACGGCAATCCCGTTCCTGTCCGGCTGTTGGGAAGTGATCCCTGCGAAGACCTGGCGGTCCTGAAACTCGCGACGCCACAAGAGGATCTGAAGCAGGTGGAGTTCGGCGACAGCCGCGACCTCAAGCAGGGGGACGAAGTGACGGCGATCGGCTACCCCGAGGCGGCAGGCGACGCGAGCAATCAGAAGGCTGTCCTCACCAGCGGGGTGGTCCAGTCGCCCGACGTCGCCGAGACGGGCAATGTGAGTCTGCCTGACCTCCCGTCCACCGTCCAGCATTCAGCGACGCTCAACCCCGGAAATTCCGGAGGTCCCCTGCTCAACGACGAAGCGAAGCTTGTCGGTATCAACGACTCCGCCGCCGGAGGCGAGATTCAGAACCAGAACTATGCCATCAGCAGCAACCACGCCGAACCCCTCCTCCAAGGGCTCGCCGACGGAAAGAGCAAGAACAATCCCGGATGGCAGTCACTGGTCGCGCTCACCGACCCGAATTTCGCCGACTACTTCCCCGATGAACTACAAGCCGACGCTCAGTCGCTTCAGAAACGTCTTGTCGACAAGAAAATCGACGGTCTCGTCGTGCTGGGTGTGGACAGCAACTCTCCGGCCAGCGCGGCGAAACTTGAGGCCGGTGACGTCATCACCGACCTCAAGGGCACTCCGGTCACCACCGTCCCTGAGGTGTGCAACATCCTTCAGTCGTCCGCACCAGGTGAGAAGCTCAAAGTCAGCGGCGTGTTTACGGTCGCCGGCACGGACGTCAACGGGACACCGGTCAAAGTCGGCGACCCCTGGGAAATCGACGTCACGCTGGCGGAGTGACGTCCACCCGCCGCTACGCGACCCACTGCTGATACGCCAGATTCGCCACCAGCGCGAACACCACCGTCAGCAGCACGACCCGTACGAACCCGCTGCCCTTCTTCAGCGCCGTACGCGCCCCGACCGTCCCGCCGACCAGATTGAACACGGCCATCAGAGCGGCCAGTTGCCAGTGCACCGTGCCCTTCCAGGCGAAGGTGGCGAGGGCACCCGCGTTGGTGCAGCAGTTGACGATCTTGGCGGTGGCGGAGGCGGTCACCAGGTCGAAGTGGAGGAGCGCGGTGAGGGCGAGCACGAGGAACGTACCCGTGCCGGGGCCGATCAGCCCGTCGTAGAAGCCGATGCCCAGGCCCGCGAGCCCGATCGCGGCGAGGACGCGGCGCGCGGAGACGGGCGTGGTCGCGGGCGCCGTACCGAAGGCGGGCCGCAGGATGACGAAGGTGCCGACGGCGAGCAGCACGACCATGACGACCGGCTTCAGCACGTCGGTGCTCATCCCGGCCGCGACGAACGCCCCCGCGGTCGAACCGGCGAGCGCCGCGAGCCCGATCCGTACGGCCAGGCGCACATCGACGGGCGCCTTGCGCGCGTACGTCACCGCCGCGCCCGTCGTGCCGACGATCGCCACCGCCTTGTTCGTGCCGAGCGCGTACGCCGCCGGGGTGCCGCTCGGCAGCCCGAGCAACAGCGCGGGGAGCAGAAGCAGCCCGCCGCCACCCACGACCGCGTCGATCCAGCCGGCCGCCAGGGAGGCAATGCACAGGACGACGACCATGGTCAGCGATATGTCGGGCATGATCGCGACCCTAGGGACGGGGTAGATGTGCCGTCCATGAATCTGGTGAAGCTTGAGGGACTTCTGAGGTTCGGCCCACCGTTTCAGACCCACCACTTGAGCCCCACCGTTTCAGCCCCACCGGTTTCAGCCCCACCGGTTTCAGCCCCACCGGTTTCAGCCCCACCGGTTTCAGCTCACGGAGTCCAGATAGCGCAGCACCGCCAGCACCCGCCGGTGCCCGGTCTCCGACGGCGGCAGGTCCAGCTTGGTGAAGATGTTGGCGATGTGCTTCTCGACGGCCCGTTCGGAGACGGTGAAGGAGGCGGCGATCGCGTGGTTCGTACGGCCCTCGGCCATCAGGGCGAGCACCTCGCGCTCGCGCGGCGTGAGCGTGTCGAGGGCGGTGGCGCGGCGGCTCGCACCGAAGAGCTGGGCGACGACCTCGGGGTCGAGGGCCGTGCCGCCTGCGGCGACCCGTTCCATGGCGTCGACGAACTCGCCGATGTCGACGACGCGTTCCTTGAGGAGATAGCCGAACCCGGCGGGCTCACCGAGCAGTTGGGTCGCGTACGTCGTCTCCACGTACTGCGAGAAGATCAGCACCCCGGTGCCGGGGTGGTCCTTGCGCAGGCGCACGGCCGCCCGGATCCCCTCGTCGGTCTGGGTCGGCGGCAGCCGGATGTCGACGACGGCGACGTCGGGGCGGTGCTCGGCCACGGCGGTCAGCAGCGCGTCCGCGTCCCCCACGGCGGCCGCGACCTCCACGCCCCGCAGCTGGAGGAGCTGGGCCAGCCCGTCACGCAGCAGGGCGGAGTCCTCGGCGATGACGACGCGCATACGACCCCTGTCCCCTGTGTGACCCATGTGCCCCTCGTGATCAGTACGGCAGCTCGACCGTGACCACCGTAGGCCCTCCCGGCGGGCTGTCGCAGGTGAGCGTGCCGTCGACGGTCCGTGCGCGGGTGAGCAGCCCGGTCAGGCCCGAGCCCGCGCCGATCACCGCGCCCCCGCGTCCGTCATCGCGGACGCCCAGCCGCAGCAGCCCGTCCCGGGCGGTCACCGTCACCGTGGCGCCGCTCGCCCCGCTGTGCTTGGTCGCGTTGGCGAGGAGTTCGGTGGCGCAGAAGTACGCGATCGACTCGACCGCCGGGCTGGGACGGACCGCGATGTCGGCGACGACCTCGACGGGCAGGGCGCTGTCGGCGGCGAGGGTGGCCAGGGCGGTGTCCAGGCCCTGGTCGAGTACGGGCGGGTGGATGCCCTTGACGAGGTGGCGCAGGTCGGCGATGGCCTGCGTGGCGTTGCCCCGCGCGGTGTCGACGACGGCGAGCAGCTGTTCCGGGGAGGCGCCGGCGCCGATCAGCTCCCTGATCATCGTGAGGTGCATCGCGAGGCCGACGAGCCGGGCCTGTGTGCCGTCGTGCAGGTCGCGTTCGATGCGGCGCAGGGTCGCCGCCGCGTCGTCCACGGCCTGGGCGCGGGTCTCCTCCAGGGTGCGGATGCGGCGGTCGGCTGCGTCGGGGCCGAGCAGGGCGGTGAGCAGGGCCCGGTGTGGGGCGAGGGCCCCCCGCAGCAGCCAGGCGGCGGTGGCGAGGAGCAGCAGTCCGAGGGCCACCGGGATCAGCCACCTCGGCCAGGCGTCGACCTGGAAACCGAAGAACTCCAGCGACACGCGGTGCTCCGTGCCGCCGCTCGCCCGCTTGGTGTCGTAGTTCCAGCGCTTGAGGAGGGGGTGGAGGGTGAGCAGGACGCCGTAGACGTAGCCGATGACGACGGCGACGTATCCGAAGACGGCGGTGAAGGGCGTCGCCAGGGCACAGGCGACGGCGCGCCAGCCGCTCCGGTCGCCGAGCAGCGCCCGCCGACGGCCCAGGATCCCGGTGCCCACGCGCCGCTCCGGCTCCTCGATCTCCAGCCCCAGCAGGCGCCGTGCGAGCCCGCGTTGCAGCCTGCCCAGCGCCAGCGCGCCGCGTACGGTGCCGGCGACCAGCCACAGTCCCAGCGTGGTCACGGACAGCGCGCCGCCGACCAGCAGCCCCACGAGGGTGAGGACGAACCCGACCAGGGCGAGGGGGAAGGCGATCAGCGCATAGAGGAGCGCCGCGAGGGCCTGCCGCCCGAAGGGCAGGCTCAGCGTGGCGCGGAGGCGGTTCATGGGATCAACCTAGGAGAGGAGCGTCGCCGCGAGGCGGCGCTGGACGGCGGCCATGGCCCGGCCGAGCCACGGCATGAGGAGCAGGAAGCCGAGGCCGCCGATGATCGCGTGGAACGCCCAGGCCCCGGCGAAGGTGGGTCCGCCCCAGGCGTCCGCGTAGTCGGAACCGGCGCGCAGCGGCCAGCCCAGGTTCATGGGTACGACGGACCAGCCGAAGGCCGTGACCGCCAGCACCACGAGGTTGAGCGGGGTCGCGAGGACCGCGTGGGCCAGACCCCGCGAGGGCCCGGGCGGCTCCGCGCCCCGGTCACTCCGGACGCCCGGGGCACTCAGGTCACCCGGATCGCCCAGGAAACGGTGGACGAGCGCCCGCTGCCAGCGCCCCGTCGGGGCACCCAGCAGGGCCAGTGGGACGCAGATCACCCCCACTGGGAAGGCCAGCAGGGCGTACGCGACCCGACGCCATGCGTCCGCCGTGAACGGTTCGCGGACGGCCCACCAGACGCGTACGGCGGTGTCGTCGCGGACGGGCGAGGGCGGAGGTTTCTGCGCGGTGGCCATGATGTGTCCCCCTGGGCGTGAGCTGGTGGAACCCGATACCTCAAGGCTTCCGTGCCGGGGCACCGCGATCGATCGTGCCTGCACGGAACCCGGAGGTTCGGTTAACCCCACCCCACGCCCCACCGCACCGCCCACCTCACACCCGCCCCCGGACGCGGGCGCCGAACCCTCACATCCGGACCCCGCCCCCGCTGAGGGCAGCGTTCCTCCCGGGAAACAGTCGTGATGCGGCCGGGTAACACCGGCACCGCACGGTGTGGTCATGACCTCGAATACGCGTGTGGTGGTGATCGGCGCCGGGCTCGCGGGCGCCCGGGTCGCCCGGCGGCTCGAAGAGCTCGGCGCGTCCGGCGGATCCGGCAGCACGTCCGGTACGGCGGGCGCGCCCGCCCTCTCCGTCGAGCTCGTCGGCGAGGAGGAGCACCGCCCATACAACCGCGTCCTGCTCGCCGAGGTCCTGGCCGGCCGGTACGCCCCCGAGGTGATCGCCCTCCCGGTGCCGGGCCGGCTGACCCGGGGCCGGGTGACCGGCATCGACCGCGCCGCGCGCACGCTGCGCTGCGCGGACGGCTCGGTGATCGCATACGACACGCTGGTCCTCGCGACGGGCTCGAACCCCGTACTCCCGCCGCTGCGCGGCCTGTTCGGCCACGGCGGGCACGAACTCCCGGAAGGCGTCCACGCGTTCCGCACGATGGACGACTGCCTGGGCCTGTCGAAGGCCGTACGGCCAGGCGCCCGCGCCGTCGTGATCGGCGGCGGTCTCCTCGGTGTCTCCGCCGCCCGCGCGCTCGCCGTGCGCGGCGCCCAGGTGGTGCTGGCCCAGCAGTCCGAGCGGCTCATGGAGCGCCAGCTCGACCCGTCCGCGTCCCGCCTGGTCCACCGGCACCTCACGGAGCTGGGCGTCGAGGTGCACACCGAGTGCCGGGTGCGCGACGTGCGCTGTGTCGGCGGCGCGGTCCGCTCGGTCGAGATGGCCGACGGATACGCCCTCGACGCCGACCTCGTCGTCCTGGCCTGCGGCGTCCACCCCCGCGTGGGCCTCGCCCAGGAAGCGGGACTCGCCGTCCACAAGGGCATCCTCGTCGACGACGAACTGCGTACGTCCGACCCGCACATCCGGGCGATCGGCGACTGCGCCCAACACGAGGGCACCGTCTACGGCCTGGCCACACCGGCCCTCGAACAGGCGGACATCCTCGCCGAGCTGATCGCGGGAGACACCAACCCCCGCTACACCGGCACCCGTGCCCTGACCCGTCTCACCCTCAACGGCGGCGACACCCCCTTCGACCTCGCCGCGTTCGGTGAGCCCGAACCCCGCCCCGGCGACGACGTCGTCCAGCTCGCCGACGCCACCCGCGGCACCTACCGCAAGGTCGTCGTCCGCGACGACCGCGTGGTCGGCGGCGTACTCGTCGGCGAACTCGGCACCGTCGGCGCGCTCGCGCGCGCCTGGGAGGGAGCAGAGCCGCTCCCCTCCGACGGTGCACCCCTGCTCCACCTGCTCACCAACGATGGAGGCTCCTGAATGTCCACGGACGCGACGAAGGCGGCGAACGCCACCGACGGGACCGCGCACACGATCGTGCTCGTCGGACACGGCATGGTCGGCCAGCGCTTCCTCGAAGCGCTCGCCGAGCGCGGCCTGACCGCCACGCACCGCGTGGTCGTGCTGTGCGAGGAGCCCCGCCCGGCGTACGACCGGGTCCAGCTCACCTCGTACTTCTCGGGCCGCACACCGGACGAACTCTCGCTCACCGACGAGGAGTTCATCAAGGAGCACGGCATCGAGCTGCACCTCGGCGACCCGGCCGAGTCGATCGACCGTGCCACCAGGAAGGTCACCGCCCGCTCGGGCCTGGTGGTCTCGTACGACACGCTCGTCCTCGCCACCGGCTCGTACCCCTTCGTCCCGCCGGTCCCCGGCAAGGACGCCGAGGGCTGCTTCGTCTACCGCACGATCGAGGACCTCCTCGCGATCGAGGAGTACGCGAAGGCACGGGCGACGACCGGTGCGGTGGTCGGCGGCGGTCTGCTCGGACTCGAGGCGGCGGGCGCGCTCAAGGGGCTCGGACTGACCACGCACATCGTGGAGTTCGCGCCGCGCCTGATGCCGGTGCAGGTCGACGAGGGCGGTGGCGCGGCGCTGCTGCGCACCATCGAGGACATGGGCCTGACGGTCCACACCGGCACGGGCACGCAGGAGATCGTCATCGGCGACGACGGCGCCGTGACCGGCATGAAGCTGTCCGACGGCTCCGAACTCCCCACGGATCTCGTGGTGTTCTCGGCGGGTGTACGCCCCCGGGACCAGCTCGCCCGCGACACCGGACTCGACATCGGCGAGCGCGGCGGCATCACGGTCGACGAGCAGTGCCGCACCTCCGACCCGCATGTGTTCGCGATCGGCGAGTGCGCGCTGGCGTCCGACGGCCGCGTATACGGTCTGGTCGCACCGGGTTACGAGATGGCCGAGACGGCCGCCGCCACGATCGCCGCCGACGAGGCGAGCTTCACCGGCGCCGACCTCTCCACCAAGCTCAAGCTCCTCGGCGTCGACGTCGCCTCCTTCGGCGACGCGCACGGCGCCACCGCCGACTGCCTCGACGTCGTCTACGCCGACTCGCGCTCGGGCACGTACAAGAAGCTGGTCATCGGCCGCGACGGCCAGCTGCTGGGCGGCATCCTGGTCGGCGACGCCGACGCGTACGGCACCCTGCGCGCCCTGACGGGGTCGGTGCCGCCGATCGCCCCCGAGCAGCTCGTCCTGCCGGCGGGCGCGGGCGCCCCGGTCGCCATCGGCCCCTCCGCGCTGCCGGACGAGGCGGTCATCTGCTCCTGCCACAACGTCACCAAGGGCACGATCCGCGGCGCGGTCACCGAGCACTCCTGCACCACGGTGCCGGAGGTCAAGAAGTGCACCAAGGCCGGTACCGGGTGCGGCAGTTGCGTCAAGGTGCTCAGCCAGCTGGTCACCGCCGAGCTGGAGGCGAGCGGCGTCGAGGTCGACAAGGGCCTGTGCGGCTGTTTCGGGCAGACCCGCGAGGAGCTGTACGAGATCGTCCTGGCACTGCGGATCACCTCGTACCAGCAGCTGCTGGACCGCCACGGCCGTGAGAACGCGCGCGGCGGCGACGGCTGCGAGGTCTGCAAGCCCGCGGTTGGCTCGATCATCGCCTCGCTCGCCCCGACCATCGGCACCAGCGGCTACGTCCTGGACGGCGAGCAGGCCGCGCTCCAGGACACCAACGACCACTTCCTCGCCAACCTCCAGAAGAATGGCTCGTACTCGATCGTGCCGCGCATCCCCGGCGGCGAGATCACTCCCGAGAAGCTCATCGTGATCGGCGAGGTGGCACGGGACTTCGGGCTCTACACGAAGATCACGGGCGGCCAGCGCATCGACATGTTCGGCGCGCGGGTGGAGCAACTCCCGCTGATCTGGGCCCGGTTGGTGGACGCCGGCTTCGAGTCGGGCCACGCGTACGGAAAGGCGCTGCGCACGGTCAAGTCGTGCGTGGGCCAGACCTGGTGCCGCTACGGCGTCCAGGACTCGGTCCGCATGGCGATCGACCTGGAGCTGCGCTACCGGGGCCTGCGCTCCCCGCACAAGCTGAAGTCGGCGGTCTCCGGGTGCGCCCGCGAGTGCGCCGAGGCCCAGTCCAAGGACTTCGGTGTGATCGCCACGTCCAACGGCTGGAACCTGTACGTCGGCGGCAACGGCGGCGCGACCCCGCGCCACGCGGACCTGCTGGCCCAGGACCTCAGCGACGCCGAACTCATCCGTCTGATCGACCGGTTCCTGATGTTCTACATCCGCACCGCCGACCGCCTGGAGCGCACCTCCACCTGGCTGGAGCGGATCGACGGCGGCCTGGACCACGTACGCGATGTGGTCGTCGAGGACTCGCTGGGCATCTGCGAGGAGCTGGAGTCGCTGATGTCGGCGCACGTGGCGAACTACCGCGACGAGTGGGCCGAGACCATCAACGACCCCGAGAAGCTCGCCCGGTTCGTGTCCTTCGTGAACGCCCCGGACACCCCCGACCCGGTCGTCGGCTTCGTCCCCGAGCGCGACCAGATCAAGCCCGACCTGCCGCTGCTGACCATCGGCACGCGTCCCCTGGAAGGAAGCGCCCAGCGATGACTCTCGCTCCCGAGACCACCACGATGAAGGTCCAACTCCGGCTGGACGACGTCTGGCTGACGGTATGTGACCTGACCCAGCTGATCCCCGGCCGCGGAGTGGCGGCGCTGCTGCCCGACCGCAGCCAGGTCGCGGTGTTCATGGACCGCGCGGGCCGCACGTACGCCATCGACAACCGCGACCCGTTCAGCGGGGCGGCGGTGCTCTCCCGTGGCCTGACGGGCACCCAGCAGGGCCGCCCGTTCGTCGCCTCCCCACTCCTGAAGCAGCGGTTCGACCTGGAGTCGGGGCAGTGCCTGGACGACGAGACGGTACGGGTGACGACGTACGAGGTACGCACGTCCTGACGGCGACCGGGGTGGCCGGACCAGCCCACGCCCATCGGCCACCCCGGGCTTACTTGACCGATCGTTCCCGAAAGTCCTAGGGTCACACTCGTGGCCAGGACCAAGGAGTTCGATCCGGACGCCGCGCTGCAGGCAGCCCTGGAGCTGTTCTGGCGGCGCGGCTACGAGGCGACGTCCATGGCGGACCTCGTCGCACACCTCGGCGTCGGACGCGCCAGCATCTACGCGACGTTCGGCAACAAGCACGAGCTGTACCTGAAGACGCTGGACCGCTATCAGCAGGCGCGCGACCCCCGCCTGCTGCGGGAACTCTCCCAGCCGGGGCCGGCACTCCCCGCCGTACGCACGGTGGTACGCCGCTTCGCGACCGAGGCGGCGACCGACGAGAAGCGCCTGAGCGGCTGCTTCGTCACCAACACGGCCGCCGAGCTCGCCCCGCACGACGCGGCCGCGGCCCGCCGGGTCGAACACAGCTGGGACCACATCGAGACCCTGTTGCACTCGGCACTCGTCCGCGCGCAGGCGCAGGGCGAGCTGCCGGACGACCGCGACCCCCGTGCGCTGGCCCGCATGCTGCTGGTCCTGATGCAGGGACTGCGGATCGTGGGCAAGGCCTCGACGGACCCGACCCGCGTCCAGGACGCGGCGGAGCAGGCACTGACACTGCTGGACTGATCCACCGCCCTCGCTCCGGGGTGTTTCAGCACGCCCCTTCAGCACGCCCCTTCAGCACGCCCCTTCAGCACGCCCTTTCAGCACGCCCTTTCAACATGCCTCGATACTGAATCGATCGGTCAAGAATTGGTCGGTCGGGAAAAGAGACCCATGGCTACCCGTTTCCCCGGCCGGACGGCCCTCGTCACCGGCGCCGGCTCCGGCATCGGCCGCGCCACCGCCCTCGCACTCGCCGCCGAGGGCGCACACGTCGTCGTCGCCGGGCGCACCGCAGCCCCGCTCGACGAGACCGTCGCGCTGATCGAGGAGCGGGGCGGCAAGGCCCTGGCCGTGACGGCCGACGTCTCGCGCGCCGCCGACTGGCAGACGTTGGTCGCGGCGGCCGTGGACCGCTTCGGCTCCCTGGACGTGGCGGTGAACAACGCGGGCGTCTTCCGCGGCGGGCACCCACTCGCCGACCTCCCGGAAGCGGACTGGCACACGCAGCTGGACATCAACCTCACGGGCGTGTTCGTCGCCCTCCAGGCCGAAATCAAGCAGATGCGCACGCAGCCGACCGGCGGCGCGATCGTCACCATCGCCTCCACCATCGGCCTGCACACCCGCCGCCCGGGCGTCGCCGCCTACGCCGCCTCCAAGGCCGCCGTCACCGCGCTGAGCCGCGCCGCCGCCCTGGACCACATCGCCGACGGCGTCCGTATCAACGTCGTCAGCCCCGGCGCCTCCGCCACCACCATGTCGCTGCGCCCCGGCGAGACGGAGGCCGAGCGCGTGGAGCGCGTGAAGCACGAGCTGCCGCTCGGCCGGGTCTCGGCGACCGAGGAGGTGGCCGCGGCCGTCCTCTACCTCGCGTCGGACGCCGCGGCGTCGGTCGTGGGCACGGACCTGGTGGTGGACAGCGGCGGTTCCCTCTGACTCAGCCGGCGCCGGGGTGGCCGACCTCAGCCCGCGCCGGGGTAGTCGGCGCTCCTTCTCCCTTTTGAGTCACAGGGAGTCACACCTTGAGCGCGTCGTACGTGACTCCGGTCAGCCGCTCCGAAGCGGCCCAAAGCCGCTCCCCCGCCGCGTCGTTGAGGGTCCACGGGGCGCGCCAGGACCTCCCGGGCGAACCGCGCCACATCGCGATCGACGGCCCGGTGAAGGAGTCGGGCAGCACCCCGGGCGCGGTGGCGGCGTACAGCGTGGGCAGCGCCCCGGCCTCGGCGCTCTGCGCGAAGACCCGGTTGCCGATCTCCATGAACCGCTCGGCGCCCCTGCGTCCCTCCAGCTTCGGCCCGGCGGTCTGGAGGTTGGTGGAGGCGTACCCCGGATGCGCGGCGGCCGCGACGACATCCGACCCGACTGCGGCCAGCCGCCGCGCCAGCTCATGGGTGAAGAGCAGATTGGCGGTCTTGGACCGGGCGTAGGCGATCCACCGCCGGTACGGATGGTGCTCGCTGTTGAGGTCGTCGATGTCGATGTTGGCCATCGCGTGGACCATGCTGGAGAGGGTCACGACGCGCGCGCCGGGCGTGGAGAGCAGCGAGGGCATCAGCAGCCCGGTGAGAGCGAAGTGTCCGAGGTGATTGACCCCGAACTGGGTCTCGAACCCGTCGGCGGTGCGGCCGTGGGGCAAGGCCATCACACCGGCATTGTTGACGAGAAGATCGAGCCGCTCGTACGCCCGCCCGTACACGGCCGTGAACTCCCGGACGGAGTCCAGCTGCCCAAGATCCAGCCGTACGAACTCGACGTCGGCGCCGGGAACTTCGGCGACGAGCCGGTCCTCGGCCTCGGCGCCGCGCACCTCACTGCGACACGCGAGCACCACCCGGGCCCCCTTCCGGGCCAGCTCACGCGCCGTGACATACCCGAGGCCGCTATTGGCCCCGGTGACGACGGCCGTGCGGCCGCTCTGGTCCGGGATGTCGCTCACATTCCAGCCCGTCATGGCGGAACTCCCTCCGAAGACATCCGAAGACACCGGTCCTCAGCGTACGGCGCCACGCGCCCCTTCCAGCCGTCCGACACCATGCCCCGACCGGCCACGAATCGTCCATGACAAGTCCAGCCGGCGCGGCACGAGCGGCGGTTCGTCCGGCGGGATCACGTACGAGGTGACGGGGCCGTTCCGCTCCTGACCTCCTCGGCGGCGGCCGCCGCGTACGGCTGCTGCCCCTCTCCCTCGGGCAGCAGCACCTCCACCGCCGCCCCGCGCTGCCGCTGCCGCTCCGCCCACTCCTCGACCTCCGCGCGGCTGGCCAGGTCCAGATGGGACACCCCCGTGAGATCCATCTGCACCCGGTCGCGCCCGGCCAGCGATTCCAGCGTCGCCGTCAGCTGCGGCAGCCGCAGGAAGGTGGCGTTGCCGCTCATCACCAGCAGTGCGCTGTCGCCCTCCACGGTCGTCTCGGCGGTGAGGCGCGACATGCGTACGGCGGCCAGCAGGACCGCCACCGCGAGACCCACCAGGACCCCTTCCAGGAGGTTGGCGACGACGATGGCGAGGGTGGTGACGACCATGACCACGCCCTCGCCCCGGTCCTTGCGCCACATCCGGGGGAACTGCCCGGGGTCGAACAGCTTCCAGCCGCTGTGCACGAGGATGCCCGCGAGCACGCACACGGGGACGAGGCCGAGGACGCCCGGCAGCAGCAGTCCGAAGCCCAGCAGCCAGCCGCCGTGCAGGATGCGGGAGAGCTTGGTCTTCGCCCCGGCCTGGACATTGGCGGAGCTGCGCGCGATGACCGCGGTCAGTGGCAGGGCGCCGACGAGTCCGGCGAGCGTGTTGCCAAGGCCCTGGGAGAGCAGTTCGGGGTTGTAGCGGGTGCGCGGACCGGAGTGCATGCGGTCGACGGCCGCCGCGCTGAACAGGCTCTCGGCGGAGGCGATGACCGTGAAGGTGACGACGACACCGAGCACCGCCGGGTCGGCGAGGCCGGCCAGCTCCTCGGCTCCCGGGACCGCCAGGCTGTCGGCGAGGCTGCCGAAGACGACCTTCTTGACCCGCACTCCTGGCAGCGACGCGACGGCCGCGCCGAGCCCGACCGCCACCAGGGGCGCGGGCACCTTGTTCAGCGGGGCCGGCACCTTCTTCCACACGAAACACAGGACGACGGTGCCCCCGCCCAACAGCAGCGCCTGCGTGGCCGCCTGACTGGCGAGCGTGCGCGAGAGCAGGTCGGGCAGGCCCGCCGCGTTCTTCAGGGCCGAGCCGCGCTGCGCCGCGTCGGCGAGGGCGTACACCTGGCCGAGCATCAGCGGCAGTCCGATGCCGGCGAGCATGCCACCCACCACGGAGACCGAGATCGCCTGGAAGAAGCGGCCCATCCGGAGCGCTCCGAGGATCATCTGCAGCACTCCGGTGGCGAGCACGATGGGGCCGAGCATCGCGATGCCGTGCTCGCCCACGGCCTCGAGCACCAGCGCGGCGAGCCCTGCCGCCGGACCGCTCACCTGGAGGCTGCTGCCGGGCAGGAATCCGACGATGAGTCCGCCGATGATCCCGGAGACGATGCCGAGTTCCACGGGTACGCCGGAGGCGGCGGCGACCCCGATGCACAGCGGCAGGGCGACGAGGAAGACGACCAGCGAGGCCACGATGTCGGTGACCACCGCGCCGGATCCGAGGGGAGTTGACGTACCGGTACGGGCCATGGGTTTTCGGGAGGGACGGGCGTGACGGGCCATGGGTGCTCCTGGAACGGGGGTGGGAGGACGTGAGGGACATCGACTCGGCTCGGGGAGCGAGCGTGGGGGGACGTCAACTCGGCTCAGAGAACGGGCACTCGGCTCAGAGAACGGGCACTCGGCTCAGGGAACGGGCATGGGAGCCGTCAGCTCCTCCACCTCACCCGTGTCGATCCGGTAGAACCAGCCGTGGAGCCCCAGTTCACCGGCGACGATCCGGTCCCGTACGGCCGGATAGCCGCGCAGCGAGTCGAGTTGGGCGGCCACATGACGGCGCACGACATCCGGCAGTCCCGGGTCGGCGGGCGGGGCATCGAGGACGGGGGCAAGGGCGGGCCGGGCCAGTTCGAGCCAGCCGCCCACCTCCGGCAGCGCACTCAGGTCGTGTCCTCGGACCAGCGTGTCCAAGGCCCCGCAGTGCGAGTGGCCGCAGACCACGATGTCGCGGACGCCCAGCACCTCCACGGCGTAGCCGATCGTGGCGGCCTCGGAGCAGACCGGCAGCAGGTCGTACGGGGGCACGATGTTGCCCGCGGTGCGCAGCTCGAACAGCTCGCCGGGGCGGGCGCCGGTGATGAGGGACGGGATGACCCGTGAATCGGAGCAGGTGATGAAGAGGGCCTCGGGCCACTGGCCCTCGGCGAGCCTGCGATATTTGTCACTCTCGGCACTGATCCGGTGCTTGAACGCGCGTGCGTTGTGCAGCAGTCGCCGCATGGCAGCGCTCCTTCCGGGGTCGGATGGCAGGACGCTAACCAGCGCCGATGCCCCTCCGAGCGGGCTCTGACGGAGCGCTTCCGTCCCGCTTCCCGAGCGCTAACCAGGGCTTTACAGAAGGCCGTTGAGGCGTAAGAGGCCTGATGTACCTTCCGGGGCATGCGAGTTCTGTTGGTTGAGGACGACGACACGATCGCCGAGCCGCTGGCCGACGGGCTCCGGCGGTACGGCTTCACGGTCGAGCGGAGTGCCACGGGCGCGGCCGCCCTCGGCAGACCGCCGGGCGACATCGTGCTGCTCGACCTGGGACTGCCCGACATGGACGGCATCGACGTGTGCCGCCGGATCCGGCAGGTCTCCGAGGTGCCGATCATCATGCTCACGGCGCGCGGTACGGAGGCGGACCGCGTGGTGGGGCTCGAACTGGGCGCGGACGACTACCTCGCCAAGCCGTTCAGCACCCGCGAACTCATCGCCCGGATGCGGGCGGTGGTCCGGCGTTTCCATGTCGTCCCCGAGCACGCCGCTCCCGCACGCGCCGTCCCCGCACACGTCGCTCCCGCGAACACCGTCCCCGCACGCGCCGTCCCCGGCCACCCGGCCGAGGCACCGCCCCAGTACGTCGGCGTGCTCAGCATCGACCGGCGCACCCGCCAGGTCCGGGTGGCCGGGGAGAGCGTCGACCTCACCCCGAAGGAGTTCGACTTGCTGTGCCTGCTCGCCCAGGACCCGGGCGCGGTGTACGAGCGCGAGTACCTGCTCGAAACCGTCTGGACCGAGCGCTTCTACGGCCCGACCAGGACCCTGGACGTCCATGTCGCCGCGCTGCGCCGCAAACTCGGCGGGCCCGACTGGATCGAGACCATCCGCGGGGTGGGCTTCCGGCTGCGCCCGCCGGGCCGCTGAACAAAAGAGCGCCGGGATGACGTACGGACCACCGACATGACGTACCGCCTCCTGCGCAGCTATCTCACCCTCGCCGCCCTGGTCCTCGTGGCCCTCGAATGGCCGCTGGGCCACTTCTACATCCGGGCGGAGGAGAGCCGCGCCGTCGCGCGCGTCGAGCACGACGCGCAGTCCCTGGCCGCCTTCGCCGACCACCTCATCGAGACGGACGGCACGGAGCAACTGCCCCGGCTGGCCCGCGAGTACGCCGTCATGACGGGCGGCCGGGTGGTCGTGGTCGACGGCTCCGGGTTCCTCCTCGCCACGTCCGGGCCCCTGCCGCCCCGTGAGCGCGAGGCACTGGCCTCCCGGCCGGAGATCGTCACGGCGCTGGGCGGCGAGACCCGTGCCGGGATCCGCCGTGACCGCTCCGGCCGGGTGCATCTCGCGGTGCCGACCCGGCCCGGTCCGGCGGTCCGCGGCGCGGTGCGGGTGAGTGTGCCCGGCTCGTCGGTCGACGGGAACAGTGGGCAGGTGTGGCTGTTCCTCGGCGTGGTCGGCGCCGCGGTCCTCGCGGCGGCCGCCGTGGTCGCGTTCGCCCTGGCCCGCTGGATCGCCCGGCCGGTGCGGTACCTGGAGGAGCAGGCGGCCCGGATCGCGGCCGGCGGCGACCTCGTGGTCCCCGATCGCACGGTGCCCGGGCCGCCCGAGATACGCCGGCTCACCGAGACCCTGCGCACCACCGCTCGCCGCCTGCAGTACCTGCTGACCGCGCAGGGCGCCTTCGCGGGCGATGCCTCGCACCAGCTCAGAACTCCCCTGGCGGCGCTCAGACTGCGCCTGGAGAACCTGGAGCGGGACATCGCCCCGCGCGGCCGCGCCGACTGGGAGGCCGCGCTGACGGAGACGGACCGGCTGGCCCGTACGACGGAGACGCTGCTGGCGATGGCCCGGCTCGACGAGGCCTCCCTGGTACCCGAACCCCTCGACCTGGACGCGGCGGTGGCGGATCGCGCCCGCATGTGGGAGGCGCTGGCGGCGGAGTCCGGGGTGCGGGTGATGTCGGTCGGCGGGCCGGTCGGCCGGGTGTGGGCGGTGCCCGGCGGCGTCCCGCAGATCCTCGACAACCTGCTGGCCAACGCCGTGCGGGTGGCTCCCGCCGGCAGCACGGTCGTGGTGCGCCTGCTGTCCCGTCGGCCGCGCCGCGGACTGCCCGCCCTCGTCGAACTGCACGTCGTCGACCGAGGCCCGGGCCTCGACGCCGACCAGCGCGAGCGCGCCTTCGACCGCTTCTGGCGGGCTCCGGGAGCCCCGAAGGGCGGTACGGGTCTCGGCCTGCCCCTCGTACGGCAGCTGGCCCGGGTCAGTGGTGGCGAGGCCGAGCTGCTGCCCGCTCCGGGGACAGGGCTGGACGCCATGGTCGTGCTGGTCTCCGTCGTCGACGGGCACGCCGACGGGGCGGACACCTCCGCACAGGTGTCCGCCCCGTCTCTCGTGTCCCGGAGCCGCCGCCGTGTCGGTGAGGGTCGGAATGACCGACGGCGGCTTCGGTGGTCCTCACTCGGTCAGCGGTGGTCGCTGCCCTTCGCCGTGGACGCCGCGCGGCCCGCCTCCAGGCGCGCCACCGGAATCCGGAACGGCGAGCAGGAGACGTAGTCGAGCCCCACCTCGTGGAAGAAGTGGACCGACTCCGGGTCGCCGCCGTGCTCACCGCAGACGCCGAGCTTCAGGTCGGGACGCGTGGCACGCCCGGCCTGCGCCGCGGACTTCACCAGCGAGCCGACGCCGTCCTTGTCGATCGTCTCGAAGGGAGAGACGCCGAAGATGCCCTTCTCCAGGTACGCCGTGAAGAAGGAGGCCTCCACGTCGTCCCGGCTGAAGCCCCACACCGTCTGCGTGAGGTCGTTCGTACCGAAGGAGAAGAACTCCGCCGCCTCCGCGATCTGCCCCGCCGTGAGGGCCGCCCGCGGCAGCTCGATCATCGTGCCGATGGCGAGCTTCAGTTCCACACCCGTCGCCGCCTGGACCTCCGCGATGACCTGGTCGGCCTCCTCGCGGACGATCTCCAGCTCCTGGACGGTGCCGACGAGGGGGATCATGATCTCGGCCCGCGGGTCGCCCTTGGCGTTCTTGCGTTCGGCCGCGGCCTCCGCGATCGCCCGCACCTGCATGGTGAAGAGGCCGGGGATGACCAGGCCGAGGCGCACGCCGCGCAGACCCAGCATCGGGTTCTGCTCGTGCAGGCGGTGCACCGCCTGGAGCAGCCGGAGGTCGTTCTCGTTGGAGTCCTTGCGGGACTCGGCGAGCGCGACGCGCACGGACAGTTCCGTGATGTCCGGCAGGAACTCGTGCAGCGGCGGGTCCAGGAGACGGATCGTCACCGGGAGGCCGTCCATCGCCTCGAAGAGTTCGACGAAGTCCCGCTTCTGGAGGGGCAGGAGTTCCTTGAGGGAGTCCTCGCGCTCCACATCCGTGTCCGCCAGGATGAGGCGTTCCACCAGCTCGCGCCGGTCGCCGAGGAACATGTGCTCCGTGCGGCACAGGCCGATGCCCTGCGCGCCGAAGCGACGGGCGCGCAGCGCGTCCTCGGCGTTGTCGGCATTGGCGCGCACCCGCAGACGGCGGACCCGGTCCGCGTACGCCATGATCCGGTGGACGGCCGCGACCAGCTCGTCCGCGTCGTCGGCGCCCGCGTGCATCCGGCCCTCGAAGTACTCGACGACCGGGGACGGGACGACCGGGACCTCGCCCAGGTACACCTTGCCCGTCGAGCCGTCGATCGAGACGACGTCGCCTTCCTCGACCACGACACCGCCCGGAGCCGTCAGACGGCGGCGCTTGGTGTCGACCTCGAGCTCCTCCGCGCCGCACACGCAGGTCTTGCCCATGCCGCGCGCGACGACGGCGGCGTGCGAGGTCTTGCCGCCGCGGGAGGTCAGGATGCCCTCCGCCGCGATCATGCCGTCGAGGTCGTCGGGGTTGGTCTCGCGGCGGATCAGGATGACCTTCTCGCCCGAACGCGACCACTTGATCGCCGTGTACGAGTCGAAGACCGCCTTGCCGACCGCGGCACCCGGCGACGCCGCGATGCCCCGGCCGATCTGCTCGACCTTCGCCTGGTCGTCGAAGCGCGGGAACATCAGCTGCGCGAGCTGGGCGCCCGTCACGCGCTGAAGGGCTTCCGCCTCGTCGATCAGGCCCTGGTCCACCAGCTGCGTCGCGATACGGAAGGCCGCGCCCGCCGTGCGCTTGCCGACGCGGGTCTGCAGCATCCACAGCTGGCCGCGCTCGATGGTGAACTCGATGTCGCAGAGATCCTTGTAGTGGTTCTCCAGGGTCTCCATGATCTGCATCAGCTGGTCGTACGACTTCTTGTCGATCGACTCCAGCTCCGCGAGCGGGACCGTGTTGCGGATGCCCGCCACCACGTCCTCGCCCTGGGCGTTCTGCAGGTAGTCGCCGTACACACCCTGGTGGCCGGAGGCCGGGTCACGGGTGAACGCCACGCCCGTACCGGAGTCGGGGCCGAGGTTGCCGAAGACCATGGAACAGACGTTGACGGCCGTGCCGAGGTCGTGCGGGATGCGCTCCTGGCGGCGGTACAGCTTCGCGCGGTCGCCGTTCCACGAGTCGAAGACCGCCTTGATGGCGAGGTCCATCTGCTCGCGCGGGTCCTGCGGGAAGTCGCGACCGGCCTCGGTCTTGACGATCTTCTTGAACTTGGTGACGAGCTTCTTCAGGTCGGCCGCTTCGAGGTCCGTGTCGACCGTGACCTTCTTGGCGTCCTTCGCCGCCTCCAGCGCGTCCTCGAAGAGGTCGCCGTCCACGCCGAGGACCGTCTTGCCGAACATCTGGATGAGACGGCGGTACGAGTCCCATGCGAAGCGGTCGTCGCCGGCCTGCTTGGCCAGGCCCTGGACCGACTTGTCGGAGAGGCCGATGTTCAGGACGGTGTCCATCATGCCCGGCATGGAGAACTTCGCCCCGGAGCGGACCGATACGAGCAGAGGGTCATCGGCCTGGCCGAGCTTCTTGCCCATCTTCGCTTCGAGGGCTTCGAGGTGTGCACTCACCTCGTCACGCAGTGCCGCCGGCTCCTCGCCACTGTCGAGGTACGTCTTGCACGCCTCGGTGGTGATCGTGAAGCCGGGAGGGACGGGAAGACCCAGGTTGGTCATCTCGGCGAGGTTCGCACCCTTGCCGCCGAGGAGGTCCTTGAGGTCCTTGTTGCCCTCGGTGAAGTCGTAAACGAACTTCACATCCTCGACGCCGCTCTCAGCTACGTGGGGATCTTTGTTTTCCGACACGAGTCTCGACTCCTCGACGTCGCGGTGGCTGCCCTGACGACGGGGAACATACCCAGATCGAAGGCGCCTGGGTACGTCCACTTGCGCGTCATGCGCCTGTAACCACTCGTCCGCCAGCAGATCGAAAGTCAAAGCTTGGCAAGCGCAGACGAACCGATGTTTTCACTTCTTGAACGCATCCACCCTCATAGACCCACGATTTCGCTCAGATGAGCAGCTCCTGGCACGCCTGATTTCGATCGATGAACGATCAAGGGGTGGCACTGAGTGCCACTCCTTGGAGAAGTGCAGTCGCCCATGATCCGCTCATCTGAGCGCAACCCTCCTCAAGGGTGGCGAGAATCACGCTGCCACAGGCGACGAGATTTCACCATGCGGACGGGAGTCCGGACCGGAAACACGGCTGTCACAGAAGCCGTCGGAGGGGCATACGGCGGGCGGTCACACGCCGAGCGCCAGCAACCGCTCCTCCACCCGCTCCGGCGCGTACAGGTACTCCACGACCAGCGCCCCGGCCCCGACCAGGCCCGCCCGCTCGCCCAACCGCGAGGTCACCACGTCCAGATGAGCGGTGGAGCGGGGCAGCGCCCGCTGGTACAGCAACTCCCGTACGCCGGTGAGGAAGGGAGTTCCGGCCAAATCCCCGGCGATCATCAGCACCCCGGGATTCAGCAGCGTGACCACGGTGGCCAGTACGTCCCCGACCTGCCGCCCCGCCTCCCGCGCGAGCGCCATCGCCTCCGGGTGCCCGGCCGTCAGCAAGTCGCGCACATCTGAGCCAGAGGCGGCCGGAACCCCGGACTCGGCGAGCCGTCGCGCCACCGCACCGCCACTGGCGACGGCGGCCAGACAGCCGTACGAGCCACACCGGCACAGCGCGTCGGCGCCCACCCGGATGTGCCCGATGTCGCCGGCGCCTCCGTCGATGCCCCGGTAGATGGCGCCGCCGACGACCATGCCCGCGCCGATACCCGTGGAGACCTTGACCAGGGCGAACGCCGAACAGTCCGGGTAACCGGTGCGCTGTTCGCCGTACGCCATGAGGTTGGCGTCGTTGTCGACGAGCACGGGGACCTCGGCGCGTACCGGGATCCCCGCCTCGGAGCCTGCGCCCTGAGCCGTACGCAGCCCCGTGTGCTCGGCGAAGGCGCGGCCCAGGCGGCCCCTTATGTCGTAGCCGTCCCAGCCGGGCATGATCGGCGGCTGCACGACGCGGCCGGTGTCGCTGTCGACCGGCCCCGGCACCGCGAGCCCTATGCCGCAGACGGTTTCGGCGGGCTGCCCGGCCTTCTCCAGAAGCTCGGCGAACCAGCGCCCGAGCTCGCCGAGGACCGCCTCCGGGCCCTCGTCGATCACGAGGACGCCCGCGTGCTCGGCCAGGATCTCGCCGGTCAGGGTGAGGACGGCCGCGCGGCCGTGCCGGGTGTCGAGGTCCGCGGCGAGGACGACGGCGTGCTCGTCGTCGAACTCGAGCGTGATGGAGGGGCGGCCGCCCAGCGGTGAGTCCACCGGACCCCCCGCGCCCTCGCGCAGCCAGCCCGCGCGGAAGAGCCGGTCGAGCCGCTGGCCGACCGTGGCCCGCGACAGGCCGGTGGCCTGTTGCAGCGCGCCGCGCGTCGTGGCGCGGCCACTGCGCACCAGTTCGAGCAGATCTCCGGCGCTTGCCTGATTCCCGGCCTTCACGGTTCTCCCTGCCCTTCCTGTCATGCGCACCCCCTTGCGTTCCCCAACTCTGCATTACATATTGAGTTTTGCGTGTTAAATAGACGTAACCCTACGGTAGCTACTGCCGAACTGGTCGGCCGGACGTCTTCGGGGAGACCTGAGTGGACAGCACAACCCAGCTCACCGCCCTGCTCACGGGCATCACCACCCCCGTGCGCACCTCCGGCACTCCCCTGCACGCCTCCGGCCCGCCCTCTTCGCCCGGTCCGGGTGAGATCACCCGTTCCGGATCATTTGTATACGACCGCGCCGAGCTCACGGGGTCGCTGCACCTCAGGGCGGCCCGGGTACTGGAGGACAACTGGACGGGAACGTCCACAGTGCCCTCGCGCGGCCTGTATCCGCACCAGTGGTCGTGGGACTCCGCGTTCATCGCGATCGGACTGCGCCATCTGTCCCCGCTCCGGGCGCAGACGGAGCTGGAGACGCTGCTCAGTGCGCAGTGGGGCGACGGCCGGATCCCGCACATCGTGTTCAACCCCTCCGTGCCACTGGACGCGTACTTCCCGAGCCCCGACTTCTGGCGCTCCTCGACCGCGGGGCGCGCCGCGGGCGCCCCGCGCACCGTACAGACGTCGGGCATCGTGCAGCCACCGGTGCACGCGCTCGCCGTCTGGCTGGTGCACCAGGCCGACCCGGGCCTGTCGCGGGCCCGCGCCTTCCTCCCCCGGATGTATCCCCGCCTGGCGGCCTGGCACCGCTATCTCCTGCACCGCCGGGACCTGGGCGGCGGAGGGCTCGCTTCCGTCGTCCACCCCTGGGAGCAGGGCATGGACAACAGCCCCTGCTGGGACGCCCCGCTGAGCCGCGTCACCCCGGCGCCGGCCCGCTCCTTCCGCCGCGCCGACCTCGACCACGGCGCCCCCGAGGACCGCCCGACGGATCTCGACTACGGGCGGTACGTGCGCCTCGCCACCGACTACCGCGACCGCGGGTACGCCGACGGGGGCGGCGAGTTCGCCGTCGAGGACCCCGCGTTCAACGCCCTGCTGATCGCGTCGGAACACGCCCTGGCACACATCGCCCAGGAACTGGGCGCGGCGGGCACCGCCCGCCACGCCCGCGCGGAACGCCTCACGGCGGCGCTGGTGGAGCGGTTGTGGGATCCGGTCGAGGGGATGTTCTTCTGCCGGGATGTGTACGACGGGCGTGTGGGCGGGGGCGCGGACGGGGGCGAGAGCGGTGCTCTCGGTTTGGAGCGGGGGTCACGGAGCGGTGCTCTCGGTTCGGAGCGGCGCTCGCAGAACGGTGCTCTCGGTTCGGAGCAGGGCTCACGGAACGGTGCTCACGTGCCGGAGCGGCCCTCGCAGAGCAGTGCTCTCGGTTCGGAGCAGCGCTCGCGGAGCGGTGCTCTCGGTTCGGAGCAGGGCTCACGGAACGGTGCTCACGTGCCGGAGCGGCACTCACAGAGCAGTGCTCACGCTTCAGAGCAGCGCTCTCCGAATGGCGCCCGTGGTGCTCTCATCCCCGAGCGCAGTGTCGCCGGGCTGCTTCCGCTCATCCTTCCCGCGTTGCCGCGCGACATCGCAGCCACCCTCGTGCGGACCGCGAGCGGGCGGCACTTCGAGCTCGGCGGGGCCGCGCGGCTCGTGCCGAGTTACGACCTGACCGGCGAAGCCTTCGATCCGCACCGGTACTGGCGGGGGCCGGCCTGGTTCAACACCAATTGGCTGCTGGAGCGGGGACTGCGGCTGCACGGGGAGCGCGCGCGGGCGGACGGGCTGCGGGCCGCGCTGCTCGACACCGCCGGGGAGTCCGGGTTCGCGGAGTACGTGGACCCGTACACCGGCGAGGCCTGCGGAGCACTCGGCTTCAGCTGGACGGCAGCGCTGACGCTGGACCTGCTGCACGAGCCCTCCGGGACGGACCAGGTCGTGTCCCACCCGGGGCGCGGCGCGTTCGACAAGACGCACAGCGCGAAGACACACGACGCGAAGACACACAGCGCGAAGACGCACAGCGCGAAGGCGCGCAACGCATGCGAGACGGGCGCCAAGGGAGGGGACCGGGGATGACGGACCGGCATCATCTGCTCGTGCACGGTGGGACGTTCGCCGCCGTGGGCGACGGCGGGGACATCAGCGGCGTGCGGGGCGGCAGCTCCCCGGACGGGTTATTCGTACGGGACGCCCGGCACCTGAGCCGCTGGCAGCTGACGGTCGACGGCGCAGTGCCGGAGGCGCTCACGCCGGTCGCGGACGGCGACACGGCACGCTGTGTGCTGGTGCCGCGCGGCGGCCGCACCGAGCCGCCCGCGTACACGCTCTTCCGTGAACAGGCTGTCGCCGAGGGCGCGTTCGTGGAGGCGCTGCGCGTCACCAGCAACCGACCGACGCCCACGACGGTCCGTATCGCGGTCACCGCGGACGCCGACTTCACGGACCAGTTCGAGCTGCGCTCCGACTACCGTACGTACGCCAAGACGGGGGTGGTGCGACAACGCCAAGTCCTCGACGACGGCGTGGAGTTCAGCTACCGGCGCGGTGAATGGCGGTCCCGTACGACGGTCACCTCCGAGCCCGCACCGGACGGCGTGGAGGAGACGGGCACGGGCGCGCGTCGCCTCGTATGGACCCTGGATCTCGAACCGCACGGTTCGGCGGAGTTGTCGCTGCGGGTCGCGGCGCGTCCGCACGGCGCCCCGCTCGCGCCGCGCGTACCGCTCTCCCCCGCCGCCGCCAATGAGCAACTCCTCGCTCTGGAAGGGGAGTTCGCGGAGGGTGTGCCCTTCCCGACCGGCTGGCCGGAGCTGGCCGCGGCCTGTGCGCGGGGGCTGTCGGACCTGGCGGTGCTGCAGGTCCCGGCGACGGGCCCGGACGGCGAGGAGCTGCGCGTCCCGGCGGCCGGAGTCCCGTGGTTCCTCACCCTGTTGGGCCGCGACGCCCTCCTGACCTCCCTCTTCGCGCTCCCCTACCGGCCCCAGCTCGCCGCCGCCACGCTGCCCGCGCTCGCCGCGACCCAGGCGACGGAGACGGGGGCCGGTGCGGTGGCCCAGCCCGGCAAGATCGTGCACGAGGTGCGGTACGGGGAGCTGGCGCACTTCGGGCAGGTGCCGTATGGGCGTTACTACGGTTCGGTGGACGCGACGCCGCTGTTCCTGGTGCTGCTCGGCGCGTACACGGAGCAGACCGGTGACCTGGCCCTGGCCCGCCGTCTGGAGGCCAACGCCCGTGCGGCGATCGGCTGGATGCTGGACCACGGCGGTCTGACCTCGCGCGGCTATCTCGTCTACCGCGCGGACGGCGGCGGGCTCGCCAACCAGAACTGGAAGGACTCCCCGGGCGCCATCTGCTCGGCCGACGGCAGCCGCCCCACCGGCCCGGTGATGGCGGCGGGCGCGCAGGGATACGCGTACGACGCCCTGCGCCGCACCGCGCACCTGGCCCGCACGGCCTGGGACGACGAGGTCTACGCGGCCCTCCTCGAACAGGCCGCCGGCGACCTCCGCGACCGCTTCCAGCGGGACTTCTGGATGGCCGAACACGGCTTCCCCGCGCTGGCGTTGGACGGTGACGGCCACCACGTCGACGCGCTCGCGTCGGACGCGGGCCACCTCCTGTGGTCCGGCCTCCTGGACAAGGAGTACGGCGAACTGGTCGGCCGCCGTCTCCTCGAACCCGACTTCTTCTCCGGCTGGGGCGTGCGCACGCTGGCCTCCGGCCAACCGGCGTACCACCCGCTCTCGTACCACCGGGGCTCGGTCTGGCCGCACGACAACGCGCTGATCACGCTGGGGTTGGCGCGGTACGGCCTGCACGACGAGGCCCGCACGGTCGCCCACGCCCTCGTCGACGCGGCCACCGCCGCCGGTCACCGCCTCCCCGAGGTCCTCGCGGGCTACGGCCGCGACACCCACGGCGAACCGGTGCCCTACCCGCACGCGTGCGTCCGCGAGTCCCGCTCAGCAGCAGCACCACTGGCCCTGCTCACGGCAGTGGGGGGCGCCTGACAGGCAGTTGTAACTGTGGGCACGCGTGACCATCTCCACGGCTGGGAGGTGGGCGGCGGAGATGCGCGCCGCCGCCCACCCACCCAGCGGTGGGCATGCGCCCCGCCGCCCACCCACCCGTCGTAGCTGTGGGCAGGCGTGCCGCCGTAACCATCCTCGCTGTGGGCATGCGTGCCGCTAGGGGCGGCACGGGTGGGCACAGCGGCACCCCGCACAGCGCCGGGCTGCGCGACCCACCCCCGACCTCAGCCCCGGTGCCGGGAACCTTGGTGCGATACGGCACCCGGCACTGGTGGCTGTGCCCACCCTCCCCCAAGTTCTCGGCTTCGCTCGAACAGGGGGGACCCCCATCGCCCAGCGGGACGATTGCCCACAGCGGTAGCAGCGCTAGCAGCAAGCGCACCGCCCACAGGGCGAAGCCACAGCGGCAGCGGCACGCGGCGAGCGTCACGTGAGCGGCAAGCGGCAAGCGGCAAGCGGCACGCGGCGAGCAGCACGCGAACCCCGCAGCGACAACAGCCCTCGCCGAGAACGCCCGGTAGCGGCAGCGGCACGCGCCACGGCGCTGTTCGTCACGCGGGTGGCCCCCGGCCACGGGCGTCGGAGCGGCCCGGGGGCTCGCGCCAGGGACAGGCATCAGCCCCCGGACGTGTCCAGCTCCGCGTCCTCGCTCACGCCCGCGCAGTCGTACGGGTCCTTGAGCCAACCGTCCGGCAGGACAACCCTGTTGTTGCCGGAGGTACGGCCACGGGGCCCGTCCGCGCCGAGGGGCCAGGGCTGGTCGAGGTCCAGCTCGGCGAGGCCCTCGGAGAGTTCGGCGAGCGACGAGGTGATGGCGAGGCGCTTGCGCATCTCGGAGCCGACGGCGAAACCCTTCAGGTACCAGGCCACGTGCTTGCGGAAGTCGATGACGCCACGCGCCTCGTCACCGATCCACTCACCGAGCAGGGTCGCGTGCCGGACCATGACGGCCGCGGCCTCGCGCAGGGTCGGGCGGGCGTAGGAGTCCGTACGCCCCTCGAAGGCGGCCACCAGGTCGCCGAACAGCCACGGCCGGCCAAGGCAGCCGCGCCCGACCACGACCCCGTCGCACCCGGTCTCCCGGACCATCCGCACCGCGTCCTGGGCCGACCAGATGTCGCCGTTGCCGAGGACGGGGATCTCCGGCACGTGTTCCTTGAGGCGCGCGATCGCGTCCCAGTCCGCCGTGCCGCCGTAGTGCTGCGCGGCGGTGCGGCCGTGCAGCGCGATCGCCGTCACGCCCTCCTCGACCGCGATCCGCCCGGCGTCGAGGAACGTGATGTGGTCGTCGTCGATGCCCTTGCGCATCTTCATCGTGACGGGCAGATCCCCGGCACCGCTGACGGCCTCGCGGAGGATCGCCCGCAGCAGGTTCCGCTTGTACGGGAGCGCCGAGCCGCCGCCCTTGCGGGTCACCTTAGGGACCGGGCAGCCGAAGTTCAGGTCGATGTGGTCGGCCAGGCCCTCCTCCGCGATCATGCGGACGGCCTTGCCGACGGTCGCCGGGTCCACGCCGTACAGCTGGATCGAGCGCGGCTTCTCGGTCGCGTCGAAGTGGATCAGCTGCATGGTCTTCTCGTTGCGCTCGACCAGCGCTCGCGTGGTGATCATCTCGCTGACGAACAGGCCCTTGCCGCCGCTGAACTCCCGGCACAGGGTGCGGAAGGGCGCGTTCGTGATCCCGGCCATCGGGGCCAGGACGACGGGCGGCTGGACGGTGTGGGGGCCGATCTGCAGCGGGGTGGCGGGAGCGAGGGTGGGCGTGGACATTCCTCCATTGTCACGTACGCGGGCAAGTACCCGGCACACCCCCGGCACACCCCGAGGCAAGTGCTCAACATCCTCCCGGCACACCCCCGGCACACCCCAGGGCAAGTGCCCGGCACACCCCCCGGCACACCCCGGTCAAGTGCCCCCGCACACCACCCGAAAAGATCATGTAGCGGTCATTAGTTAGACGCACTATCGAAAGCGGCGTACCCTGGTGGAATGCCCGAGCTCAGCCCTCGCCACCGCATGCTGGTGCTCGCGATCTGCTGCATGAGTCTGCTGATCGTGAGCCTCGACACCACGGTTCTGAACGTCGGCCTGCCCGCGATGCAGAAGGAACTGCACGCGAGCGTGGCGGGCCTGCAGTGGACGATCGACGCGTACACGCTGGTGCTGGCGTCGCTGCTGATGCTCGCGGGCTCGACCGCCGACCGCATCGGGCGGCGCAAGGTCTTCATGGCGGGCCTGGTCGTCTTCACCATCGGCTCGGCCCTGTGCTCCCTCGCCCCGAACCTCGAATCGCTCGTCGCCTTCCGCATGGTGCAGGCGGTCGGCGGTTCGATGCTCAACCCGGTGGCGATGTCGATCATCACCAACACCTTCACTGACCCGCGTGAGCGCGCCCGCGCGATCGGCGTGTGGGGCGGCGTGGTCGGCATATCGATGGCTGCCGGACCGCTGGTCGGCGGCCTGCTCGTGGACTCGGTCGGCTGGCGGTCGATCTTCTGGATCAACCTCCCGGTGGGCCTCGCCGCGCTCCTGCTCACCCTGCGCTACGTTCCCGAGTCCCGCGCCCCCAAGGCCCGCCGCCCCGACCCGGTCGGCCAGCTCCTTGTCATCGCGCTGCTCGGCTCGCTGACGTACGCGATCATCGAGGCGCCCAGTTCCAGCGCCCTCAAGACGCTCGCCTTCGGCACGATCGCCCTCGCCGCGCTGCTCGGCCTCCTGCGGTACGAACCACGGCGCGCCGAACCCCTCATCGACCTGCGCTTCTTCCGCTCGGCGCCGTTCAGTGGGGCCACCGTCATCGCCATCAGCGCGTTCGCGGCGCTCAGCGGATTCCTGTTCCTGTCGACGCTCTATCTGCAGAACGTCCGCGGCCTGGACGCGCTGCACGCGGGCCTGTGGATGCTGCCGATGGCGGCGATGTGCTTCGTGTGCGCGCCCGTGTCGGGACGACTCGTCGGCAGCCGCGGGCCGCGCCTCTCACTGCTGATCGCCGGGATCGCGATGACCGCGAGCGGCATCCTCTTCGCCGCCTTCCAGGCCGAGACGTCGAACGTCACACTCGCCATCGGCTACGTCCTCTTCGGCCTGGGCTTCGGCTTCGTGAACGCCCCCATCACCAACACCGCCGTCTCCGGCATGCCCCGCAGCCAGGCGGGCGTCGCCGCCGCCGTCGCCTCGACCAGCCGCCAGATCGGCGGCACCCTCGGCGTCGCCGTGGTCGGCGCGGTGCTGGCCTCCGGGGTGCGGGCGTCGGCGTACGAGGACACCTTCGTGTCGGCCGCCCGCCCCGGCTGGTGGATCATCGCCGGCTGCGGCCTCGCGGTCCTGCTCCTCGGCGCGCTGACCAGCGGACGCTGGGCCCGCGCGACGGCGGAACGGACCGCCGAGCGGCTGGAGTCGGTGGAGATACGGGACGCGGCGGGCGTGAACGCCTGACGGCTGCCGGCGGATCAGGACCGAGGCCTGGGCCTGGGCTTGGGCCTGGAGCTGGAATTGGAGCTGGGCCTGGAGCTGGACCAGCGTCTGGGCCCAATCCGGCGCCGGGGCTTGGGCCCGATCCGGGACCGAGGCTCGGACCCAAGCCGGGACCGGGGTCCGGGCCCAAGCCGGGACCGTACCCAAGAGACACCAGCACCCAGGAGCACCGCGAGGACGCCGCGCCCAAGAGACCCCCGGCCCTGACACCCCGCGTCAGGCCCCGACCCGCCCGCGCTCCACAGCGATCGCGTGCAGTTTCTCCAGGCGCTCGCGGGACTCCTCGTCGGCGGGCACGTACGTCACCATGCGCGGCCCGACCTCCGGGCTGAGCCACAGGTCGGTGTGGTCGACGGTGATCCGGCCGACGTGCGCGTTGCGGAACTCCTTGCGCTTGGTGCGCGCGCCCACCACCTCGTGCCGGTCCCAGGCCTCGTTGAAGTCCGGGGACTCCGCCCGCAGCCGCTTGAGCAGCATCTTCCAGGCGGGCTCGGCGAGATGCCCGGCCATCGCGGCCCGGAAGCGGGCGGCCATCAGCCGCTGGGTCTCCTTCAGGTGCACGATCGAGGAGCGCCACTCCTCGTGGGTGTAGGAGAGGATCATGCAGTTGCGGTCCTCGGGCGGTACCGCGTCGAGGTCGCAGAGCAGCATCCCGTACGTGCGGTTGTACGCGAGGATGTCGTAGCGGCTGTTCTGGACGCAGGCCGGGATCGGCTCGAGCTGTTCGAGGACGGCCTGCAGGGCCGGTGTGACCGACGGGCACTTCGACGCGGGCGACGGGTCCACGGCGCCGGCCAGCTGGAAGAGGTGCGTGCGCTCGCTGGGGTCGAGCATCAGGGTGCGGGCGAGCGCGTCGAGCACCTGCACGGAGACGTGGATGTCACGGGCCTGTTCGAGCCACGTGTACCAGGTGACGCCGACCGCGGCGAGCTGCGCGACCTCCTCGCGGCGCAGGCCGGGGGTGCGTCGCCGGGGGCCGCGGGGCAGTCCGACCTGCTCCGGGGTGACGTGCTCGCGGCGGTGGCGCAGGAAGGCGGCCAGCTCGTGCCGCCGGATCTCCGATTCCCGGCCGTCGTGCCGTGCCGCCGACGCCGTCCGCACCGTCTGTTCCTGCGTCATGGTCGTCATGCTCCCCAGCCTGCCGCACCGGGCAACCTGTTGCCAGGTACTTCTTCTACCAGGATAAGGAGACTCTGGTACCAGCCTGGGAGGGGGACAAGGCTGGTCGTCGTGACCGAAACAGGAACTCTCACGACCCCTGTCCGTTCGCCCTCGGCCCCACCCGAGCTCGGGGGACTCGGACTCTTCACGGTGCTGCTCGGTGCGGCACTGCCGCTCATCGACTTCTTCATCGTCAACGTGGCCCTGCCGACCATCGGCCGGGACCTGAACGCCGGCGAGGCCGTCCTCGAACTCGTCGTCGCCGGATACGGAGTCGCGTACGCCGTCCTCCTCGTCCTGGGCGGACGCCTCGGCGACCTCTTCGGCCGGCGCCAGTTCTTCCTCGGCGGTATGGCGGCCTTCGGCCTGACCTCGCTGGCGTGCGGGCTCGCGCCGAGCGCCTGGACGTTGGTGGCGGCGCGCGTCGCGCAGGGCGCGGCGTCCGCGGCGATGCTGCCGCAGGTGCTCGCCACCATCCAGTCGGCGACCGCGGGCCCGCGCCGTGCGAAGGCCATGGGCCTGTACGGGGCCACGGCCGGCCTGTCCATGGTCGCCGGGCAGATCCTCGGCGGCGTCCTGGTCGCGGCGGACATCGCGGGCACCGGCTGGCGCTCGGTGTTCCTCGTGAACGTGCCCGTCGTGATCCTCGGCCTGATCCTGGCCGCGCGCGCCGTGCCCGAGACGCGCTCGCAGCACCCGGAGCCGATCGACGCCCCCGGCACGGTGCTGCTCGCGGTCTCCCTGCTGGCCCTCCTCGCCCCGCTCACCGAGGGCAGGGCGGCGGGCTGGCCCCTGTGGACCTGGCTGTCGCTCGCCCTGTTCCCCCTCGCGGCGGCGGCGTTCTACTTCATCGAACGCCGGGAGGACCGCCGCGGCCGTACGCCCCTGGTCCCGCCGAGCCTCTTCTCCCTGCTCTCGCTGCGCCGGGGCCTGGTGATGATCGTGCCGTTCTCGATCGGCTTCAGCGGGTTCATGTTCGTGATCGCGGTGGCGTTGCAGCGGGGTGCGGGCCTTGGTCCGGTGCCCGCGGGCCTGGCTCTCGCGCCCATGGCCGTCGTCTTCTTCGTCGTCTCCCTCTGTGGTCCCCGGCTGGTCGCCCGCTACGGCACTCGGATCGTCACCGTCGGCGGGCTGATCCAGGCGGTGGGTGTGGCCCTTCTGGTGGTGGCCGCGTGGCGGTCCTGGCCGGACCTGGGTGTGTGGGAACTGCTGCCGGGCGCGGCGGTCGCGGGCGCGGGCCAGGCCCTCCAACTCCCCGTCATCTTCCGGATCATCCTCTCCGAGGTCCCGCCCGCCCGCGCCGGCGTCGGCAGCGGCGTCATGATCACCACCCAGCAGTCGGCCCTCGCCCTCGGCGTCGCCACCCTGGGCTCCCTCTTCCTCGCCCTCGTACCGGGCCACGGCATGCAGAACGCCCTCGTGACCACGCTGCTGGTCCAACTGGCAGGCGTGGCCCTGACAACAATGCTGAGCCTGCGCCTGCCGCGCAGGATCAGCTGAGACCACGGCGTCCAGGCTCTTCCGTACGTCGTCGACGGCTTCTCCGACTTGCGCGACCTCTACGGCGGTTCAGTGGCCGACCAGGCAGAACGGATGCCCTGCCGGATCGGCGTAGATATGCCGCCCCCGCCCGTCCGAGACGTCCAGCAGTGTCGCGCCGAGAGCCAGGACCTGCCGCTGCGCCCGATTCAGGTCCGGGACGCCGAAGTCGAGGTGGAATTGTTGGGGTTGGGTAGGGTCCGGCCGGCGCGGCGGCTGGTAGTCCTCCACGCGCTGGAAGGCGAGCACGAGGCCGGAAGGCGTGTGCAGGGTCGCCCAGCCCTTATCGAGCGCCCAGCGACGGTCCGGCCGGTTGACGGTTCCGCCGAGCAACGCCTCGTAAAAACGGGCGAGTTGGAGAGGCTCCGGGCAGTCGAGCACCACGCATTGCAGTTCGGCGATCACGGGCCGATCCTAGGGCGCCTCGCCTCTGGGCGAGTGGAGCGACCAGCGTCTCCGACTGGTGCGCGCGTCGAAGGGCGACCGCGACGAAGCCGTTCGCCTTCAGCTCCTCGACGAGATCGCGGAGGAAGCGGACGGTTTCCCGGGAGGCGACGCACCTCAGCCGCCGAGGCGTCGGGTCGTGGTCATGCCGACCGCCTGCCGGATCTGCATGAACCGGTCCTCGATCAGGCGGAGTTCCATCAGGCGGAGTTCAGGATGCGCCGCGACGAACTCGGTCATCGGCTGCCTGATGCCGGCCGCCCTACCTGGTGGAACCCGGTTGCCCGTTGGACGCGACCGACCCCACACCCAACTCGCCGCCGAAGACCCCCTATTGATCTTCGCCATGCTGCACACTCCTTGCTGCGCAAGCGGAGCGGTAACACCTGGAGGTGTCAGTGTCATGCTGCAGATCAACACGAGCAAGGTAAGCCGCTGGGACCAGCACGGCCGCGAGCACGTCGTCCGTGTACAACGAGCAGGCGTCCAGCGCACGATCCGATGCGACACCTGCGGCTGGCGCAAGGGCGCGCAGTTCCTGCCCTGGCTGAAGGCAGAGGAACACCTGGCGGAGGCGCATCAGGCGACGGTGGATCCTGCGGAGTCATGAGAGCAGCAGTCGGGCGGCGTCCATGACGGGAGCATGTGACGCGACCACCCCGTCCGCGCCTGCTCGCCTCATGGCGGTCGCCCGCTCCTCGTCCCGGGCGTACCCGAGAAACCGGATACTGGCCGACCGAGCTGCCATGAGGTCGGTGAGTTGATCTCCGATGAAGAGGCAGGAGTCGGGGGGAAGTCCCAGGTGGTTCAGTGATCGGATCAGGCAATCGGGGTCGGGTTTCACGCGCCGGGCGTCGTGTGGATCGCGACCGCGGACGGCCTCGAACTTCGCTTCGAGGCCTGCGCGCTCGAGGTACTCCCGCACAGGCCCTTCGGCCGTGTCGCTCACGATCATGAGACGTCTGCCCAGGTCGAGCAGGAGGTCCACGCATCCGACCACACCCGCGGCCGGCTCGGCGGACGTGACGGCCGCGTATTCATGCATCGTCACTGCGGCTTCCGCCCACTCAAGCGGCTGACAGCTGCGCGATGTCGGGGCCGGCCGGTCCCATGCTTCCCTAAGGCGTCGGAGGACGCCGTGAGCGTCGTGGCAGTCCTCGACATCCTGATCGAGAGCGCCCCATGCGCGGCGCGTCTCAGCTTTGATCTTGTCGGCGACACATGTGGTCGGCCGGCCGGCGAAGAGATCGCAGACCGGGCCGTCGAAGTCGAACAGCACTGCCTGCGTGCTGTCGAGAAGACTCCGCAAGGCTTCCCGGTCGTCGAGTGCGTCGGCCATGGGCTTCGTCGCGCGCATCCGGCCACTGTGGCCCACGTCGGGCCGCGCGGGCCACCCCTCAGGTCAGGCGCGCAGCCCGCGCAGCACCAGCTCCACGACCGCCTCGAACTCCGCGGCGATTCCCGGCTGTTCCCATTCGCGCGCGTAACACGGGTCGTGGAAGCGGCCCGTGGCGTCGAAGAGGGCGCGGGCGGTGACGGTGGGGGCGTCGGAGGCGAACACACCGCGCTCGACGCCGTCCTCGATGATGGCGGTGAGCTGGGCGGTGAGGTCGGCTATGTGGTGATCGACGACCGTGCTGGTCTCGCCGATCAACACCATGTACGTGGCGAAGAGCTGGGGGTCGTCGCCCGCCTTGTGGCGCTTGGCGGCGAACAGTGCCGCCAACCAGTCGCGGAGGCGCGACTCGGGGTCCCGGCCCTCGGCGACGATGCCGGACAACGCCTCAGACGTACGGTCCAGCCAGCGCTCGGTGACCGCCTCCCGCAGCGCGGCCTTCGTACGGAAGTGCCGGTAGACGCTGCCGTGGCTGACGCCGAGCGCGCGGGCCACGTCCACCACGGTGGCCTTGGCCGGGCCGTGGCGGCGCAGCACCTCCTCGGTGGCTTCGAGGATGCGCTCGGCGGTCAGTGCTTCGGTGGTCGGTGCCATGACGAAGACCGTACCTGCCGGTACCGTCAGCGCTCGCTGTCGAGGTGTGCCATCTGCGCCGCCGGGTAGCGATCGCCCGCGGCGGCGTCCGCCGGTACCGCCTCCTCGATCGCGGTCAGGTCGCCCTGGTCGAGCGTCACGTCCAGCGCCCCCAGCGCCTCCGTCAGACGGTCACGGCGGCGCGCACCGACGAGCGGCACGATGTCCTCGCCCTGCGCCAGCACCCACGCGATCGCGATCTGCGCCACGCTGACGCCCTTCTGCTCGGCGATCTTCCGCAGCGCCTCGACGAGGGCGAGGTTGTGCTGGAGGTTCTCGCCCTGGAAGCGGGGACTCATGGCACGGAAGTCGTTCGCGGCGAGCTGCCGGTCGGCCGTGAAGTGGCCCGAGATCAGCCCACGGGACAGCACGCCGTACGCCGTGATGCCGATGCCCAGCTCCCGGGTCGTGGGCAGGATCTCGTCCTCGATGCCGCGGGAGATGAGCGAGTACTCGATCTGCAGGTCCGAGATGGGAGCGGTCGCGGCGGCCCGGCGGACGGTGTCCGCGCCGACCTCGCTCAGACCGATGTGCCGTACGTGCCCGGCCTCCACCAGCTCAGCGATCGCCCCGACCGTCTCCTCGACCGGTACGTCGGGGTCGACCCGCGCGATCCGGTACACGTCGATGTGGTCCACGCCGAGGCGCTGCAGCGAGTAGGCGGCGAAGTTCTTCACGGCGGCCGGGCGGCCGTCGTACCCCGACCAGCCGCCGTCCGGGTCACGCAGCGCGCCGAACTTCACGCTGGTCAGCGCCTGCTCGCGCAGCGCCGCGGGGGCGTTGCGCAGCGCCTCGCCGATCAGCATCTCGTTGTGGCCCATGGCGTAGAAGTCGCCGGTGTCGAGCAGGGTCACGCCGGCTTCCAGCGCGGCGTGGATCGTCGCGATGGACTCGGCCCGGTCGGCGTCGCCGTACAGCGCGGACATGCCCATGCAGCCGAGGCCGAGGGCGGAGACCTGGGGGCCGGTGGTTCCGAGGGAGCGGGTTTGCATCGTCATGCGTCCACCCTGCCATGACAGATGACAGATTTCAATATCTGTCATCTGTCACTTGTCAGCCCCATCACTCACCGCCCTGTCACTCGCCAGGTCCGCCGCTCACCGACCCGCCTGCCACCCACCACCTGCCTACCGCCCGCCACCTGTCGACCCGAAAGGGAATATGGTCCAGACCTATTGACGAGAGGTCTGGACCACGAGCACTGTCATGTCTACGACATCTGCGCGCACCCACCCCGACCCCCACCGGGAGGCTCCGCATGATCCGCGCAAAGCTGCGCCTGCTCGCCGCCGCACTCGCAACCGCCTGTCTCACCCAGCTCTCGATCGCCCTGGCCCCCACCGCATCCGCGGCCGACACCTGCGCCGTCAAGTCACGCCCCGCCGGAAAGGTCCTCCAGGGCTACTGGGAGAACTGGGACGGCTCGTCCAACGGGGTGCACCCGCCGTTCGGGTGGACCCCGATCACCGACTCGCGTATCGCCGCGCACGGCTACAACGTGGTCAACGCGGCGTTCCCCGTCATCCGCTCGGACGGCACCGCGCTGTGGGAGGACGGCATGGACGCGGGCGTGAAGGTGGCGACGCCGACCGAGATGTGCGCGGCCAAGGCGGCCGGGCAGACGATCCTGCTGTCCATCGGTGGAGCGGCGGCCGGGATCGACCTCAGTTCGTCCACCGTCGCCGACCGTTTCGTGGCGACGATCGTGCCCATCCTGAAGAAGTACAACTTCGACGGGATCGACATCGACATCGAGACGGGCCTCGTCGGCAGCGGCAGCATCGGCCAACTCTCCACCTCGCAGGCCAACTTGATCCGCATCATCGACGGGGTGCTGTCCCGGATGCCGTCGAACTTCGGGCTGACCATGGCGCCGGAGACCGCGTACGTCACGGGCGGCAGCATCACGTACGGCTCGATATGGGGCGCGTATCTGCCGATCGTCAAGAAGTACGCGGACAACGGGCGTCTGTGGTGGCTGAACATGCAGTACTACAACGGCAGCATGTACGGCTGCTCCGGCGACTCGTACTCCGCGGGCACCGTCCAGGGCTTCACCGCGCAGACCGACTGCCTGAACAAGGGACTGGTCGTCCAGGGCACCACCATCAAGGTGCCGTACGACAAGCAGGTCCCCGGCCTGCCCGCCCAGTCGGGCGCGGGCGGCGGCTACATGTCACCGAGCCTCGTCTCCCAGGCATGGCAGCACTACGGCACCAGCCTCAAGGGCCTCATGACCTGGTCGGTCAACTGGGACGGCTCGAAGAACTGGACGTTCGGCGACAACGTCAAGGCCCTCCAGGGCCGTTGAGCCCTGGCCACACCCCTCAGCCCGCGACTCCCATCGCCGGCAGCTCCCCCAACCGCCGCCACTCCGGTGCCGCCTCGACGACGTGGGAGTTCATCGTGGCAACGCACGAAGCCCCCGGCTCCCATGCAGGGAACCGGGGGCCTCCGTGCCGTACGAAAAGCCGGATCAGCAGCCGATCAGACGCGAGGCCAGGTACCCCTCGATCTGATCGAGCGACACGCGCTCCTGCTTCATCGAGTCACGCTCGCGCACCGTGACGGCGTTGTCGTCGAGCGTGTCGAAGTCGACGGTGACGCAGAACGGCGTACCGATCTCGTCCTGGCGGCGGTAGCGGCGGCCGATGGCGCCGGCGTCGTCGAACTCGATGTTCCAGTGCTGGCGCAGCGCGGCGGCCAGGCCCTTGGCCTTGGGCGACAGCTCCGGGTTGCGGGACAGCGGCAGCACCGCGACCTTGACGGGAGCCAGGCGCGGGTCGAGCCGCAGCACCGTGCGCTTCTCCATCTTGCCCTTGGCGTTGGGGGCCTCGTCCTCGACGTACGCGTCGAGCAGGAAGGCCAGCATCGCGCGGCCGACACCCGCAGCGGGCTCGATGACGTACGGAGTCCAGCGCTCGCCGGCCTCCTGGTCGAAGTAGGAGAGGTCCTGGCCGGAGGCCTTGGAGTGCGCGCCGAGGTCGTAGTCCGTGCGGTTGGCGACGCCCTCGAGCTCACCCCACTCGTTGCCGCCGAACTGGAAGCGGTACTCGATGTCGGCGGTGCGCTTGGAGTAGTGCGAGAGCTTCTCGGCCGGGTGCTCGTACCAGCGCATGTTCTCCTCACGCAGGCCGAGGCCGGTGTACCAGTTCCAGCGCTCCTGCATCCAGAACTCCTGCCACTTCTCGTCCTCGCCCGGCTTGACGAAGAACTCCATCTCCATCTGCTCGAACTCGCGGGTGCGGAAGATGAAGTTGCCGGGCGTGATCTCGTTGCGGAAGGACTTGCCCATCTGGGCGATGCCGAACGGCGGCTTGCGGCGCGAAGTGGTCTGCACCTGGGCGAAGTTGGTGAAGATGCCCTGGGCGGTCTCGGGGCGCAGGTAGGCGATGGAGCCGCTGTCCTGCGTGGGGCCGAGGTGGGTGGAGAGGAGGCCCGAGAACTGCTTGGGCTCGGTGAACATGCCCTTGTTGCCGCAGTTGGGGCAGTTGATGTCCGCGAGGCCGTTCTCCGGGAGGCGGTGGTGCTTCGCCTCGTACGCCTCCTCCAGGTGGTCGGCGCGGAAGCGCTTGTGGCAGGAGGTGCACTCGGTGAGCGGGTCGGTGAAGGTGGCGACGTGACCCGACGCGACCCAGACCTCGGTGGCCAGGATCACCGACGAGTCGATGCCGACGACGTCCTCACGGGAGGTGACCATGTAGCGCCACCACTGGCGCTTGATGTTCTCCTTGAGCTCGACGCCGAGCGGGCCGTAGTCCCACGCGGCGCGCTGTCCACCGTAGATCTCACTACAGGGGAAAACGAAGCCACGGCGCTTGCTCAGGCTGACGATGGTGTCGATCTTGTCGGCGGCCACGGTGCTCTCTTCATTACGAACGGACGGCAGCGAATGCTTCAGGTTACCGGCGCCGCCCACCCCCGTATCAAATCGGTTGTGCGCCGCGTCCGGAGTGCGGGCTTACCGACTACTTACCCCACAGCTTCCCCGAGGGCTTGTTGACAATCGTTTCCAGATTTGTTGAAAATGAGTGTCATGAACGTACAGCGACGCCTCATATCAGGGACCGCCGTGGCCGCCGCCACCGTCCTCGGCCTCGGCACCCTCTCCGCCTGCTCGGACTCCTCCGCGGCCGACAACAAGAGCGGCGGGAAGCTCGACGTGGTGGCGTCGTTCTACCCCCTGCAGTACCTCGCCGAGGAGATCGGCGGGACGCATGTGCACGTCACGACCCTGACGCAGCCCGGTCAGGAACCGCACGACCTGGAGATCAGCGCCAAGCAGACCGCGCAGCTCCAGGTGGCGGACGCCATCCTCTACCTCAAGAACCTGCAGCCGGCCGTCGACGACGCCGTGGCGCAGTCCGAGGCCAAGACCAAGATCGACGCCGCGTCACTGACCACGCTGGAGAAGCACGGCAACGAGGTCGGCGGCCACGCGGACGAGCACGACGACCACGAGGGCGAGGAGTCCGGCGGCAAGGACCCGCACATCTGGCTCGACCCGGTGAAGTACGCCGAAGTTGCCACGGGCGTCGGCAAGGCACTCGAGAAGGCCGACCCGGACCACGCGGCGGACTACAAGAAGAACACCGCGTCGCTGGTCAAGAAGCTCGACGGGCTCAACACCCAGTACGAGGACGGGCTCAAGAACACCAAGTCCAAGGTCTTCATCACCACCCACGCCGCCTTCGGCTACCTCGCCGAGCGCTACGGCCTGACCGAGGAGGCCATCAACGGCCTGGACCCGGAGTCGGAGCCCAGCGCGAACCGCGTGCAGGACCTTGAGAAGATGGCGAAGGCCGACGGCGTCACGACGGTCTTCTACGAGACGCTCGTCAGCGACAAGACCGCCAAGACCATCGCCAAGGACGCGGGCCTCAGGACGGACGTCCTCGACCCGATCGAGGGCATCACCAGCAAGTCCCGGGGCAACGACTACGTCCAGGTCATGGAGTCGAACCTGAAGGCGCTGCAGAAGGCTCTCGGCGCCAAGTGATCACTGTGGAGGACCCTGTGAGCGAGCCCGTCATATCCCTGCGCGGCGTGACCGCCGAGCTGGGCTCGCGCCCGGTCCTGCGCGGAATCGACCTCACCGTGCACCGCGGAGAGGTCGTCGCGCTGCTCGGCGCCAACGGCTCCGGCAAGTCGACCGCCGTGCGCAGCGTGATCGGCCAGGTCCCGGTCAGCGGCGGCGAGATCGAGATCTTCGGCACCCCGCGGCGCCGCTTCCGCGACTGGCAGCGCCTCGGGTACGTCCCGCAGCGCACCACCGCCGCCGGTGGCGTGCCCGCGACGGTCACCGAGATCGTCGCCTCCGGGCGGCTGTCCCGCGCCCGCTTCGGCGTGCTGCGCAAGGCCGACCACAAGGCCGTACGCCGGGCCCTGGAGCTCGTCGGGATGGCGGACCGTGCCAAGGACTCCGTGAACGCGCTGTCGGGCGGCCAGCACCAGCGTGTGCTGATCGCCCGCGCCCTCGCCTGCGAACCCGAGCTGCTGATCATGGACGAGCCGATGGCGGGCGTCGACCTGGCCAGCCAGGCGGTCCTGGCGGGCACCCTGCGCGAGCAGGTCGCCCAGGGCACCTCCGTCCTCCTCGTCCTGCACGAGCTGGGCCCCCTGGAGCCGCTGATCGACCGCGCTGTCGTCCTGCGCGACGGCTGCGTCCTCCACGACGGCCCGCCCCCGAAGGCGGTCGGCCAGCACGCGCTGCCCGGCCACGACCACGTACACCCGCACGCGGCTCACGACGCCGAACCGATCCGGACGGGACTGCTGAGCTGATGGGACTGCTGAGCTGATGGACTTCCTCGACTACGCCTTCATGCAGCGGGCCCTGCTCGCCGCCGTCCTCGTGGGCATCACCGCGCCCGCCGTCGGCATCTACCTCGTGCAGCGCCGCCAGGCCCTGATGGGCGACGGAATCGGCCACGTCGCGATGACCGGCGTCGGCCTCGGCTTCCTGCTGTCCTGGTCCCCGGTGTGGATGGCCACGCTCGTCTCCGTGCTCGGCGCCGTCCTCATGGAGCTGATCCGCTGGTACGGCAAGACGCGCGGCGACATCGCGCTCGCGATGCTCTTCTACGGGGGCATGGCGGGCGGCGTGATGCTGATCAACCTCGCGCCGGGCGGCTCCAACGCCAACCTGATGTCGTACCTCTTCGGCTCGCTCTCGACGGTCTCGCAGGAGGACGTGACGGCGATCTGCCTGCTGGCGGGCTTCGTCGTCCTCGTCGCCCTCGGCCTGCGCCGGCAGTTGTTCGCGGTCAGCCAGGACGAGGAGTTCGCGCGGGTGACCGGGCTGCCGGTGCGCGCCCTGAACCTGCTCACGGCCGTCACGGCGGCCGTCACCGTCACCGTCGCCATGCGGATCGTCGGCCTGCTGCTGGTCTCCGCCCTGATGGTGGTGCCGGTCGCGGCCGCGCAGCAGCTGAGCCGGAGCTTCGCCGCCACCTTCGCCATCGCGGTGGCGATCGGGGTGAGCGTGACCCTCGGCGGCACGGTGACCACGTACTACGTGGATGTGCCGCCCGGCGCGACGATCGTGCTGATGGCCATCGGCGTGTTCATGCTGCTCACGGCGCTGGCGACGCCGCTGGCGCGCCGCAGGGCACGGGCCGCCGCGCAGGAGGCCGGGGACCCGGCGGAGTGCGCGATTCCGGCCACGCGCGACCCGGAGAGCAAAGTCGGCGTCTGACCGGGCACAGCCCGGACTGGCACAATGACCGGGCAAGGGCAGACGCGAGGAGGCAACGGTGACAACCGCTGGATCGCCCGTACGGGGCCGTTCCACCCGGCAGCGTGCCGCCGTGGCGGCGGCGCTCGACGAGGTGGACGAGTTCCGCAGTGCGCAGGAGCTCCACGACATGCTCAAGCACAAGGGTGACTCGGTCGGGCTCACCACCGTGTACCGCACGCTGCAGTCCCTGGCCGACGCCGGCGAGGTCGACGTCCTGCGCACCTCCGACGGCGAGTCCGTCTACCGCCGCTGCTCGACCGGCGAGCACCACCACCACCTCGTCTGCCGCGTCTGCGGCAAGGCCGTCGAGGTCGAGGGCCCGGCCGTGGAGAAGTGGGCGGAGGCGATCGCGACCGAGCACGGCTACGTGAACGTCGCCCACACGGTGGAGATCTTCGGTACGTGTGCGGAGTGCGCGGCGGCGAAGGGCTGAGCCCTTCAAAGGGACAGGTGCTTCAAACCTCCGGCACACGCCCATGGGTTGCGTGCCGGAGCGCGGCGGCCGCTCCGGCGCTCGTCGGCACGGCGGCCACGACCCGGCACGCCTACACGATCAGGTGATCACCGTTGATCGGCCTATCGGGCACAGGTCGCCGCGCCTTATCCAGGACGTATGGATGATCTCCGTACGTCAGCGACGCACCACCACCCTTTCTCCCGGCGGCAGTTCACGACCGCGGCGGGCACGGCCACGGCCGCCGCGGCACTCGGTCTGACCGCCACCGACGCCACCGCCGCGCCCGCGATCGCACCCGCCGCACCCTGCCCGCCCCGATCCACCGCCGACTGGAAGACCTGCCTCGCGGTCGCCCGCGCCCTCCTCGTCGTCGACGGCGACGACAAGCCGCTCGTGCCCGGCTACGAGAAGATCCTCGGCTCCGGCTTACCCCGAGCCCGCGGCAAGGGCGCCAAGAAGGTCCTGGTGGTCGGCGCGGGCCCGGCCGGTCTCGTGGCCGCCTGGCTGCTGAAGCGGGCCGGACATCACGTCACGCTGATCGAGGCCAACGGCAACCGCGTCGGCGGCCGGATCAAGACGTTCCGCACCGGCGGCCACGAGCGGGCGGCGCAGCCGTTCGCCGACCCCCGCCAGTACGCGGAGGCCGGGGCCATGCGGATCCCCGGCAGCCACCCCCTGGTGATGAGCCTGATCGACGGTCTCGGGGTCAAGCGGCGCCGCCTCCATCTCGTGGACGTCGACGCCGAGGGCAAACCGGTCAACCACGCCTGGCTGCATGTGAACGGCGTACGGGTGCGCCGCTCGGACTACGCGAAGAATCCGCGCCGGATCAACCGGTCCTTCGGCGTGCCCCGCAAGCACTGGGACACCCCCTCCTCGACGATCCTGCGCCGGGCCCTGGACCCCGTACGCAACGAGTTCAGTACGGAGGGAGCGGACGGCAAGCGGGTCGACAAACCGCTGTCCGAGCGGGTCCGCGGCTGGGCCCGGGTGATCCAGAAGTACGGCGACTGGTCGATGTACCGGTTCCTGACCGAGGAGGCCGGCTTCGACGAGCGCACCCTCGACCTCGTCGGCACCCTGGAGAACCTCACCTCACGGCTGCCGCTGTCCTTCGTGCACAGCTTCATCAGCCAGTCGCTGATCAGCCCGGACACCAAGTTCTGGGAGCTGGTGGGCGGCACCGCGACGCTCCCGGACGCGCTGCTGGACAAGGTGCGCGACGTACTGCGCCTGGACCGGCGCGCGACCCACATCGAGTACTGGGACCCGGACCGGCACGGCACCGACGACACCTCGCACGTGCACGCCGGCGGCCCGCACGTGTGGATCGACACGGTGTCCGAGGGGCGCGACGGCAAGGTGATGCGCGAGCAGTTCACCGGCGACCTCGCGATCGTCACCGTACCGTTCTCCGGGCTGCGGCAGGTCCAGGTCAGCCCGCTGATGTCGTACGGCAAGCGCCGGGCCGTCGCCGAGCTGCACTACGACAGCGCGACCAAGGTGCTGCTCGAATTCAGCCGCCGCTGGTGGGAGTTCACCGAGTCCGACTGGAAGCGGGAGCTGGAGGCGGTGCGCCCCGGCCTGTACGAGGAGTACCGGGCCGGAAAGGCGCCCGCCGACGGGAGTCTCCTGGGCGCGCACCCGTCCGTGCCGCGCGGCCACATCAGCCCGGCGCAGCGCGCCCACTACGCGGCCAACCGCTGGGCGACCCGCGACCAGCCCGAGGCGGCGCACATCATCGGCGGGGGCTCGGTCTCCGACAACTCCAACCGGTTCATGATCAACCCCTCGCACCCGGTCTCCGGCAGCGAGGGCGGCGTCGTCCTCGCCTCCTACAGCTGGGCCGACGACGCCTCCCGCTGGGACTCCCTCGACGAGGACGCCCGTTACCCGCACGCGCTGCGGGGGCTGCAGCAGGTGTACGGGCAGCGCGTCGAGGTCTTCTACACCGGGGCCGGCCGCACCCAGAGCTGGCTGCGCGACCCGTACGCGTACGGCGAGGCGTCCGTCCTCCTCCCCGGCCAGCACACGGAACTCCTCGCGGCGATCCGTGCGCCGGAGGGTCCGCTGCGGTTCGCCGGTGACCACACGTCGGTCAAGCCGTCATGGATCGAGGGGGCCGTGGAGTCGGGGGTGCGGGCGGCGTTGGAGGTGCATCAGGGGTGAGCCGAGCGGGTCGGGGGCGCGCTGCCCCCGACCCGCCGATCACGCCTCGTTGCCCTTCATGGCCGCCTCCATCGCGAGCAGCTCCTCGTTCGGGACGGCGCCGCCGAAGCGGCGGTCGCGGGAGGCGTACTCGACGCAGGCGCGCCACAGGTCACGGCGGTCGAAGTCCGGCCACAGCACGTTCTGGAAGACCATCTCGGCGTAGGCGCTCTGCCAGAGCAGGTAGTTGGAGGTGCGCTGCTCGCCGCTGGGCCGCAGGAACAGGTCCACGTCCGGCATGTCCGGGTAGTAGAGGTACTTCGCGAAGGTCTTCTCGGTGACCTTCGACGGGTCGAGCCGGCCCGCCTTCACGTCCTCCGCCAGGGCCAGCGCGGCGTCGGCGATCTCGGCACGGCCGCCGTAGTTCATGCAGAAGTACAGCGTCAGCCGGTCGTTGTCCTTGGTCTGCTCCTGGGCGATCTGGAGCTCCTTGGCCACCGACTTCCACAGCTTGGGCATCCGGCCCACCCAGCGGACCCGGATGCCGAGTTCGTCGAGCTGGTCGCGGGTCTTGCGGATGAAGTCGCGGTTGAAGTTCATCAGGAAGCGCACCTCGTCGGGCGAGCGCTTCCAGTTCTCGGTGGAGAAGGCGTACAGCGAGATGGCACCGACCCCCATCTCGATCGCGCCCTGCAGCACGTCGAGCACGCGCTCGGCACCGACTTTGTGCCCCTCGGTACGCGGCAGCCCACGTTCCTTGGCCCAGCGTCCGTTCCCGTCCATGACGATCGCCACATGGTTCGGGATCAGCTCACCGGGGAGCTTCGGCGCGCGGGCACCGGACGGGTGCGGTTCCGGCGTCCTGTACTCGCGGCGCTGGCGTCCCAGGATCCCGCGTACGACCATGTGCTTCTCGTCTCCCTCTTGCTTGCAGTTGTGGTGCTTGCTTGCTGGTACTTGCTTGCTCGTGTACGTCTATTTCTCTACGTACCGAAGGGAGCGCAGCCCGCGCTCCAGATGCCAGTGCAGATAGGCCGACACCAGCCCGCTGCCCTCCCGGACGTACCGCGGCTCGCACGCCTCCGCGGTCTCCCAGTCTCCCGTGAGCAGCGCGCCGAGGAGTTCGAGGGCCTGCGCCGAGGGTACGACGCTGCCGGGCACCCGGCAGTCGACGCAGACGGAACCTCCCGCCGCGACCGAGAAGAACCGATTCGGTCCCGGCATCCCGCACTTCGCGCAGTCGCTGAAGCTGGGCGCGTAGCCGTTCACGGCGAGGGAGCGCAGCAGGAAGGCGTCGAGGACGAGGTGCGGTTCGTGCTCACCGCGGGCGAGGGTGCGGAGCCCGCCGACCAGCAGCAGATACTGCTGCACGGCGGGCTCCCCCTCGTGATCGGTGAACCGCTCGGCGGTCTCCAGCATGGCCGTCCCGGCGGTGTACCGCGCGTAGTCGGTGACGATCCCGCCACCGTACGGAGCGATCGTCTCGCTCTGCGTGCACAGCGGCAGCCCGCGCCCGACCAGTTCGCTCCCCCGCGCGAAGAACTGCACGTCCACGTGCGAGAAGGGTTCGAGCCGCGCCCCGAACTTCGACTTCGTCCGCCGGACGCCACGGGCCACGGCGCGTACGCGGCCGTGACCGCGGGTGAGCAGCGTGATGATCCGGTCCGCCTCACCCAGCTTCTGGGTGCGCAGCACGATGCCGTCGTCGCGGAACAGGCTCATGGGGCCATTCTCGCGTACGGAGTCAGCGCGCGTGGTCGGGGTGGCTGATCGCATCCCAGGGAGCCAGGTTCCAGGGGCTGGCCTTGTTCGCCGGGTCCAGGAGGGACTTCAGGTGCGCGTCGGAGGCGGCCTGCGGGGCGGGGAAGCCCGCGTCCGGGGTGCCCTGGAGGTTGTCCCGCCAGACCATCCGGCCCAGCAGGTAGTGCTCGGCGTACTCGTTCCAGGACGCGTACGACCGCACCACCGCCGGCACGATGTTCTTGAGCGCGGTCCACGCCTCGGCCTCGCTCAGCATTCCGCACGCGAAGCCCCTGCGGGAGATGTCCACGTACAGGCCCGCGTCCCACGCCAGCGGTTCGACGCCGAGCCTCAGCCGTGCGCGGGCGCGGTAACCGGTCCGTGCGAGGCCGTCGAGCCGGCCGACCAGTTCGTCACGCGAGGTGATCTCCCACTGGTCGGCCAGCCACCGTCGGGCCTTGTCGTCATCGATGCGGGTGAACGGGTACAGGGTCGTCCGCGACGCGTCCCGGTCCCGGCTCACGGGCGCGCTGAGCGACACCATCCACAGCTGGTGCGTGGTGAGGGGAACGGGGTACTTGCTCGCCGCCTTCGGCTTGCGACGGTTCCATATCGCCATGGCGCCGCACCCTATGTCACCCCTGTCACCGCGTCCCGCAGGGGATCACCGTGCTTCCCCCTTCAAGGGACCTCTCCCCGACTGCGCGCATTCGCATACGCCGTCGCCGCGCTGAGTCGTTCCGCCGCGGTGGCTCGCCGGACGGCGTCCGGTTCGCAGTCCCACTCCTTGCCACCGCCGAGCGGTCTCAGCTGTACGTACGGGCCCTCGTGCCCCATGACCATGCCCACCTTCCCTGTGCGAGTGTCGACGGCGTACGAGCCGATCGGAGGCTTCGGCTGCTTCGGCGGCGTCACCGCAGGGCCGCCGCGAGCCGGGCCGCGACCGCGACGGAACAGCCGCCCAATTCGACCAGCGGACAGGGTGCCTCGCGCGCCAGAGTCGCCGGGTCGATCCGCAGCGACGGCAACATAATTCCGGCGTGGGCGAGCGCAGTCCGCAATTCCTTCACGGTTTCCTCCGCCTCTTCGACGCAGTGCGCCGAGTGTCGTCCCCCGAGTGGTGCGTGTTCTTCCTTCACGGTGCTCCCCTGTCTTTTTGAGTTTCACGCTTTGCATCTCCATCGTGACGCTCCGCATCTACACTCGGCAGGAGTCTGTCCTCTACAAGTGCGGCGCAGCGTAAGGGGGTTGGCCTGTGGCCAACGGTTCGCGGCTGGCAGCGTGGGAGTTCTTCGGTACGGAGCTGAAACGGCGCCGGGAGGAGGCCGGTTTCACCCAGGTGGAGTTGGGGGCACGCGTTTTCGTCTCCGGGGGCTACATCGGCCAGTTCGAACAGGCCATTCGGAAACCGCAGTTGGATGTGGCCCGCAGGATCGACGAACTCCTACAAACCGGGGGCTTTTTCGAGCGAACATGGCGAAAGCTGATCGATGACAAGCGGTACGCGGATTACTTCGCGGAGGTTGTCGAGCTGGAGCGGACGGCGACGAAGATTGCGGAGTTCGCGCCTACGCTGGTGCCGGGGTTGTTGCAGACGGCGGCGTATACCCGCACCGTGATGGTGGCGGGCAACCCGTTCGTCACTGACGAGTACGTCGAAGAGAAGGTGGCGGCCCGCAGGGAACGGGCGCGCATCCTGGACGACGCTACAAGGCCCGTGTATTGGTCGATCCTGCATGAGCACGTGCTGAAGATCCCGGTCGGCGGCGCGGCCGAGATGGCCGAACAGCTCGACCACATCGCGGGCCTGATGCGACAGCGCAAGGTGCTGGTGCAGGTGTTGCCGTACTCGGTGGGGGCGTACCCGCTCATGGGCCGCATGGTGCAGCTCATGGAGTTCGAGGACGCCCCGCCAACTGCCTATACAGAGGCGGTGTATTCGGGGAACCTGCTGGACGATCCGGCCCTGGTTAAGCGGGTGCAAGAGGCATACGATCTGCTCAGGGCCGCCGCACTGTCGCCGGAGGCGTCCCTGGCCCTGATCGAATCGGCGGCGGAGGACCACAGACGATGCGCGAGTACGACCTGAGCCTCGCTCGGTGGCGCAAGAGCAGCTACAGCGACGACAACGGCGGCGAGTGCGTCGAGGTCGCGTACGACTTCATCGGCGCCGCCCAGTGGCGCAAGAGCACGTACAGCGATGACAACGGCGGCAGCTGCGTCGAGGTAGCCGATGGAGTCCCCGGCGTCGTCCCCGTGCGCGACAGCAAGGTCCCGGACGGACCCGTGCTGATGGTCAGCCCCCTCGCCTGGACGGAGTTCGTCGGCGCCGTTACGAAGTGACCCTGCCGCCGGTTTCCAAGTGAGCGTGGGACCGCCCGCTGGGGCGTCGGTCAGTCGATTTTCTGCAGGCTGGCGTCTACGGACTGTTCGGTGCCGTCGTGCTTGGTCGCCTTGTAGACGAAGTCCAGGGTGTTGCCCGGCCTCAGGGTGAGGGTGATTCGGCCGTTCTTGACGCAGTTGCCGGACTGGATGGTCTCGCCGAGTGTCACTTGCTTACTGGTGTCGACCGTGGTCAAAGTGACGACGCCGTAGCAGTCGGACGGTCCCATCTCGTAGTGAATGCGACCGACGTCTTCCCCCTTGGCACCCTGGTTCAGCTCCAGAGTCACGCGGTAGTGATCCGTCTGGGCGATGTTGAGCTCTTCGGCGTTGCCCTGCCAGTGCCCGATGAACTGCTCCGGCAGGCCGACGACCGTGGGGTCGCTTGAGGGAGCGCTGGGCGCGGGCGACGAACCACTGGGGGACGGACCGGGGTCGGGGGCGTCTGAATCCCCGCCCAACAGCACGAACAATCCGATCAGGGCTGCCACGATCGTGGCCGCGGCGCCGATGAAGGCCACGGTGAGCGCGGTGCGGCGGGACTCCGATGGGCTTGTGGCAGGGGCTGGGGCCGGCTGGGGCTGGGGCCTCGAGTCGGGGTTCGTCGGGGACTGCGGGGTGGTCATGGAGCGGCCTCGGATGGGGAGTTCGGCGGGAGGTCAGCTCATATTGCCGGTGCCGGTCTGACGTTGGGTGACTTTCACCGAAATCTACGAAATAGATCATGAAGAATCGATTCGTCCCTCGACTCCGCAGAGCTGACGCCCGCCCTCCCACTTCACAGGAGCGGCAACAACCGCCCGCCACAGTTGGTCCGCCAAGTGCGGCTGGGGCTGCTGCATGAGGGGGACCAGCTGCCGCCGGTCATCGAGGTGACCCGGCCATCCCCTAGACCCCCGGTCAACCGACCTTTCGCAACTCCCCGTCGCCAAAGACCGCGACCAATACCAGGCTGCCGCCCAACGCCTCGACATACCGCGCCACGACATCCGTACCGGAAACCTGACCACTCTCGATCTGCGAGACCCGCCCCTTGGTCACGCCCATGCGCTCGGCCACCTGCGCCTGGGTGAACCCGCGCTCCTGGCGCATGTCGACCAGCCGCCAGGCCCGAGCCTCGGCGAGCATGCGCTGAGCGCCCTCCAGAAACGCGTCCCGACCGCCCGCAAGCTCCTCCGCCCTCTCGCGGTGCCCACTGGCCGACCACCTGACGTATTCGCTCACTTCCCCGACTCCTTCTTCCGATCAGCCACGTACTCCGCGTACCGGGCCTCAGCCAGTGGAATCGCCTCGTCGTACCAGGCACTCCAGTTCCCGGCCTTGTCGCCGGCCACCAACAGGATCGCGGAGCGCCACGGGTCGAAAACGAATAAGACGCGCACCTCGCTCCGACCCGCCGAACCGGGACGCAACTCCTTGAGATTGTGCAAGGTCGAGCCTTTGATCCGGTCGACGAGAGGACGCCCCTCGGCGGGGCCGTGGCAGGCGAGGATCCAGATCGCCTGGTTGACGAGCGTGTACGAGTCCGGATCGGCCTTCTCCAAGTCGTGCAGCCACTGATCCACATCGGCGGTCAGGTAGATGTCCCACTGCTCTTCCACCTTCAATCCTTTCGCGAGTTTAGCATTCACTAAACCCTTCAAGGTGGGAGCAACAAGCCCCAACCCTGGATCTTCACCCGTACGGGACACCCGCCCTCCGGCAACGACCCCCGGCCGCACATAGCCAACCCGCTCTCAGCGTGACCGTCGGGATGATCGTCCACTGGGCCGAGACGGGCATCTATCTCGGCCTTGCCCCGCGCGCCTCGCCGGGGCCGGCTTCTGGTGGATCCGGCGCCGCCAGAACTGACCCGCACCGGCCTCACCGGCTCGCGGACACCAGCCCCGCCTCATAAGCGATGATCACCAGTTGCACCCGGTCCCTCGCGTCCAGCTTCGACAGCAGGCGGGTGAGGTACGTCTTGGCCGTGGCGACGCTGATGAAGAGCCGCTCCGCTATCTCCGTGTTGGACAGGCCCGTACCGACCAGGGTCAGGACCTCGCGTTCGCGTTCCGTGATGCCCTTCAGATCGCGGCGTGCGCGGGCCTGTTCGGGGCGGGCGGCGGTGAAGTCCTGGATCAGTCGGCGGGTGACGCCGGGGGCTATCAGGGCGTCGCCGGCCGCCACGACGCGAACCGCGCCGATGATGTCGTCCAGCGCCATGTCCTTGACCAGGAAGCCGGACGCGCCCGCGTGCAGCGCCCCGTACACGTAATCGTCGTCGTCGAAGGTGGTGAGGACGACGATGCGCGAGTCGCCGGGGCCGGTCGTGATTCGGCGGGTGGCTTCTATGCCGTCCATGCCGGGCATGCGGATGTCCATCACGACGACGTCGGGGGTCAGTTCCTCCGCGAGGGCCACCGCCTCCTCGCCGCCCGCGGCCTCCCCCACCACCTCGACGTCCTCGATGTCGGCGATGACCATCCGCAGCGCCGTACGGATGAGTTGCTGGTCGTCGGCGAGGACCACGCGGATCGTCATCGCGCTCCCACCCGCACCGGAACCGGGAGGCGGGCCGTCACGCGGAAGCCGCCCTCGGGGCGCGGCCCGGCCGTGAACTCGCCGTGCAGCAGGGCCACTCGCTCGCGCATGCCGACGAGGCCGAAGCCCGTGTCGGTGCCGCTCCCCCGGCCGCGGCCGTCGTCCGTGACGTCGACGGCGACTTCCTCGTCCCGGTAGTCGACGGTCACCTGGCAGGCGGTCGTGCCCGCGTGCCGTACGACGTTGGTGATCGACTCCTGGATGATCCGGAAGGCCGACAGGTCGATGTCCGAGGGGAGTTGACGGCGCTCGCCCTCCCAGTGGACGTCCACGCGTACGCCCGCGGCCGTCGTCGCGGCGGCCAGCCGGTCGAGATCGGCGAGCCCCTCGGCGGGGCGCAGGGGCGAGGAGTCGGGGGCCCGGCCCTGGTCCGCCTGTCGTAGCGCGACCAGCATGCGGCGCAGCCCGGCGAGGGTCTCCCGGCCCGCCGTCTCCACCGCCGTCATCGCCTCGCGCGCGGCGTCCGGCTGGGTGTGCACGACGCGGGCCGCCGCGCCCGCCTGGAGGGCGATGATGCCGATGCTGTGGGCGACCATGTCGTGCATCTCGCGGGCGATGCGCAGGCGTTCGTCGGTGACGGCCTGGGTGGCGGCCTGCAGGCGCAGCTTCTCGGCATACGCGCGGGTGCGGTGGGAGGCGTCGCCGAGCAGCCAGGCCACGACGGCCGTCAGCGCGACGGCGAGTTCGGCCGACACGCCGATGCCCCAGCCGGACAGCAGCCGTACGGTCAGCCAGGCCACCAGGAGGCCGAGCGCCATGGAGACGGCGGTGACGCCCGTACGCCGCGGGCGGGCGGCCGCGATGAAGTAGAGGGCGACGTCGACCGCGAGGAACTGGGGCAGCTGGATCGCCCCCACAGCCAGGTTCATCGTCGCGAAGCCGGCGGCCGCCAGCAGCAGGGCGAGGGCGGTCAGCGGCCGGCGCGGCAGCAGGCGGCTGCCCGCCAGTGCCAGCGCGGTGGCCAGCGCGAGGATGACCAGGCCGTCCCACCGGTAGAACTGGACCGCGGTCTGCTCGTCCGGTGTCACCTCGCCGGGGAGCCGTACGCGCGCCAGGAACGTGAAGACCGTGCTCGCACACCAGGTCAGGGCCACCCAGGCACCCGGCGGCACGCGCTTGAGCAGGGGAAGCGGCGGCGTGACATGCATGCGCCGATCGTAGGCGCGCGCCCTCCGCACGGCATCGGCCCGCGGATGTACGACCCGGGTCGACACCCGCCGGTGAAGAGTGTCCGCGCCGGGCCGATGCCCCGGGCCCGCCCCCGGCGAGACGGTGTTCCCTGTGATCGAAGTCAATGAACTGACAAAACGCTACGGCGACACCACCGCCGTACGGCAGCTGACGTTCCAGGTGCGCCCGGGGCACGTCACCGGGTTCCTCGGCCCGAACGGTGCGGGCAAGACGACGACCCTGCGCATGCTCCTCGGCCTGATCGCCCCGACCGGCGGAACCGCCACCGTCGACGGCCGCCCCTTCCGGGAGCATCCACGCGGACTGCGCCACGTCGGCGCGCTCCTCGACGCGGGCGATGTACACGGCGGACGCAGCGCGCGGGCTCATCTGTCGGCTCTGGCCCGCAGCAACCGGATCCCGGCCGGCCGCGTGGACGAGGTGTTGGCGGAGGTGGGGCTGACGGGCGCGGCGGCCCGGCGCCGCGTCGACGGGTTCTCCCTCGGTATGAAGCAACGCCTCGGCATCGCCAATGCGTTGCTCGGCGACCCACCGGTGCTGATGTTCGACGAACCACTCAACGGCCTTGATCCGGAAGGTGTGTTGTGGGTGCGGGGCCTGTTTCGGCGGCTCGCCTCCGAGGGCCGTACGGTCTTCGTCTCCAGCCATCTGATGTCCGAGATGGAGAACACCGCCGATCAGTTGATCGTCATCGGGCGGGGTGAGCTGATCGCCGCGGAGAGCGTGGCGGAGTTCGCGGGGCGCGGCACCCGGCTCACCGTAACGGTTCGTACGCCGGACTCCGACCGGCTCGCTGCCGTGCTGTCCGCCGAGGGAGCGGCGGTGGCGCCGTACGACGACCGGACCCTCAAGGTGACGGCCCTCAGCGCGGCACGCATCGGTGAACTCGCCTTCCAGCACCACATCCTGCTCGAAGAACTGACCCCGCAGGCCGCCTCCTTGGAAGCGGCCTTCATGGAACTGACCGCCGACAGCGCCGAATTCCTCGCCGGAGACGCCCGATGACGACCACCCTCACGCTGCCCGCTCCCCGGTTCGTGGATCTCCTCGCCGCCGAGTGGATCAAGCTCCGGTCCCTGCGCTCGACGTACTGGGCGCTCAGCGCCGGCGCCCTCGCGGTCATCGGCTTCAACGCGAACGCGGCACGGGTGGACGCGAGCGACTTCCCCCGCTTCAGCGGTCCGATGCGTGCACATGTCTGGCAGTTGGCCCTCCGTGATGCCTTCACCGACGGCTCCGCCATGATCCTTATCCTCGCGGTGGCGAGCATCGGCGCGATCACGATCGTGGGCGAGTACTCGACGGGCCTGGTCCGTACGACGTTCGCGGCCGTTCCCGACCGCCGTGCCCTGATGGCGGCGAAGGTGACCCTGGTGGCCGCCGTCATGACGGTCTACGGCGTGCTCGTCGCGGGTGCCTCCTTCGCCTCGACCCAGGCGATCCTCGGCACGCGTGACGTCGGTGTCCCGCTCTCCCACCCCGGCGCCCTCCGTGTCGTAGCGGCCTCCGCGCTGCTCGCCCCGGTCTGCGCGCTGGCGGGTATGGCGCTGGGTGCCCTGATCCGGCACAGCGCGACCACGATGGTCGCCACCACCGCCGTACTCCTCCTGATCCCCATCTTCATCACCGACCGCTACCGGTGGACGGCCGCCGTCAAGCACGCCCAGCCCGTCAACGCCTGGACCCGCCTGACCGACATCGCCTACGGCCACGACCCCTTCACCCTGGTCCCCCGCTACCAGGCGACGGTCACCGGCGCCTGGATCACGTTCGCCGCGTGGGCGGCGGTCGCGGCGGTCGTCGCGGTGCTGGCGGTGGACCGCCGGGACGTGTGACCCGCTTGTGGGTGGGCCGGCGCTGTGCCAGCGTGCTGCCGCATGAGCGACGATCAAGACCGGGATACGACCCTGGCGCGGGCGATCCGCATGCGCGAGCGGGGCGAGCCGGCCGAGGCCCGCGAGCTGCTGCTGCCCCTCGCCGACCGCCACCCGACGGACGCCGAGGTCGCCTACCAGACGGCCTGGGCCCACGACGTCCTCGGCCTGGAGAAGGAAGCCGTCCCGTTCTACGAACGCGCCCTGGCCACAGCGGGGTTGGCGGCGGAGGACCGCCACGGCGCCTTCCTGGGACTCGGCAGCACCTACCGCATCCTGGGCCGATACGACGAGGCGGTGCACTGCCTGCGCCGAGGCCTGGAGGATTTTCCCGGGGACCCGGCTCTGCGGTCCTTCCTGGCCATGGCCCTGTACAACGTCGGGGAGGGGCGTGAGGCCGTGGGCACCCTGCTGAAGGTCCTCGCCGCCACCAGCGCCGATCCCCGGATTCAGGGCTACCGGCGCGCGATCGAGCACTACGCGGAGGATCTCGACGCCGTGGAGGGCGAGCCGCGGGCCGACTAGTCGCCGGCGAACGCGTCCATGAGTGTGTCGATTCTGAGGCGCAGGTCGGCGGAGGTGGCGCCGGTGATGGCGACGGACACCTCGTTGCCGCCGAGCGCGTTCGCGAGGCGGACGTGCAGGGAGTGACCGGCGCCGGTCAGGGGGCAGGAGTACCAGGCGTGCGGGTTCTCGTCATCGGTGGGTCCGAGGCCGAGGAGGACGGCGTCCCAGTCCGTCTCATCGAAGCGGGCGCCGTTGTACCCGGCCACGAGCGTCAGGAAAGAGCGGAGGTGGGGGCGCCAGATCCAGCCGCGCATCTCGTCCGACTCGGTTTCCGGGTCGGACACTTCGTCGGCGAGTCTGTGGGTCTGTCAGTCGCCGAAGCGGCGTACGTACCCGCGCTGCCACGGGGTCTCCACCGCGTGGCGGTCGTAGTGGCGGCGTACGTAGGCCACCGCCTGCTGCGGTGGGACTCCGTCGAGGACGGCCAGGCAGGCCAGGGCCGTGCCGGTGCGGCCACGGCCGCCGCCGCAGGCGATCTCCACGCGGTCGGTGTTGGCCCGGTTCCAGGCCTCGGTGAGTACCGTCTTGGCCTCGGTGCGGTTCGCGGGCAGGCGGAAGTCCGGCCAGCGCAACCAGTGGGACTCCCAGGGGACTTCGGGGGGCTGCTTGCCTAGCAGGTACACGGCGTACGTCGGTGTCGGGCCCTCGGGTGGGAGTGGTCGGCGCAGGGCGCGACCGCGTACCAGTCGGCCGGAAGGCAGGCGGAGGACGCCGCCGCCGTTCGGGTTCCAGGTCTCGGTCACGGGGCCAGGGTAGGCGTCCCGTCCCTGGGGGCTCCGCCCCCAGACTCCCTAAAAGACTGCGCAGTTCCCCGCGCCCCTGAAGGGGCGCGGGGAACTGCGCGACCAGCCCCCACCCACCCGCAGCCGACAGGCTGGTACGGGACGGGCAGGGGCGGAGGGGGCGAAAACCCCGTAGGGCCGACCCCGCTCAGCTCACCCCCCGCGAAGCCTGCGCAGCCCTCGCCTCGATGCCTCGGAAGTGGTCCGCCATCGCACGCTGCGCGCCCTCGACGTCGCGGGCGCGCAGCGCGGTGACGATGTCGCGATGGCGGCGAACGGTCACCTCGGGTGCCGGGTCGTCGGTCCAGCCGCGGACGCCGGCGACCCGGCGGAAGACGGTCCAGAAGGCGCCGAGAAGCTGCGGCACGAGGGCGTTGCCGAGGGAGGCGTACAGCAACTCGTGGAATTCGCGGTCGAGTTCGGGGAAGGGCCGCCCCTCGCGGCCCGCCGCCTCCATCTGGGCCACGACGGATTCGAGGCGGTCGAGCTCCGCCTCGGAGAGCGTCGCCGCGACCCGGCGGATCAGCCCCTCCTCCAGCACCTCGCGGACCTGCAGTATCTCCGCCAGCGCACCCGTCTCGTCATCCAGTTGGGCGAGCGTGCGGAAGGTGAGGCCGTCGACGAGCGGGGTCAGCGAGGCCTGGCCGACGTATGTGCCGTAGCCATGTCTGATCTCGACTATGTCGAGCGCCTGCAGGGCCTTGAGGGCCTCGCGGACGGAGTTGCGGCTCACGCCGAGGTCGGTCATCAGCTCGGTCTCGGTGGGCAACGGCGCACCCGCCGGGAGCTTGCGGTCGAGGATCAGTTGCATGACCTCGGACTGGATCTGGCTGCTCACCCGGCGCTCGGGCCGACGCCGGTTCCCGGTCTCCTCAGACATGCGCCGCATCGTACGCTCGCTGGACATCCGACGTCCCACCTCCGGACTGATTAAACGCCAACTGCCGCCAACTACCCCTGTTTCACACCGTCATTGGTCGCACCTCTGGAAGATACGCCATTCGTGTGCGATCCCTTGACCCCCTCTACGTCCCCTTTTATGGTCACGCTGCTCCCCATGACGTAGGACGTCGTATCTCCCCCCACTCGCCCAGCCCGTACCGCTCACTCACTGGACCACTCCTTGCTGGAGGAACCGTGCGCGACGTGACCCACACTCCGGCGCTGCACCGCCGGGCGTTCCTGAAGTACACCGGCGCTCTCGGCGCGGCCGCCGCCCTCTCCTCGTCGCTGGCCGCCTGCTCGTCCGGGCCTGAGTCCACGAATGACACCGGCGGCGGAGGCGGCGGCAAGAACGCCACGCTGACGGCCGTCATCGGCTACGGGAACGACGGCAGCTGGGATCCGACACAGACCGCGTCCGCCTTCTGCATGGCCGCCAACAACCATATCTACGAGGGCCTGCTCGACACCGACCCGATCTCCCGCGAGCCCTACGCCGCGCTCGCCACCGAGGTGCCGTCCGACCTCAGCGGCACGTCCTGGAAGTTCACGCTGAGGGCGGGCGCCAAGTTCCACGACGGGAAGCCGGTCACCGCCGACGACGTGGTGTTCGTCTTCGAGCGGATCCTCGACCCGAAGACGGCGACCCTCGCCAAGGGCTTCTTCGCCAGCTGGCTGAAGGAGGTCAGGAAGATCGACGCGCAGAACGTCGAGCTGGTCCTCAAGTTCCCCTTCCCGGACGGGATTTCTCGGCTCACGCTCGCGAAGATCATGCCGAAGCACATCTTCTCCCAGCCGGGCGCCTGGGACGACGCGATCAAGGGCAAGGCGGTCGGCTCGGGGCCGTACCGGCAGACCGCGCACCACCCCAAGTCGAACACCACCTTCGAGGCGTTCGCCGACTACAACGGGCCGCGCAAGGCCGCGTTCAAGAAGATGAACTGGCTGACCATAGTGGATGCCGCGCCCCGCGTCGCCAAGATCTCCGGGGCCAGCGCCGGCGCGCAGATCGCCGACAACATCCCGTACGCCAACATCGAACAGCTCAAGAAGGGCGGCATGACCGTCCAGGGCGGCGCGGGTATGAACAACCTCTTCCTCATGTTCAACACCCGGCACAAGCCCTTCGACGACGTACGGGTCCGGCAGGCGCTGCACTACGCCATCGACACCGGCAAGATGGTCGAGGTCGCGCTCAAGGGGCACGGGAAGCCGTCGAGTTCGTTCCTCAACGAGGGCAACCCCTGCTACCGGCCCGCGAAGACCGTCTACGACTACGACCCCGAGAAGGCGAAGGCGCTCCTGAAGGAGGCCGGAGTCAGCGGCCTGAAGATCAACATCCTTGCGGTGAACGTCAGTTGGATCGTGGACTGTCTGCCGACCATCAAGGCGTCCTGGGACGCGATCGGCGTCGAGACCACGCTCTCGCCGCAGGAGACCACGGCCGTCTTCACCAAGATGGACCAGAAGCAGGACTACCAGGTCGTCGCGGCCGCATCCAATCCCAATCAGTTCGGCCTCGACGCCGATCTGATCATGCATTACAACTACGGGCCCCAGAACCTGTGGATGCAGTACGCCCGCTGGGCCGACAACTCCGTGGCCAAGAAGCTCTTCAAGGACATGGACCAGGCGACGCAGGAGCCCGACGCCGACAAGAAGAAGACGATGATCCAGGACTACATCGACATCGTCGCCGAACAGGCCGTGCTCTACCCGGTCGTGCACAACGAGCTGATGACCGCGTGGGACCCGAAGAAGCTCGCGGGGATAAGGGCACAGCCGTATCCGGGGATCAACCTGCTGCAAGCCAAGTGGGTCTAGGCAACAGGGAGTTCGTACGTGGTCGCCATCGCCAGGATTCTGCTGCGCCGCGTCGCGCTGCTCGTGCCGCTGATGCTCGGGATCGTCCTGTTCGTGTTCCTCGTGATGCGGTTCTCCGACGTCGATCCGGCATCCGCGTTCTTCCAGGGCGCCAATCCGACCCCGCAGCAGCTGCACGACTTCCGGGAGCAGAACGGGCTGCTCGACCCGCTGCCGGTCCGCTACTTCCATTTCGTGGGGGACCTGCTCCACGGCGACATGGGCACCAGCGCGCTGACCCGGGGGTCGGTCCTGGACCAGGTGACCACCGCGCTGCCGCTCACGCTCCAGCTCACCTTCCTGGGGCTCGGCATCGCGGTGGTGCTCGCGCTGCTCGGCGGGGTCACCGCCGCGATCTACCGCGACCGGCTGCCCGACCAGATCATCCGGGTCGTCTCGCTCACGGGGGTCGCGGCGCCGGGTTTCTGGCTGGCGCTGCTGATGATCCAGTATCTGGCCGTCGACCAGGGGTGGTTCCCGACCGGCGGCTACATCAACCCGGCCGACTCGCTCAGCGGCTGGCTGAAGACCATGGCCCTGCCCGCGCTCGCGCTCTCCCTCCCGGTCGCCGCGCAGCTCACCCGGATCGTGCGGACCTCCGTGGTCGAGGAGCTGGACAAGGACTACGTGCGGACGGCGATCGGGAGCGGTCTGCCGCCGCGGGTGGTGGTCGGGCGGAACGTGCTGCGCAACGCGCTCATCAATCCGCTGACCGTGCTGGGCCTGCGCGTGGGCTACCTGCTCGGTGGCGCCGTCGTCATCGAGACGATCTTCTCGCTGCCGGGGATGGGCAAGCTGATGATCGACGCGGTCAAGAACGGCGACCCCGCCGTCGTCCAGGGGGTCGTACTGACGACGGCAACCGGGTTCGTCGTCGTCAACCTCGTCATCGACGTTCTCTACCTGCTGGTCAACCCGCGACTGAGGGATGCGGCCTGATGTCACTACCGAGGGATGCGGCCTGATGTTCACGCGCAAAGGCCTCGCGGAGGCCCTCTCCCGGCCCGGCGTCCGGCTGCGCGGCTGGCGTCGGCTGCCGCTGCTGTCGAAGGTCGCGGTCTGCTTCCTGGCCGTGGTCGTGCTGGTGGCGCTCCTCGCCCCGCTGCTCGCCCCGCACGACCCGCTCGACCAGCAGGGGCAGATCGACGGCACCGGCCACCCGTCCGCCGACCACTGGATGGGGCAGGACAGCCTGGGCCGGGACATCCTCAGCCGGCTGATGTACGGCGCCCGCTGGTCGCTCGCGATCGGCCTGGGCGCCACCGCGCTCGCCCTCGTGGTGGGAGCGCTCCTCGGCGCGGTCGCGGCGACCTCCCGCAAGGCGGTCGACGAGACGCTGATGCGCTGCCTGGACGTGGTCATGGCGTTCCCCGGCATCGCGCTGGCGGCGGTCCTGGTGGCCGTCTTCGGCGGCGGCATCACCGTGCTGATCTGCGCGATCGCGTTCCTGTTCACCCCGCCGGTGGCCAGGGTCGTACGGGCGAACGTGCTCGACCAGTACGGCGAGGACTACGTCACCGCCGAGCACGTCATCGGCGCCCGCACTCCCCACATCGTCCTCAAGCACGTGGCCATCAACTGCGCCGCCCCCGTGCTGGTGTTCTGCACCGTGCAGGTCGCGGAGGCCATCGTCTTCGAGGCCTCGCTGTCCTTCATCGGCGCGGGCGTACGGCCCCCGGACCCGTCCTGGGGCAGCGTCATCGCGGACGGCAAGAACATGGTGCTGACGGGCGGCTGGTGGGCCACGGTCTTCCCGGGCCTGCTGATGCTGATCACCGTCCTGTCGCTGAACATCCTCTCCGAGGGCGTCTCGGACGCGTGGGCGGCACCGGCGGCAAGGGACGTGTCCGCGCCCGCGGCGGAGGACCGGCTGGAGGCCCCCGAACCGGGCAGCGGCAAGTTCCTGGAACTGCCGGGCCTCACCGAGGCGGCCGCGCGCCTGCGCTCACGGGCCCGCCCGCTGCCCACCGGCCAGCCGGTCCTCGCCGTCGAGAACCTGGCCATCGGCTTCGACGCCCGCCACGGGGGCGTGGACATCGTCGACGGCATCAGCTTCGAGGTGCTGCCGGGCGAGGTCCTCGGCCTGGTCGGCGAGTCCGGCTGCGGCAAGTCGCTGACGGCGCTCACGGTGATGGGCCTGGAGCCGAAGGGGGCCCGGGTCCGGGGCCATGTCCGGTTCAACCAGCGGCAGTTGATCGGCGAGCCGATGCGCGTACGACGCCGGCTGCTGGGCCACGAGATGGCGATGATCTACCAGGACGCGCTGTCGTCCCTGAACCCGGCGATGACGATCAGGGCGCAGCTGAAACAGGTCGTACGCAGGGGTGGAAAGCGCTCCCCCGCCGAGCTGCTGGAGCTGGTCGGCCTCGACCCCGACCGCACCCTGCGCAGCTACCCCCACGAGCTCTCCGGCGGCCAGCGCCAGCGCGTCCTGATCGCCATGGCCCTCTCCCGCAGCCCCAAGCTGATCGTCGCCGACGAACCGACCACGGCCCTCGACGTGACGGTGCAGGCGCAGGTCATAGAGCTGCTGCTGCGGCTGCGCGCGGAGCTGGACTTCGCGCTGATCCTCGTCTCGCACGACCTGGCGCTGGTCTCGGCGGTCACCGACCGGGTGGTCGTCATGTACGGCGGCCAGATCGTCGAGACCGGGGTGACCGCCGACCTGGTGGAGTCCCCGGCCCACCACTACACGCGCGGGCTGCTGGGCAGCGTGCTCTCGCTGGAGTCGGCGGCCGAGCGGATGACCCAGATCAAGGGCGTCGTCCCCTCCCCCGCGGACTTCCCGGCCGGCTGCCGGTTCGCCGACCGCTGCCCGATGGCGAGCGAGGTGTGCCGTACGACGGCGCCGGATCTGGTGGGGACCCATGCGCACACCGCGGCCTGCCACCACCCGGCCGCCGACCTGGGAACCATGGAGCGGGACAGCGGGGGCGCCGTCGCGCTGGCCGATCCCAATGGAAGCGAGGGGGCCGTCAAGTGAACGCGCCGGAACCCGCGGTCCGGGAAAGCCGAGGCCCTCACGTGACCCCACTGGTGGCGCTGTCCGACACGCATGTCGTCCACAAGGCCCGCACCGGCGGTCTGCTCGCCCGCGACCGGGTGTACGCCCTCACCGGCGCCGACCTCGCCATCGCACCCGGTGAGACGGTCGGCGTCGTCGGCGAGTCCGGCTGCGGCAAGTCGACGCTGGCGAAGGTCTTGGTGGGGGTGCAGCGGCCGACGTCCGGCACGGTGGCCTTCCGCGGCCAGGACGTCTGGTCCATGAAACCGGCCGAACGACGCACGGCCATCGGCAGCAGCACCGGCATGATCTTCCAGGACCCGTCGACGGCTCTGAACCGCCGCCTGACGATCCGCCAGATCCTGCGCGACCCGCTGGACGTGCACCGGCGCGGCACCCCCGCCGAACGGGCCGACCGCGTCCGGGAGTTGATGTCGCTGGTCGGCCTGCCCCGCGCCCTCGCGGACGCCCTGCCCGGCCAGCTCTCGGGCGGCCAGCGCCAACGCGTGGCCATCGCCCGGGCACTCGCCCTCGACCCGGACCTGGTGGTGGCCGACGAGCCGACGAGCGCGCTGGACGTGTCGGTCCGCGCCCAGATCCTGAACCTCCTCCTCGACCTGAAGGAACGCCTCGGCCTGGCCCTGGTGTTCGTCTCGCACGACATCCAGACGGTACGACGGATGAGCGACCGGGTGATCACCATGTACCTCGGCCGGATCGTGGAGGAGTCCCCGGCCGACGAGGTCACCGACCGCTCCCGGCACCCGTACACGCGTGCCCTCTTCTCGGCGACCCCCGGCCTCCTCGACCCCATCGACCCGATCCCCCTGGTGGGCCCGGTCCCGTCGGCGACCCGCCCGCCGAGCGGCTGCCCGTTCCGCACCCGCTGCTGGAAGGCGGATGACGCGTGCGCGTCCTCAATGCCGGACTTCACGGCCGCGTCGACGCCGGATCACCGCTACCGGTGCCACCATCCTGTGGAGGAGGGCCAGTCCACGCGCGCGCTGGTCGCGCAGGCAGAGTCCGCCGCCCCGGCCACCGCCATGGCCGACGTCCCGTTCCAGCACCACATCAGGGAGCCTTGATGTCGATCTCCGCCCCGCTGACCGGTGTCGTACCGCCCGTCTGCACCCCCCTGACACCGGAACGCGAGGTGGACGTCCCCTCGCTCATCAGGCTCGTGGACCATCTGGTGGACGGCGGGGTGCACGGCCTGTTCGTCCTCGGCTCGACGTCGGAGGCGGCGTATCTGACGGACGCGCAGCGCCGGCTGGTGGTGAAGACGGTGGCCGGCCATGTCGCCGGCCACCTCCCGGTCCTGGCCGGCGCGATCGACATGACGACCCCGCGCGTTCTGGACCACGTGGCGTACGTGACCGCGGCCGGAGCGGACGCGGTCGTCGTGACCGCGCCCTTCTACACCCGTACCCATCCGGCGGAGATCGCCCGCCACTACCGCCTGGTCTCCACACGGTCGCCCGTGCCGGTCTTCGCCTACGACCTCCCCGTGTCCGTCCACACCAAGCTGAGCCCTGACCTGATCCTCGAACTCGCCGCCGACGGCGTCCTGGCCGGCCTCAAGGACTCCAGCGGCGACCTCGGCGCCTTCCGCACCGCCGTCACCGGCGCCCGTGCCCACCCCGACATCGCCGGCTTCACCCTCCTCACCGGATCTGAGGTCGTCGTCGACTCGGCGCTGGCGCTGGGGGCGGACGGGGCGGTGCCCGGGCTCGCGAATGTGGATCCCGTCGGATACGTCCGACTGTTCCGCCTCTGCCGCGAGGGCGACTGGGAGCGGGCGCGGGCCGAACAGGAGCGCCTGTGCGCGCTGTTCGAGATGGTGGGCGTGGGCGACCCCGCCCGGATGGGCGGCAGCTCATCGGCCCTCGGCGCCTTCAAGGCTGCGCTGTATCTGCGGGGGGTCATCGACTGTCCGGCGACGGCTGAGCCGCAGGTTCCGTTGTCGGAGGCGGAGGTCGAGCGGGTGGGGAAGTATCTGGCGAGCGCGGGGCTGCTGTAAGGGGTGCTTTTTCGCCCCCTCCGCCCCTACCCGTCCCGTACCAGCCTTTCGGCCGCGGGTGGGTGGGGGCTTGTCGCGGGGGTGCCCCCCCCCCCGCCGGGGGGGGGGGGCCGGGGGGGGGGGTTTGGGGGGGGGGGGGGGGGGGCCCCCCCAACCGGGCC
>NZ_JBIAVS010000002.1:441342-547673 GCF_042894545.1 Streptomyces sp. NPDC001530
GCCGGGGGTGGGTGGGGGCTTGTCGCGCTGTACCCCGCGCCCCTTCAGGGGCGCGGGGAACTGCGCAATCTTTTAGGGGGTCTGGGGGCGCAGCCCCCAGATACGGGACGGGTAGGGGCGGAGGGGGCGAAAACCGTCTACCCCAGCACGTCACCCACCCGCACCCGCCGGAACTCGATCGTCTCGTACGTCCCCGTCGCGCCCGTCTCATAGAGGAGACCGACCCGGCTCGCGCCGAGCTGCACGAGGTCGGAGTACGCGGCCCGCTGCGAGGAGAGGGTCTTCGCCTTGGTGAAGGTCGCACCGGCGTCGTTGCTGCGCCAGATGGCCATGGACTGTCGGGCGGTCGGGACGGAGGGGCCGGAGAAGAGGAGGGGAGCGGAAGGGCCGGTCAGTTGGAGGACGCTCGCCTGGACCACGGGGACGTCGTTCAGGGTGGGCTGGATCGCGTAGGGGCGATCCAGGGTCTCCCCGCCGTCGCTGGAGTAGGAGTCGAGGCGGTTACCGGTACTCGTGCCGTTCTGGTCCCGGGACGTGAAGTACAGCCGACCATCGGGAAGTTCCGCCACCCCGCTCTCGTTCGCGTTGTCGACCCCGTCGTACGAGTCGTCCACGAAGCCCAGCCGCCACGTGACCCCGCCGTCGTCGCTGTAGAGGGCATGCGCCCCGTAGTACTTGGGCTCCTGCCCGGTGTCGGCGGAGCCCGGCGGCGGCGCGGCGGAGTGGTTGGCGGGGACGACGAGGCGGCCGGCGTGCGGACCGTGGCGCAACGCGATCGCATGGCCCGGCCCGGTGGCGTACCACCGCCAGCTCGGCAGCTTCACCTCCGCCGTGATGTCGCGTGGAGGCGAGAAGTGGCGGCCGTCGTCCCGGCTCGTCTGGACGAAGACGCGGCGGCTCTGCTCCGCGGTGACCTCACCGCGCATGATCTGCGCCTCGGTCACCGCACCGCTGTTGTAGGACGTGAGGAGGACGACGCTGCCGGTGCGGGGGTCCACGACCGGCGCCGGGTTGCCCCGGGTGTCGCCGTCCCCGGACGCGACGACCCGCAACGGACCCCACGTACAGCCGCCGTCGAAGGAGCGTCTGAGGACGACGTCGATGTTGCCGGTGTCGCCCGCGCTGTTGTGTCTCCCCTCGGCGAAGGCGAGCAGCGTGCCCGCGCGGGTGGTGACCGTGGCGGGGATGCGGTACGTGTCGTAGCCGCCCTGACCCGCCGTGTACGGCACGGAGGAGGTGCACCCCCGGCTCGCGAGCGGCGCGCCCGACGCGGTGCCGGTGGCCGCGAGCGCGGTGAGCAGTCCGGCGGCCGCCGCCAACGCGACCCTTCGGCTTGTGACAGTCATGGCACTCCCTGGACTGGATGGACGCAGACATGGGACGTGTGACGTATGACGTATGACGTATGACGTGCGACATGGGATGTCCAGGAGAACCTAGTGCGCCCAGGGAGACACAGCAATATCCGTGCCGCTACGGCGTGTTGATGTGGCGTCAGCTCAGCACGCGGCGCCGGGAGTGACGAGTCCCGACTCGTACGCCACGATCACCAGCTGGGCCCGGTCGCGGGCGCCCAGCTTGCCCATGATGCGGCTGACGTGGGTCTTCGCAGTGAGCGGGCTCAGGCCCAACGCTCCGGCGATCTCGGTGTTGTTGAGGCCGCGCGCGACCAGCGTCAGCACCTCGCGCTCGCGGCCGGACAGTCCGTCCGGGCCACCCGCCGCGGGCGCGGAAGCCGACGGGCTGCGCAGGAAACTGGCGATCAGACGGGCGGTCGGGCCCGGCGAGAGCAGGGCGTCCCCGGAGGCCACCGTACGGATGGCGTCGAGCAGCTCGGCGGGTCTCGTGTCCTTCACCAGGAAGCCGGACGCGCCCGCGCGCAACGCCTCCGCGATGTGCTCGTCGGTGTCGTACGTGGTGAGGACGAGGACCTTGACCCCGGCCAGGTCCTCGTCGGCCGCGATCAGCCGGGTCGCCTCGATGCCGTCCAGGTCGGGCATGCGGATGTCCATGACGACCAGGTCGGCCCGCGCACTGCGCGCCAGATCCACCGCCTCCCGGCCGGTGGCCGCCTGCCCGACGACCTCCATGTCCCGCGCCGACTCCACCAGCATGGCGAACGCGGCCCGCACGAGCGTCTGATCGTCGGCGAGCAGTACGCGGATGGTCATCGGGGCTCTCCGCCTCGTTCGAGTTCAGGCGCACCTATGGGGCCGGATACGCGTGCGGGGTCATGTGGACGATCGGGATCGGAGACGCGTACGGGATCAGAAGCGCGTACGGGATCAGACGCAGGTACGGGATCAGAGGCGCGTACCGGAACAGACGCGCGTACGGCTTCGACATCCCGTACAGACGTCACAGACGTCCCAGACGTCCCAGCCGTACGCGTGGAACCCCCCGTCCCCAGCGGCAGCACCGCCCACACCCCGAACCCACCCCCCTCCCGCACCCCGGCCTCCAGTGTCCCGCCCACACTACGAGCCCGCTCCCGCATCCCCACGAGCCCGAAGCCGGGTGTGCCGCCCGCGTCGCCGACGCCGTCGTCCGTGACCGTCACATGCAGGGCCCAGCCCTCCGACCGCAGGTCGACGCGGACGCTCACGTCGGGACCCGCGTGGCGTACGGCGTTGGTGAGTGCCTCCTGGACGATGCGGTAGGCGGCGGCGCCGACGGCGGTCGGGACGTCGCCCGCCTCCACCGCGACCTCCGTCTCCACCTCGGCGCCCGCGGTCCGTGCCGCCGTCACCAGGTCCCGCACCCCGTCGAGCCCGGGCAGCGGCCCGCGCCCGTCGCCGCCGAACTCGGACGCGCGCAGCACCTCCAGGGTGGTGCGCAGTTCGCCGCGTGCGGTGCGGCAGGTCTCGGAGATGTCGTCGAGGGCCTGGGCGACCGCCGTACGGTCGAGGCGGTCGGGGTCGGCGGCCAGGACGTGCGCGGCGACGGACGTCTGGACGCCGATGAGGGTGATGCTGTGGGCGAGCAGGTCGTGCAGGTCGCGGGCGATGCGCAGGCGTTCCTCGGCGACGCGGCGGCGCGCCTCCTCCTCGCGGGTCCGTTCGGCGCGTTCGGCGCGTTCGAGGACCGAGGTGACGTACTGGCGGTGCACGCGCACATACACGCCGAGGACGAGAACCGCGACGACCCAGCCGGTGACGCGCAGCGCCTGAGCGCCCTCGGCTGCGCCCTGCCCGAACTTGACGGTGAGCATGATGCCGATGACGCCGCCGCCGACCAGGACGGAGCGCCGCGGGCGCCCCGTCATGGCGACGGTGAACAGGGCGACCAGCGCGACGACCAGCGGGGCAGTGTGGTTGAAGTCCAGCGCGTGGTACGGGCCGACGCAGGCGATGAGCGCGAGGAACGCGGCGAGCGGGGCACGCCGCCGCCACACCATCGGGACGTGCGCGGCGATCAGGAGGGTCCAGCCGAGCCCGTCCGGCCGACGGCCGTCGCCGCCGACCGTGAGCGCCACGGACACGTCGACGACCAGCATCGCGGCGGTGAGCAGCACGTCCTGGCGCAGCACCCGCGCGGGGCTGACGCTCCTGCGGTGTGCGAAGCCCGTGAGCAGTATGCGTTTGGCGTCCACCGGTTCATCCTCCGCCAGGGGGGTGCCCCTCCGGGAAGAGGGGCACCCGACATGATTCAGCCGACGGCGACGGGTGTTGTCTTCTGCGGGGACTCCGGCGGCTCCGGCTCCTTCGACAGGCGTCCCGGCCACCACACCTTCCTCCGCAGCGCGACGCTCGCGCTGGTCACCAGGTACGTCCGGACGAGGAACGTGTCGAGCAGCACCCCGACCGAGATCACGAACCCGAGCTCGACGAGCTGCACCAGCCCCATGTTCGTGAGTACGGCGAAGGTCGCGGCGAGGACCAATCCGGCCGAGGCGATCACCCCTCCCGTCGTCCGCAGCGCGGTCAGTGCGGCGGTGACGGGTTCGGCGCCGGACAGCGACTCCTCCCGCATCCGGTGCATGAGGAAGATCCCGTAGTCGACGCCGAGCGCGACCAGGAAGACGAAGGACAGCAGCCCGAGCCCCGGATCGGTCCCCTCGAACCCGAACAGCGGCCCGAAGACCAGCCCGCCGATGCCGAGCGTCGCGCCCCACACCGCGATCACGGCGGCGACCAGCAGCAGCGGGGCGACCAGGCTGCGCAGCAGCGCGATCAGGATCAGCAGCACGGAGACGAGCACGATCGGCACGACGACGAGCCGGTCGCGGGCGTTGGTGTCCTGCAGGTCGATCTGCTGGGCGCTCGGGCCACCGACGTACGAGCCCTGGAGATCTCCCCGCAACGACTTGATCGTGGCGGTCTCGGCCGCCGACTGGGGCGCGCCCCTGGCGATGACGGAGATCTCGGTCCAGCCCTTTCCGCTCCGGCCCCGCTCGGCGCTCGCGACCCCCTGGTGGTCACGGACGGCGGCCAGCGTGGCGTCCGCCCGCCCGGTGGGGGTGATCACGGTGATCGGCTGGGTGCCCTGCCCCGGGTACGCCGTGGCGAGTGTCTCGATGGCGGCGACCGAATCCGGCTTGTGGACGAAGGAGTCCTGCTGCTTGAGACCGCCGGGCAGGTTCAGGGCGCCCAGGGCGAGCGCCCCGAGGAGTACGGCCCCGCCCGCGAGGACGGCGTACGGCCGGCGCCCGGCGGAGGACCCCATCGCGGCGAACAGGCTCCGCCGCTGCTTGGGCGTACTCCCGTACGCGGGCACGAGCGGCCAGAACACCCGGCGCCCGAGCAGGACGAGTACGGCGGGCAACAGGGTCAGCATGGCGACGAGCGCGCACAGCACCCCGACGGTGCCCATCGGGCCCATGCCCCGGCTGCTGTTGAGGTCGGCGGCGAGCAGGCAGATCAGTCCGGCGGCGACAGTGCCGGAGGAGGCGAGCACGGCGGGCCCGCAGCCGCGCAGGGCCGCCCGCATGGCGTCGTACGGCCGCTCCAAGCGCCGCAACTCCTCCCGGTAGCGGGAGATGAGCAGCAGCGCGTAGTCGGTCCCAGCGCCGAACACGAGGATGGTCATCATGCCCGAGCTCTGGCCGGTGATGCTGGTGCCGAACGCCTCGTGGAGCCCGTACGCGACACCCATCGACAGGTAGTCGGCGACGCCCGCGACGGCGAGCGGCACCAGCCACAGCAGCGGGCTGCGGTAGATGAGGATCAGCAGGACGGCGACCACGGCGACGGTGGTGTAGAGCAGCGGTCCGCCGAGGGAGTTGTAGACCTCGGCGGCGTCGGTGGCGAGCGCGCCGGGGCCGCCCACGTCGACGCTCATCCCGTGCTCGCTGCGGGCGACCTCGCGTACGTCGTTGACGAAGGCGTCGCGCTTCTTCTCGTCGGTGCCGGGCGCGGAGCTGGCGACCGGGTACATCACCGTGGTCCCGTCCTTCGACGGGACCCCCTTCGGGGGTGCGGTGAGCGGGTTCTCCTGGGTGATCTCGGCGATCTGGCGGGCGGCCGTGGCGCGGTCGGCGGCGCTCAGCCCGCCGTCGCGATGGTAGACGAGCACCAGCTCGGTGGTCTCGCCGCCGGGCAACTGGTCCTCGATCTTGGCCACTTGGGTGGAGTCCGCGCTCGCCGGCAGATAGTCCACGGCACGGTCGTGCTGCACGTCCGCAAGCTTCGACGCGAACGGACCGACGGCCGCCAGCACGGCCACCCAGAGCCCGAGCAGCACCCAGGGCACGGCCCTTCGCCGCGTACGCGCGCTCGTCGTCCGCGTGGTTGTCTTTCCGGGCCCCATGACGGGGTCCTCCCCTCCTGGCCGGGTGTCTGGACAGTCACCAGGCTCCCGGCGCGCGACGTCTGGTTCGTCGCGCGGGAGGGCGAGTTCGGGGCTACTCCGAGGGGTGGCCGAACGGGGGGATTACTCCCTGGGGAGTATTACGACGGCGTACGCGCCGCCACCAGCAGCCGCGTCACATCGTCCGAGCAGATCGTCAGCGCCGCGCCCACGGTGGCCAGGACATCGCGCTCGCCGGGGGTGTACGGCCCGTCGGCCAGCGCGATGCGGGCGCCCTGGAGGAGGATCGCCTCCCGGCCGGTCGGCGCGAGGTGCGGGGCCAGCGGGTCCAGGGCCTCGTGGAGCTCTATGGCCAGACTCGCGCCGCACGGCTCCCCCGAGACGCGGCCGGTGTCGGCGGCGAGCGCCTCGACGAGGGCGCCGAGCTGGTCCTCCGTGCAGTCGTCGAAGCCGGCCGAGCGGACCGCTCCGGCGGCGGTCTCCAGGGACGTACGGGCGCAGGTGCCGCCCGCGGCGAGGACGGCGAGGGCGACGGTGTGGACGGCGTCACGGAGCATCGCCGAGAAGCGGGTGGTGGTGGGGTGGTCGAGGACGTCGGCGCCGTAGTGGTGGCGGCAGGCGGCGCATTCGACGACGGGTCCGGTCTCGCCGCGCGGGAGGACGGGAACGCCGAGGAGGGTGAACCGGCGGCGGCCGGTCAGGCGCTGGTAGTTGCGGTCGCCTCCGCAGCCGGGGCAGAAGAACTCGCCGTCGCCGACGGTCGTCCACGCGGTACGGGTGCCCAGAATGCGGGAAACCTGAACTGCACGACCGTTTCGTCCCCGTCCTGGCAGCACCGTCGCACACCTCCGTAACCCCGCGGCAACATCGCCGCGCTGGCGTGATGTTAGCCACATTGTTGATGTGGAGTCAGTACCCCTGACGAGACCTGCCCGTGACCTCCACTTGGATTGGCCGGTATACGACGCGGCCCCGCCCGCCTTCGAAAGGCGGACGGGGCCGGAAAGAACCAGGTGAACGAGGTCAGCGGGCCGCGCGGTTGACCGCGGAGACGACGGCCTTCAGCGAGGCACGTGTCGTGTTCGCGTCGATACCGATTCCCCACAGGACCTTGTCGTCGATCGCGCATTCGATGTACGAGGCGGCCTGCGCGGAGGCGCCCTCGCTCATCGTGTGCTCCTGGTAGTCAAGCAGGCGTACGTCGATGCCGACGGACTGCAGGGCGTCGAAGAACGCGGAGATCGGACCGTTGCCGGTACCGGTCAGGACCGTGTCCGCGCCGTCGACCGAGGCCTCGACCGTCAGCGTGTCCACGCCGTCCTTGTCCGTCGTGGACTGGCCGTTCTTGACCTGGATACGACCCCACGCGTTGTCGGGGTTCGGCAGGTACTCGTCCTGGAAGGTCGCCCAGATGTCCTTCGGCGTGACCTCGCCGCCCTCGGCATCCGTCTTCGCCTGGATGATCTTCGAGAACTCGATCTGCATGCGGCGCGGCAGGTCCAGCTTGTGGTCGTTCTTCAGGACGTAGGCGATACCGCCCTTGCCGGACTGCGAGTTGACACGGATGACGGCCTCGTACGAGCGGCCGACGTCCTTCGGGTCGATCGGCAGATACGGGACGGCCCACTCGATGTCGTCGACCGTGACGCCCTTGGCGGCCGCGTCGGCCTCCATCGCGTCGAAGCCCTTCTTGATGGCGTCCTGGTGGGAGCCGGAGAAGGAGGTGTAGACGAGGTCGCCGACGTACGGGTGGCGTGCGTGGACCTCCATCTGGTTGCAGTACTCCCACGTACGACGGATCTCGTCGATGTCGGAGAAGTCGATCTGCGGGTCGACGCCCTGCGAGAACAGGTTCATGCCCAGGGTGACCAGGTCGACGTTGCCGGTGCGCTCGCCCTGCCCGAACAGACAGCCCTCGACGCGGTCGGCGCCGGCCATCAGCGCCAGCTCTGCGGCGGCGACGGCCGTACCGCGGTCGTTGTGCGGGTGGATCGACAGGCAGACGTACGCGCGGCGGGACAGGCTGCGGCCCATCCACTCGAAGCGGTCCGCGTGCGTGGAGGGGGTCGAACGCTCCACCGTGGCGGGCAGGTTGAGGATGATCTCGCGGCCCGGACCGGGCTGCCAGACGTCCATGACCGCCTCGCAGACCTCCAGCGCGAAGTCCAGCTCGGTGTCGGTGAAGATCTCGGGGCTGTACTGGTAGCCGAACTCGGTCTCCGGGCCCAGCAGCTTCTCGGCGTACTCCATGACCAGGCGCGTGCCGTCGACGGCGATCTGCTTGATCTGGTCCTTGGAGCCGCGGAAGACGACCCGGCGGAAGACCGGGGCGGTCGCGTTGTACAGGTGGACGTTCGCGCGCTTGGCGCCCTTCAGCGACTCGACGGTCCGCTCGATCAGGTCCTCACGGGCCTGGGTCAGTACGGAGATCGTCACGTCGTCGGGGATCGCGCCCTCTTCCTCGATGATCGAGCGCACGAAGTCGAAGTCGGTCTGGCCGGAGGCGGGGAAGCCGACCTCGATCTCCTTGTAGCCCATCTTCACCAGCAGGTCGAACATCTCGCGCTTGCGGGCGGGCGACATGGGGTCGATCAGAGCCTGGTTGCCGTCGCGCAGGTCGGTGGAGAGCCAGCGAGGGGCGACGGTGATCCGGTTGTTCGGCCAGGTGCGGTCGGGGATGTCGACCTGCTCGTACTGGCCGTACTTGTGGATCGGCATGGACGTGGGCTGCTGGCGGTTCTGGCTGTTCGCCATGGTGCGTGGGCTCCTCGTGGTGTCCGGAAAGGACGGCCGACGGCGCAACGCCAGACTCCGCGGGGAGGGGGTCGGCCTCGACTACAGGCCCTCGCCGCGGCAGCTAAGGAGAAGCAGCCCGAAACGCATGATGCTCCGCAGCCTAGCCGAGCCGTGCTCCTCGCGGGGGGCCGTATCAGTATGCGGGATCGCTGGAGCATTTTGGACAAATAGTGCTCCATACCACTTTTCTGCGGAGCGTGGGCCTCCTTATCGCCCCATTTCACCAATCTTGGTTGCAGGTAGTGACAGTGGCATAACTCAGTGCAAGGGTGCCGGGCATGACGACCAACGGGGGCTTCGAGCCCGTCTTCTGCACCATCGTGCCGCCCCACGTCCTCGACAAGCTCGCCCAGCACGAGGACCCCGCACTCGCCGGACCCGCGCGCCAGACCCTCGAGCGCGACGCCTACGAGCGCACCCACCGCCGGCTGACCACGGTCATCGGCGCCCCGAGCGTCGCCCCGCCCAGGGAAGCGGCCGAGGAGAAGCCGCACCGCACGATCTACGACGCCCGCCACCACCAGGACCTGCCCGGCAAGAAGGTCCGCGGCGAGGGCGACAAGCCCGGCAAGGACGCCACCGTCAACCGCGCGTACGCCGGTCTGGGCGCCACCTTCGAGCTGTACCTGAAGGCGTACCAGCGCAACTCGATCAACGGCGAGGGCCTGCCGCTCGACGCCACCGTGCACTTCGACCAGAACTACAACAACGCGTTCTGGAACGGCGAGCAGATGGTGTTCGGCGACGGTGACGGCGAGATCTTCCTCGACTTCACCATCCCGGTCGACGTCATCGGCCACGAGCTGACCCACGGCGTCACCCAGTACACGGCGAACCTGACCTACTTCGGCCAGCCGGGTGCCCTGAACGAGTCCATGTCGGACGTCTTCGGCTCGCTGATCAAGCAGTACACGCTCGGCCAGACCGCCGCCGAGGCCGACTGGCTGATCGGCGCGGGGCTCCTCGCCCCGCGCGTCACCGGCACGGCGCTGCGCTCCATGAAGGAGCCGGGCAGCGCGTACGACGACGACGTGCTCGGCAAGGACCCGCAGCCCGCCACGATGGACCACTACGTCCGCACGGGCCGCGACAACGGCGGTGTCCACATCAACTCCGGCATCCCCAACCACGCCTTCTACCTCGTCGCCCAGGCCCTCGGCGGCCACGCGTGGGAGCGGGCCGGACAGATCTGGTACGACGTCCTCACCGGCGGCGAGCTGGAGTCCCAGGCGAGCTTCGCCGACTTCGCCAAGCTGACGGTCGCGCAGGCGCGCGGCCGCTACGGCGAGGGCGAGGAGCTCCAGTCCGTACTGAAGGCCTGGGAGCAGGTCGGAGTACCGAGCACGTAGCGCTCGGGTAGCACCGTCCGCCGACTCGTACTAGACAGGAACCATGCGTATTCAGGTGAGGCGCACGGGCGGGTTCGCGGGCATCGAGCGCTTTGCCGAGGTGGACACCTCGGAACGCCCCGACGCCCACGAGTGGCACGCCCTGGCCGAACAGGCAATCGCCGCCGGCCGGGGCACGCCTCCCGTGGGCGTTCCGGACGGCTTCAAATACCAGATCACGGTGGACGACAAGACGGTGTACGCCGCGGATCCGAGACTGACGGAGGAGCAGAGGAAGCTGATCTCGAGGGTGCTGAAGGAGGGCGCGTAGAAACCGGGCGTTCGAGGGGAGCGCCGGTCACGGGGCGCGGGGCCCCTCCCCCCGTAGGCGCCCCCGAAAGCCATAACGCCTAGTTCACTCCGTACCGTTGACTTCTGTTACCGCCGGTACGGATGATCGCGCGCATGGCGACGAACCCCCTCCCGCAGTTCCCGCCCGGCTTCCTCTGGGGCGTGTCCACCTCGGCCCACCAGATCGAGGGGGCCGTGACCGAACGCGCCCCCTCGGTATGGGACGCGTTCACGGCCGAACCCGGCCGAATAAAGGACGGCTCGAACGCGGAGGTGGCCTGCGACCACTACCACCGCTACCCAGAGGACGTCGCACTCATAGCCGGCCTCGGAGTGGACGCATACCGCTTCTCCATCTCCTGGCCCCGCGTGAACTCCCCCGGCGGCCTCGACTTCTACGACCGCCTGGTGGACGAACTCTGCGCCGCGGGCATCCGCCCGGTGCCGACCCTCTTCCACTGGGACCTGCCGGTGGAGCTGGACTGGCTGAGCCGGGACACTTCCCAGCGCTTCGCCGAGTACGCGGCCGTCGTCGCCGCACGCCTCGGCGACCGCGTACAGAAGTGGATCACCCTCAACGAGCCTGCCGAGCACACCCTGTTGGGCCATGCGCTCGGCGCCCACGCCCCCGGCAAGCAGCTCCTGTTCGACGCGCTGCCGGTGGCCCACCACCAGCTCCTCGCCCATGGCCTCGCCGTACAGGCGCTGCGCGCGGCCGGAGTCACCGACATCGGGATCGCCAACTCGCACGGCCCGACCTGGGCGGCATCGCGCCGCACCGAGGACGTGGAGGCCGCGGACTTCTACGACCTCCTCCTCAACCGGCTGTTCGCCGACCCACTGCTGCTGGGCCAATACCCGCAGGGCATCGGCGAGTTGATGCCAGGCGACGTCGAGTCGGACCTGAAGGTCATCGCGGAGCCGCTGGACTGGTACGGGATCAACTACTACCAGCCGACCAAGGTGGGCGCCCCCGAGGGCGCCGAGATCGAGTTCAGCGGACTGACCCTGCCCGCCGAACTCCCCTTCTCCGTCCGCGAACTGGAGGGCTATCCAGTCACGGACTTCGGCTGGCCCGTCGTCCCGGAAGCGCTCACCGAGCTGCTGGTCGGCTTCCACGAGCGCTACGGCGACCGGCTCCCGCCCGTGGTCATCACCGAGAACGGCTGCTCGTACGAGGGCATCGACGACCAGGAGCGGATCACCTTCCTGGACGGTCATGTCCGGGCGCTGCACCGGGCGTGGGAGCAGGGCGTGGACGTACGCGGCTACTTCGTCTGGTCGCTGATGGACAACTTCGAGTGGGCGGAGGGGTACGCACGCCGCTTTGGTCTCGTCCACGTCGACTACGACACGCTGGAGCGGACTCCGAAGGCGTCGTACGCGTGGCTGCGGGACGCCCTGCGGGCGCAGAGATGACCACCGAGGACTCCGTACGGCTGACCGCTCTGGCCGAGCCCGTCGAGCGGGTCGGCCGGGGCTGGACCTCGGCGCTCTCGCTCGCCAACGGGGCGATCTGGGTGGGCTGGTACGGCCCGCTGCAGATCCTCCTCGCCTCCCAGGCGGAGGACTTCGCGCCCGGCACCGGCATGTCGAAGGAGACGATGCTCGCCTGGGTCACGGGCGCCGGCGCGGTCGTCTCCCTGGTCGCCAACCCCCTCTTCGGCGCCCTGTCCGACCGCACGACCGCGCGCTGGGGCCGCCGTACGCCGTGGATCGTGGCGGGAGCGGCGGGCGGCGCGCTGTCCCTGCTGCTCCTGGCCGGCGCGGGCGGCATGTGGACGATGACGGTCGGCTGGTGTCTGGTCCAGCTGACGCTGAACGCCGCCTTCGCCGCGGTCACGGCGGCCGTGCCCGACCGGGTGCCACGGCTCCAACGGGGTTCTGTGGGCGGCTGGTTGGGCGCGGCCCAGATCCTGGGTGTGGTCGGCGGCACGGGCCTCGCGACGGTGACGGGAGGCGTGGGCGGCGGGTACGCGGCGTGCGCGGTGTTCACGCTGGTGGGCGTCCTGCCGTACGTACTCCGTTACCAGGACCTGCGGCTGCCCGCCTCGGCCCGGCCCGTCTGGTCCTGGCGCGCCTTCCTGACCTCCTTCTGGCTGAGCCCGCGCCGCTACCCCGACCTGGCCTGGGCCTGGCTGACCCGCTTCCTGATCAACCTGAGCAACGCCCTCGTCCTCCTCTACCTGCTCTATTACCTGAGGGACCGCCTGCACTACGACGACCCGGACGAGGGCGTGCTGATCCTCACGGCGATCAACGGCGTCACGCTGCTCGCCACCGTCGTGGTGGGCGGGGTGTGGTCGGACCGGGTGGGCCGCCGCAAGCCGTTCGTGATCTGGTCGGGCGTCCTGATGGCGGTGGCCACGGCGGCCCTGTCCGGCTGGCAGACCTGGCCGGGCGCGATCGTCGCGGCGGCGGTGCTGGGCATCGGCTTCGGCGTCTTCACGTCCGTCGACTTCGCCCTGATGACGGACGTCCTCCCCAAGGCCCTGGACCGCGGCAAGGACCTCGGCGTCATCAACATCGCCAACGCCCTCCCCCAGGTCGCCGCCCCCGCGCTGGCCGCGCCGATCGTGACGTATCTGGGCGGATACCGGGTGCTGTATCTGGTGGCGGCGGTGATCGGGCTGGCGGGGGCGGTGCTGGTGGGGCGGATCAAGGGCGTGGACTGAGCGGGTACCTGCCCGCTGAGCGGGCGACTGCCGGCTGAGCGGGCGACTGCCGGCTGAGCAGCTACCTGCTTACAGCGCGCCCGCGTCCTGGGCGGTCCAGACCGACGGGTACAGCGGGCGGTAGCCCAATTCCCGTCGGATTCGGGCCGTGGACACGATCCCGAACCAGGGATCGGGGTCCGTGCGCTCGTACAGCGCCGACGGGATGTCGACACCGTTGAGCTGGTGCAGATCGACAGTGGTGACGGGGGCGTCGTCCGCGATGTTGTAGATGGCGCCCGCCGCGCCCGGGGCGTACAGCAGGCGGCACAGGCCCTGCGCGACATCCGCGTGGTGGACCAGCTGGAGGCGCTGGGTGGCGGGCCAGTGCGCGGCCCACCGCATCGACGCGGCGAGATGCGGGTCGCCTTCGCCGTAGACGAAGGCGAGACGCCCGATCCGTACGTCCATGCCGCCCTCCAGGGCGAGAAGGCCCCGCTCCGCCTCCCCCTTCGACGCCGGGTACGCGCCCCACATCTCGCCGCCGGGTACGGTCGGGTCCTCCTCGGCGAGGGGGCGGCCGCGGCCCGTTCCGTAGACGAGGTTCGTGCTGACCTGCACGAAGCGGCGTACGCCGGAGGTCACGGCCGCGCGGCCCAGCTCCAGCGCGGCGTCGCGGTTGACCGCCCACGCCTCCTCGTCGGGTACACCACGGAAGGCGGCCGCGATGTTCACCACCGCGTCAGCGCCCGCGAGGGCCTTGCCGAGCGCCTCCGCGTCCCGCAGATCACCGACCGCGACCTGGGCGCCGAGGTCGGCGAGGGCGGCCGCCTTCGCCTCGTCGCGGACCAGGACCCGTACCTGGTCACCCGGGGGCGTCTGCTGCAGCAGACGCGGTACGAAGCGGCGGCCGACCTCACCGGTGGTTCCTGTCACCAACGTCAACATGATGGGTTCCTCTCGTCGGCCTTCAGCGTCTCCCCGCGCTCACGGCGGCGGGAGAGACCTCCTGATCCGGGGACTGGCAGTGCCTGGATAAGACGGGCGGGTTCGGCCAGGCTGGAGAGGTGAACCGAGCCGAACTCGCCGACTTCCTGCGCCGCAGCCGCGCCCGGCTGGAGCCCTCGGACGTGGGGCTCACGGCCGGCGCCCGACGCCGTACGCCGGGCCTGCGCCGCGAGGAGGTGGCGGCGCTGACCGGGATGTCCGTGGACTACTACACGCGCCTGGAGCAGTCGCGCGGCCCGCGCCCGTCACGGCAGATGCTGGGCGCCCTGGCGCGAGCGCTCCGGCTCACCGGCGACGAACGGGACCATCTCTTCCACCTGGTGGGCGAGGAACCACCGCGCGCCGAGAGCGCCTCGGCCCACGTCCGCCCCGGCCTGCTCCTGATCCTCGACCGGCTGCACGACGCGCCCGCGCAGGTCATGACCGACTACGGCGACGTGCTCGCCCAGAACGCGATGGCGGCGGCCCTGGTGGGCGAGGCGGGCACCGACCGCAATGTCGTACGGCGCTTCTTCACCGATCCGCGGGCCCGCGCCCTCTTCCCGCCCGAGGACCACGCCGAGCTGGCCCGCTCCCATGTCGCCAACCTGCGCGCCGTCACCGCGGCCCGCCCGGACGACCCGGCCCCGGCGCGCCTGGTGGCGGAACTCCGCGCGGCGAGCGAGGAGTTCGACGGCCTCTGGCAGTCCCACGAGGTGGCTGTGCGGCGCGCCTCGACGAAGAGATTCCTGCACCCCACCGTCGGGCTGCTCAACCTGGACTGCGAAATCCTGCTCAGCTCCGGAGACAACCAACTCCTGATCGTCCACACGGCCCGCCCCGGCACCGAGTCCCACGAACGCCTCCAACTGCTCCGCGTGGTGGGCCTCCAGGACATGTCACCGACAGCAGGCCGCCCCTGAAAGGCTTTTCTCCGCCCCCAGGAGCGCCCCATAAGGGGCGCGGGGAACTGCGCGACAAGCCCCCACCCACCCGCAGAAGAAAGACAACCCAGGGGGTCTGGGGGCGGAGCCCCCAGGTACGGGACGGGTAGGGGCGGAGGGGGCGAACAACCCAACCCGGCGCCCAACTTCGGCCACTTTTGATGACCGTTGAAGGAAAGCGTCGGCATGCCTTGCAATCGTGAGCCACCCGCGCATCAATGGAACCGCACGTTCCGACGGACCGTCAGATACGCCGCCGCATGGCGCCCCGCACCCCACTCGCGGACGGTCCGCGTACACATCTCCCCGCACACTCACCAGCGCACAGAGGTGAGGAGCCAGTGTGCCCGGACAGGGCGGCAGGCGACGGCACCGTCCCACCATCCCCACATGGCAATTCCCGTACAAGGGAAGGGAATCCGATGAGAGCCAAGCGACTCGGAACCGCCGCGGCGTTAGCCGCCGGCACACTCGCCGCGACCGGCCTGGCCTTCGCGCCGACCGCCGCGGCCGTCACCCCGCAGACGGCCACCATCAACGCGACCTGCAGCATCGGCGGCAGCGGCGAGGCCACCCTCACGGCCACCCAGAACGGCACGGCCGCGACCATCACCCTCAGCTCCACCGACATCACGGCCCCGATCTCCATCGGCCAGGACTCGATCAGCTCCACCCTGACCATGGTGAAGGCGAGCGGTGGCACCACCGTGTTCTCCGGGACGAAGAACCCCGCCATCTCCGCGGGCGGCGGCGTCTCCGTAGGCCCGCTCGACGGCACGGTCGCCTCCGGCGACAGCCTGGAGGCCTACGGCGGCTCCCTCCAGATGGTGGTCTTCGGCATCACCATCACCTGCACCGCGGACGCACCGCAGTCCCCGGGCCCGTTCGTGTTCGAGTAGGCCCCCCACGCACACAGACCGGTGCCGCCCGCGCGCAGCGGCACCGGTTCAGGCGCGGCATCCCCACCCGTCCCAGCTGTGGGCATGCGTGCCGCCAGGGGCGGCACGGGTGGGCACAGCGGCACCCCGTACCCCCACCCCGACCTCAGCCCCGGTGCCGGGGAACCATGGTGCGATACGGCACCCGGCACAGGTGGCTGTGCCCACCCTCCCCCAAGTTCTCGGCTTCGCTCGAACAGGGGGGACCCCCATCGCCCAACGGGACGACTGCCCACAGCGGTAGCGGGAGCGCCGGCGTCGGCGGGCAGCGGCAGTGGGGAGCAACGGCGCTCACCCGTTGCCCGCAGCCGGGCGCCGGCTCAGAGCGCGTCCGGCCCGCGCTCCCCCGTCCGCACCCGCACCACCGTCTCCACCGGCACCGCCCACACCTTCCCGTCCCCGATCTTCCCGGTCTGCGCGGCCTTGACCACCGCGTCGATGACCGCGTCGGCGTCCGCGTCCTCGACGACGACCTCGATACGGACCTTGGGGACGAGATCGACCTGGTACTCGGCGCCGCGGTACACCTCGGTGTGCCCGCGCTGACGCCCGTACCCACTGGCCTCCGTGACGGTCAGCCCGTGCACGCCGATTTCCTGGAGCGCGGTCTTGACCTCGTCGAGTCGGTACGGCTTGACGATCGCGGTGATGAGCTTCATTCCTGGGTCTTGACCTTCTGCGCGGTGGGGACGGAGGAGACGGACGACGTGACCGGGGCACCGTGGCCCAGGACCCCGTGATCGTAGGCGCTCTCGGCGTGCACCGTAAGGTCCAGGCCGGTGTACTCCTCGTCCTCGCTCGCCCGGAAGCCCATCACCTTGTCGATGATCTTCCCGATGCCGTATGTGACGGCGAAGGCGTACGCCCCGACGGCCACCACGGCGACCAGCTGCTTGCCGAGCTGGCCGAGCCCGCCGCCGTACAGGAGCCCCTCGGCGCCACCGGTCATCGACTCGGTCGCGAAGACGCCGATGAGGACGGTGCCGATGATGCCGCCGACCAGGTGGACGCCGACGACGTCCAGCGAGTCGTCGTAGTTCAGCTTGAACTTCCAGCTCACGGCGTACGAGCAGACGACACCGGCGGCGAGACCGACGACCAGCGCGCCGAGCAGCGAGACCGACCCGCAGGACGGGGTGATGGCCACCAGACCCGCGACCGCGCCGGACGCCGCGCCCAGCGTGGTCGGGTGGCCGTCGCGCTTCTGCTCCACGAAGAGCCAGCCGAGCAGGCCGGTGCAGCCGGCGGCGAGGGTGTTGAGGAAGGCGGCGGCAGCGAGACCATTGGCACCCAGCGCGGATCCCGCGTTGAAGCCGAACCAGCCGAACCACAGCAGTCCCGCGCCCAGCATCACCATCGGCAGGTTGTGCGGCCGCATGGCGTCCTTCTTGAAGCCGAGGCGCGGGCCGAGGACCAGGCACAACGCGAGTCCGGACGCGCCGGAGGTGATCTCGACCGGCAGACCGCCCGCGAAGTCGAGCGCGCCCAGGTTCTCGAGGATCCAGCCGCCCGGGCCCCACACCCAGTGGGTGACGGGAACGTATACGAGCAGCGCCCAGACCGGCACGAAGACCAGCCACGCGCCGAACTTCGCGCGGTCCGCGATCGCACCGCTGATCAGCGCCGCGGTGATGATCGCGAAGGTGAGCTGGAAGGTGGCGAAGAGGAGGGTGGGGACCGTGCCCTGGACGCTGTCCGGGCCGAGGCCCGCCATGCCCGCGTGCTTCAGGCCGCCGATCAGCCCGCCGAAGGCGTCGTCGCCGAACGCGAGCGAGTATCCGGCGGCCAGCCACACCACCGTGACCAGGGCGATCGACACGAAGCTCATCATCAGCATGTTGAGGACGCTCTTCGTGCGGACCATCCCGCCGTAGAACAGGGCGAGGCCCGGCGTCATCAGGAGGACGAGCGCGGTGGCGGCGAGCAGCCAGGCCGTGTCACCGGTGTCGATGTGCGGGGCAGCCAGGGTCACGGTCTCTCCAGCGGTCCGGGGGCGTCGTCAGAGAGTCACCGGCCCGCGTTTCCGGTTGTGCACGTCCGCGTTTCCGGTGTGTTTCGTGTTGCGCGGGGGTTTCCGGAAGCTCACCGCGCACGGCGGGGGCGCCCAGAGGCGCTCGGCGTGCAGTGGGGGCTTGTGGATCAGGGACAATGGGCGCCATGAGCGTTCGTACCCCGTCATCCAAGCCGTCCGAGGCCACCCACCGCGCCGGCTTCGCCTGCTTCGTGGGCCGCCCCAACGCGGGCAAGTCCACCCTTACGAATGCTCTGGTCGGCCAGAAGGTGGCCATCACCGCGAACCAGCCGCAGACCACGCGGCACACGGTACGGGGCATCGTGCACCGGCCCGACGCCCAGCTGATCCTGGTGGACACCCCGGGGCTGCACAAGCCGCGCACGCTGCTCGGCGAGCGGCTCAACGACATCGTGCGCACGACGTGGGCCGAGGTGGATGTGATCGGCTTCTGCCTGCCCGCGAACGAGAAGCTCGGTCCCGGTGACCGTTTCATCGCGAAGGAACTGGCGTCCATCAAGAAGACGCCGAAGATCGCGATCGTCACGAAGACCGACCTCGTGGACAGCAAGACGCTCGCCGAGCAGCTCATCGCGATCGACCAGCTCGGCAAGGAACTCGGGTTCGAGTGGGCGGAGATCGTGCCGGTGTCGGCGGTCGGCGACAAGCAGGTGGACCTGCTGGCCGACCTGATCGTCCCGCTGCTGCCGGAGGGCCCGGCCCTCTACCCCGAGGGCGATCTCACCGACGAGCCCGAGCAGGTCATGATCGCGGAGCTGATCCGCGAGGCCGCGCTCGAAGGCGTCCGCGACGAGCTGCCGCACTCCATCGCCGTCGTGGTCGAGGAAATGCTGCCCCGCGAGGGCCGTCCCGCCGACAAGCCGCTCCTCGACATCCACGCCTTCGTCTACATCGAGCGGCCCAGCCAGAAGGGCATCATCATCGGCCCCAAGGGCAAGCGCCTGAAGGACGTCGGCATCAAGTCCCGCAAGCAGATCGAGGCACTGCTGGGTACGCCGGTCTTCCTCGACCTCCACGTGAAGGTCGCCAAGGACTGGCAGCGGGATCCCCGGCAGCTGCGCAAGCTGGGCTTCTGAGACGGTATTCCGCCCCCTCCGCCCCTACCCTTCCCGTCCCCGGGGGCTCCGCCCCCAGAGCCCCGCTTCTTGGCCTGAACGGCCTTGTCCTCAAGTGCCGGACAGGCCAAGGAGGTTGTCAGAGGGCGTCGTTACACTCCCGCCCATGACCAACGTGGATGAGGTGGATGAGTACGTGCAGCATCCGGAGCCTCCCGTCGCGGGGGACGAGACCGCCACCCTGCTGGGCTCCCTGGAGCGGCAGCGCGCGACCTTGGCGTGGAAGTGCGGGGGGCTGGACGCGGCCGGGCTGAGGGCCACGGTCGGCGTTTCGTCGATCACCCTGGGCGGGCTGCTCAAGCACCTGGCCCATGTCGAGGACGACTACTTCTCGGGGCGGCTGTTCGGGCGCGAGCCCAGTCCTCCGTTCGACATGGCGGACTGGGACACCGACCCCGAGTGGGACTGGCGCCTGGCCGCCGAGGAGGCCCCCGAGCAGGTCTTCGCGCTGTGGCGGGACACCGTGGCCCGTTCCCGCACCCTGGTCGCCGAGGCCCTGGCCGACGGCGGCCTGGACCGCCCGGCCGACCGCAAGTGGCCCGACGGCCGGTCACCCAGCCTGCGCCGCATCCTCATCGACCTGATCGAGGAGTACGCACGACACGTCGGCCACGCCGACCTCATCCGGGAGTCGGTGGACGGCTTGGTGGGCGAGGACCCCCCACGCTGACAGCGCCCCCTTTTACACCCCCGGGCGGGCACCAATTCACCCCGCCCGGCACCATCCAGCCCACCCGCCGCCCCCGAGAACGAGCCCGCAGGCCGGATCCCACCCACCCACGGCGCACCATCACCCCCCCCCGCCCGGCACCCCACAGCCCGTCCGGCGTTTGAGGACGAGGCCGTCAAGGCCGATGCGGGGGGTCTGGGGGGCGGCAGCCCCCCCCAGGTAGGGGACGGGTAGGGGCGGAGGGGGCGAAACCCGCTGGGGCCTCAGCCCGCGGTGACCACGGCGTGGACCGTCCCGTCGGGCCCCGCGAGGAGCACCGGCGTCTCGGCCCCGCCGAGGTCCCGTACCGCCGCGCGGTCCTCCGCGGACACGGCCTCCGCCTCGGACACCACCGCCGCCGCCTCCAGGGACTTCGCCCCCGACGCCACCGCCATGGCCACCGCCGTCTGCAACGCACTCAACCGCAGCGACTCCAAGGCCACGGTCCCCGCCACATACGTACGGCCCGTCTCATCCCGTACGGCCGCCCCCTCGGGCACACCGTTGCGCGCCCGCGCGGAGCGGGCCAGGGTGACGATCTTGCGGTCCTCGGGGTCAAGCGCGCTGCTGTCGGTCATGCCCTGAGCATACGAAGCACCACTCCGGCTCCGCGCAGCGGTACGCGGCAAACCGGCAGGCGGCTACCCGGCCACCGGATACATCGTCCTGGCGGCGGCGGTACTGGTCGCGGTGGGACTCGGCCGACGCGGTGCGGGGACGGTCGGGAACTGAGGCCTCAGGGACGGTCGAGGCGGAGGCGCTCGGCCTTCGGCAGACCGGCGACGACGAGATCGTACGAATCCTCGATGAGCTCCCGGACCAGCCGGTCCGGGAGCTCGCCGTCGACCGTCACCGTGTTCCAGTGCCGCTTGTTCATGTGGTAGCCGGGGATGACCAGCCCCGGGTACTCGCCGCGCAGCCGGACCGCGTCCTCCGGGTCGCACTTGAGGTTGACCGTGAGGGGGCGGGCGTCCAGGCGCGTGAGCGCGAAGAGCTTGCCCAGCACCTTGAAGACCGAGATCTCCGGGGCGAAGGGGAAGTCCTCGACGGTCGCGTTGAAGGACAGGCAGAAAGTGCGCAGCTGCTGCGGGGTCACTCCGGCTTCTCCTCCTCGGGGGGGTCGACCGGGCCGACCGGCTCGACGAGCACGGTGACGATCTTGTTCCGGCGCCCGGCCGCGGCCTCCGCGGTCAGCCGCAGTTCGCGCCCGTCGGGCAGCTCGACCACCGAGGAGGCCGCGGCGATCGGGACCCGTCCGAGCGCCTTGGCGAGCAGTCCGCCGACCGTCTCCACGTCCTCGTCGTCGTACGCCTCGAAGCCGTACAGCTCGCCGAGGTCGCCGATGTCGAGGCGGGCGGTGACGCGGTAGCGGTCGTCGCCGAGCTCCTGGATCGGTGGCAGCTCGCGGTCGTACTCGTCGGTGATCTCGCCGACGATCTCCTCGAGGATGTCCTCGATGGTGACGATGCCGGCCGTGCCGCCGTACTCGTCGATGACGACGGCGACGTGGTTGCGCTCCTGCTGCATCTCGCGCAGCAGATCGCCCGCGTTCTTGGTGTCGGGCACGAAGCTGGCGGGCCGCATGGCCGTCGACACCAGCTCGGACTCGGCGTCGCGGCTGATGTGCGTCTTGCGGGCCAGGTCCTTCAGATACACGATCCCGACGACGTCGTCCTCGTTCTCCCCGGTGACGGGGATGCGCGAGAAGCCGGACCGCAACGCCAGGGTCAGCGCCTGCCGGATGGTCTTGTAGCGCTCGATGGCGACGAGGTCGGTACGGGGCACCATCACCTCGCGTACGAGGGTGTCGCCCAGCTCGAAGACGGAGTGCACCATACGGCGCTCCTCGTCCTCGATGAGGGACTCCTTCTCCGCGAGGTCGACCAGCGCGCGCAGCTCGGCCTCGGAGGCGAACGGGCCGCGCCTGAAGCCCTTGCCGGGCGTGAGCGCGTTGCCGATGAGGATGAGCAGGGGCGGGATCGGGCCCATGACCCGCGCCAGCGGCAGCAGCACGTACGCCGCCGCCGTCGCCGTGTTCAGCGGGTGCTGGCGGCCGATGGTGCGCGGCGAGACACCCACGGCCACATACGAGACGAGGACCATGACGCCGATGGCGACCGCGAGGGCCTCCCAGGTCCGGTCGAACTCCTTCAGGCAGGCGTAGGTGACGAGCGCGGCGGCCGCCATCTCACAGGCGACGCGCACCAGCAGTGCCACGTTGAGGTAGCGGGTCGGGTCGGCGGCGACCTGGGCGAGCTTGGCGCTGCCGCGCCGGCCGCTGCGTACGGCCTCCTCCGCGCGGAAGCTGGAGACGCGCGCGAGGCCCGCCTCCGCGCAGGCGGCGAGCCAGGCCACGACGACCAGCAGGACGGCGCCGATGACGAGTTGGGGGCTCATGACACGGTCGGCGCCGGCGAGGGGCCCGTCATGCCCTTCTCCGCGCGCCAGCCGTCCACGATGGCGGCCTGCAGACCGAACATCTCGGCCTTCTCGTCCGCTTCCTCGTGGTCGTAGCCCAGCAGGTGCAGCACTCCGTGGACGGTGAGGAGCTGGAGCTCCTCGTCCATGGAGTGCTGCGTCGCGGCTTCCTTGCCCTGCCGCTCGGCGACCTCCGGGCAGAGCACGATGTCGCCGAGCAGGCCCTGCGGCGGCTCGTCGTCGTCCTTCGACGGCGGACGCAGCTCGTCCATGGGAAAGGACATGACATCCGTCGGCCCCGGCAGGTCCATCCACTGGATGTGCAGCTGCTCCATGGCGTCGGCGTCCACGACGATCACCGAGAGCTCGGAGAGCGGGTGGATACGCATCCGCGCGAGCGCGTAGCGGGCGATGTCGAGGATCGCCTGCTCGTCGACCTCGGTTCCGGACTCGTTGTTGACGTCGATCGACATGGTCGTGCTGGTCTACTTCCCCTTGTGTCCGGCTTTGCCGCGGCTCTTGTGGGAGCCGTTCTCGGTGCCGTTCTCGATGTCGTACTTCTCGTACGCGTCGACGATACGGCCGACCAGCTTGTGCCGTACGACATCGTGGGACGTGAGCCGCGAGAAGTGGACGTCGTCGACGCCCTCCAGGATGTCCTGGACCTGGCGCAGACCCGACTTCGTCCCGTTCGGAAGGTCGACCTGCGTCACGTCACCCGTGACCACGATCTTCGAGTCGAAGCCGAGGCGGGTGAGGAACATCTTCATCTGTTCGGCGCTCGTGTTCTGGGCTTCGTCCAGGATGATGAAAGCGTCGTTCAGGGTGCGGCCGCGCATGTAGGCGAGGGGGGCGACCTCGATGGTGCCCGCCGCCATCAGCCGGGGGATCGAATCCGGGTCGAGCATGTCGTGCAGCGCGTCGTAGAGCGGGCGCAGGTAGGGGTCGATCTTCTCGTAGAGGGTGCCCGGGAGGAATCCCAGCCGCTCCCCCGCCTCGACCGCCGGCCGGGTCAGGATGATCCGGTTGACCTGCTTGGACTGAAGCGCCTGGACCGCCTTCGCCATCGCGAGGTACGTCTTGCCAGTACCGGCGGGGCCGATGCCGAAGACGATGGTGTGCTTGTCGATGGCGTCGACGTACCGCTTCTGGTTGAGCGTCTTGGGGCGGATGGTGCGGCCGCGCGAGGACAGGATGTTCTGCGTGAGCACCTCGGCCGGGGTCTCCTGGCCGTCGCCCTCCCCGTTCTCGCTCGCCCTGAGCATGGCGATCGAGCGTTCCACTGCGTCCTCCGTCATCGGCTGCCCCGTGCGGAGCACCAGCATCATCTCGTCGAACAGGCGCTGGACGAGGGCGACTTCACCGGCGTCGCCGACCGCACTGATCTCATTGCCCCGGACGTGGATGTCGGCCGCCGGGAAGGCCTTCTCGATCACGCGCAGGAGGGAGTCGCCGGAGCCCAGCACGGTCACCATGGGGTGCGCGGCCGGAACGGTGAACTGCGCTCTCGCCTGTCCCTGCGCGGGGGTGTGAGCTGTGGGTGTCTGAGTCATGGGCCGGCTCTGTAGGCCTGCGTATCCTCCTCGATGCGGCAGCCTGCCACGGGGGCAGCCTTGCGATTCCAAGCGTACGTCGCCGCACTGACAGAGCCGTAGGTCTTTTCCGCACCGCACGCGGAACCTCACACGGCGCGTCCGCACCTCACGCGGAGCGCCGTCGCGTCTCGCGGCGCGCCCTCGGCATCACGCCGCGCCTCCTCGCGTCACACGGAGCGCCGTCGCGTCACACGGCGCGCCCTCGGCATCACGCCGCGCCTCCTCGCGTCACGCGGAGCGGCCGAACCCGATCGTCGGCACCGCCCGGCGCAGCGGCCACGGGCGGGTCACCTCCGGCAACAGGCCCTCCAGGAAGGCGTAGCGCCGCAGGGCCGTCGGATCCTGGTCGTCGACCGACTGGACGCGGCGCCACCAGGCGGCGATCTCGGACCAGCCGGGCGCGGACAGCGACCCGCCGAACTCCTGGACGGACAGCGCGGCGGTCAGCCCAGCGAAGGCGAGCCGGTCGGCGAGCGGCCAGTCGGCGAGCGTGCCGGTCACGAACCCGGCGACGAAGACGTCACCGGCGCCGGTGGGGTCCATGGCCTCGACGGCGATCGCCGGAACCTCGGCGGTCTCTCCGGTCCGGCCGTCCACGGCGTACGCGCCCTCGGAACCGAGGGTGACGACCGCCACCGGTACGTACTCGGTCAGCGCCTGCGCCGCCGCGCGCGGGCAGTCGGCGCCGGTGTAGCGCTTGGCCTCCTCCGCGTTCGGCAGGAACGCCTCGCAGTGTTCGAGATCGGCGAGACCCGCCAGGTCCCAGCGGCCCGTGTCGTCCCAGCCGACGTCCGCGAAGATCCGGGTGCCGCGGCTCGCGGCCTGGGCGATCCACGGCGCGCGCGTGCCCGGCGTCAGCGAGGCGACGGCGGCACGCGCGGGGGGCGGGCAGTCCGGCGCCGGTTCCTCCGGCGGCGGTTCGTGCCCGTGGCTGACCATCGTGCGCTCGCCCTCGTACGCCATCGACACGGTGACCGGGGAGTGCCAGCCGGGCACCGTGCGCGACGTGGTGAGGTCGATGCCCTCGCCCTGCTCCAGGGCGTCCCAGCAGTACTCCCCGTAATGGTCGTCACCGAAGGCCGCCGCGAGGGAGGTCCTCAGCCCCAGCCGCGCCAGCGCGGTCGCCATGTTGGCGACTCCGCCGGGGCTGGAACCCATCCCCCGTGCCCAGGACTCCGTCCCGCGTACGGGGGCGGAATCAAGCCCCGTGAAGATGATGTCCAGGAAGACCGTGCCCGTGAGATAGACGTCCCAGGGCGGGTCCTGGGGGGTGCGCAGCCCGGCGAGCGGGTCGACGTGGGCCTGGCTGAACGGTCGCTCTCCGTTGGACGCGATCACGGTGCGCTCCCTGACGTGGTGCGGATCTGGCCAGTGTGCACCACACGGCCCGCCGGACACCGTCGGTCAAGGCTGTTTTCGCCCCCGCCGCCCCTGCCCGTCCCCTCCTTCGGGGCTCCGCCCCCAGATACCCGCCAAAGGATTGCGCAGTTCCCCGCGCCCCTTGAGCGGCCCGGGGTAACAGCAGGCAAAGCGGCCTCCCTTACCCCCACATCCCCACCCCAAACAAAAGGTGCCCCACATCACACCGCCCCACCTTCTTCGCACCCCCACCCCCTTGATACAAATTGCCCGCGCGTTCCTGTCCGTCGACAGCCGCCCAATCCCCTTCTTGAGCCGCTTCTTTCGCATGCCCTGGGAACGCCCGTGTTCGCCCGCACCACCACGCCCTGGCCCCTCGTCGCCCTTTTCACGGCCGGGTATCTCGCCGCGTATCTGCTGCCGACCACCGTCGGCCGACTGGACACGGGTCTCCCGCTCTCGGCCACACAGGCCGGCGCCATCGGCAGCGCGCTGCTGCTGAGTTCGGCTACGGCGGGCTTCCTGCTCGCCTCCCGTGTCGACCGCTTCGGCCCCCGCAGGCTCGCCCGCACGGGCCTGCTCCTCGCGGCCGCCGGCTACGGCACCGCCGCCCTCACGTCGACCCTCCCCCTGGTCATCGCCGGCGCCATCGTCGGCGGCTTCGGCTCCGGTGCGGCCACCACGGTCGCCGCGACCGGCATCGCCGCCCAGCGCGACCCGCACCGCACCACCACCCTGGGTCTGCTCGGCGTCTCCGCCCTCGCGGGCGCGCTGTATCTGACGATCCCCCACCTGGGCCCGGCGCACGGCCTCCCCCTCGCCGCGATCGCCTGCACGGCACTGCTGGTGCTGCCCCTGGCCGGCCGCCTCCCCACCCGCGCCCCCACGCCCCAGACGCTCCGCACCGCCACCCCGCTCCCCCATCTCCGCTCCGGCCTCGTCCTCGCCGCCGCCCTGTTCTTCTGGTCCCTGGCCCAGAACTCCCTCTGGGGCGTCAGCGGCCGCATCGGCGTGACGCAGGCGGGGCTGACGGAGGTGACCGTCGGCGCGGTCTTCGCGGTGGCGCTCGGCGCGGGGCTGCTGGGGGTGATCGGCGCGGGCGTGCTGGGCCCGCGGCTCGGTCGGGCGCTGCCGATCGGCGCGGGCACGGCACTGATCGCCGGCTGCATCGCGCTCAGCGCGGCGGCGACCGACCTGTCGACCTTCGCGACGGGCGAGATCGCCTGGAACACGCTCTACCCGGTCGTGCTCTCGTACGTGATCGGCCTCGCCGCCTCCCTGGACCCGCGCGGGCGGTGGGCGGTGCTCGTCGGCTCGGCCTCCTCGCTGGGCACGGCGTGCGGCCCGCTCATCGGCAGTCTGCTCTCCGCGCGGGCGGGTTTCCCGGCGATGGGCGCGCTCCTGGCGCTCGGCCTGCTCCTGGTCACCGTCCCGATGACGGCCGTGGCGCTCCGCCCGAGGCGCGCCACCGCACTGGAACACCCGGTCGTCGAGATCCCGCTGGAGGCCGTGCCCGCTCAGCGGACGGGGTACGACATGGCGGGACCCCGGCAGGCGGCAGCGGCCACACCGGGGTCCGGAACCGGCTGACGGCTACCCGAACTCGTACGCCTCGACCTCGGCGATGTAGCGGGCCCGCCGCTCCTCGTCCTGCTCCAGGAAGGACGCCTCGAACGAGTTGCGCGCCAGTTCCCGCATCCGTTCCCGATCCAGCCCCAGCGCCTCGTGCACGGCGTGGAAGGTGTCGCCGATATAGCCCCCGAAGTACGCGGGATCGTCGGAGTTGACGGTGCACAGCAGTCCGGCGTCCAACATGGCGGGCAGCGGGTGGTCCTCCAGGACGTCCACGGCGCGCAGCCGTACGTTCGACAGCGGGCACAGCGTCAGCGGCACCCGGTCCCGTACCAGCCGCTCGACGAGCTCGGGGTCCTCCATGCAGCGCAGCCCGTGGTCGATGCGCTCGACGCCGAGCACGTCCAGCGCCTCGGTGATGTACGCGGGCGGGCCCTCCTCGCCCGCGTGCGCGACGCGCCGCAGACCGAGCGCGGCGGCGGCCTCGTACACCGCGCGGAACTTGACCGGCGGGTGCCCGACCTCGGCGGAGTCGAGGCCGATGCCGACGATCCGGTCGAGGTACGGCTTCGCGGCCTCCAGCGTCTCCATCGCCGACTCGGCGGACTCGTCCCGCAGGAAGCACATGATCAGCTGCGTGGAGATGCCGTGCGTCTCTTCACTGCGAACCAGCGCCCTGGACAGTCCCTCGACGACCGTCCCCATCGCCACCCCACGGGCGATGTGGGCCTGCGGATCGAAGAAGATCTCCGCGTGCCGCACGCCCTGCGCGGCGGCCCGCGCCAGGTAGGCGTCGGCCAGGTCGGCGAAGTCCTGTTCCGTCCGCAGTACGGCCATGAGCTCGTAGTACAAGTTCAGGAACGACTGGAGATCGTCGAAGAGATACGCCTTGCGCAGCTCTTCGGTGTCCGCGTACGGCAGCGTCACGCCGTTGCGCGCGGCGAGCGCGAAGGCCAGCTCGGGCTCGAGGGTGCCTTCGATGTGCAGGTGCAGTTCTGCTTTGGGGAGGGGCATCAAAGCATCGTACGGTCGTTGTCCCGGGCACTCCGGAATCGGCACCCCGGGCACTGTCACCGGCGCTTCGCGACCCGCACCCGAAGCACTGTCACCGGCGTTTCGCACCCCACACCCGGAGCACCCTCACCGGCGCTTGGGAACCGGCACCCGCACCAGATCGTGCGCCACCGTCAGCTCCCCCGCGAACCCCGCGGCCCGCGCCTGCCGCTCGAACTCGTCGGGCTCGGAGTAGCGCTGGCTGAAGTGGGTGAGCACGAGATGCCGTACCCCGGCCTCCTTCGCCACGCGCCCCGCCTGACCGGCCGTCAAGTGACCGTGTTCGATGGCGAGTTGCATGTCCTCGTCGAGGAACGTCGACTCGATGACGAGCAGGTCGCACGCTTCGGCGAGCGCGTGCACCCCCTCGCACATCCGGGTGTCCATGACGAACGCGAACCGCTGCCCGCGCCGCACCTCGCTGACATCCTCGAGGGACACCCCGTGCAGCGAGCCCTCCCGCTGCAGGCGTCCGACGTCGGGTCCCTTGATGCCCCGCTCGGCGAGCCGCTCCGGCAGTATCCGCCGCCCGTCCGGCTCGACCAGCCGGTACCCGAACGACTCCACGGGGTGGGAGAGCCTTCGGGCTTCCAAGGTGTACGAGGGCGTGGTGGCGAGCACGCCGTTCACCTCGACCGGCGCTTCCCTCAGCGCGACGGTCTCGCGGTAGGCGGTCGCGTACCGCAGCCGGTCGAAGAACCGCTGCCCCGAGCGCGGATAGTGGGCGGTCACCGCGTGCGGTACGCGGTCGAGGTTGATGCGCTGGATCACTCCGGCGAGCCCGAGCGCATGGTCCCCGTGGAAGTGGGTGACACAGATGCGGTGCAGGTCGTGCGCGGCGACCCCGGCACGCAGCATCTGGCGCTGCGTGCCCTCGCCGGGATCGAAGAGCAGTCCCTCGCCGTCCCACCGCAGCAGATAGCCGTTGTGGTTGCGGTGCCGGGTCGGGACCTGGCTGGCGGTGCCGAGGACCACCAATTCACGTACGGACAAGGTCGGTTACCCCGGGGGCCACTGCATGCCGCGGCCGCCCAGGACGTGGGCGTGCGCGTGGAAGACGGTCTGGCCGGCGCCGCTGCCGGTGTTGAACACGACCCGGTAGCTGTGCAGCTTGTCTTCGACCGCGACCTCGGCGGCCTCGCGCAGCAGGTCCGCGACAATGCCGGGTTCGGCGGCCGCGAGCGCAGCCGCGTCCGGGTAGTGCACCTTGGGGATGACCAGGACGTGGGTGGGCGCCTGAGGGTTTATGTCGCGGAAGGCGACGGTCGTCTCGGTCTCCCGGACCACGGTCGCCGGAATGTGCCCCGCGACGATCTTGCAGAACAGGCAGTCGTCCTGCGGCTCTCCCGCCATGCGTGTGCCTCCTCACGCCAGCCGATCATTACGTCCGCATGCTATCGGCCCGACCGGGCAGGCCGCTGACGGCTGTGCGCGCCACCAGCGGCGTACGCACGGCTCGGCCGCGGGGTCGGACCGCGGCGGCCGCGGCGCATGGGCGCCGTCCAACGCGTAACAGTGTGCGGCGGCCGAGCCGCGGTACTGCACAGGCAGCGGCGAGCCGATCGCCCACGACTCCGCCTCACCCGCCATCCCCCGGCCGGCCAGGCCTCGCCGAGACCCTCACCGCCCCGGCCCCCGCCATCGCGCTCGGGCGGGTGGGGAACATCCGCCGCGAAGCGGTGGATCACCCCCGCCACGGCGGCGCCGCAGGTCACAGCGGCGGCAAGGCGGGCGCAGCCTTCGCCGGGTTCTCCGCGAGGGCCGCCAGAGCGATCCGGATCGCCTCGTCGAGTTGGGCGTCACGTCCGGCGGCGTAGTCCTGCGGGGTCTGGACGACCTCGACGTCGGGGTCGACGCCGTGGTTCTCCACGCTCCACTCGTAACCCTCAAGCCAGAAGGCGTACTTGGGCTGGGTGACGAGGGTGCCGTCGACGAGCCGGTAGCGGCTGTCGATGCCGATCACGCCGCCCCAGGTGCGGGTACCGACCACGGGTCCGATGCCGAGCGCCTTGATCGCCGCGTTGACGATGTCGCCGTCCGAGCCGGAGAACTCGTTGGCGACGGCGACGACCGGGCCGCGCGGCGCGTCCTCCGGGTAGCTGTACGGCCGCAGCCCGCGCGGCAGGTCCCAGCCCACGATCCGGCGCGCCAGCTTCTCGACGACGAGCTGGGAGGTGTGGCCGCCGCGGTTCTCCCGGACGTCCACGACCAGCCCCTCCCGGGCCACCTCGATCCGCAGGTCGCGGTGGAGCTGGGCCCACCCGGAGCCCACCATGTCCGGCACGTGCAGATACCCGAGGCGGCCTCCGGACTGTTCGTGGACGTAGGCCCGCCGGTCCGCGACCCACGCGTGGTAGCGCAGCGGCTCCTCGTCGTCGAGCGGGACGACGACCGCGTGGCGCGGATCGCCGCCTCCCGAGGGCGAGATGGTCAGTTCCACCGGCTTGCCCGCCGTGCCGACGAGCAGCGGTCCGGGCCCGGCCACCGGGTCCACCGGCTGCCCGGCGACCGCGACGATCGCGTCACCGGCGCGCACCGCGACCCCGGGCGCGGCGAGCGGCGCCCGCGCGTCCGGGTCGGAGGTCTCGGACGGGAGGATCCGGTCGATGCGCCAACTGCCGTCCTCGTGACGGGAGATGTCCGCGCCGAGCAGCCCCTGCGCCCGGTCGCCGCCGCCCCATCCGCCGCGCGGGGTGACGTACGCGTGCGAGGTGCCGAGCTCGCCGTGCACCTCCCAGAGGAGGTCGACGAGGTCGTCGTGCGTGGCGACCCGCTCAAGGACCGGCCGGTAGCGGTCGAGTACGCCGTCCCAGTCGATCCCGCCCAGGTCGGGCCGCCAGAAGTTGTCCCGCATGAGGCGGCCGGTCTCGTCGTACATCTGCCGCCATTCGGCGACCGGGTCGACGGTCTGGCGGACCCGCGACAGATCGACGGTGATGTTCGTGTCGCTCTCGTCGTCGTTCGAGGCGCGCCGGTCGCTGGGTACGACCTTGAGCTTGCCGTCGGTCCACAGCAGGACCCGCTTGCCGTCGCCGCTGACGGTGAAGTGGTCGGCGTCGGCGGCGAGATGCTCGATGCGCTGCTGGGCGAGGTCGTACCGCTCCAGCTCGGTCTTCGGGTCCGGGTCGTCGCGGGTGGCTCGGGAGGCGCCGAGCACACCGCGGACCGGGTGCCGCAGCCACAGCAGCCCGTCCTTGGCGGCGCGCAGCGTCGAGTAGCGGGCGGCCTCGACGGGGAACGGCACGATCCGGTCGGCGAGTCCGTCGAGGTCGATCCGGGTCGCGGGCGTGCCCTCGCTGTCGGGCGTCTCGTCCTTGTCGGGCGCCTCGAAGGGGCGGCCGTGCCGCTGCGGCCCGAACGGCGACGGCGTGATCGCGGCCAGGGTGATCAGATACGGCCGCGAGCCGCCGACGAAGGCGAGGTCGAAGACGTGCTCGTCGTAGACAGGGTCGAAGGAGCGCGCCGACAGGAAGGCGAGGTGCTTGCCGTCGAGGGTGAACGCGGGCGCGTAGTCCCGGAAGCGGAGCGGGGTCGCCTCGGTCACCGACAGGTCGGCGGTGTTGGCGAGCTTGAGCTGACGCAGCGGGCGCGGCCCGGGGTGCGACCAGGCGAGCCAGGCCGAGTCGGGCGAGAAAACCAGCCCGCTGACCTCGCCGTCCGTGCTGCGGTCGACCTCGCGCACCTCGCCGCTCTCGCGCTCGACGAGCAGCACGCGCCCGTCGTGCGAGGCGACGGCGGCGCGGCTCCCGTCGGGCGCCATCGCGAGCCCGAGGACGCGCCCGAGCTGCCCGGCGGCGAGCCGGCGCGGGGTGGCCCCGGGCGCGACTCCCGTCGCCGGGGCGAACTCCAGGGCATCGTCGCCCTCGGCATCCGTCACCCACACCACGTGCTCCTCGCCCTCCGCCCGGAAGGTGCGGGGCAGCCGGGCGCGTACGCCCTGCTCGGCGGCGAGGGCGCGGGCCGGGCCCGAGCGGTGGGTGACCCAGTGGACGGCGCCGCGCACGGAGATCGCGCTGCCGCGTGCGGTGTGGTCGGGCGCGGCGGCGGAGAACCAGCGCGACGCGCTCACCGGGTGCGGCTGCTGGTCGACGCGCTGGCCGCCGAGCCGGAGGTCCAGCCGGCGCGGCTCGGCGCCGTCCAGGTCGTCGAGGAGCCACAGTTCACCGGCACAGGCGTACACGACGCGCGTGCCGTCGGTGGCCGCGTGCCGGGCGTAGAAACCGTCGACGGGGGTGTGCCGCCGCAGATCGGACGCGTCGGCGAGGGAGGAGTAGAGCGCCCCGACGCCTTCGTGATCGGACAGGAAGGCGATCCGCTCCCCCACCCAGAAGGGGTACTCGATGTTCCCGTCGAGCTCGGCATGCAACCGTACGAACTCGTCGGCGCCCTCCCGGTCGATCCACAGCTTGCCCGCCGTACCGCCGCGATAACGCTTCCAGTGGGCGGCCTCGCGCCCCATGGGAGCGGACAGCAGGACGACGCCCGGGCCGCCGTGGGCGACGTCGCCGACCGGCCCGTACGGAAGGGTCGTCGCGGAGCCGCCGTCCAGGGGGACGGCCCGGGCCCAGCTGCGCCGCAGGCTCGCCTGGCCCTGGGTGCTGAGCGCGAGGACCCGGCCGTCCGGGGTCCAGCCGCGCACCTGGGTCTTGGAACTCCCCCAGTACGTCAGCCGTTTGGAGGGGCCACCGGCCAGCGAGGCGGCGTGCACCTCGGGCGCGCCGTCGCGCGTGGACGTCCAGGCGACGGTCGTGCCGTCCGGGGAGATGCGCGGATGGTTCACCGGGACGTTGTCGGCGCTGATCCGCCAGGCGCGGCCTCCGCCGTCCAGCGGGGCGGCCCAGACGTCGTCCTCGGCCGTGAAGACGACCAACTCGCCGTGCAGATGCGGAAACCGGAGATACGCGGAGGGTGCGGACTCTGTCACCCGATCACCCTATGCAGCGACAGCGCACCCTGAAAGGGGTTTCGATCACTTGATCCGCGTGCGGCTGGGCACCTCATCTGTCACTTGCCCTGGGAGGGCCAGCAGGTGGGGTCGCCCTTGCACCACATGGTCTTCGTCACGGTGACGGTGACGGTGGGGTTGGGCTGTCCGTTCGTGGGGTGGTACGTGACGGGCGGGTTGGGGGTGTTGGTGGCATTGCAGTTCCCCAGACCGTTCACATGGAACCACTCCTTGCCGCCGACCTTCGCGACGAGATCCCCGCGCACGCACGCGCCGCTGACGGCTCGGGTGACCTTGCCCTCGACGGTGATGTCCCGCCCGTCTTCCGTCTGCCCCCGGCAGTCGACGGAGGCGACCGTGTTCTCGGTCGGCGAGGGGGTCTTTCCCGGGGTGTAGGCCTTGTTGTTGCTGCCGTACGAGGCCGTGCAGCTGAGCCAGCGCACGTCCACGTGCTGCCGTTCGAGTTCCTTGGTCGCGGTCTGGTCGGTCGTGTACGCCACCGTGGCCGAACTCAGGCCGTCCGTGGGCTCACACGCGGCCACCCCGAACACCCCGGCCGCACCGAGCCCGACCGCCACCAGCACCTGCCGACGCCCTGTCCGACGCCCTATACGCCTCAAAGCCCCCATAGACGGCAGCCTGCCACTGTCCCGCGCACCGCGGTAGACCGCATGCGGCCACGCTACCCAGGACCACCCGAAGGAGTTTCCCGCCCCCGCTAAAGATTTCTAGCGTCGGCCGGGGGAAATCTTTCAGCCCGTCCGGCGTTTGAGGACGAGCGCGTTAGCGCGATACGGGGGGTCTGGGGGACGGAGCCCCACAGGTACGGGACGGGTAGGGGCGGAGGGGGCGAAGAAAACCCCTGCTCAGCCACGCAGCAGCAGCCACTCCTGGAGTTCGACCAGGTTGCCCTCAGGGTCCTTGAGGTGGGCGACGCGCATGCGGTCGGTCATGAGGGCCGGACCGTGCAGGATGGTCGCCCCGCGCGAGGTGATCTGCTCGCAGTACGCGTCCAGGTCGTCCACGCGCAACACCACCAGCGACCGATGCCCCGTCGCCAAGTCCCCCAGTTCACCAAGGACTTCGGCCATCACCGCACGGTCCTGTATGGCGATGCCCGCCGACCCGGTGGCGGGGCTGAACTTCTCGTACGGCCCCTCGGTCGCTCCCGACTGCGGCTTGAGCCCCAGGACTTCGGCGTAGAAGCGATAGCACGCGGCGAAGTCCGAGACGAGCAGCCGCACTTGAGCAAGTTCCACGACGTTCCCCCGTGCCTGTCAGGACCAGCGTCCGGTACGCGCCAGCAGCACCGCCGCCGCCACAGTCCCGGCGGTCGATGTACGCAGCACGGTACGCCCCAGGTGGAACGTCCTCGCGCCCGCCTCGGTGAAGAGCTCGACCTCCTCCGGAGAGATCCCGCCCTCGGGGCCGACCACCAGCACGATCTCCCCGGCGGAGGGAAGTTCGGCCGTGGCGAACGGCTCGGTCCCGAGCTCCGTGTCCTCGTGCAGCACCGCCGCCAGATCCGCTTTGGCGAGAAGTGCGGCAACCTGTTTGGTCGTCATCGCGTCCGCGACCTCGGGGAAGCGGACCCGACGGGACTGCTTGCCGGCTTCCCGAGCGGTGGCCCGCCACTTGGCGAGCGCCTTCAGCCCGCGGTCGCCCTTCCACTGGGTGATGCAACGGGAGGCCGCCCAGGGGACGATCGCGTCCACGCCGGTCTCCGTCATGGTCTCGACGGCGAGCTCGCCCCGGTCGCCCTTGGGGAGCGCCTGGACGACCGTGATGCGCGGCTCTTCCGCCGGTTCCTCGGCCACCGTGCCCATCTGGACGATCAGCCGGTCCTTGCCCTCGGTGCCCAGCACCACGCAGTCCGCCCAGCGCCCGGCGCCGTCGGTGAGGACGACGTCCTCGCCGGGCCGCAGTCGCTTCACGGAGACGGCGTGCCGCCCTTCGGGGCCGTCGAGGACGTAGCGTCCGCCGCTCTCCGCGTTGAAGTGCTCGACCACGAATACGGGAGCCGTCACTGGTCCTCGCCTCCCACCTGGAACGCCGACAACGCTGTCCTGGCCTCGTCGAGTTCGGCGACGAGCACCTCCACCAGCTGCCCCGCCGACAGCTCGCGCGCCATGCGGTGCCCCTGCCCGGCCCAAAGCGCCATGCCCTGCGCGTCGCCCGCCTGCGCGGCCGCCTTGCGCAGCGGGGAGGTGAGGTGGTGGATCTCGGGGTACGCGGCGGGCGCGTACGGGCCGTGCTCGCGCATGAAGCGGTTGACGAGGCCGCGCGCCGGGCGGCCGGAGAACGCGCGCGTCAACTCCGTCCGTACGAACAGGGGGTTGGTCAGCGCCTGCTTGTGCACGGCGTTCGCGCCGGACTCGGGGGTGGCGAGGAACGCGGTGCCGAGCTGGGCCGCGCTGGCGCCCGCCGCGAGCACTGCGGCGATCTGGCTGCCGCGCATGATGCCGCCGGCCGCGACGATCGGGATCTGCACGGTCTCGCGGACCTGTGCGATCAGCGAGAGCAGTCCGATGCCGGTGCCGTCCGTCTCCGGGTTGTCGCGGTGGGTGCCCTGGTGGCCGCCGGCCTCGACGCCCTGCACGACGACCGCGGCGGCGCCGGCCCGCTGCACCGCCAGGGCCTCCTCCGCCGTGGTGGCGGTGACCATCGTCAGCGTGCCGGCGCGGGCGAGGGAGTCCAGGACGTCGCGGGTGGGGATGCCGAAGTGGAAGGAGACCACCGGCACCGGGTTGTCGAGGAGGACGGCGAGCTTGGCGTCGTAGCCGTCGTCGCGGCCACTGTCGGGGTCGCCGAGCTCGGTCTCGTACCAGGCGGCCTCGCCCGCGAGCTGGTTGGCGTACACCTCGACGGCGGCCGAGTCCGCATACTCGGGCTGCGGCATGAAGAGGTTCACGCCGAAGGGGCGGCCCGTGAGTCCGCGCAGCTGCTTGATCTCCTGGTACATGCCGTCGGCGGTCTTGTACCCGGCGGCGAGGAACCCGAGCCCGCCGGCCTCGGCCACGGCGGCCGCGAGGTGCGGGACGGAGACGCCGCCCGCCATGGGGGCCTGCACGATCGGGTGAGGGAAGAGATCGGTCAGTGCGGAGGACATGACGGCATGTTGTCACGTCCTCCGAACAAGTCCGAATCCGGCCTTCCGCCTGGCATAGGCCAATGGGATGGGCACCCGCGACCACATATTTTCGCCCCCGTGGAACGCCCCGCAAGGGGCGCGGGGAACTGCGCGACAAGCCCCCACCCACCCGCAGCCAAAAGACAACCCAGGGGGTCTGGGGGGCACAGCCCCCAGTACGGGACGGGCAGGGGCGGAGGGGGCGAAACCCCCACCTCAGCGACCGTTGAACGCGTCCTTCAGACGTGAGAACAGTCCCTGCTGCCCGGGCTGGAACTGCCCGGTCGGCCGCTCCTCGCCCCGCAGCTTCGCCAGCTCCCGCAGCAGCCGTTCCTGCTCGGGATCGAGCTTCGTCGGAGTCATCACCTCGACATGCACGATGAGGTCACCACGCCCCCCACCCCGCAGATGGGTGACACCCCGCCCGTGCAGCGGAATCGACTGCCCGGACTGCGTGCCCGGACGGATGTCGACCTCCTCCAGCCCGTCGAGGGTCTCCAGTGGCACCTTGGTGCCGAGGGACGCCGCGGTCATCGGGATGGTGACCGTGCAGTGGAGGTCGTCACCGCGCCGCTGGAAGACGGCGTGCGGCAGCTCGTGGATCTCGACGTAGAGGTCACCGGCGGGCCCGCCACCGGGCCCGACCTCACCCTCACCGGCGAGCTGGATCCGCGTGCCGTTGTCGACACCGGCGGGGATCTTCACGGTCAGCGTCCGCCGGGAGCGGACCCGTCCGTCACCCGCGCACTCGGGGCACGGGGTGGGGACCACGGTCCCGAAGCCCTGGCACTGCGGACAGGGCCGGGACGTCATGACCTGGCCCAGGAAGGACCGCGTCACCTGCGACACCTCACCGCGACCGCGGCACATGTCACACGTCTGGGCCGAAGTCCCCGGCGCCGCGCCCTCGCCGTTGCAGGTGGCGCAGACGACGGCCGTGTCGACCTGGATGTCCTTCGTCGTGCCGAAGGCCGCCTCGTCCAGCTCGATCTCGAGCCGGATCATGGCGTCCTGGCCACGGCGCGTACGCGAGCGCGGCCCGCGCTGCGACGCCGTACCGAAGAACGCGTCCATGATGTCCGAGAAGTTCCCGAAGCCGCCGGCGCCGAAGCCGCCCGCGCCCGCGCCGCCCGACTGGGACAGCGGGTCGCCACCGAGGTCGTAGACCTGCTTCTTCTGCGGGTCCGACAACACCTCGTACGCGGCGTTGATCTCCTTGAACCGCTCCTGCGTCTTCGGATCGGGATTGACGTCCGGGTGCAGCTCGCGCGCGAGCCTCCGGAACGCCTTCTTGATCTCGTCCTGGGACGCGTCGCGGCGCACGCCGAGTACGGCGTAGTAGTCCGTGGCCACTTACGACTCCGCCAGGATCTGTCCGACGTACCGTGCCACCGCTCGTACCGCTCCCATCGTTCCCGGGTAATCCATGCGGGTCGGTCCGACCACGCCGAGTTTGGCGACTGCTTCGCCGCCCGAACCGTAGCCGACCGAGACCACGGACGTGGAGTTGAGTCCCTCATGGGCGTTCTCGTGACCGATCCGCACGGTCATGCCCGAATCCTTCGCCTCACCAAGCAACTTGAGGAGGACGACCTGCTCCTCCAGCGCCTCGAGGACGGGGCGGATGGTGAGGGGAAAGTCATGTCCGAAGCGCGTCAGATTGGCGGTGCCGCCGATCATCAGCCGCTCCTCGGTCTCCTCGACGAGTGTCTCCAGGAGGGTGGAGAGCACCGTCGCGACCGTACCCCGGTCCTCCGGCTCCTCGAAGGCCTCCGGGAGGTCCTGCACGAGCTGCGGGACGTCCGCGAAGCGGCGGCCCGCGACCCGGCTGTTGAGCCGCGCGCGCAGATCGGCGAGGGAGGTCTCCCCGAACGGCGCCGGGCAGTCGATCATGCGCTGCTCGACCCGGCCGGTGTCGGTGATCAGCACGAGCATCACGCGCGCGGGGGCGAGCGACAGCAACTCCACGTGCCGCACGGTCGAGCGCGTCAGCGAGGGGTACTGCACGACGGCGACCTGCCGCGTGAGCTGCGCGAGCAGCCGCACGGTGCGCGCCACGACGTCGTCGAGGTCGACGGCGCCGTCGAGGAAGTTCTGGATCGCGCGGCGCTCGGGCGCGGTCATCGGCTTGACGCCCGCGAGCTTGTCGACGAAGAGCCGGTAGCCCTTGTCGGTGGGGATGCGCCCGGCGCTGGTGTGCGGCTGGGCGATGTAGCCCTCGTCCTCCAGCGCAGCCATGTCGTTGCGCACGGTCGCCGGGGAGACGCCGAGCCGGTGCCGCTCGGTGAGCGCCTTCGATCCGACCGGCTCCTCGGTGCCCACGTAGTCCTGGACGATGGCGCGCAGCACCTCGAGCCTGCGTTCACTGAGCATCGCGCACACCTCCAGAAGTCTTTCCCGCGCTCTTCGTGGCCTTCGGCCTGGCACTCAGCGCACGTGAGTGCCAGCATTCCCCGGCCCAGTGTACGGCGGTGAGGTACGGCCCCGGCAAGGGCGGGCCTGCGATGTCGTGCCTGGCAGGCTCTCATGGTTAGCGTCTCCGTATGAGGCTGACTTGGGAAGAGCTGGGGTGGGAAAGGGTGGCACCCGGGGTCGGGCGGCGGCGGCTTCCGGTCTGGGACTGCACGGCCGGGCTCGTGGTGGGCGGGGGCGCGGCGCTGATGATCGACGCGGGGTCGAGCCTCGGGGAGGGCGCGCGGCTGCGCTCGCAGGCGCGGCGGCTCCTCGGTGGCGACCGCCGCGTGACGCACCTCGCACTCACACACCCCCACTTCGACCATGTCTTCGGGGCGGCGGCGTTCGCGGGGGTGGAGGTGTTCGGGGCGGTCGGCCTGGACACGGTCTTCGCGCGCGACCGCGAGGAGCTGCGCGCGGACGCCGTACGGAGCGGTCTCGACCCGCGCGAGGCGGAGGAGGCCGCGGACCTCCTGGTCCACCCCCGCCATCTGGTGTCCGGCGAGTGGACCCTCGACCTGGGCGGCGGCACCCAGGTCCTGCTGGCGAACGTCGGCCCGGCTCACACCTGCTACGACCTGGTGGTGCTGGTCCCCGGATCGCCGTCGTCCCCGGAGATCGTCTTCTGCGGCGACCTGGTGGAGGAGTCGGGCGAGCCCCAGGCGGGCCCGGATGCCGTCCCGTCGCACTGGCCGGCGGCGCTGGACCGGCTGCTCGATCTGGGCGGGGAGGACGCGGTGTACGTGCCGGGGCACGGAGCGGCGGTGAATGCGGCGTTTGTCCGTGCGCAGCGGGACGCGTTGGCCACACGTTTCGGCGTGTCTTCGTAGCGGACCGGGGGCTTCTCCTATCGTCATCCGAATGCGCCAGTACTCTCCGGACCTGACCCCGCCGTGGAAGAAGCCCCAGCCCGTGCCCGAGGTCCCCGCGGACCCCGGCCTGGTGGTCGAGGAGCCCGGCACCGGCTTCTGCGGCGCGGTGATCCGCTGCGAGGCGGGCACGGTGACCCTGGAGGACCGCTTCGGCAAGCACCGGGTGTTCCCGCTGGAGCCGCGCGGCTTCCTCCTGGAGGGCAAGGTCGTGACGCTGGTCCGCCCCGCCGCCGGTCCGCCGCGTCCCACCCGGACGGCCTCCGGTTCGGTCGCCGTACCCGGCGCGCGGGCCCGGGTCGCGCGGGCCGGACGCATCTACGTGGAGGGCCGCCACGACGCCGAACTGGTCGAACGCGTCTGGGGCGACGACCTCCGTATCGAGGGCGTCGTCGTCGAGTACCTGGAGGGCATCGACGACCTCCCGTCGATCGTCGCGGACTTCGCCCCGGGGCCGGACGCCCGCCTCGGCGTCCTCGTCGACCACCTCGTCCCCGGCACGAAGGAGTCCCGCATCGCGGACGCGGTCACGAGCGACCACGCCCTGGTGCTGGGCCACCCCTACATCGACATCTGGGAGGCCGTGAAACCGTCCTCCGTGGGCATCCGGGCCTGGCCCCGGATCCCGCACGGCCAGGACTGGAAGACGGGCGTCTGCCGCGCCCTGGGCTGGCCGGAGAACACCGGCGCGGCCTGGCAGCACATCCTGTCCCGCGTGCACTCCTACAAGGACCTGGAGCCGGAACTCCTGGGCCGGGTGGAGGAGTTGATCGACTTCGTGACCGCACCGGCGTAACTGTGGGCAGCAGTCGTACGCAGCTGTGGGCAGTCGTGCCGCTGGGGCGGCGCCCATCCCAGCGGAAAGCGGCACCCCGGGCGCCTCAGTCCACCAGGTCCCGCACCACCGCGTCGGCCAGCAGCCGCCCCCGCAGCGTGAGAACGGCGCGACCGGCGTCGTACGGACCGGGTTCGAGGAGTCCGTCGGACAGGGCCCGGCGGGAGGCGGCCAGACCGTCCGGCCGGAGCAGGGACAGCGGGCAGCCCTCGCGCAGCCGCAGCTCGAGCAGGATGCGCTCCACGCGGCGGTCCTCCTCGGAGAGGAGTTCGCGGCCCGCGCCCGGTGAGCGGCCGGAGGCCAGGGCCGCGGCGTAGGCCCCGGGGTGTTTCACGTTCCACCAGCGCACGCCGCCGACGTGGCTGTGGGCGCCGGGGCCCGCGCCCCACCAGTCGGCGCCGCGCCAGTACAGCTCGTTGTGCAGACACCGGCCGGCGTCCGAGGTGGCCCAGTTGGAGACCTCGTACCAGTCGAAACCGGCCACCGAGAGGATCTCGTCGGCGATGAGGTAGCGGTCCGCGTGGACGTCGTCGTCCGTCATCGGGACCTCGCCGCGGCGGATACGACGGGCGAGCTGGGTGCCCTCCTCGACGATCAGGGCGTACGCGGAGATGTGGTCGGGACCGGCGCCGAGCGCGGCGTCGAGCGAGGCGCGCCAGTCGTCGTCGGACTCCCCCGGCGTGCCGTAGATCAGGTCGAGGTTCACATGCTCGAAGCCCGCCGCCCGGGCCTCGGCGACACAGGCCTCGGGGCGGCCGGGGGTGTGCGTGCGGTCGAGCACCTTCAGGACGTGCTGCCGGGCGCTCTGCATGCCGAAGGAGATCCGGTTGAAGCCTCCGGCGCGCAGGGTCGCGAGGTACGCCGGGTCCACCGACTCCGGGTTCGCCTCGGTCGTGATCTCCGCGTCGTCCGCGAGGCCGAACTCGTCGCGGATCGCCCCGAGCATCCGTACGAGATCGTCGGCGGCCAGCAGGGTCGGCGTACCGCCGCCGACGAAGACCGTGCGGACGGGGCGCGGGTCGTCGCCGAGGACCTTGCGGGCCAGGCGGACCTCGTCGATCAGCGTCTCCGCGTAGTTGTCGCGGGAGGCGAGCACGCCTCCGGTGCCCCGCAGCTCGGTCGCCGTGTAGGTGTTGAAGTCGCAGTAGCCGCAGCGGGTCGCGCAGTACGGCACATGGAGGTAGAACCCGAGGGGCCGCTCGGCCGCCCCGGCCAGGGCGCGCACGGGCAGCGCCCCGTCATCGGGGACGGGCTCACCGTCGGGAAGTGCGGAAGGCATGAGTTCTATTGTCCAGCACGGGCAGGGGTGCCCTCGTTTCCTTCGCCCCAGGAGCGCCCCTGTCAGGGGCGCGGGGAACTGCGCGACCAGCCCCCACCCACCCGCAGCCGAAAAACAACCCGGGGGGTCTGGGGGGCGGGGCCCCCAGAGACGATGGGGGTCCCCCCTGCTCGAGCGAAGCCGAGAGCTTGGGGGAGGGTAGAGGCGGAGGGGGCGAAAAACGCCGTCGGCCCGCCCTACTCGGCCTGCAGCACCAGCAACGCCAGGTCATCCTCCGGCGGCCTCGCCCCGAACTCGTGCACCAGCCGGCGGATCCGTTCCGCAACCAGCTCGACGCCGAGCCCGACACACCCCGAGAGGGCCTTCGCAAGCCCGTCGTCGTCATCGAACTGCCGCGACCCGCTGCGCCGCTCCGTCACCCCGTCCGTGACACACAGCACAGTGTCACCGGAGTGCAGCTCGAACGTCTCGGAGGTGTACCCGGCGTCCTCGAACACGCCGAGGAGCGTCTGCGGCCGAGCCACCTCCCGTACGTCGCCGCCGGGACCGAGCAGTAACGGCAGCGGGTGCCCGGCGGAAGCCAGCGTGCAGCGCACACCGCCGTCGAAGGGAACGAGCTCGCCGTACAGCATGGACAGGAACCGCGTCTGCGGCCCGGGATCCGCACCGAGCCCGGGCCCACCCGCGGCCACCAGCGCACGCGCCGCCGCGTCCGCGGCCTCCGTCGCGTCGTCGAGCAGAAGCTGGTTGAGGCGGTCGAGAACGTCCGCGACGTCGTAGCCCTCGCGGGCCAGCAGCCGCAGCCAGGGCCGGGCCAGGCCGATCACGACGGCGGCCTCGGGCCCCTTGCCCTGGACGTCGCCCACCGCGAAGCACCAGCGCCCGTCCCCCGCCGGGAACAGGTCGTAGAAGTCGCCGCTGGGCCCGCCCTTGTCGAGCGGCTCGTACACGAGGGCGCTGCGCACCCCGGGGATCTCGGCGACCGCGCCGGGCAGCAGGCCGCGCTGGAGGACCCGGCTGATGGTGGCCTGGCGCGCGTACTGGCGGGCCGCGCCGATGGACAGGGCGATACGGCGGCTGAGGTCCTCGACGAGCCCGGTGATCTCGTCGGGGAAGCCGAGCTGCCCGGCCCGCCCGATGACGAGCGTGCCCAGCGGCCGCCCGCCCGCGATCAGCCGGTACGCGAGCGCCGCCCCGCTCGCTCCGCGCCCGCCCAGCGCCTCGCCGGGCCAGGGCACGGGGACGGCCCGGGAACGCACGGCGTCGGGCAGCAGCGGCGGGTCCTTCTCCAGGGCCCGGCGCAGCTCCTCGATGCGGTTCTCGCTGCCGTGCCAGACGCGGGCGAGCCGGGGTCCCAGGGCGAAGCCGGGTCCGCCCGCCCGGTCGGTGGCCTCGTCCTCCAGCCACACCGCGCACCAGTCGGCCAGACGCGGCACGAGCAGCTGTCCGGCGAGCGCGGCCACCAGGTCCTCGTCGAGTTGCCCGGCGAGCAGATCGGATGCCTCGGCGAGGAAGGAGAGGGCGCCGCGGTTGAGCCAGTCCTGGTCCTGCTGGGCGTTTCGCCTCGCAGCGGGCGCGAGTATCTCGCCGGCCCGCAGCCGCCGCTCAAGGGCCCTCTCACCGGCGTACGCCTCTATCTTCTCCGCATCGCCCGTCTTCTCCGTATCGCCCGTCTTCCCCGCGCCCCCGGAATTCCTGCAGGCTCCGGCGGTCCTGTCAGCTCGGTCGTTCCTGTCGCCTTCCACGACCCCATCGGCTCCCGAATTCCGACCGCCACCCGAGAGCCCCCCGCCGCCCAAGACCCCACCGACACCGGAGACCCCACTGCCACCCGAGCTCCCACCGGATGCGCCATGCCTCTCGACCCCCGAAATCATTTCGCCACCCGAGACGCTCTCGGCACCCGAAACGCCCTCCACCCCCATGACCCCGCTTCCGCCCCCCGCAACAGGCAGCCGCGCCCACACGGTCTTCACGCCGGTGCGATACGTGATCCCCCAGGCCTCGGAGAGCGCGGCCACGAGCCGCAACCCGCGCCCGTACTCCGGTGTGCCGTAAGGCCGTTCGACGCTGTCGCCGCGTACCGCGCGCGAGGGGTGATGGTCGGAGACCTCGACGACGAGCGGGCCCGGCGCCCCGTCGCCCGCGCATTCGAGGCGGCACAGCAGTTCGACGTCGGTACCCGCGTGCACGACGGCGTTGGTGACGAGTTCGCTGACCACCACGACGGCGTCGTCGGTGAGCCGGTCGTCGATGGTCTCGGCGCCGGGCAGGGCGAGTTCGGCCCAGTCGGCGAGCGCGCCGCGGGTGAACCGGCGGGCGGTTCCGGGGGCGAGCGGAGTGCCCGGCAGCGAGGTACGGGCCATGGCTTCCTGGCCGGCGCGGTGGTGCGCAGGCGCATCAGGGGAACGCGCCATGGACTCCCGTTGCGTCGGAATGGCCCCCACTGTGCAGCTCCCTGAGCAGTTCGGACGAATACGCCTCAGGCGATGCGGACAGAGTGACAGACTGGCCCTGCCCATAAGCGCCGAGTTACCGAAGTGGGCCACCATGAGTGAGAACAGTGGTATGCATGTGCTCGAAGACGGACAGATTCGAGCATCGGATCTGCGTCCGCTGCTCGCCGCGATGACGGCCGCGAGGGACGGCGATTTCAGCAAAGTGCCGGAAACGGGGCACGGGCTGGTAGCCGAACTGAGCACGATGTTCAACCAGATCATGGACCGCAGCACCCACTTCAACTCCGAGGTGCAGCGCGTCCGCCGGGAACTGGTCCGTCACGGCCGGCTCGATGAGCGCCTTTCGGCCAGCCCGGGCCAGGGCAACTGGACCTCGCGCGTCAACGACGTGAACCAGTTGCTCGACGCCCTGGTGGCCCCCGCGGCGAACGCGACCCGCGTCCTCGACGCGGTGGCCGGCGGCGATCTGACCCAGCGGGTCGACCTGCACGACGGCAATCGTCAGCTCCGGGGCGATTTACGCCGGTTGGGCCGGGCGGTCAACAAGATGGTCGACCAGCTCTCCCTCTTCACCGGCGAGGTCACCCGCGTCGCCCGCGAGGTCGGCACGGAGGGGCGGCTCGGCGGCCGCGCCAAGGTGACGGGCCTGTCCGGGAGTTGGCGGGACGTGACCGAGGCGGTCAACACGATGGCGTCCCGGCTGACGGCCCAGGTGCGGGACATCGCCCTGGTGACCACGGCGGTGGCGCGCGGCGACCTGACCCGTACGGTGACCGTCGAGGCGACCGGCGAGCTCCTCGAACTGAAGCTCACCGTGAACACGATGGTCGACCAGCTGTCCGCCTTCGCCGACGAAGTCACCCGAGTCGCCCGCGAGGTCGGCACGGAGGGCCAGTTGGGCGGCCGGGCGCAGGTGCGCGGTGTGTCGGGGGTCTGGAAGGACCTCACCGACAACGTCAACTTCATGGCCTCGAACCTGACTTCACAGGTCCGCAACATCGCCCAGGTCACCACGGCCGTGGCCAACGGCGACCTGAGCCAGAAGATCACGGTCGACGCACAGGGCGAGATCCTGGAACTCAAGTCGACCATCAACACCATGGTCGACCAGCTCTCCGCCTTCGCCGACGAAGTGACGAGGGTCGCCCGCGAGGTCGGCACAGAAGGAAACCTCGGCGGCCGGGCGCAGGTACGCGGCGTGAGTGGCGTCTGGAAAGACCTCACCGACAACGTCAACTTCATGGCGGACAACCTGACGTCGCAGGTCCGCAACATCGCCCTCGTCTCCACGGCCGTGGCCCAGGGCGACCTCGGCAAGAAGATCACCGTCGAGGCGAAGGGCGAGATCCTCGAACTGAAGTCGACCATCAACACCATGGTCGACCAGCTCTCCGCCTTCGCCGACGAAGTGACGAGGGTCGCCCGCGAGGTCGGCACCGAGGGCAACCTCGGCGGCCAGGCCCAGGTCCGCGGCGTCTCCGGGGTCTGGAAGGACCTCACCGACAACGTCAACTTCATGGCCCTGAACCTGACCTCCCAGGTCCGCAACATCGCCCAGGTGACGACGGCCGTCGCGAACGGCGACCTGTCGAAGAAGATCACCGTCGACGCCCGCGGCGAGATCCTGGAGCTGAAGGACACCGTCAACACGATGGTGGAGCAGCTGCGCGCCTTCGCCGACGAGGTGACCCGCGTGGCCCGCGAGGTCGGCACCGACGGCCGGCTCGGCGGCCGCGCCCAGGTGCTCGGCGTGTCCGGCGTCTGGCGCGATCTGACCGACAACGTCAACTACATGGCCGACAACCTGACCTCACAGGTGCGGAACATCGCGCAGGTCGCGACGGCCGTGGCCCAGGGCGACCTGTCGAAGAAGATCGACGTGGACGCCCGCGGCGAGATCCTCGAACTGAAGACGACCATCAACACGATGGTCGACACCCTCTCCTCCTTCTCCTCCGAGGTCACGCGCGTGGCCCGCGAGGTGGGTTCCGAGGGCCAGCTCGGCGGCCAGGCCCGGGTCGAGGGCGTGTACGGCACCTGGAAGCGCCTGACGACCAACGTGAACGAGCTCGCCTCCAACCTCACCACCCAGGTCCGCGCGATCGCCGAAGTGGCGTCCGCGGTGGCCCAGGGCGACATGTCCCGCTCCATCACCGTGGAGACCCAGGGCGAGGTCGCGGAGCTGAAGGACAACATCAACCTGATGGTGGCCAACCTCCGCGAGACCACGCGTGCGAAGGACTGGCTGGAATCGAACCTCGCCCGTCTCGCCGCGCTGATGCAGGGCCACCGCGACCTGATGGAGGTCGCCGACCTGATCCTGCGCGAGCTGACCCCGCTGGTGAACGCCCAGTACGGCGCCTTCTTCCTGGCCGACCCGGAGGAGGACGGGACGTCCCTGCGAACGGCGGTGCCCACCAAGGGACTTGCCTTCATTGCCGGGTACGGATCGGCGCAGGGCGCGACCGTCGACACGGGCGGCATGCCGGTGCACGGGCTGGTGCGGCAGGCGGCCCGCGAGAAGAAGCGGATCCTCGTCGAAGAGGCCCCGCCGGACTACATCAAGATCAACAGCGGTCTGGGCGAGGCGGCCCCGGCGAGCGTCGTGATCATCCCGATCCTCTTCGAGGACAAGCTGCTCGGCGTGATCGAGCTGGCGTCCTTCTCCCGCTTCTCCGACGTCCACCTGGCGTTCTTCGACCAGTTCGTGAACACCATCGGCGTCGCCATCAACACCATCATCGCCAACTCCCGTACGGAGTCCCTGCTCGGCGAGTCCCAGCGGCTGGCCATCCAGCTCCAGGACCGCTCGGACGAACTCCAGTCGCAGCAGGCTGAGTTGCAGCGCTCGAACGCCGAACTGGAGGAGAAGGCAGCACTTTTGGCGACGTCGTCGCAGTACAAGTCCGAGTTCCTGGCGAACATGTCGCACGAACTTCGTACACCGCTGAACTCACTGCTGATCCTGGCCCGGCTGCTCTCCGACAACCCGGACGGCCATCTCTCCGACCAGGAAGTGCAGTTCGCGACCACGATCCACCGCTCGGGCTCCGACCTCCTCCAGCTGATCAACGACATCCTGGACCTGTCGAAGATCGAGGCCGGCCGGATGGACGTACGCCCCAAGAAACTCCCCCTCATCAAGCTGCTCGACTACGTTCACGCGACCTTCCGCCCGCTCACCCTCGACCGGGGGCTCGCCTTCGAGGTGACGGTCGGCGAGGACGTACCGCGGGAGATGTACTCGGACGAGCAGCGGCTCCAGCAGATCCTGCGCAATCTGCTCTCCAACGCGATCAAGTTCACCGCGACCGGGCGGGTCGAGCTGCGCGTCAACCGCGTCAAGGACCCGGACCACACCTACACCCGCGAGAACAGCGACGACGTGATCGCCTTCGCGGTCTCCGACACCGGCATCGGCATCGCCGCCGAGAAACTCCCGGTGATCTTCGAGGCGTTCCAGCAGGCCGACGGCACCACCAACCGCAAGTACGGCGGCACGGGCCTCGGCCTGTCCATCAGCCGCGAGATCGCCGGGCTGCTCGGCGGCCGGATCATCGCCGAGAGCAAGCCCGGCAAGGGCTCCACCTTCACGCTGTACGTCCCTGTCGTGAGCCCCGGGCACGCGGCGACCGGACCCACCTCCGAGGACCGTCCGGCACCCGTGCCCGAGCAGCTGTCCAGCGAGCCGCACACCGCACACGACACCGCCGACACCTGGCCGACCCCCACCAAGCTGGAGGCGTGGAAGTCCGGCCGGGCAGGTCAAGTGCTGCCGGGGCGCCGGGTGTTGATCGTGGACGACGACATCCGCAATGTCTTCGCGCTCACCCATGTGCTGGGCCGCGTCGGCATGCCCGTCCTGTACGCGGAGAACGGCCGCGAGGGCATAGAGACGCTCGAACGCAATCCCGACGTCGAACTCGTCCTGATGGACATCATGATGCCGGAGATGGACGGTTATGAGACGATCTCCGCCATCCGTCGCACCCCCCGCTGGACGGGCCTGCCCATCGTCGCGCTGACCGCGAAGGCGATGCCGGGCGACCGCGAGAAGTCCATCGCACGGGGTGCCAACGACTACGTACCGAAGCCGGTGGACGTCGACCAGCTGCTCACGGTCGTCTGCGCCCTCCTCGACCCGGAGAGCACGGACGACGACGAGAGTACGGACGACGACGAGAGCGCGGAGCCGGAGGGGCGCACCGATGTCGAGGGAACTGGGGGCACCTCCCTGCTCGAGCCAAGCCGAGAGCTTGGGAGAGCGTGGACGCCCGAAGGGTCGAGCACGGTCGTTCCCTCGACACCGGCTGAGGCGCCCCGGAGGCGGAGCGCCCAAGAAAACGCAGACTGAGTGAGGCAACAGTCATCATGATCGCTGAGGAAACGACCGACGAGCGCGCCAGCATCCTCCTGGTTGACGACATGGAGGACAACCTGATCGCGCTGGAGGCCGTCCTGGGGTCCCTCAACGAGCCGCTGGTGCGGGCGCGTTCGGGCGAGGAGGCGATGAAGGCCCTGCTGCGGCAGCGGTTCGCCGTCGTCCTGCTCGACATCCGGATGCCGGGCATGGACGGCTTCGAGACCGCCGCGAACATCAAGCGGCTCGACCAGACGAAGGACGTCCCCATCATCTTCCTGACGGGCACGGACGCCGACGCGGGCTACGCCTTCCGCGGGTACGCGACCGGAGCCGCCGACTATCTGACGAAACCCTTCGACCCCTGGGTCCTGCGTGCCAAGGTCACCGTCTTCCTCGATCTGCACCGCAAGAACCAGCAGTTGGAGCGGATGCTCGCCCGCGAGCAGGAACAGTTCAACGAGCTCGCCAACCGCCTCAAGAAGATCGAGACCCACATGGCGGCCAGCAGCCTCCAGGACGTCTTCGAACTGCGCCACCAGGTACGGCAGATGGAGGAGTTGTTGAGAGAGATGCGGAGGGGGCGGGGCCTGTAGCCCCGCCCGGCTGCCACTTTGAGGTCAGACCCCGCCCGGCTGCCGCTTGAGGTCAGACCCCGCCCGGCTGCCGCTTGAGGTCAGGCCCCGCCCGGCTGCCGCTTGAGGTCAGGCCCCGCCCGGCTGCCGCTTGAGGTCAGGCCTCGCGCGTCCCCGCGTACATCTCGTCGATCAGGTGCTTGTACTCCCGCTCGACGACCGGGCGCTTCAGCTTCAGGCTCGGTGTGATCTCGCCGTGTTCGACGTCGAGGTCGCGCGGCAGGAGGCGGAACTTCTTGATGGTCTGCCAGCGCTGCAGACCCTCGTTGAGTTCCTTGACGTAGCCCTCCACAAGGGCGACCGTCGCGGGGGCTGCGACGACATCGGCGTACGACTTGCCGTCCAGGCCGTTCTCCTTCGCCCAGTCCAGGATGGACGGCCCGTCGAGGGCGATGAGCGCGGTGCAGAAGTTCCGGTCGGCGCCGTGCACGAGGATGTTGGAGACGTACGGGCACACGGCCTTGAACTGGCCCTCGACCTCGGCGGGCGCGATGTACTTGCCGCCCGAGGTCTTGATGAGGTCCTTCTTGCGGTCGGTGATGCGGAGGTAGCCGTCGGGAGACAGCTCGCCGATGTCGCCGGTGTGGAACCAGCCGTCGGCCTCCAGGACCTCGGCGGTCTTCTCGGGCAGCCCGTGGTAGCCCTCCATGATGCCGGGGCCGCGCAGCAGGATCTCGCCGTCGTCCGCGATGCGCACCTCGGTGCCGGGCAGCGGCTTGCCGACCGTGCCGGTGCGGTACGCCTCGCCGGGGTTCACGAAGGAGGCCGCGGAGGACTCCGTGAGGCCGTACCCCTCCAGGATGTGAATGCCGGCGCCGGCGAAGAAGTAGCCGATCTCGGGCGCGAGCGCGGCGGAGCCGGAGACGCAGGCGCGCAGGTTGCCGCCGAAGGCCTCGCGGATCTTGGCGAAGACGAGCGCGTCGGCGACCTTGTGCTTGGCGCCGAGCCCGAAGGGGACGGAGGCGGTGCCGGTGCGGCGGAAGTTGTCCTGGCTGGTCTTGGCGTACTCGCGCGCGACCTCGGCCGCCCACTGGAAGATCTTGTACTTGGCGCCGCCGCCGGCCCGTGCCTTGGCCGCGACCCCGTTGTAGACCTTCTCGAAGATGCGCGGGACGGCCGCCATGTATGTCGGCTGCACGACCGGAAGATTCTCGATGATCTTGTCGACTCGGCCGTCGACGGCGGTGACGTGCCCGACCTCGATCTGGCCGGAGGTGAGCACCTTGCCGAAGACGTGTGCGAGCGGCAGCCACAGGTACTGCACGTCCTCGCCGCTGATCAGCCCGGTCGCGGCGATCGCCTTCGCCATGTACGCCCAGTTGTCGTGCGGGAGGCGGACGCCCTTGGGGCGGCCCGTGGTGCCGGAGGTGTAGATGAGGGTGGCGAGCTGGTCGGCCGTGATCGCGCCGACCTTCTCCTTGATCAGGTCGGGGTTCTTCTCCAGGTAGGCGGCGCCACGCGTCTCCAGCTCGGCGAGGGTGAGCACCCAGTCGCCGGTCTCGACGCCGGCCGGGTCGATGACGACCACGTGCGTCAGCTCGGGCAGCTCGGCGCGCTTCTCCTGGGCCTTGGCGAGCTGGGCCGCGTCCTCCGCGATGAGCACCTTGCTCTCGGAGTCGGAGAGGATGAACGCCGACTCCTCGGCGTTCGTCTGCGGATACACGGTCGTGGTGGCCGCGCCCGCGCACAGGATGCCGAGGTCGGCCAGTATCCACTCGACCCGGGTGGAGGAGGCGAGCGCGACGCGCTGCTCCGGCTGCACACCCAGTTCGATCAGACCGGCCGCGATGGCGAAGACCCGCTCGGCGGCCTGCCCCCAGCTCAGCGACTTCCACTCGTCCGGGCCCTCACCCGAGGCCGGTGGCACCGGGTAGCGGTAGGCCTCGGCGTCCGGTGTGGCCGCCACGCGCTCCAGGAAGAGGGCCGCCACGGACGGCGGACGGTTCTCGATCAGGGTCTGTGTGTCGCTCACGACATCCTCCGGGGCCCGCGACAGTGCGTGCGTCTGGCTCGATCGACTGTTGGCTGCTGCCAACTGCTGTCTCTTGGCTGCCGACTACTGCTGTGCGGCTGGCTGGTTTCGGCTGTTGTTTAACTCGCGAGTAACCATCGAGCAGAGATCAGAGTAAAGCGCGTCCGGCCGGTGCGTAAGGGGCGGCGGCCTGTCACTTCCTACAGAGAGCAACCCTACGCACGCGTACGGGCCCGTCGCGCCGAAGCGCGACGAGCCCGCATTCTGCCCGAGTTTCCGGGGGTAACAGACGACTGTTCCCGAGGAACGGACGACTACTTCTTGCCCTTGGCCGAGCCACCGCTGTCGTCGCTGGACAGCACGGCGATGAAGGCCTCTTGCGGAACCTCCACAGAGCCCACCATCTTCATCCGCTTCTTGCCTTCCTTCTGCTTCTCCAGCAGCTTCCGCTTACGGGAGATGTCACCGCCGTAGCACTTGGCGAGGACGTCCTTGCGGATGGCGCGGATGGTCTCGCGGGCGATGACCCGGGAGCCGATGGCCGCCTGGATGGGCACCTCGAAGGCCTGCCGCGGGATCAGCTCGCGCAGCTTGGCGACGAGCCGCACGCCGTACGCGTACGCCTGGTCCTTGTGCGTGATCGCCGAGAAGGCGTCCACCTTGTCGCCGTGCAGCAGGATGTCGACCTTGACCAGGCTGGAGGTCTGCTCGCCGGTGGGCTCGTAGTCGAGCGAGGCATACCCGCGGGTCTTGGACTTCAGCTGGTCGAAGAAGTCGAAGACGATCTCGGCGAGGGGCAGGGTGTAACGGATCTCGACCCGGTCCTCGGAGAGGTAGTCCATGCCGAGCAGGGTGCCGCGCCGGGTCTGGCACAGCTCCATGATCGAGCCGATGAACTCGGAGGGCGCGAGGATCGTGGCGCGCACGACCGGCTCGTACACCTCGTTGATCTTCCCCTCGGGGAACTCGCTCGGGTTGGTGACCGTGTGCTCGGTTCCGTCCTCCATCACGACCCGGTAGACCACGTTGGGCGCGGTGGCGATGAGGTCGAGTCCGAACTCACGCTCGAGCCGCTCACGAATGACGTCGAGGTGCAGAAGGCCGAGGAAACCGACGCGGAACCCGAAGCCGAGGGCGGCGGAGGTCTCCGGCTCGTAGACGAGCGCGGCATCGTTGAGCTGCAGCTTGTCGAGCGCGTCACGCAGCTCGGGGTAGTCGGACCCGTCCAGCGGATAGAGGCCCGAGAAGACCATGGGCTTGGGGTCCTTGTACCCGCCGAGCGCCTCGGTCGCGCCCTTGTTCAGGGTGGTGATCGTGTCACCGACCTTGGACTGGCGGACGTCCTTCACACCGGTGATGAGGTAACCGACCTCACCGACGCCGAGCCCGTCGGCGGGCAGCATCTCGGGCGAGTTGGTCCCGATCTCCAGCAGCTCGTGCGTGGCGTTGGTGGACATCATCCGGATCCGCTCACGCTTGTTGAGCTGCCCGTCGATGACTCGTACATACGTCACGACACCCCGGTAGGAGTCGTACACGGAGTCGAAGATCATCGCGCGCGCGGGCGCATCGGCGACACCGACCGGGGCCGGGATCTCGGCGACGACCTTGTCGAGCAGCGCCTCGACGCCGAGCCCGGTCTTGGCGGAGACACGGAGTACGTCGTCCGGCTCGCAGCCGACAAGATTCGCGAGCTCTTCAGCAAACTTCTCAGGCTGAGCGGCCGGCAGATCGATCTTGTTGAGTACGGGGATGATCGTGAGCTCGTTCTCCATCGCCAGGTACAGATTGGCGAGGGTCTGGGCCTCGATGCCCTGCGCGGCGTCGACAAGGAGGACGGTCCCCTCGCAGGCGGCCAGCGACCGGGACACCTCGTACGTGAAGTCCACGTGCCCGGGGGTGTCGATCATGTTGAGGATGTGGGTGTTGCCCGGGTCCTCGGTCGGCGCCCAGGGCAGACGGACCGCCTGGGACTTGATCGTGATGCCACGCTCGCGCTCGATGTCCATGCGGTCGAGGTACTGGGCACGCATCTGCCGCTGCTCGACCACCCCGGTCAGCTGGAGCATGCGGTCGGCGAGCGTGGACTTGCCGTGGTCGATGTGCGCGATGATGCAGAAATTGCGGATCAGAGCCGGGGCGGTACGGCTCGGCTCGGGCACATTGTTAGGGGTCGCGGGCACGCAGGGTCCTGTCTCTTGAGGCGCCTGTCGCCTCGGGTCGGATCGATACGTAGGTTCCATGGTCCCACGGGTGGGGGACTGCGACCGGTTTGGGCCGCCTGGGCACGGGTCCGACGCCTGGTTTGGGCCGGTCGAACGCTGACTGGTAGCCTGGGTGGCTGTGTCTCATGCCCTCTCTGCAGGAGGCACATCCCAAGGAAATCAAACGGCGAGCGAGACGTGCTGTCTCGTGCGCCTGAACCTGTAAAGGCTCATTCGTGGCGAACATCAAGTCCCAGATCAAGCGGATCAAGACCAACGAGAAGGCCCGGCTGCGCAACAAGGCCGTCAAGTCTTCCCTGAAGACCGCGATCCGCAAGGCCCGCGAGGCCGCTGCCGCGGGTGACGTCGAGAAGGCCACCGAGTACACGCGCGCTGCGTCGCGCCAGCTCGACAAGGCCGTCTCGAAGGGCGTCATCCACAAGAACCAGGCCGCCAACAAGAAGTCGGCGCTTGCTTCGAAGGTCGCTTCCCTCAAGGGCTGAGTCGGCCGAGTCCTCTCGGACTCGTCCCCTGACTTGACCGTCGGCTGGACCAGAGCGGGCCCTCTCTCATCCGCTCCCACCCGACACCCCCGGACCCACGCGCGGCCTGCGTTCGCCACGCGGGCGTGGATCCAACAGCTTGAACCGAAGGCCCCGTTCCTCTCCTTCCCCAGGAGGGCGGACGGGGCCTTTGGCGTTGGGGGCCTCCGGCATGGCTCGGCTTGTCAGTCCGTCCGGCGTTTGAGGACGAGGCCGTTCAGGCCGATGCGGGGGCCTGGAACCGGGAGCCCCAGGGGCAGCACCCCCCAGGGGACGGGAAGGGGTAGGGGGCGGCGGGGGCGTAAACCCTTCAAGCCCGCCACCGACGCCGAGAACCTAACCCCGTCGAGACCGAGCCGCCCGAGCGATAGCAACGACGGCCTTCTCCAAGGCGTACTCGGGATCATCCCCGCCCCCCTTGACCCCGGCGTCAGCTTCGGCAACGGCCCGCAGGGCGACAGCAACCCCATCCGGAGTCCACCCCCGCATCTGCTGCCGCACCCGGTCGATCTTCCAGGGCGGCATCCCGAGCTCACGGGCAAGGTCGGCCGGACGCCCCCCACGGGCGGAGGACAGCTTCCCGATCGCCCGCACCCCCTGCGCCAGCGCACTGGTGATCATCACAGGCGCGACCCCGGTCGACAGGGACCAGCGCAACGCCTCCAACGCCTCCGCGGCCCGCCCCTCGACCGCCCGGTCGGCGACCGTGAAGCTCGACGCCTCGGCCCGCCCGGTGTAGTACCGCCCGACGACAGCCTCGTCGATCGTCCCCTCGACATCCGCGGTCAGCTGAGACACCGCGGAAGCGAGCTCCCGCAGATCGCTCCCGATGGAGTCGACGAGCGCCTGACAGGCCTCCGGCGTGGCCGACCTGCCCAGCGCCCGGAACTCACTCCGCACGAACGCCAGCCGGTCCGCCGGCTTCGTCATCTTGGGGCACGCCACCTCCCGCGCCCCTGCCTTGCGCGCGGCATCGAGCAGCCCCTTGCCCTTGGCCGCACCGGCGTGCAGCAGCACGAGAGTGATCTCCTCGGCCGGTGCCTCCAGGTACGCCTTCACGTCCTTGATGGTGTCGGCCGACAGATCCTGCGCATTGCGTACGACCACGACCTTGCGCTCGGAGAAGAGCGACGGACTCGTCAGCTCGGCAAGGGTGCCGGGCTGCAACTGGTCCGGGGTGAGGTCCCGTACATCCGTGTCGGCGTCGGCGGCCCTGGCGGCGGCCACCACCTCCTGCACGGCACGGTCGAGCAGGAGATCCTCCTGGCCCACGGCAAGCGTGACGGGGGCGAGAGGGTCGTCATGAGCGGTCTTCTTGGCCATCACCGAAAGCATCCCACGAGCCACTGACAACGCCCGCCGCACGGGTGCCTCCGGCCGACAACAGCGCCGTGGTTGGGGGCGCCGGGAGCCCCGCCCCGACTGGAGCACTGGGGACCGCTCCCGGGTTGGGGGGACGGGAACGTGCGGCCCGGTTGGGGGTACGTGGGACGTGGGCTTGCGGCCCCGGTTGAGGCTACGGGGACGTGCGGCCCCCGTTGGGGGTACGTGGGCCTGCGACCCCCGGTTGGAGGCTGCGAGGACCTGCGCCCCCGTTAGGGTCGTGGGTTACCCGCGACCTGGTTGGAGGTCGCAGGGCCTGCGACCCGGTTGGGTGCTGCAAGGAAGTGCGCCGCCGGTTGGGGGCCCTGGTCCCTGCGACCCGATTGGGTGCCGCGGGGAACCGCGCGACCGGCCGCAGACGGCCCGCGACGGCAAACCACCTGCTGTCCGGGGCTCTCCCAGCGAAGCACTACGGCTCCTCCCTCCAGCCGTCCCACTCCCCCGCGAACTCGTCGAGCTCCTTCGGGTCGAGCCGCTCCTCGGAGTCCGTCAGGACCACCAGCCACTGCGCGTCCTCGGCATCGTCCTCACCGGCCAGCGCGTCCCGTACGAGCTGCGGCTCCTCAGCGAGCCCGAACCGGTCACCGAGCGCCTCCGCCGCCTCTTCCGCGGCATCGCGGTCGGGCAGCACCAGCACATGTCTCACATCGCTCACGTGGACATTTTCCGATACCCCTGGAGCAGCCGACGCCGGGGACGGCCAGTCCGACGTTGCCTCGCGGTGAAGGCGATCACCGAACGCATCCGCCCCCGCAGCTACCGCGTCTCCCGCCCCCTCCGCATTCCCGTGCCGCGAGTCCCCGCCATCACTCCCAGGCCTCCCGCGCATGCCGTCCCCGACTCACTCCCGCGCCTTCCTCACCTCCGGCACCCGGTCCAACTCGATCCCGAAGCGCTCCCGATACGTGGCCAGCACCTCCTCGTCCGTGGCCAGCTCCGACACCTCCTTCGTCCCGTCGGCCGTCGTCACCGTAAAGTTCCGGCCGCTGAGCGTGATCCGTCCCCCGTCCTCCGTGACCCGCGAACAGACCAGCGACCGCCCGAAATGCGACACCGGCGAGGTGCTGTGCCACCAGGCCCCGGTGACGAAGTCACCGAGCACCCGCGGCCGCACCTCCAGGCGGTACTGCGCCTTGCCGTCCCGGATGACATCGAGATCCTCGCCCTTCCGCGCCCCGCCGCCACCGCGCACTCCCGCCGCATCCGGCCCCGACTCGGCAATCCGGAACGTGCCGCCCGGATCCTCCTGCTCCCCCCTCTCACCGAAGACCAGCGGGTAGTGGCTGTGCGCCCCGAACCCGACGTCGGTCAGCCAATCGCCCCCGTCCGCCGTCCGCACCCGCAGCGCGAGATGGTCGTACGGAATCCCGAGCCGCCCCTCCTTGCCGTACACCCGCGCCGCGAGCAGCGTCACATCGAAGCCCAGCGCCCCCAGCAACGCCCCGAACGCCCCGTTCAGTTCGTAGCAGAAGCCACCCCTGCGCGCGCCCACGAGCTTGTCCAGCAGCCGCTCCTCCTCCAGCACGATCTCCTCACCGAGGTGGATCGACAGGTTCTCGAAGGGCACCGTCTGCAGATGGCGCAGCTGAAGATCGCGGAGCACATCGGACGTGGGCCACGCGGGGTGCTGGGCCCCGATCCGGCGGAGGTAGGCGTCGGCCTGTGCGGATTTCATGAGTTCAGTCTCTCGCCACGCTCAGCCCTCCGCCCGCACCGGCGACGGCCAGCGCCCCGTCCTCGTCCGTACGCAGCACCACCGCACCCGAGGCCCGCAGTGCCGCGACGGTGCTCGGCGCGGGATGCCCGTACGGGTTGTCCTTACCGCACGAAATCAGCGCGAGCCGCGGGGCCACCCTGCGTATGAGCTCCGGGTCCTGGTAGGCGGAGCCGTGATGGGCGACCTTGAGGACGTCCACGGCTCCCAGCTCCTCGGCCGCCGACGATCTCAACAGGGCCTGCTGGGCCGGGGGTTCGAGATCACCGAGCAACAGCAGCCGCAGCCCCGCGGACCGTACGAGCAGGGCGACACTCGCATCGTTGGGGCCGTCCGGCGTCGGGGCCGGGTCCGGTGGCGGCCACAGCACCCGCCAGTCGAGGCTTCCCGTGCGCCGCCGCTCCCCCGCCACGGCCCGTGTCACGGGGATGTGCCGTGCGGCCGCCTCCCTTCGTACGAACTCGGCCTGGTCCGGCGGCTCTTCGAAGCCGGTCGTCTCGATCGCGCCCACCGAACGCCCGCTCAGCACGCCCGGCAGCCCCGCCACATGATCGGCGTGGAAGTGCGTCAGTACGACGAGCGGAATCCTGGTGACGCCGAGCGCGCTCAGACAGCGGTCGACCAACACCGGGTCGGGCCCGGCATCCACCACCACCGCGGCACCGTCGCCCGCCGCGAGCACCGTCGCGTCACCTTGCCCCACGTCGCACATCGCGAACCGCCAGCCGGGCGGCGGCCACCCCGTGATCACCCTGGTGAGAGGCGGCGGCTGCACCACGACCAGCAGGAACAGCACCACGCAGGCCCCGCTCAGCCACGGATGCCTCAGGAGCCGACGCCCGACGAGCACGATCACGGTCGTCACGAGAGCGAGCAGCAGCGCTCCCGTCCAGCTGCCCGGCCAGTCCACTCCCCCACCGGGCAGAGCCGCTCCGGTCCGCGCGATGTCCGCGATCCACCGGGCGGGCCAACTCGCGCACCACGCCAGGGCCTTGGCGACGGGCATCGCCACTGACGCCGTCGCCAGTGTCGCGAAGCCCAGCACCGTGGCCGGAGCGACCGCGAACTCCGCGAGCAAATTGCACGGCACCGCCACGAGGCTCACCCGAGCCGACAGGACGGCGACCACCGGTGCGCACAGGGCCTGTGCCGCGCCGGCCGCGGCGAGCGCCTCGGCCAGGCGCGGCGGCACACGGCGCCTCTGGAGCGCCGCACTCCATCGCGGGGCGAGGGTGAGCAGGGCGCCGGTCGCGAGGACGGAGAGCAGGAAGCCGTAACTGCGGGCCAGCCACGGGTCGTACAGCACCAGCAGCAGGACAGCCGTGGCCAGCGCGGGGATCAGCGATCTGCGGCGTCCGGTCGCGATGGCGAGCAGCGCGATCGATCCGCAGGCCGCGGCCCGCAGCACGCTCGGGTCCGGCCGGCACACGATCACGAAGGCGAGCGTGAGCGCTCCACCGAGCAGTGCGGTCGCCCGGAGCGGGACGCCGAGCCGCGGTGCGAGACCACGCCGCTCGGCACGCTGGGCGAGGCCCGGCGGTCCGATGAACAGGGCGAGCAGGATCGTGAAGTTGCCGCCGCTGACAGCGAGCAAATGTGTGAGATCGGTCGCCTTGAACGCATCGTCCAACTCCGCCGGGACGCGCGCCGTGTCCCCCACCACCAGCCCCGGCAGCAGCGCCCGCGCATCTGCCTCCAGCCCGTCGGTGGCCTGCCGCAGACCTTCACGCAGCCGACCGGCGAACCGCTGCGGCCCGGACGGCTCTCCCACCACTTCGGGCGGCCCGCTGCCCCGCACGCGCAAGACGGCCGCGATGTCGTCCCCACCCGACAGGGCGGGCACGAGCCGCGCCGACACACGCAGCCGTGTGGATGGCAGCAGCGACAGCCAGGGCGAGCCCGCACCTGAGAGCCGAGGCGAACCCCTCGGCGAACGTGCGTCGACGATCATCAGCACCGGCGCGCGCGTCGCCATGACCGTCCCGTCCGCGCGTGTCACCCGCGTGACCTCCGCGTCCAGCAGCACGGCTGTCGGAGCCATGTGATCCCCCTTGATCCGGGGCCGGGTGAGCCGTGGATCGGAGGTGATCTCCACCTCGGCGGTCACGTTGGCGAACTGCCGTGCCAGGGAAGGAACGGGCCCGCGCCGCAGATCCGCCCCGTGCAATCCGGCGGAGGCCGCCGCCGCGGCGACACAGAGCAGCACGGCGGCAACGGAGACCCACGGCCACGAGCGCGACCGCTCTGCCCCGTGTCCCTTCCCGCCGCCGCCTGTGCCTCTCCGCCCCGCCACCAGCAGCACGCCGGCCGTGATCAGTGAGGCCGCCACCACACCGGTGACCCAGCCCGGCGAGGCACCCACCGTCACGGCCGCCGTCACCCAGGCCGCCAGTGCGGGCGGCACGAGCCGGAGATCCGTCGGCCCTTCCTCCCGGGGATGCGAGGCCCCCAGCCGCTTGCCCGAGGCGGCATGCACGGCCCGTCGACTCGCGGCGCCGAGCACACTCGCAGGGTTCGACGCGGCCCCCGCCGCGCCCGCCGCTCCCTCCGAAACCTCTGGCCCCTCCTGCGCCTCGGGAATCTCCGGCGCCTCCGGTCCGCTCATGGCCGTACCAGATTCCGCAGGTCGGCGAACCGGCGATCCCCGATGCCATTCACCTCGCGGAGTTCGTCGACCGAGCGGAAACCGCCGTGCTGGGTGCGGTAGTCGATGATGTGCTGGGCCAGGACGGGGCCGACGCCCGGGAGGCTGTCGAGTTGGTCCACGGTGGCCGTGTTGAGGGCGACCGGGGCGGAGGGTGCCGCACCGGCGGCGGATCCACCCGTGCCGACCGGGCCCGTACCGCCCGTGCCCGGTCCCGCCGCGGACGCGGGAGTGCCGACCACGATCTGTTCGCCGTCCACAAGGAGACGCGCGCGGTTGAGGCCGTCGGTGTTCGTGCCGGGGCGTACCCCGCCCGCGGCGCGCAGTGCGTCCGCGACGCGTGAACCGGTCGGCAAGCGCTGAAGCCCTGGGCTGCGCACCTTGCCGCTGACGTCCACGACGATCGCCGTACCGGCCGCACCGACGGCGCTCGGCGCCCCGGCCGAGGCATCCGGTCCCACGTCCGACTGCTCCCCCTGCCCGGCCTTTTCGCCGTAGGGAGCCGCCGCCCTCACCACCTCGGGGGCTCGGACCGACTGAGTCCTGCCGGCCCAGAAGTGCTGCACGGCGAAGACCGCGGCGGCGACCAGTAGCACGGTGAGCGCTGCCACGCTCTTGCGTTCGAGACCGCACCTCGACTGCAGCCACAACGGCATCCGCTCCCGCATGGCAAGCCCGACCCGCTCCCGCCAGACCGCCCCCGACTCCGCAGCACTCGAAGCGACATCGGCGGACGCATCGGCGGACGCACCAACGGAGCCATCGACGGACGCGCCGACGTGAGCCTCGGCGTGAGCCGCGTCGACACACACTTCAGCGTGCGTTTCGGCGTGCGTTTCCGCGTGCGTTTCCGCGTGCGTTTCCGCGTGCATTTCGGCACCAGCAGCCACACCCGCGCCCGGTTCGAGGCGGTCCACGGCCCTGCTTGCCGGGGAGTCGGCGGAGCTCAGCAACCCGCGCGCCCAGGCCCCTTCACGGTCTAGTGCCCCTCGCGCCCGAGAGTCGGCAGAGGTGAGCGACCCGCGTACCAGGGCCCCTTCAGGCTTCAGTACCCCTTGCGCCCGGGAGCCGCCAAAGCTCAGCGACCCGCGTGCCCGGGCGCCGTCAGGGTGCAGGGTTCCCCCCGCTCGTGACCCGCCACGCGCCAAGCCCCCGCCGACCCGGTTCCCCAGTTCCCATACATCGGCAACACCCGTCACCACCGCAGTGCTCGCCCGCGGTCCGTCCCCGACATCCCGGTCCGCCCCCGGTGGCCCGTTCCCCAACTCCTGTCGCTCTCTTACTCGTTCGGCGAAGAGCGCCTCCGCGCGCAGCCGGAGGGCCTCGGCCGATGCCTCGTGGCGTCGGACACGGCTTCGCGGGTGCCGGCGGCGATGGCGGCTGCGGCCGTCGGAGACGGGACCACGGCCGGGGCCGCTGGTGGGTGTTGCTGTGCGTGAGCGTGATCGAAGTGCCATGCGACGAGGATGTGGCACCTGGCAGTCTCGCGATGATCTTGCTCAATTTCCGTGGACTACCGGCCAGTTGTGGATAACTCCATCACCCACAAGTGGTGCGCGCACTCACCGAGGTGAGACAACTGCCCCCAGCAGCCCGGGCCCCGTATGCGCCCCGATCACCGCACCGACCTCGCTGACGTGCAGATCGGCCAGACCGGGCACCCGCGCCCGCAACCGGTCCGCGAGGGCCGACGCCCGCTCAGGGGCGGCCAGATGGTGGACGGCGATGTCGACCTGGGCGCTGCCCGCCCGCTCGGCCACGATCTCCTCCAGCCGGGCGATCGCCTTGGACGCCGTCCGTACCTTCTCCAGGAGTTCGATGCGGCCGTCGTCCAGCTGCAGCAGCGGTTTCACCGCGAGCGCGGAGCCCAGCAGTGCCTGTGCGGCCCCGATCCGGCCGCCACGGCGCAGATAGTCGAGCGTGTCGACGTAGAAGTACGCGGAGGTGCCCGCAGCCCGCTTCTCCGCAGCCGTGACCGCCTCGTCGATCGTGCCGTCCGCCTCCGCGGACTCGGCCGCGGCCAGCGCGCAGAACCCGAGGGCCATCGCGACCATCCCGGTGTCCACCACCCGCACCGGCACCGGCGCCTCCCGTGCCGCGACGACGGCGGCGTCGTACGTCCCGGAGAACTCGGACGACAGGTGGAGGGAGACAATGCCGGTGGCGCCGGACTCGGCAACCTTGCGGTATGTCGCGGCGAAGACCTCGGGGCTGGGCCGGGACGTCGTGACGGGGCGCCGCTTCTGCAGCGCCTGGGCAAGGGAGCGGGCCGAGATCTCGGTGCCCTCTTCGAGCGCCTGGTCACCGAGCACCACGGTCAGGGGCACCGCTGTGATGCCGTGGCGCTCCATCGTCCGCGGCGGCAAGTAGGCCGTTGAATCGGTGACGATCGCGACATGGCGGGACATGAGCTGGAGGTTACCTGTCGGGGCGGGCGGGCGGCAGCCCGGCCCCTCCCACCTGCGGCTGGATCGGCCGGATCAAGTGGTGCTCTCGGGGCGGGGCTTCTTCTGCCAGGGGTAGGTGGGGCGTCGGCCCGGCGGGGTGATGGCAGAGCGCGTCGGCTCTTCGGCCACCTGGGACGCCGGGCTTTCCGGCCAGGTCTGCCCGTCGGAGGCGGACGCCTCCGACGCCGGCGCCTCTGGCCAGGAGGCCGCGGGCTTCGGCTCGGTCGTCCAGTGCCGCAGTGCGCCGGCCTCCACGTCTATCTGCGCGCTCAGCGCGTCCAAGTCGTCGTCCGCGAAGCGGCGGGCCCGGTCGCGCGCGGCCCAGCGCAGCGAGTCCGCCGACTGCGTGATCCGCTCGGTGCGCTCGCGCAGCCCGGGCAGTCGCGAGGCGAGCGCGCCCCGGTCGGGCTCGGTCTCCAGGCGCTTGAGCTCGTCGTCCAGTTCGTGCCCGTGCACGCTGAGCCGCTCGAAGAGGCCCAGGGACTCCTTGAGGGACTGGTCCTCCGCAACGCCCGCGTGCAGCGCGTCCTGGGTGGCCCGCATCGACGTGCGCAGCTTCAGGCGGAGCTGGGCCAACTCGCCCAGCGGGCCCGGCTGGGCAAGGGTCTTGGCGCGCAGCGTGGTGTCCTCGACCGTGCGGCGCGCCTGCGAGATCGTGCGGTCCACACCACGCTTGGCGGCCCCGACCACCTTCACCGTGGCATACGCGCCCAGCACCACGAACAGCAGGAAGAGCAGGGCGACAACTGTGATCACGGCTTCCATCACACTCCTCCTCCAACCGGTCGCGACAGCTGCCGCCGCGCTCTTCAACGGTAAACGCAACGGGCAGGTTCGGAGTTCCAGAAGAACCCCGAACCTGCCCGTAGGGGACTACCCCGAGGCGGCCCACCACACCGCCGCCAGCCTGACAAAGCAACGCGGAAACGGTGCCGAGACGGCTACGCGGTAACGATGTTCACCAGCTTCGGCGCGCGCACGATCACCTTGCGGATCCCCGCGCCACCCAGCGCCGCGACGACCTTCTCGTCCGCCAGCGCGACCTTCTCCAGCTCCTCGTCGGAGATCGACGGAGAGACCTCCAGGCGCGCCTTGACCTTGCCCTTGATCTGCACGACACAGGTCACGGCCTCGTCCACGACGTACGCCGGGTCGGCGACCGGGAAGTCCTGGTGGACGACCGAGTCGGTGTGGCCCAGCTTGCGCCACAGCTCCTCGGCGATGTGCGGGGCCAGCGGCGCGATCAGCAGCACCAGGGGCTCGGCAACGGTGCGCGACACCGGGCCGCCCGCCTTGGTCAGGTGGTTGTTCAACTCGGTGACCTTGGCGATGGCGGTGTTGAACCGCATGCCCTCCAGGTCCTGCCGTACACCGTCAATGGCCTTGTGCAGGGCACGCAGGGTGTCCTCATCGATGTCGGCGTCCTCGGTGTCGACGACCGTGACCTCACCGCTCGTCTCGTCGACGACGTTGCGCCACAGGCGCTGCAGCAGCCGGAACTGGCCCACCACCGCGCGCGTGTCCCACGGCCGGGACACGTCCAGGGGGCCCATCGCCATCTCGTACAGGCGCAGCGTGTCCGCACCGTACTCGGCGCAGATCTCGTCCGGAGTGACCGCGTTCTTCAGGGACTTGCCCATCTTGCCCAGCAGCCGGGACACCTTCTCGCCCTGGTAGTAGTAAGCGCCGTCGCGCTCCTCCACCTCGGCGGCGGGCACCGCGATACCGCGGCTGTCGCGGTACACGTAGGCCTGGATCATGCCCTGGTTGAACAGCTTGTGGAACGGCTCGGCCGACGAGACGTGGCCCAGGTCGAACAGGACCTTCGACCAGAAGCGCGCGTACAGCAGGTGCAGCACGGCATGCTCGGCGCCGCCGACGTACAGGTCGACACCGCCGTGCGGCTGGCCCTCGCGCGGCCCCATCCAGTACTGCTCGATGGCCGGGTCGACCAGCTTCTCCGAGTTGTGCGGGTCCAGGTACCGCAGCTCGTACCAGCAGGAACCGGCCCAGTTGGGCATGGTGTTGGTCTCGCGGCGGTACTTCTTGGGGCCGTCGCCCAGGTCCAGGGTGACGTTGACCCAGTCCTCGTTGCGGGACAGCGGCGTCTCCGGGGACGTGTTCGCGTCGTCCGGGTCGAAGGTGCGCGGCGAGTAGTCCTCGACCTCCGGCAGCTCCAGGGGCAGCATCGACTCGGGCAGCGCGTGCGCGACGCCGTCCTCGTCGTAGACGATCGGGAAGGGCTCGCCCCAGTAGCGCTGGCGGCTGAACAGCCAGTCACGCAGGCGGAAGTTGACGGTGCCCTCGCCGATGCCCTTGCGCTCCAGCCATTCGGTGATGCGCGCCTTGGCGTCGACGACTCCCAGCCCGTCCAGCGAGATGTCGTCGTTGGAGGAGTTGATGATCTTCGCGTCGTACGACCCGAAGGCGTCTTCCCACGTCGACGTGTCGGTGCCCCGGCCGTCGGTCGGCTCGACGATGCAGTGGATCGGCAGCTCGAAGGCGCGCGCGAACTCGAAGTCACGCTGGTCGCCCGCCGGGACGGCCATGATCGCGCCGGTGCCGTAGCCCATCAGGACGTAGTCGGCGATGAAGACGGGGACCTGCTCGCCGTTGACCGGGTTGGTCGCGTACGCGCCGATGAAGACACCGGTCTTGTCCTTGGCCTCGGCCTGCCGCTCGACATCCGACTTGGAGGCGGCCTGCGCGCGGTACGCGGCGACGGCCTCGGCCGGGGTCGCGTGCCCGCCCGTCCACGCGTCGTGGGTGCCCTCGGGCCAGGCGGCCGGGGTGAACTTCTCGACCAGCGGGTGCTCGGGCGCCAGCACCATGTAGGTCGCGCCGAACAGGGTGTCCGGGCGCGTGGTGAAGACCGTGATGCGCTCGCCGTCGATCGGGAAGTCGACCCGGGCGCCCTCGGAGCGGCCGATCCAGTTGCGCTGCTGCAGCTTGATGGCCTCGGGCCAGTCCAGCGCGTCCAGGTCGTCCAGCAGCCGGTCGGCGTACGCGGTGATGCGCATGTTCCACTGGCGCAGCTTGGCCTTGAAGACGGGGAAGTTGCCGCGCTCGGAACGGCCGTCGGCGGTGACCTCCTCGTTGGCCAGCACGGTGCCCAGTCCGGGACACCAGTTGACGGGCGCGTCGGAGGCGTACGCCAGGCGGTACTCACTCAGGACGTCGGCGCGCTCGGCGGCGCTCAGCTCGTTCCACGCGCGCGTGGAACCGTCGATGGCCGGAACGGCACGCTCACCGCTCTCGAACTGGGCGACCAGCTCGGAGATCGGGCGGGCCTTCTTGGCCTCGTCGTCGTACCAGGAGTTGAAGATCTGCAGGAAGATCCACTGGGTCCACTTGTAGTAGTCCGGGTCGATCGTGGCGAACGACCGGCGCTTGTCGTGGCCCAGGCCCAGCGCGCGCAGCTGGACCTTCATGTTCTCGATGTTGGCCTCGGTGGACACGCGCGGGTGCGTGCCGGTCTGCACGGCGTACTGCTCGGCGGGCAGACCGAAGGCGTCGAAGCCCAGGGTGTGCAGGACGTTGTGACCGGTCATCCGCTGGAACCGGGCGAACACATCGGTGGCGATGTAGCCCAGGGGGTGACCGACGTGCAGGCCCGCACCGGAGGGGTACGGGAACATGTCCATGATGAACTTCTTGGGCTTGGCGACCAGCTCGGGGTCCCCGGCCAGGTCACCGCTCGGATTCGGCGCCTCGTACGTGCCCTCGGCGTCCCAGAAGTCCTGCCAGCGTGCCTCGATCTCAGCGGCCAGGACGGCCGTGTAGCGGTGCGGCGCGGCCACCTCGGCGGTGGCAGCGGTATTCGTCTCGCTCATGATCCTCAAAGCTCCATCGATCGTCTCTGCCAGCGGCTGCGACATTCAAGAAACGAAAAATCCCCTCGCACAGGAGGGGACGCCGCGCCGATTCCGACCACGATTCTTCAGTGGTCGGGACTGATCAGCGCGGCTCGCTAAGCAGAAGGCGTACGGCACGCATGGCGTCAGGGTACCGCAGCCCCCGCGGGCGCCGCGACGAGCTTCCAGAGGTCGCTCGGCACCCCGTGCCACTCCCACGATCGCCGCGCGATCACCGCGCGATCACCGCGCGATCACCGGAAAAGCTGAACAAGATTCAAATATTACTTCGCGTAACGGACGGTAAGGGACAACACAAAGACCTCATTGCCCTTTGGTAACAACGCAATAACTCAAACCTCGTACTCCTCGGTATGTCTCGACCTAGAGTGCGGCTTCGGGACCGCTTCCCCGAACCGTTGGGAGTAACCCCCCATGAACCCTCGTCGCAACACCAGCTCGCTACCCCGCCCGGGCCGCTCGGCCTACGGGGCGCTGACGGCTGCCGCTCTGTTGCTCATACCCATGGTCGTGCTGGTCGGAGGTGACGGCCTGCGCGACTTCCTCAACTTCGGCGCCGGCGTGCTGTCGCTGGTCAGCCTCTCCTGCTCCGTGATCTGGGGGCTGGTCGCGACCGACCGGCTGTTCCTCAACACCCGCCAGCGGCTGGTGGCCCAGGCGGTGCACCGGACGACCGCGGTCTCCTCGGTCGCCTTCCTGCTGTTGCACATCACGGTCAAGCTGGCGCTCGACCACACCACCCTGATCGCCGCGCTGGTGCCCTTCGGGCTCGGCGTCACCGGAACGGCCGGGCTCATCGGCTTCGGTTCCCTGGCCGGCCTGCTCATGATCTTCACGGCCATCACCGGCGCACTGCGCAGCGCGTTCGCGTCCCCCGCGCCTGTCGCCGCACGCTGGCGCGCGGTGCACATGCTGGCCTACCCCGCCTGGTGCGCCGCCCTGATCCACGGCCTCTACGCGGGACGCCAGGCAAAGCCGATCTTCGTGATCCTGTACAGCCTGTGCCTGGTCGCGGTCATGGCGGCGCTCGCCCTGCGCTCGGCGCCCGCCCCGTTCAAGCGGAAGGTCGCCGACCGGATCCTGGCGATCATGGGGGAGGGCAACCCGCGCGGTGCCCGCCGCGAGGAGCGCGAGGCACCCCGTGCCGCCGCGACGGACTCCCCGCTGCCGGGCTTCGCGGCACGCTCGGCCGCGCCGCAGTCCCTGGGAGACACGTTCGTGCCCCCGCAGCGCACCCAGTCCCCTTCGTCGCTGTACGAGGCCGCGCCCGACCCCGCCACCACCAGCACTGGAATGTCCGGCTTCGCGGCCGCCTACCGCGCCGTGTCGGGCGCCGCTCCTGGCGGGGACGGCCTTGGCCCCACCCCGACCGAGCGCTTCCAGATGCCCCTGGACATGCAGCCGACGGAGTCGTTCCCGCGCGTCGACAACGGCAGCACGTCGGGCAGCTGGCCCATCCCCTCCCCGCCCCCCGTCGGCGAGGCGCCCCAGTCGGCGTACGACCCCCTCAACGACACGGGATACAACATCCCCGTCTACGACAATTCGGCCGCCAACGCCTACGGCACGAGTGACATGTACGACACCGGTGAGTCGAACCCGGCCTACGGCACGTACAACACCAACGACACGTACGACAGCGGTCCCACGACTGAAGTACTGCCGGGCGCCTTCGACGCTCCTGGCTCCGGTGAACCATGGAACGCCCCTTCCGGAGGCTTTTAAGTGAACGAGGCCCTGCCCGACGTCCCGGAGGTCCGCGTCGTCGGACTTCCGCAGCTCACGTCGGGTTTCGACCTGGTTGAACGGCTGGATCTCCCCATGCACCTCAAGGTGCACGGGCCGCTCGAACCGATGGGCGGTGAGCAGCTCGCGGGCCTCGCCGAGGCGATCTCCCTGAAGGGCCGCGGGGGCGCGGGCTTCCCCTTCGCCAAGAAGCTGCGCTCTGTCGCCGAGTCGGCCATCAAGAAGGGCATCCGCCCCGTGGTGGTCGTCAACGGAAGTGAGGACGAACCCGCCTGCCGCAAGGACACGGTGCTCATCAACCGTGCCCCGCACCTGATCCTGGACGGCGCCCTGCTGGCCGCGGAGGCCATGGGCGCTCGCACCCTGGTCATCGGCGTGACGCGTGCGTCCACGCAGGCCTCGATGGAAGCCGCGCTGGCCGAGCGCGGGCTGAGCAACCGGCGCGGATCGGCCCTCCGCGCGCGCGTGCAGCGCAATCCGGTGCGCATGGTGACCGGAGCGGCCGCCTCGCTGATCCGCTCCATCGACGGCGGCCCGGCGATCCCGCCCGGCCGCAAGATCAGCGCGTCGCAGAGCGGTGTCGGCGGCGCGCCCACGCTGCTGTCCAACGCCGAGACGTTCGCCCAGCTGGCCATCGCCGCGCGCATCGGCCCCGACCGCTACCGCAACACCGGCCTGTACGACGAGCCCGGCACCGTCATGCTCACCGTCTCCGGCGCGGTCGCCCGCCCCATGGTGATCGAGGTCCCGACCGGTGTGCCGCTGCGATACGTGCTCCAGCTGGCCGGCGCCCCGCCCATGCCGCAGGGCGTGCTGACCGGCGGCTACCACGGCAAGTGGCTGGACGCGGCGACGCTCAACGAGGCGATCGTCTCGCGCAACTCGCTGGACGCGGTGGGCGGCGCGCTCGGCGCCGGCGCGATCCTCCCGATCACCCAGCAGACGTGCCCGCTGGGCGAGTCGCTGCGGGTGGCGCAGTGGCTGGCCGAGGAGAGCGCGGGACAGTGCGGTCCCTGCTACCTCGGTCTGCCCGCCGCGGCGCGCGGACTGGAGGACATCCTCAACGGCGGCGGCCCGGCGGCCCTCGAGGCCGTGAAGCAGGTCGCCAAGGCCGTGAAGCGGCGCGGCGCCTGCTCGCACCCGGACGGCTCGGCGATGTTCATCGAGTCGACGATCAAGGCTTTCACGGACGACCTGGCCGCACACGTCCTCGGCAATGGCTGCGGAAGGCCCGTGGAGGGCGTTCTGCCGCTCTTCGAGGGCGGCCAGGCCCCGACGGGCATTCCGGGCGGCCAGGGGCAGCAGGAGGCCGGTCCCAGCCGTCAGAAGATCTACGTCGACTGGACGCTGTGCCGCGGGCACGGGCTGTGCGCGGACATCCTTCCGGAGGTCTTCGAGCTGGGCGCCGACGGCTTCCCGACCGTCGCGCAGGCGCCGGTGCCCCGGTACGCGGAGGCGAAGGCCATGCGTGCCGTACGCCGTTGCCCGGCGCTCGCGCTGCGCATCGAGGAGGACACCCGGTCCTCCGCTCCGGAGCGCAACAACCTGCCGGTCCTCTCCCAGGGGCGCGGCCGCCGCGCGCTCGGCAGCGGCCGCTGATGACGCGGAGCGGCGGCCACTGAACACGAAGAAGCGGGCCACCCTGATCGGGTGGCCCGCCATCAACGTCTGTGGAGCTAAGGAGAATTGAACTCCTGACCTCCTGCATGCCATGCAGGCGCTCTACCAACTGAGCTATAGCCCCTTGTGGCCACGCGGCGGAGCCGCATATTGACCGCGTCGCCCGGTTTCCCTGGCGGCGACGCCAACATTACACGGTCCCCCGGGTGCACCACCAAATCGTTTCCCTTCTGTACGGATTCGGGGGCTAGTGTCGGCCTTCGTGACCGTGATCGCGCTCCCCCGTGCCCGCAGTCGTGCGCCCGTCGCCCTGGGGGTGTGCCTGCTGTCGTTCGCGGCCTTCTGGTGCGCGCAGCGGGCCGCACACGTGTCGATGATCGACCTGATGGTGTACCGCGCGGAGGGTGAGACGGTCCGCGCGGGCGGCGACCTCTACGCGCTGCGCACGACCGAGGCCCATCTGCCCACCACGTACCCACCGTTCGCGGCGCTGCTGTTCACACCGCTGACGCTGCTGGACACGGCGGGCATGCGCACCCTGGCGACGGCCGGAAACCTGGCCCTTCTTGTGGTGTTCGTGGCCCTCTCGCTACGGCTCGTCGGCCACGCGCGCGTGGAGTGCGTCTGGTGGGTCGCCGCGGCCGCCGTGTGGTGCGAGCCGGTGTGGACGACGCTGCGGTACGGCCAGATCAATCTGCTGCTGGCCGTGCTGGTGCTGTGGGACCTGTCACGGCGGCCCGGGCACCGCTGGGCCGGGGTGGGCATCGGCATCGCGGCGGCGATCAAGCTGACGCCCGCGCTCTTCGCGTTGTTCCTGCTGGTCGCCGGTGTCGTGGAGCACACGAGGCGGGGCTCCGGAAGGCCGTATCTGCGGCACGCGCGGGGGGCCGCCGCCGCGTTCGCCGGGGCGACACTGCTGGCGGCGGCCGTCCTGCCGTACGACTCCTGGCGCTTTTGGACCCGCATGGTCTTCGAGGCGGGCCGGGTCGGGCTCGTCGAGGACACCGCGAACCAGTCGCTGCGCGGCGTCCTGGCCCGGCTGCTGCATACCACCGAGCCCGGCGCCCGGTGGGTCGCGGCGGCGGCCCTAGTGGGCGCCGGCGGACTGGTGGTCGCCGTGGCCGCCGAGATGCGCGGGCGGCGGGCCTGGGCGACGGTCGCCTGCGCGGTGACGGCGCTCCTGGTCAGCCCCGTGTCGTGGTCGCACCACTGGGTGTGGTGCGTGCCGATGGTGCTGGTCCTCGCAGCGACGAACCGGACGGCCGCCGTCTGCACGGCCCTGGCCTTCTGCACCTACGCGCTGTGGTGGGTGCCGCACGGACCGGGCAGGCTCGAACTGCACCAGACCGGCGCCGAGTTGACGTTGTCGGCCCTCTACGCAGGAGCCGGTTTCACCTTCCTGGTCCTCATCGGGGTCAGGCTGTGGCGAACGAGTAGAAGCGCTTGAGCGTGCAGTGCTCGTCGAGGAGCCGGCCGTAGATCGGCTCCCCCTCCAGCTCGCGGTACGTCTCGATCGGGTCGCCTTTTATGATCAGCGCCCGCGCGCATTCCTCACACCAGTACTGGTAGTCGTGGTTGACCGGTTCCATGTCGCGGACGATCGGCGTACCACTGCCGCACCAATCGCATTTCCGCCTGTGTGCACCCATCGATCAGCTCCAGCTGTGGCCGCAGGCCGTGCACACGTAGGAGATCCCGCCGTTGTCGCCGAGGACCTGGGCGACGTGGACCGATCCGCAGGAAGGGCAGTTGAGAAGAGTGGCTTTTCTCCGTTTCGGTGCCACTTCGAGGAGATGATCGACCTCCTCGAGGATGCTCGCAGGCATCGCTTCTCCCTCCCGTCGGGCCTCGCCCCCTTCCGGCCGTTTGATTCTGCCACGGCCGGAGCAATACGGTCAGCGACGCCTTCGTACCAGTCCGGACACAGCCCCCAGCGTGGCCGTCGCGGCCAGCGCATACGTGCACGCGAGGAGCGCGTCCGCAGAGGTATACGCCCCGGGGGCCCCAAGTGACTCAAGCCGGTTCAAGAAGAGTGTGCCGAAGGCCGCGACACCGATCAGCTGACCGAGTTGGGTGACCGTCGCGAGCAGCCCGCTGGCGTCCGCCGCGTCCTCGGGCCGCACTGTGGCGAGGGCCCGGGTGAGCGTGGGACTGAAGCCGAGCGCGAGCCCGGCGCCCACGCCCGCGAACGCGACGTACAGCCACAGGCCGCCGTCGCCCCCGTCCTTCAGTGCACCGCCGACCCCGGCAACCGAGACGGCGGCGAGCGCGAACCCGCCCGGTATCAGGGCACGTTGCCAGGAAGCCGGCCAGGTGCGCCAGGTCAGACCGACCAGGCCGAAGACCACCGCGGTCGGGGCGAAGGTGAGTCCCGCGCGCAGGGCGCTGTAGCCGAGGCCGCCCTGGATGTGCAGGGTGAGCGCGAACAGGAAGCCCGCGTTGACCGCCATCACGGCCAGCAGCCGGAAGACCGCAAGGCCGATGCCGGGATGGCGCAGCACCCTCGGCGCGATCAGCGGAGCCCCGCCGCGCCGGGCCAGCCGGGACTCGTACAGCCAGAACACGGCGAAGAGCACCGCGGCCGCGCCCAGCGACAGCCAGGACCACAGCGGCCAGTCCTCCTCCTGCCCGAGCACGAGCGGCACGGTGAAGAGGGAGACAGCGGCGGCGAGCAGCACGAGCCCGGGCAGGTCGAGGCCGCGCGAGCGTTCAAGGGCCTCGGCATCGTCGCGCGGCAGTACGCGGCGGCCGACGGTCAGGAGTACGACGCCCACCGGCACGTTGACCAGGAACACCGGCCGCCAGCCGGTGCCGAACAGATCGGCGCTGACCAGAACGCCGCCCAGCACCTGTCCGGCGGCGGCGCCGGTGGCGAGGACGGCCGCGTACGCGCCGAGGGCGCGGGCTCGTGCCTCACCGGTGAAGTTGCGCTGGATCAGGCTGAGCACCTGCGGGATCATCACCGCCGATCCGGCGCCCTGAATCAGGCGGAAGGCGATCAACTCCCCCGTTCCCTGGGCGAGTCCGCAGGCCAGCGAGGCGGCGGTGAACAGCGCGAGCCCTGCCAGATGGACCCGGCGGTGGCCTAGCCGGTCGCCCAGCCGTGCTCCGGTGATCAGCAACACGGCGTACGCGATGGAGTATCCGGCGACCACCAGCTGAAGTCCGGCGCCGGAGGCGTGGAGTTCGGAACCGATCGTGGGCAACGCCACGTTCACGATGAAGACGTCGAGCAGTGCCATGAACTGGGCCGCGAGCACGACCGCGAGCAGCCGTCCGGGCCGATTGTCAGTGCCGGGGTCTTTACTGGTCTCAGGACTTGGACCGCGTGCGGGACCTGTTCCCGCGGGGGTTGTCGTCGTCATGCCGTCGAGCGTGACGTCGGCCGGATACGGGTAACGAGAGCCCGCCGATGCTGGTACTGACAGCACCTGGCAGCGGACGGGTTCGGCACGGACGATGAGTGACGGGGGATGTGAAGCAGATGAACACGACACAGCGCCGCAGGCCGGAGCTGGCCGCTTTTCTGCGCAGCAGGCGGGCGCGGGTGACACCGACCGACGTGGGGATGCCGCCGGGCTTTCGGCGCCGCACGCCGGGACTACGCCGCGAGGAGGTCGCGCAACTCTCCGGCGTGGGCGTCACCTGGTACACGTGGCTCGAGCAGGGACGCCCGATCAACGCGTCCGCGCAGGTCCTGGACGCGGTGGCGCGCACGCTGCGTCTCGACCAGCCGGAGCGCGAGCATCTGTACCACCTGGCCGAGGTGCCGTACGAGCCGGATCCCCCGGTCACCGCGAGAGCCGTCGGCCCGGAAGTCCAGGGTGTCCTCGACGCCCTCGACCCGCATCCGGCGGTGGTCTACAACGCGCGGTTCGACATCCTCGCCACCAACCGCGCCTACCGCGACGTGTTCTTCACGTCCCGGACCCTCAACACAAGGGTGTACAACGCGCTGTGGACGCTGTTCACGGTGCCCGAGCCGGACTGCCCGCTGGTGTTCCGGGAGTGCGAGCTCCCGGTGATGGTGGCGACGCTGCGCTCGTCGTACGGGCTGCATGCCGGCGAGCCCGCCTGGGAGGACTTCATACGCAGGCTGTCGGAGGCGAGTCCGTTCTTCGCCCGGCTGTGGCGCAACGGCGATGTGGCGCCGCCGGGTCCGCGGGTGAAGACGTTCCGGCACGCGGCGGTCGGTGAGATGCGGATGACGTCGGTCTCACTGTCGATCCACGGCAGGCCGGAGTGCCGGATCGTCGTCTACCAGCCGGACGACGAGGAGACGTGCCTGCGGGTACAGAGATTGCGGGATCTGCGGGCAACGACAGCTACCGCCGCAACGAAAAATCCCGCTCCTTGACGGGAACGGGATCCTTCACCACTGATCTTTGACAACTCAAAAGAGAGTTAATCTGTGGAGCTAAGGAGAATTGAACTCCTGACCTCCTGCATGCCATGCAGGCGCTCTACCAACTGAGCTATAGCCCCTCGCGTTCTTCCCGCCCTGCGGGCCGAACAAGAAGAACTTTAGCCTGCGACCAGCCGGAAAGTGAAATCCGGTCCCGACGGGCCCACGGGACCGGACAGGGGTCCGCTCAGTCGTCGTCTCAGTCGTCGTCGCCCAGCACCGGCTCCGGCAACGTGCCGGCGTTGTGCTCCAGGAGCCGCCAGCCGCGGGCGCCCTCTCCGAGGACGGACCAGCAGCAGTTGGAGAGGCCGCCGAGGCTCTCCCAGTGCTGGGCCTCCAGGCCGATGAGACGGCCGATGGTGGTGCGGATCGTGCCGCCGTGACTGACGACCACGAGGGTGCCGTCCTCGGGGAGCTTGTCGGCGTGCCGCAGTACTACGGGGGCGGCGCGGTCGGCGACCTCGGTCTCCAGTTCGCCGCCGCCGCGGCGCACCGGCTCGCCGCGCTTCCAGGCGGCGTACTCGTCGCCGTACCGGGCGATGATCTCTTCGTGCGTCAGCCCCTGCCAGACGCCCGCATAGGTCTCGCGCAGGCCCTCGTCATGGGTGACATTGAGGCCGGTGAGGGCGGACAGCTCGGCGGCCGTGGTGGCAGCGCGCTTGAGGTCCGAGGCGACGATCGCGTCGGGCTTCAGCGAGGCGAGCAGCCGGGCGGCGCGGCGGGCCTGGCCCACGCCGGTCTCGGTGAGCTCGACGTCCGTGGAGCCCTGGAAGCGGCGCTCCACGTTCCAGGAGGTCTGGCCGTGCCGCCACAGGATGACGCGGCGGCCCCGGCCCGGCTTCTTCCCGGCCTCGGCGGTCACCGCAGCTCCCCCAGTTCGGCGGAGTCCTCCTCGGCCTGGAGCTTGGCGTGCTCGGCCGCCTTGCCGCGGGTGGCCTTGGCGTCGGCCGGCAGGTCCAGCTCCGGGCAGTCCTTCCACAGCCGCTCCAGGGCGTAGAAGACGCGCTCCTCGCTGTGCTGCACGTGCACCACGATGTCGACGTAGTCGAGCAGCACCCAACGGGCCTCGCGGTCGCCCTCGCGGCGCACCGGCTTGGCGCCGAGCTCCTTGTTCAGCCGCTCTTCGATCTCGTCGACGATCGACTTGACCTGGCGGTCGTTGGGCGCGGACGCCAGCAGGAAGGCGTCGGTGATGGAGAGCACGTCGCTGACGTCGTAGGCGATGATGTCGTGCGCGAGCTTGTCTGCGGCCGCCTGTGCGGCGGTGTTGATGAGCTCGATGGAGCGGTCCGTGGCGGTCACTACGCGGCTTTCCGTCGGCGGTCAGTAATGACTCAAGGGTCTCACGGACCGCCGAGGACCCCCCACGCGTTTCTTCGTACCCGTCCCGGGCGCCTCCTGGGCGGGCCGTCGATCACCGGGGGCGGGCCCCCAGTCACCGGGGCGGGTCGTCGCTCGCCCCGGTGACGTGGAGTCGGTCACCCCGTCGAGCCGCTGCTCGCCTCGTAGTCCTGGCCGAGGACCACGGACACGTCCGCGTTGGAGGTGACCGTGCCCTTCTTCACAGAGCTGGTGGGCAGACCCAGGGTCTTGGCGACCTCGAGGGCGTCGTTCTTCTTGGCGGCGTCGGCGTATGTGATCTGGGACACGCTCTGGGCGGCGGTGGCCGTACCGGAGTCGAGGAAGGTGTAGCCGCCGTTGACCAGGACGACGCGAGCCTGCTCGGTGGCGGCCTTCTTGCCGGTGGCGTTCTTGATGCCGACGCGGACGGCGGCGCTGGCATCGGGGCTCTTCGCGGTGCCGCCGAGCACGTCCTTGACCACGCTGTCGGAGGCACTCTCGCTCAGGGTGCCGTCCTGCTGCACCGGCAGCAGCGCGGTCTTGTAGTCGCCGCCCTTGGCGAGGTCGGCGAGCTTGGCGAGGAAGGCGCCGAGATCCTGGTCGGTCAGCGGCGGGTCGAGGATCTGCGCCAGGGTCTGCATGGTGGTCGTCGCGGCCTGCTTGTCGGAGGACAGCTTGCGCAGCACGCCCTGCATGACCTGTCCGAACCGCTCCAACTGCGCGTTCTGAGCCTCGCCGGAGGCCCGGTAGGTGGCGTAGGCGACGGCCATCTTGCCGCTGAGGGTCTGGTCCTCGCCCTTCTTCACGAGGGGCGGCTCGCCCTTCTTCTTCGCATCGGGGTCTGGCACATCGGCGTTGGTGGTGATGTCGATGTTCCCGACGAGCTCGACGAGGTTGTTGAGGTAGGGGGTGTCGAGGCGCCAGGTGCCTTGGATGTTGGTCCCGAGCACCGTGTCGATCGCGTCCTGGGTGCCGGAGGAGCCGTCCTCGTCGACGGACTTGGCGAGCGTGGTCGTCGAGCCGTTGTCGTCCGTCAGGGCAAGGGAGTTGGGCAGCAGGACGGTGGTGCCCTGCTTGGTGGTGGTGTTGTCGACGAGCAGCGCCGTGGAGGTGCCGCCGCCCTTCGTGTTGTGCAGGTGGACGACGATCACGTCGCGGTTCTGGGCGCCCACGGCGGTCGTCTTACCCGCCTTGCCCTCCGAGGACGTGCCGGGCAGCTTGCCCGCGTACCAGAGGTAGCCGGCGCCGCCGACCGCGACCAGGGCGAGCACCACGACCAGGGCGAGGACCCGGCTGCGGGCGCGGCGCCTGGCCTCCTCGCGGCGCTCGGTGCGGTTCTCGGTGAACTTCAGCCAGTCGATGACGTCTTCGGAGTCTTCTTCCGGCTCCTCGACGAAGGCGAACTGCTCAGTGCGGTAGTCCCGGTCGGCCCGGCGCTCGCCGCCCTCGGCGGGCCCGGCCTGCTGCGGGATGTAGGCGGTCTGCTCGGCGACTCGGGGCTGCTGACCGGTGCTCGCGGCGCCGGCCCTGCCCTGCTTCTGCCCGTAGGGGTTGTACGGGGTCGAGCTGGTCCCAGCGGCTCCGGGCGCGCCGGTGCCGTACGGGGCGTAGGAGTCGTACGGGGGCACGGGCGGCTGCTGACCGGTGTCATGGGACGACACCGCTTGCTGCTGACCGGTGTCATACGGCGACACAGGCGGCTGCTGGCCCGTGTCGTACGACTGGACAGGCTGCTGCTGGCCGGTCGCGTACGGGTCGTAGCCGTAGCCCTGCGGCTGGGCGCCGTAGGGGTCGTACCCCTGGCCCTGGGGAGGTTGCTGTGGCACCTGTCGGTACACAGGCTGCCCGAACTCGTCGTAGCCGACGAGCTCGTACTGGTCGCCCCCCGCGTATCCGTCGTATCGGTCGTTCACCGGTGCCCCTCTCGGCTCACTCGCCGCGGTACAGCTCGCGCTTGTCGATGTAGCGCACCACACCGTCCGGCACCAGATACCAGACGGGATCGCCCTTGGCGACTCTCGCACGGCAGTCTGTGGACGAGATGGCGAGCGCGGGGACCTCGACGAGCGAGACACCGCCCTCGGGAAGCCCCGGGTCGGTCAGAGTGTGGCCGGGCCGGGTGACCCCGATGAAGTGCGCGAGGGAGAACAGCTCTTCCGCGTACCGCCAGGTGAGGATCTGGCTGAGCGCGTCGGCGCCGGTGATGAAGAAGAGGTCCGTGTCGGGGTTGAGCTCGCGCAGGTCGCGCAGGGTGTCCGTGGTGTACGTCGGGCCGCCGCGGTCGATGTCGATGCGGCTCACCGAGAACTGGGGGTTCTCGGCGGTCGCGATGACCGTCATCAGGTAGCGGTCCTCGGCGGGGGTGACCTTGCGGTCGGTCTTCTGCCACGGCTGCCCGGTCGGCACGAACACCACCTCGTCGAGGTGGAACTGCGCGGCGACCTCGCTGGCCGCCACGAGGTGCCCGTGGTGGATCGGGTCGAAGGTTCCGCCCATGACACCGAGGCGGCGCTTGCCCGGATTCGAGGGGCCGTTTCCGGGGCCGGTCGTCAGACGCGTGGCCGCGTCGCCCGTGGCGGCGCCGGTGGCGCCGCTCTCCGTGTCACTCGCCGGACCGGTAGGCATGTCCTGCTCTCCCATGCGTGCAGACCCTACCGGCCCGGTCGACGGGCTCCGGCCGACAGGGGCCCCGAGCGGGCCCGGTAGGGCTCAGCGGTCCCGGTTGAATCGCGTGGTGATCCACAGCAGCAGAAGCAGGATGAAGAGGGCCCCGCCGCCGGTCAGGAACGGGCTGAGGCTCTCGTGGTTGCCGCCGTTCTCGCCCTCGGCGGCGACGGTGACCAACTGTGCAGCGGTGCTGTGGAAGCTCATCTCGGCAGGACCTATCCGGTGTGGGCGGGATAAAGACGTCGGCCCATCGTATGCGGGTGCCTCGGCCACGATCACGCCGACTCCGCCGTTGGGGACGCCGGTTGCCGCGGCCGCCCCGCCCGACGCGGCACTCAGTCGTCCCGCTTGTACCCCCGTAGCAGGAACCAGGCGGTCAGGGCCACCCCGACCACCATCACGATCAGCACGACGCGGAGCAGATTGCCCGGGCCCTGCTTGTCCGCCGCGTTCGCGGCCTCGGTGAGCCACGCGGCTGCGGGGATGTGCTCCATGGCGTACGACTCCTTCTCTGTACTGCCAGTCCACGGTATCTCCGCCTAGGCTGGGCGTTGCCTTGGGGGCACAGAGGGCACTCAGACGCACATGGGGGAACACATGTCCGACGGCAGCCACGAGCAGAACGGGCACGAGAACGTGCCGAGCAGGCAGCGCAGGCGCTTCGAGGGGATCTCCTCGCGGGCGTACGAACACCCGGCGGACCGCTCGGCCCTGGTGGCCCTGCGCAGGCTCAGCGGCTTCGACACGGTCTTCAAGGCACTCAGCGGTCTGCTGCCCGAGCGCAGCCTGCGGCTGCTGTTCCTGTCCGACTCGGTGCGCGTCTCGGACGCCCAGTTCGCGCACCTCAACGACATGCTGCGGGACGCCTGTTACATCCTGGACCTGGAGAAGGTCCCGCCGATGTACGTCACCCAGGACCCGCAGCCGAACGCGATGTGCATCGGTCTGGACGAGCCGATCATCGTCGTGACGACGGGGCTCGTCGAGCTCCTTGACGAGGAGGAGATGCGGGCCGTAGTCGGACACGAAGTCGGCCACGCGCTGTCCGGCCACGCCGTCTACCGCACGATCCTGCTGTTCCTCACCAGCCTCGCGCTCCGGGTCGCCTGGATCCCGCTCGGGAACCTCGCGATCATGGCGATCGTGACCGCGCTGCGCGAGTGGTTCCGCAAGTCGGAGCTGTCCGCGGACCGCGCCGGGCTCCTGGTCGGCCAGGACCTGCGGGCCTCGATGCGCGGCCTGATGAAGATCGCGGGCGGCAACCATCTGCACGAGATGAACGTGGACGCGTTCCTCGGGCAGGCCGAGGAGTACGAGGCCGGAGGTGACCTGCGGGACTCCGTGCTCAAGATCCTCAACGTGCTACCCCGCACCCATCCCTTCACCACGGTTCGCGCGGGCGAGCTGAAGAAGTGGGCCGAGTCCCGCGACTACCAGCGAATCATGGACGGTCACTACCCGCGGCGCAGCGAGGACAAGGACACCTCGGTCTCGGACTCCTTCCGGCAGTCGGCGGCCAGCTACGCCAGCGACGTGAAGAACTCCAAGGACCCGCTGATGAAGCTGGTCAGCGACATAGCCGGGGGCGCGGGCGACATCGGCGGCCGGGTACGACGCGGCTTCGGCGGCTTCGGCGGCTTCGCGAGCGGCTCACCCAAGGACCCGTCCGGATCGCCCAAGGACACGTCCGGCTCGCCCGAGGACGCGCCGCCGCGCGGCACCGACACGCACCCGGACGACGAGAGCCCCAACAGCAGCGGTTGATCAGAGCCCGGGCCGAGTGACCCGCGCAGCCCGGGGCGCGGGGCGCGGGTCACAGCTTCGGCTGCGCGCTCGTCGCCAGCGACCCGCACAGCGCCGTGGCGCTCCCGGTGGCGTACGGGTCGGTACCGGCCGGGCCGCCCGCCTTCGCCGTCTGTCCCGCGAGCAGCGGACGCAGCTGGCCGACCGAGTCCTCGGAGCAGGCGAGCGGCCCGGCCTGGACGTAGGAGACGACCAGCTCGGCCTGGTGCATGCGCAGGTCGTCGCGGTCGAAGCGGAAGTGCAGCTCGCGCCGGACGGTGAACAGCGAGGCCTCGGCCTTCGCATCCGAGCCGGTCGGCTTCAGCGCGTACACGAAGGTGTGGTCGGCGATGACCTCAAGGGTGTTCGAGTCGAACTCGGCGGCCTGGAGGGTGCCCTGCACGCGGATCTTCTGGTCGGCGAGCCGGGCGCGGGTCGCGTCGAAGCGGACCAGCCAGCCGGTGGACGCGTGCCGGCCATCGGCGGTCGGCCGGTCGAAGCTCTGGTCGAACTGGTCGAGCTGCTGCGGGTCGAGCAGTATCCGTACGGGCCGGGTGGCGCCGCCGGTGAGCACGTCCGGGTCGAGCGAGGACTCGACGAGGTAGTCCTTGGCGGTGGTCAGGGCGGTGACGACCTGGCTTTCGGAGAAGTGCGCGGTACGCCGGGTGGCCGGCATCGTGATGCCATCGGCGCCGATGCGGAACTGGGCGGCCGGGCTGCGCGCGTACAGCTCGTCGGCGCTCGTGGAACCGGGCACGGCGGTCTGCGGGGACAGCGGTATCACCGTCATCCGCAGCGGCTCGGGGGGCTGGGCGGTCGGGGTCTGGTACGGGTGGCGTACGCCCATGTAGATCGCGGTGCCGAAGGCTATGGCGATCAGCAGGACGAGGATCAGCGCCTGCCGGGAGAGCCCCCGATGGAGGGCGGGGCGACGGCGTACGGCCGGGGCATGGTCGGCCATGCGCTCCTGGGCGGAGAACTCCTGGAGGCGGGCAGCACGGACGAACGACTCGTCGAAGACGACGGATCGGTACTCGTCCTCTCCACCAGCGGGAGCGCCCTCGGGTGTCCCCTCAGGTGGGTCTCCAGGCCCGCCCATACATTCAGAGTAGGTCTCCCGGAGGTCCGGTAAACGCCCTGGTACACGACAAGTTCTGACAGCTTCTCACCAGTGTCGTCACCGTGTTCGAGGAGCCGTCCAGGGCGCTGGTGTCACGGTGTTCGGGGGTCCGCCGACACCGCTGGCTGGGAGTAGTCGGCCGAAGCGGAGGGGCCGGTGCCGGTGACCTTGTCCTGGCCCTGTTCCAGGCCCGTCGAGGCGGGTGGCGGCACCTGCTCCTGGCGGCCCGAGGACGCGCCTCGGTAGACCGCCGTGAAGGCGAGGGCGACCATGCCGATGCCCATCAAGAGGGCGAGGATCCAGGCGACGGGGCGGTGCCAGCGGGTCTGCTTTCCGTAGGCCCTGCCGTATGTCCCCGGTGCGCCGTAGCGGCCTTCCAGGACCTCGGTGTCGTCCAGATCGTCCAAGTCGGGATCATGGCCGAAATCACCGGGGTCGTCGGGTCCGAAGCCGTCCTCATAGCGCTCGTCGTCACCCCGTGCGCCCCGGGTGTGCGCCCGGCGTGCCTCGGCCTCGGAGGCCTCCGCGCGGGCCTGGGCGGCTGCCAGGAGTCTTTCCACTGCGGTCGGCTCGTGGATCACCGCCGCCCGTACGAAGGCCTCGTCGAAGACCACGGAGGCGAACTCTTCGTCCGCACCCCCGCGGTCGCGGTCGTCGTCGGGCTCCCAGCCGTCAGGGAACGGCGTGCCCCCCACGTCCTCCGGCACGGATCCAGAGTAGACCTGGGGGGTCAATTTGGGCAGACGGTATGGAAATTCATCCACCTGACGAGACGCGCCCCGCGCGGAGCGCGGGCCGCGCACCGCACGGCGCGCCCCCCCAGCGCGTCAGCGCCGGATGTGCCCGTCCCCCGTGACGATGTACTTCGTGCTCGTCAGCTCCGGCAGGCCCATCGGCCCCCGTGCGTGCAGCTTCTGCGTGGAGATGCCGATCTCGGCGCCGAAGCCGAACTGGCCGCCGTCGGTGAAGCGCGTCGAGGCGTTCACGGCGACCGTGGTGGAGTCGACCAGCTGGGTGAAGCGGCGGGCCGCCTGCTGGGACGTGGTGACGATGGCCTCGGTGTGGCCGGAGGTCCACAGCCGGATGTGCTCCACGGCCCTGTCGAGCGAGTCGACGACGGCGGCGGCGATGTCGTACGAGAGGTACTCGGTCTCCCAGTCCTCCGCCACCGCCTCGACGACGGTCGCCTTGGAGTCCTTGGCGTACGCCATCACGCGCTCGTCGGCGTGCACGGTGACCCCGGCGTCCGCGAGGGCGTCCAGGGCGCGCGGCAGGAACTCGGGGGCGATGTCCTGGTGGACCAGGAGCGTCTCTGCGGCGTTGCAGACGCTGGGCCGCTGGGCCTTGGAGTTGATCAGGATGTCGATCGCCATGTCGAGGTCGGCCTGCGCGTCGACGTACACATGGCAGTTGCCGGTGCCGGTCTCGATGACCGGGACGGTGGACTCCTGGACGACCGTGCGGATCAGCGAGGCGCCGCCGCGCGGGATCAGGACGTCGACCAGGCCGCGGGCGCGCATCAGCTCGCGAACCGACTCACGGCTCTCTCCGGGCACGAGCTGGACGGCGTCGGCGGGCAGCCCGGCGCCGCCCACGGCGTCGCGCAGGACCCGTACGAGGGCCGTGTTCGACTCGTACGCGGACGACGAGCCGCGCAGCAGCACCGCGTTCCCGGACTTCAGGCACAGCGCGGCCGCGTCGACCGTCACGTTCGGGCGGGCCTCGTAGATGATCCCGACGACGCCGAGCGGGACGCGGACCTGGCGCAGGTCGATGCCGTTCGGGAGGGTCGAACCGCGGACGACCTCGCCGACCGGATCGGGCAGCGCCACGACGTCGCGGACGTCTGAGGCGATGGCGCGCACACGCTCGGGTGTGAGCGTGAGCCGGTCGATGACGGTCTCGCTGGTCCCGGCCTCGCGGGCGCGCGCGATGTCCTTGGCGTTGGCTGCGACGATTTCGCTCGTACGGACTTCCAGGGCGTCCGCGATCGCGAGCAGCGCGTCGTCCTTCTCGGCCCGCGGCAGGGGAGCGAGATCGGCGGCGGCGGCCTTCGCGCGGTAGGCGGCCTGGGTGACCGGGGACATCGAGTCGTACGGCGAGAGCGTGGTCATGAGGGAAGGGTAGTGGGCCGAGCGGGCCGGTCCACCTGCTATCCCACACCGCGAGACGGGCCCAAAACGGGTGAACTCCGACGTGGGCTCAAAAGGCGTGAACCCCGGCGCGGGCTCAAAAGGGGTGAACCCCGACGGGCGTCGCCGGCAGCGGTCCGTAACCCTCCGCGATCCGCTGGTGGTACGTCTCGCGGTCGATGACCTCCAGGCCGACGATCTCCCAGGGCGGGAGCTTGGCGGTCTGGCGGTGCTCGCCCCACAGGCGCAGCGCGACCGCCGCCGCGTCGTGCAGGTCGCGGGCCTCTTCCCAGTAGCGGATCTCCGCGTGGTCGTTGGCGTACCGGCTGGTGAGCAGAAAGGGGTGGTCGTGGGCGAGCTGTTCGAGAGCGCGCCGGACCTCCTTGAGCGGGGCCTCACCGCCCGAGACGCTCAGGGTGACGTGCCACAGCCGGGGCTGGTCCGCGGGCTCCTCGCCCTCGTACGTGTCACCGGCCGCGACGCTCGTCAGGGCCCGTTCCTCGCCTCCCGTACGGGAGGCGGCACCTCCGGTACGGGAGGCGGCACCACCGCGGGACGCCGCCGCCCCAGGGCGCACTCGTCTCACGACGGCCTCCTTTACGCAATGGTCGTACCGAATACCGGGGTCCCTCTGCCACAAAGTTGAGCAGGTGGGGAGCCTTCGCGTGGCGGTTTTACGGAACGTCCCCCGCTGGAGGCAGGGGAATCGGCCGTTTACGGGTGTAGTGGACAGCTGTTTCGGGCGTGCCGTGGAACGGATGTCTTACGGATGCAGGATCACCAGGTCGTCCCTGTGCACGACCTCACGCTCGTACGAGGGTCCGAGCTCGCGGGCCAGCTCACGCGTCGAGCGGCCGATGAGCTGCGGAATCTCCTTGGCGTCGAAGTTCACCAGGCCGCGCGCGACCGCCCGGCCCGTGCTGTCGCGCAGCTCGACCGGGTCGCCCGCGGTGAACTCGCCCTCGACGGACGCGATGCCCGCCGGCAGCAGCGACTTGCGCCGCTCGACGACCGCGCGCACGGCCCCGTCGTCCAGGGTGAGCGAGCCCTGCGGGGTGGAGGCGTGCTGCAGCCACAGCAGCCGGTCGGCGGAGCGCTTGCCCGTGGGGTGGAAGTAGGTGCCCGTGTCCCGTCCCGCGAGGGCGTCGGCGGCGTGGATCGTGCTGGTCAGCACGACCGGGATGCCGGCGGCCGCCGCGATCCGGGCGGCCTCGACCTTGGTGGCCATGCCGCCGGTGCCGACGCCCGCCTTGCCCGCGCTGCCGATCTCGATGCCGTCGAGATCGGCGGGCCCGTGCACTTCCGCTATCCGCGAGGTGCCGGGCTTGCTGGGGTCGCCGTCGTACACGCCGTCCACGTCGGAGAGCAGCACGAGCAGATCGGCCCGCACGAGGTGGGCGACGAGCGCGGCGAGGCGGTCGTTGTCGCCGAAGCGGATCTCGTCCGTGGCGACGGTGTCGTTCTCGTTGACGACCGGCAGGGCGCCCATCGCAAGGAGTTTGTCGAGGGTGCGGGAGGCGTTGCGGTGGTGGGCGCGTCGGCTGGTGTCGTCGGAGGTGAGGAGCACCTGTCCCACGCGGATGCCGTGGCGGGCGCAGGAGGCGGTGTAGCGGGCGACCAGGAGGCCCTGGCCGACGCTGGCGGCGGCCTGCTGCCGGGCGAGGTCCTTGGGGCGGCGGCGCAGCCCCAGCGGCGCGAGACCGGCCGCGATGGCGCCGGACGAGACGAGGACGATCTCCCTCTCGCCGCCGCTGCGGGCCTTGGCGAGGACGTCGACGAGGGCGTCGACCCGGTCCGCGTCGAGGCCGCCCGAAGCGGTGGTCAGCGACGAGGAACCCACCTTGACGACGATCCTGTGGGCCTGCGCTACGGCGATCCTGTGGGTCTGCGCGACGGTCTGCCTTGCCCCTGCCACCTGCTGTGTGTCCCCTCGCGTCGGTCCGGGTGCCCCGCCTGGCAATCTACGCGAAGAGGGTGGGCCGACGCCCCTCGGTCCAGTACGCGGACGCGGCCCTGATGGAGCCGTTGACGTACGACGCTGGAGCCGTTGACGTACGACGCGCGCTCCGCGTCACGCCGCGCGCCGCGCCCCCAACACCCGTCGGGCCACCCGTCGCAGCCGCGGGAAGTGGGCGGTGCGTGGCTTGAAGCCCTCGATGGTGACCGTTTCCCGGGTCGTCGGGACGTAGCAGCTGTCCGGGATGCCCGCGCCCGGGTCGCGGAAGTGGGGGTAGGCGAGGTAGGCCTTGCGGCCGCGGGACTCCAGGAGGACCTCGGGGGTCTTCTTCGCCTTGATGAACTCCAGTACGTCGGCGAGGAGATCGCCCCGCCCCTGGGCCACGAGGTGCAGACGCAGGCGTTCGTGGACCTTGAGGCGCGCGGCGACGCCCTCGTGCCAGTAGGCGTCCAACAGCGGCTTGGCCAGCTCGAGTTTGTGGCGCCGGACCTTCTCGCCCTGTTTGAGGAAGCCCGGGCCGAACTGCGGGAGCAGGGTGATGAGTAATGGGCGGATCATCAGGGCGTCGCGGCGCGGTCCGGCGGGTGCGTGCTCGGCGATCAGGCTCATCAGGGCGCGGGCGGAGTCGAAGCGCAGGGCGTAACTGCCGCTCTTGGTCACGTGTTTGCCGTCGTCGCGGCCGACCAGGTAGTAGCACTCGTAGCCGGCGACCACGGAGACGCCGTTCGCGCGGAGGTAGGCCTCCATCGTGAACAGGGCGTCCTCACCGGTCTTCAGCGACTCGTCGAAGTGCATGCCGTGCCGCGTGAGCAGCTCGCGACGGAAGAGCTTCTGCGCGCTGAGGGTGAACTTGATGTTCGAGGAGAAGACGTCGGTACGGGGCTGATCCTTGCCCCACATCGACTTCGGGGCGTTTCTGTTGACCCCGACGACCTTGCCGAGCACCACGTCCGTGCCGTGCTCGTCGGCCATGGCGACCATCCGCTCCAGGGCCTCGGGGCCGAAGTAGTCGTCGGCGTCGAGGAAGAAGACGTAGCGTCCGCGGGCCTTGCCGAGGCCGACGTTGCGCGGGCCGCTGGGGCCTCCCGAGTTGGCCTGCCGGATCACCGTGACGGACATGGCCGCCCGCTCGGCGAACTTCTCCAGATACTCCCCCGTGCCGTCCGTCGAGCCGTCGTCGACGGCGATCACCTCGATCCGTGCGGGGTCGAGTGTCTGGTTCTCCACGGATTCCAGGCACTTGACCAGGTACGGCATCGCCTCGTACGCCCCGATGATCACGCTCACATCAGGCTGCGTCACGTTTCCCCCTTGTTGCGGGAAGTGTCCGAGAACATTTCCCTCTTATCACCTCAATCGCTACCTGGAAGACGACTGGAAGTACGTACTGGTTGCTCTAAGCGACTCATATCGTGACCCAGCTCACAGCAAAAGGGCCCGGACCCGAGGAAATCCTCGGGGCCGGGCCCTGTCGTGGATCGGCGGGTCAGCCTGTGACCGCCGCACCGTCCGTGTCGCCGGTCACCCGCTGGACAGGCACCGCGTGAGCCAGGTCCACGGCGGCGGCCGAAGTGCCGGTCTCCTGGCCGAGGTTGCGCCGCTCGGCCTTCTGCGCCAGCTGCGCCACCGCGGAGTTGAACTGGTCGATCGACGCCGGCTCGTCCGGGCCGAGCAGATACCGCTTTAGCTCCTGGCGGTCGGCGGCCTGCGCGTCGGCGGCGGGGTCGCTCACCGCGGCGAGCAACTCGCCCAGTTCGGCGGCCGAGTTGGACAGGATCACGGCGGCGCGCACCGCGGTGTTCTGCCGCTTGAACTCCTCGACGCCCAGCTCCGCGGAGTCCGTGACCGCGTACGGCTTGCCGCTCGCGATGAAGTCGGAGACCACGCTGGAGATGTCCGAGACCATCGCGTCGGAGACGTTGAAGCAGTCGTACAGGCGCGGCTCGGCGCCCGTGATGACGCGGTGCTCCCAGGCGCCGAAGGAGCGCCAGTACGCGTCGTTCCACTCGGCGCGCAGCCGGGCGACCTCGGCGTGCTTGGCCGTGTCGACCATGCCGTCGCGGGTGGCCTCGGCCTCGTCGCCCTTCTCGGCGGCGCCGGTCAGCGCCGCGATGCGGGCCTCGATACGGGCCAGCTCGGCCTTGGCCGCGCTCTGCGCCGCGGCGTCGGCGGCGAAGCGCGGGTCGGCGGCGCGCTCGGCGGCCGCCTTCTCCACCAGCGCGGTGATCCGCTGGTGCGCGGCCTTGGCCTGCGCGCTGCGGGTGCCGGTGAAGGGGTGCGGCTTGTAGAGCACGCGAACCGGCTGGTCGGCGGCGAGCAGCCGCTTCACGATGTTCTCGCCGGCCAGCAGGATGGAGGTGTTGCCGGGGTTGTCGTCCCAGCCCTCCCAAGTGGGGGCGTACAAAATGGTGGGGCAGCGTCCATCAGCGGCTCCGTCGCGGGGCCCCTCGGGCACGCCGCGCCACGGCTGGATCGGCGCCAGCTGCGGGCGGCCGACCTCCACGATGTCGTCGTCGCGGACGCCGACGTCGGCGATGGCGTAGCGGTCGCGGCCCGCGCGGCCGGCGGTCCACACCTCGTCGTACACCTTGCTGAACGGGTTGACGCTGGCGAGCTTGTCGCTGTCGCCGTGGCCTATGAAGACGTGCTTGATGGTCGGCACACGCAGCATGTGGATGTTCTTGCCGACGTTCGCCGCGTAGAGCGCGACCCGCACCGTGGACAGGTCCATGTTCATCAGGTGCACCCCTCCGGGCACGCAGATGACCGGCACGGTGGTGGGCGCCATGCGATCCAGGATGGCGCGCTCACGGAGGATGATCAGCGGCTTGGTGTCCAGCTGCTCCATCGTCTCCAGCCACATGTTGACCTGGTACGCGGAGTCCCTGGAGCCCGAGAAGTAGAGCACCGTCTCCGGGCGGTACTCGCGCAGCCAGTCGTCGACGGCCTCCAGGACCTTCTCGGCGTTCGGCGGGATCCTCTTCCCGCGCACGAACGGGACGAGCGCGGCGACATAGCCGAAGGCCAGCACCAGCGTGACCGCGACACCCACGAACCCGTAGAGGTCGTCCTCGGTCGCCGCGGTGACGAGCACGCCGGTGACCGCGACGAGGTCGAGGTGGAGCATCTTCTCGGCGGACCGGTGCAGCAGACGGCGCGGGGGCGCGTCCGGGATGCGGATGCGCGAGGCCAGGTCCACGTTGCGGGTGGCGACGGGCATCTTGCGGCGCAGCCGGATCAGCGTGATCAGCGCGCCGTGCGGGGCCTGGAAGCCGTAGAAGGCCAGGAAGCACGCGATGGCGGCGTAGAAGACCATGCTGTCGGACAGGTCCAGCCGTGCCAGCAGCAGCACAAGGAGCAGCTGCCGGATCAGGAACCTGATGGACAGACCGGCCCGCACCTTGCTGAGGCGGTTGACGAGATAGCTGCCGCGCCGGTGCAGATAGTGGTCCGCCAGGTACGTCACGGCGGCCGCGGCCGCGAAGGCAGCGACGCTCGGCAGGAGCGCGGCCAGCATCAGGCAGGGGAAGCCCAGCATCATGAGGGCCGCCGCGGCCAGCTCGGCCGCGCTGCCCACCCGGGCAACGCGAATAGCGGTGGAAATCACGGAGAAACCTGCTCTTGAGGGGTGAGTGCCGGTTTGGTACGGAAAGTGAAGATTTTGGTGCTAAAAGAGAACTTTACGGATTCAGGCCTCTGTGAATGCGCGGTAAATTCGCACACACAGAGGCCTGAATTCCGTAAGAAGACTATTCGTATTTGATTATGCCACGCCGTCCTGACGGTCCAGCACGCTGGCCAGCGCCGCCTCGAAACCGGACGCCTGGCCCGCGCCCGCCGTCGGGTCCTGCTGGCGGACGTCGATCACGTGACCGGTCAGCTCGGAGACGAGGACGTCGAGCGAGGTGCGCGCCACGGCCTCGGAGGACAGCAGCGAGCCCGCGGGCTCCTGGCCGAACGCCTTGGTGCGCATCGGGGTCGCGGTGCGCTCGGGGTTGATGCAGTTGACGCGGATGCCGTCGGCGGCCCACTCGTCGGACAGCGCCTGGGTGAGGTTCACCATGGCGGCCTTGGTCGAGGAGTAGAGGCTGTACTCGGCGCGGCCGCGGGTGTAGCTGCTGGAGGTGTAGAGCAGCAACTGGCCCTTGGTCTCGGCCAGGTACTTGTAGGAGGAGCGGGCGATCTGCACCGGGGCCAGGTAGTTGACCTTCAGCGCTTCCTCGATGGTCGCGTTGTCCGTCTCGGCGAGCTTGCCGATGCGCAGCACACCCGCGGTGTTGATGACGTAGTCGATGCGCCCGGTCTCGGCGTACGCCGTGGACAGCGCGTCGTCGACCTCCTCCGGGTTCTCGACGTGCGTGCCGGTGGTCGAGCGGCCCAGCGCGTACGTCTTCGCGCCATAGCCCTCGGCGAGTTCGGCTATGTCCTTGCCGATGCCGTACGAACCGCCGAAGACCACCACGGTCTTGCCGGTGAGCAGCTGGCGGTAGGCCTCCTCGCCGGCCTGCTCGGGCGCGGCGGTGGAGGCGAGCTGGAAGAGCTTGTCGGCGATGAAAACGTCGACGGGCTGCGTGACCTTCATGTTGTACTCGTCACCCGCGACGACGTGGATCGGCACGTCCGGCAGGTACTTGAGTACGACGGAGCAGTCGTCGGTGGCCTGGAAGTTGGGGTCACCGGCCGCGACCTCGTAGGCGCGGCGGATGGTGGACAGCTTGAACGCCTGGGGCGTCTGGCCGCGGCGCAGCCGGGAGCGGTCCGGGATCTCGGTGATGAACTCGCCGTCCTCGCCGTGGGTGCGCGTCACGATGATCGTGTCCGCGGACGGGATGGCGACGTCGACGGCCTGGTAGCGCTCCAGCGCGGTCACGCAGTCGTTGATGACGCGCTCGGACAGCAGCGGGCGCACGGCGTCGTGGAACAGGACGTTGCGGTCCTCGCCCTCGGCCAGCCCCTCGCCCAGGGCGGCGATGGCGCGCTCGGTGGTCTCGTTCCGCGTGGAGCCGCCCTCGATCACCTTGGTGACCTTCTTGAGGCCCGCCTTGGCGATGATCTTCTCGACGTCCGGCACATAGCCGGGAGCCATCAGCACGATGATGTCGTCGATCGAGTCGGCCTGCTCGAAGGTGGTCAGCGTGTGCTCGATGACCGCCTTGCCGGCGATCTTCAGCAGCTGCTTCGGAATCGACAGACCCACACGCTGACCGGTGCCGCCGGCCAGGATCACTGCGGTGGTACGGGGCTTGGCAATGCGCTCAGACACAGGTGACCTACCTTGGGGCGACAGGGAACCTGGGAATGGTCCCACTTACGGTTACTGCCATGCAAGGTGAGCGCCGCCTGCTGCATATGTGAGCGCAACCGGTTATTCACCTTGCACGCAGGCGACTTCCGAGAACTCGGACCGGATTGTCCGGATTTGCTGTGAGTAACTGCACACGTTTTTCGTACGTGTTCTCCTCAGGTGCGCTTGAGGCGCCTGAGCACACGGTGGCCGAGGACCCGGACGAGTTCCCTGGACGGCGTCTGGTGAACGGTGCGGGCGGTGGCGGGGCGCGCGGGGACCTCGGCCGCCACCGCGAGCGCCCCGTACAGCGCGTGGGCCGCCACCTCCGGGTCGATGCGGGCGGGGGCTGGCTCCGTGCCCGCCGACGGGGGCACGGCGGACAGCAGCGCCGGGTCGCCGAGGATCCGTACGCCCATGGTGCCGATCCGCTCGGCCATCTCCGCGCCGATTCCGGCGGCCGCCTCCAGGGCCCACGCCGGGGTGGTGATCCGCGCGTCGTCCGGCGCGGGGCGGCAGCTGTTCTTCATATGCATGACCGCGCCGCCCCGCACCAGCTTGGAATACAGCTCGTCAGGCAGGCCGTTTCCGCGGAATTCCATGTTGAGCTTCCGCAGCATTTCGGTCTCGGCGAGCGTGAGGGAGCGGTTCGCCGTGTCCGGCACCTCCGCGAGGAGACCGTCGGGCAGGCCGAGGAGGGATGCGAAGGTGCGCATCACACCGCCGCGGTCTCGGTCGTCGACCACGACGACGGTGACGTTCTCGGCGCCGACCACCCGTGCCCAGCGCTCGACGAGCCGGTCGTGACGGTGGCGGCGCCAGAAGCTCGGGTTCGGCTTCTCGTACGGGGCCTTGCGCAGCATGTGGTCGAGCCAGTCCTCGTACCCCATGCGCAGACCGTTCTGCACGTACTGCTGCCACTGCGAGGGCATGATCTTGGCCAGCGGGCGCAGCGTGACCAGGACGTGCACGCGGCCTTGGCCCAAATCGTCGACGATCCGCGCGATGGTCTCGTCGTCGGGAGCGTCCGCGAAGAACTCGCTGCTGATCACCGAGGTCTGCTTCCCGGTGGCGCGCACCGCCTCCAGGAGCCGCTGCCAGTGCCCCTCGGTGGGCCGGGTGGCGCCCATCATCCCGGGCCGGGCACACACCGCGAGGGCGGCTTCCATGGGGTGCCGGCTGTGTGCGGGGAAGGCGACGCCGTACTCGGCGATCGCGTCCTTCACGGCGAACAGCGCGCCCTGGATGGATGTGGTCCCGGTCTTGTGCGGGCCTATGTGTAGCAGCCGGGTACCGGAGGGCAGCGGCGCGGGGGCAGCCGTCTCAGCGGCTGTCGTGTGGTGTCTCGAACAGTCGGTCTCCATGGTAAGAGGACGTTAAGGACCCTTCCTGAGCGCAGACTGAGAAAAGCCCTGGGACTCCTGTGAGTCCCAGGGCGTCACTCACGGTTCAGCGGCGGTTCACCCGAGCCGGACGCCCGGCTCAGGTGCTCAAGTGGCCGTCATACGAGCCGTACGCCCGGCTCCCCCGCCTCGACCCGCAGCCGGGCCAGCGTGCTGGAGGCGGCGTCCGGCTGGAGCACCGTCTCCGGGACGCGCACCTGGGCGTCGATGCCGTCGCGGCGGATGTCGAAGAGGTGGTAGCCGCGGTGGGCATCGATGAGCTTCCAGTGCGGGTTGTCCGCCATCCGCGGGTCCCACTCCTTGTGGAAGGCCGCCTGGTCCTGGTCGCCGCCGCTGGAGATGGAGGTGCCGACGAACTCGGCGCCGACGACGTCGGAGTCCGGGTCGGCGAAGTCCTCCTTGAGATCGCTGATCATGGTGAGGTGCCGGTCGCCGGTCATCACGACCGGGTTGCGGATGCTCGCGAACTCCTCCATGAGGGCGTTGCGTTCGGCCTGGTAGCCGTCCCAGGCGTCGTAGTACCAGAGCTTGCCCTCGCCGACCTTGAGGTCGGTCTCGGCCATCATGATCTGCGAGGCGATCAGGTTCCAGCGGGTCGGCGACTTGTGCAGGCCGTCGAGCAGCCACTCCTTCTGCTCGGCGCCGAGCATGGTGAGCGAGGGGTCCTCGGCGCCTTCCTGGCTGGTCGCCTGGTTGCTGCGGAACTGCCGGGTGTCCAGCACGTTGAGGCGGGCCAGGCGTCCGAAGTCGAGCCGCCGGTACATCTGGATGTGCGGCCCGTTCGGGATCGCGGTGGCCCGGACCGGCATGTGCTCGTAGTACGCCTGGTAGGCCGCGGTCAGCCGGGCCACGAAGGCGTCGTGCGACTGCTTGTCGGGGTCCTGCGGGATCTCGCCGGCGAAGTCGTTGTCGACCTCGTGGTCGTCGAAGGTGACCACCCAGGGGGCGTTCGCGTGCATCGCCGCGAGGTGCGGATCGGTGCGGTACTGCGCGTAGCGGTTGCGGTACTGGACGAGGGTGTACGGCTCGTCGCTGCCCTCGTGCTTGCGTACGGCCGTCGCCGAGGGCTTGGACTCGTAGATGTAGTCACCGACGAAGAGGACGACGTCGGGGTCCTGGTCGAGCATGTCGGCGTACGGCGTGAAGTAGCCGTTCTGCCAGTTCTGGCAGGAGGCGAGGGCGACCCGCAGCGAGCCGCCCGAGCTGTACGGGGGCGGGGCGGTGCGGGTGCGGCCGGTCGGCGAGAGCTGCCCTTCGGCGCGGAAGCGGTACCAGTACGCATGGTCGGGGCGCAGCCCGCGGACGTCGACGTGCACGCTGTGCCCGAACTCGGGCCGTGCCTGCGCGGTGCCGCGGCGCACCGGCTTCCGGAAGCGGCCGTCCTCGGCGATCTCCCAGTCCACCGACACGGTGCGGTCGGGCATGCCGCCGCCGTTCAGCGGGTCGGGGGCGAGTCTGGTCCACAGCACGACGGCGTCGGGCAGCGGGTCTCCGGAGGCGACGCCGAGCGTGAACACGCCGTCGGGCAGCGGTGTTTCCGCCGCGCGGGCGGCGGTCGGCAGCCACAACTGGGCGGAGGCGGCGGCGCCGAGCACGGCGGCTCCCGCGGTGAGAAAGCGGCGTCGATCGCGTGAGATTGCTCCGGTCATCGGCGAACTCCCTTGCGTCGGTGGCCCCTTGGACACCTGAGAGCCCACACGGCGCAGCAGCCCGCTCGCTGAACGGTACGCATCCTAGGCATGACAAATGCACGAGCAACGAACGACCCGCTGCGACACGGCAACCTCCCCGCGTCGCAGCGGGCCTGACGGACGATCAGTAAGCGAAAACCCCGTACGTGGACGGCTGATCAGTAAGCGAGCCCCGTACGCGGACCGGCGATAAGTAAGCGAACCCCGTACCCGGACGGACGATCAGTAAGCGAACCCCGTGCCCAGACGGGCGCCCGCCGCCACCGTGCCGAGCGTGCCCGCGCCGAAGGTGTACGAGCCGGTCGGGGTCACACCGGAGGAGGCGGAGCGGAAGACCCACACGGAACCGGCGCCAGTGTTCTCACCGGGCGCTCCGACGGCGAGTTCGGCGCGCCCGTCGCGGTTGGCGTCGATCAGCCGGGTGGCCGAGCCGAAGACGTCCTGGTTCTCCGCGGTGCCGGGGACCCCGTCGGTGTCCTGGCTGAACACCTTGGCGCCGCTGCCGGTCAGGCCGCTCGCGGTGCCGCGCATCGTGACCACGGAACCGGCCCGCGTCTTGCCGTCGAAGTCCTCGCCCGGCACGCCGACGGACACGTCCGCGTAACCGTCGCCGTCGATGTCGCCGACGGAGATCGACCTGCCGAAGTAGTCGCTGCCACCGCTTCCGTCGGCTCCCTCGGCGACGCCCGGTACGCCGGGGCTGTCCTGGTTGAAGAACGTCGCCCCGGTGCCGTCGGGACCGCTCGCGCCGCCCGGGACGTAGGTGACCATGCCGCCCTTGGCGAGCGGCACGAAGACGTCGCCGTACAGCACGCTGACCGCACCGGCCTTCGACAGACCGCTGACCGCGGTGTTCGGCGCTCCGATCGCCAGATCCGGATAACCGTCACCGTTGAAGTCGTCGTGCAGCCGCTTGGCGCTGGGCGTGGTCACCGTCTCCGAGACGGTGGCGGCGTTGACGGCGGGCACCGCCAGCACGCCCGCGGCCAGGGCGACACCGACACGAGGACGAACGGTCTGCGGCCGGAGAGACGGGAACGGCGGTGGGACATGGATGTGTTCCTGACCTGGTAGCGAACCGGGGGGAAATGCGACGGGCGCTCGGAGCGGGCGAACCAGCGCCGGAGGTACGGGAGTTGAGGAATCAGTTCGGGAAGGTGACACCGAGGCCGGCGCCGCTCGCGACCGTGCCGAGGACGCGGGCGCCGAAGGCGAAGGAGCCCTTGGCGGTGGCTCCGGCGGAGGTGGAGCGGAACACCCAGACGGCGCCGGCTCCGGAGTCCTCCTGGGTCGCGGCGACGACCGGCTCCGCCCTGCCGTCGCCGTTGCCGTCCACGAGGTGGGTGTTGTCGCCGAAGTGGTCGCCCTGCTCGGCCGTGCCGGGCACGTCGGCCGTGTTCTGGCTGAAGACCTTGGTGCCGGCGCCGGTCGGCCCGTTCGGCCCGCCGGGTACAACAGCAAAGGTGCCCGCCTGCCGCAGACCGCTGAAGGTCTCGTCGCGGTTGCCCGCCAGGATGTCCCCGTACCCGTCGCCGTCGACGTCCCCGACCGAGAGCGCGCTGCCGAAACTGTCGTCCCGCTCCTGGACGCCCGGCACCCCCGGGGTGTCCTGGGTGATCACCTGCGGGGTGGCGGCGGCCGGGCCGCTCGCCGTGGCGTAGAGGACCTGGATCCTGGCGTCGCCCAGGACGATGTCCGCACGGTGGTCGCCGTTGACGTCACCGACCGCCAGCGCGGAGGTCGCCGGGTCGATCCAACGGCCCTGCGCGTCCTTGAGGATGGTGGGCGCCTGCAGGCCGTTCGCGCTGCCGTGGACGTAGTTCAACTGGTAGCCGTAGTTGCCCTCGTCGTCCCGGTCGTACGTGCGGGCCACCGAGACGAGGTCGGTGATGCCGTCGCCGTCCACGTCTCCGGCCACAGCGGCGTTCACCTCCATGTCGCCGTCGACGATCTCCGCGCCGTTCTGGGTGGCGGTGGGGACGCCGTCGCGGCCGAAGGGACCGAACTGCAGGCGGCCGCGCTGCAGCAGGTCCTGGTGGCCGTCGCCGTTGAAGTCGCCGGCGACGGTCGGACCGCCCTGGTACGGGCCGGTGGTCACGGCGGGCAGCACCTTCCCTGAGGTGAAGCCGCCGCGGCCGCCCCACAGCACGGTCCTGCTGCCCTGCCGGTCGATACCGCCCTGCTGCCAGCGTTCGCCGCCGGACTCGACCAGCAGGTCGGTGAACCCGTCGCCGTCCAGGTCGGCCGTGGCGAGCCGCTGCCCGAAGCGGTCGTCCATCTCCACCGTGCCGGGGACGCCGGAGGACGCCTGCGTGTACACCATCTTGTTGCCGGTGCCGAGCCCGCCGGCCGACCCGTACAGCACGGCTACGTAGCCGGCCCGCGTCCTGCCGTTCACCGTCGCGGACGGGGCGGCCACGGCGAGGTCCTCGTACCCGTCGCCGTTGAAGTCCTGCCGCGCGCTCGTCGCGGTGGCGGGGGCGGCGTGGGCGATCGGGAGGGCGGTGGTGGTCGCGCCGAGCAGGGCGATCGCTGTCACGACGGCTCGGCGCGGTCTCGGCAGGACGGACTCGGACACGTCGACTCCGGGCATTTGGAAGGCAGTTGAGCGCGGAGAGGAAGATCCTCATCCGCGCCCACTACGACTCCCGGCCCACCCGGTTGGTTGCCCTGCCTATGCCGCGACTTTCCCTGGCGTTCACAGGTTTTGGCCCGTCCGGCGTTTGAGGACGAGCGCGAAGCGCGATACGGGGGTCTGGGGGCGGAGCCCCCAGGTAGGGGACGGGTAGGGGCGGAGGGGGCGAAGAACCTAGAACGGCTCGAAGCCGTCGTACTCCTTCTCCGCCTCGTCCCGCTCCGCCTGCCGCTCCCGCCGCCGCTGCGCCGCAGGCCGAGGCGCCTCGAACCGATGGTCCTCACCACGCCGGCCCAGCATCTCCGCGCCGGCCATGACGGTGGGCTCCCAGTCGAAGACGACCGCGTTCTCCTCGGGCCCGATGGCGACGCCGTCACCCGCCCGGGCGCCCGCCTTCATCAGCTCTTCCTCGACGCCGAGACGGGCGAGCCGGTCGGCGAGGTAGCCGACGGCCTCGTCGTTGTTGAAGTCGGTCTGGCGGACCCAGCGCTCGGGCTTCTCGCCGCGCACGCGGAAGAGGCCGTCCTCCTCCTGGGCCACGGTGAAGCCGGCGTCGTCGACCGCCTTCGGGCGGATGACGATCCGGGTCGCTTCTTCCTTGGGCTTGGCGGCGCGCGCCCGCCCGACCAGGTCGGCGAGCGCGAAGGACAGCTCCTTGAGGCCCATGTGCGCGACCGCCGACACCTCGAAGACGCGGTAGCCGCGCGCCTCCAGGTCGGGGCGGACCATCTCGGCCAGGTCCATGCCGTCCGGTACGTCGATCTTGTTGAGGACGACGAGTCGCGGCCGGTTACCGAGGCCGCCGTACTGCTTCAGCTCCTCCTCGATGATGTCGAGGTCGGAGACGGGGTCACGGTCGGACTCCAGGGTCGCCGTGTCCAGCACGTGGACCAGCACGCTGCAGCGCTCCACATGGCGCAGGAATTCCAGGCCGAGGCCCTTGCCCTGGCTCGCGCCGGGAATGAGGCCCGGGACATCCGCGATCGTGTAGACGGTCTCGCCCGCCGTCACGACACCCAGATTCGGTACCAGCGTCGTAAACGGATAGTCCGCGATCTTCGGCTTGGCGGCCGACAGGACCGAGATCAGCGACGACTTGCCGGCGCTCGGGTAGCCGACGAGCGCCACGTCCGCGACCGTCTTCAGCTCCAGGACGATGTCCTGCAGGTCGCCGGGCACGCCGAGCAGCGCGAAGCCGGGCGCCTTGCGGCGGGCCGAGGCCAGCGCCGCGTTGCCGAGGCCGCCACGCCCGCCCTGTGCGGCGACGTACGACGTGCCGTGGCCGACGAGGTCGGCGAGCACATTGCCCGCCCTGTCGAGCACGACCGTGCCGTCCGGCACCGGCAGGATCAGGTCCTGGCCGTCCTTGCCGGAACGGTTGCCGCCCTCACCGGGCTTGCCGTTGGTGGCCTTGCGGTGCGGGGAGTGGTGGTAGTCGAGCAGCGTGGTGACGGACTGGTCGACGACCAGGATCACGTCACCGCCACGGCCGCCGTTGCCGCCATCGGGGCCGCCGAGCGGCTTGAACTTCTCCCGGTGTACGGAGGCACAGCCGTGGCCTCCGCTACCCGCGGCGACATGCAGCTCGACGCGGTCCACGAAGGTGGTCATGGTTCAGTGCCTCCAGAAACGTACGGGAATGTCTCTTCAGTAACACGCGAAAGGCGGACCCGCTTCCCATCCGGGAAGTGAGGTCCGCCTCGCGAAAGAACCGGTCAGGCGACCGGAACGATGTTCACGACCTTGCGGCCACGGTGGGTGCCGAACTCGACCGCACCGGCGTCCAGCGCGAACAGCGTGTCGTCCTTGCCACGGCCGACACCGGTGCCGGGGTGGAAGTGGGTGCCACGCTGGCGGACCAGGATCTCACCGGCGTTGACGACCTGACCGCCGAAGCGCTTCACGCCGAGCCGCTGAGCATTGGAGTCGCGACCGTTCCGAGTGGACGATGCGCCCTTCTTGTGTGCCATCTCTCCTCAGTCCCTTACTTCGCAGCCGCGGGGATCTCAGTGACCTTGATCGCCGTGTACTGCTGGCGGTGGCCCTGACGACGGCGGTAGCCGGTCTTGTTCTTGTAGCGAAGGATGTCGATCTTCGCGCCCTTGTGGTGGTCCACGACCTCGGCCTGGACCTTGATGCCGGCCAGCACCCACGGGTCGCTGGTCACGGCGTCGCCGTCGACAACGAGCAGGGTCGAGAGCTCGACCGTGTCGCCAACCTTGGCAGTGGAAATCTTGTCAACCTCAACGATGTCGCCGACAGCAACCTTGTGCTGGCGACCACCGCTGCGCACGATGGCGTACACGCGGATCTCTCTCTCGCTCGGAACGGAATCCCCGCAGTCCAGCCGCGCGCTCGCGCGAACGGCCTCTCCCGAAGCGCCGAGCGCCGGGAGGAAGAGGTTTACGGGAATGCGGCGCGTCTATGGACACGCCGACGGTCAAGGTTACGGGGCCGCGACCGAAAGGGTCAAACCAGGTCGGGCCCCGCGGCTGTGCCACCGGTCACGCCGACGCCCCCGGCCCGGCGGAATCGCCGGACAGGGGGCGTCGAACCGACCGGGCCCGCGGGGCGCCGAAGCGCCCCGGTGGCTCAGCTCTCGTCGGTCGAAGCCGTGACGGAGGACAGGGTCTGCTCCGCCGCCGCGGTCTTCTTGGCCGTCGTCTTGGCGGCCGCCTTCTTCGCGGTCGCCTTCTTGGCCGTGGCCTTCTTGGCGGCCGTCTTCTTGGCAGCGGTCTTCTTGGTGGCGGCCTTCTTCGCCGTCGCCTTCTTCGCCGTCTTGCGGGCGGCCGTCTTCTTGGCGGCGGCCGGAGCCTCGGACACGGCCGCCTCGGCAGCCTCCGCCGGCTTCTCCTCCACCGCCTTCTCCTCCGCCGGTGCCGAGGCCGACGGGACGACCACGACGGCCGCCTCCTCGGGCGCGGTCGGCGCGGTGGCCTTGCGGACGGCACGGCGGCGCGGACGGGCCGGGGCGGCGCTCTCGGCGGGCGCCTCGGCGACCTGCTCGGCGGCAGGCTCACCCACGGGCTCGACAACCTCCGAGGCGGCCTCCGAGGCAGCTTCCGGTGCGGCCACGGACTCGGCCACAGGCGCCGAAACCGGCTCCGTGACCGTCACCACGGCCTCCTCGGCCGCCTTCGGCGAACCAGCCGGGGCCGACACCTTGCGCGTCGCACGACGGCGCGTACGGCCCTTGGGAGCGGCCTCCTCCTGTACGGGGGCCTCCGCGACCGCGGGCGCCTCGGGCGCTTCGATCGCCTCGGGCATCTCGACGACCGGGTCCTCGACCGCGACGGGCTCGGACTCGGTGGCCTCACGGGACTTGGCGGCCCGCTCGGCGCGCTCCTCACGCTTCGTCGGAGGACGCCCCTCGGCCTTCGGCGCACCCGCCGGAGCCGACACGCGCCGGGTCGCCCGGCGCCGCGAACGGCCACGGGTGGCCGCGGCCTCCGCCTCGGCGGCGCTGCTGTACAGCTCCTCGTCCAGCGCGAACTCCGGCGCGGGCAGCGCGGCGGGCGCGGCGGCCTCGGCCGCCACCTCGGCCTCGCTCTCCACCTCGACGAGCTCGGCAGGCTCAGCCGCCTCGGTGATCTCCGCGGCCACGGCCTCGTGCTCGTGCTCGAGCGGCTGCTCGACACCGCCACGGCCGCGCTTCTTGCGCTTGCCGCCGCCACCGACAGACGTCGGCTGCTCCATGTGCACGATCACGCCGCGCCCGTTGCAGTGGACGCAGGTCTCGGAGAAGGACTCCAGGAGGCCCTGTCCGACGCGCTTGCGCGTCATCTGGACCAGGCCCAGCGACGTCACTTCCGCCACCTGGTGCTTCGTACGGTCGCGTCCCAGGCACTCCAGCAGGCGCCGCAGCACCAGGTCCCGGTTGGACTCCAGGACCATGTCGATGAAGTCGATGACGACGATGCCGCCCAGGTCGCGCAGCCGCAGCTGGCGCACGATCTCCTCGGCCGCCTCCAGGTTGTTCCTGGTCACGGTCTCTTCGAGGTTGCCGCCCTGACCGGTGAACTTGCCGGTGTTGACGTCGACCACGACCATGGCTTCGGTCTTGTCGATCACCAGCGAACCGCCACTGGGCAGCCAGACCTTGCGGTCCAGCGCCTTCATCAGCTGCTCGTCGATCCGGTACGTCGCGAAGGCGTCGACCTCGGAGGTCCACTTCGACAGGCGGTCGGCCAGGTCGGGCGCGACGTGCGAGACGTATCCGTGGATGGTCTCCCACGCCTCGTCGCCGCTGACGACGACCTTGGAGAAGTCCTCGTTGAAGATGTCGCGGACGACGCGGACGGTCATGTCCGGCTCGCCGTACAGCAGCGTCGGGGCGTTGCCGTTCTTCGCCTTCTTCTGGATGTCCTCCCACTGCGCCTGCAGTCGCTCGACGTCACGGCGCAGCTCGTCCTCGCTCGCGCCCTCGGCGGCGGTGCGCACGATGACGCCCGCGTCCTCGGGGACGATCTTCTTGAGGATGGTCTTCAGGCGCGCGCGCTCGGTGTCGGGCAGCTTGCGGCTGATGCCGGTCATCGAGCCCTCGGGCACGTAGACCAGGTAGCGGCCGGGGAGGGAGACCTGGCTGGTGAGGCGGGCGCCCTTGTGGCCGATCGGGTCCTTGGTGACCTGCACGAGGACGGACTGGCCGGACTTCAGCGCGGACTCGATACGGCGCGGCCCGTTGGCCATGCCCAGCGCCTCGAAGTTGACCTCACCGGCGTAGAGCACCGCGTTGCGGCCCTTGCCGATGTCGATGAAGGCGGCCTCCATCGACGGCAGGACGTTCTGCACCTTGCCGAGGTACACATTGCCGACGTACGAGGTCGCCTGCTCCTTGTTGACGTAGTGCTCGACGAGCACGTTGTCCTCGAGGACGCCGATCTGGGTGCGCTCGCCGCTCTGGCGGACCACCATCACGCGCTCGACGGCCTCGCGGCGGGCCAGGAACTCGGCCTCGGTGATGATCGGAACGCGACGGCGGCCCTGCTCACGGCCCTCGCGACGGCGCTGCTTCTTCGCCTCAAGGCGCGTCGAGCCCTTGATGGACTGCACCTCGTCGGAGGGGTGCTCGTCCTTCTTGCTGCGGGGCTCGCGGACCTTGACGACGGTGCGCTCGGGGTCGTTCTCAGTGGGCTCGACGTCGGTGCCGGAGTCACCGGCGCGACGACGGCGACGACGACGGCGACGGCTGCTGCTGGAGCCGGCACCGCCCGCCTCCTCGCGCTCCTCGGCCTCCTCGGCGTCTTCCTCGGCCTGCTCGGCGGTGTCCTCGGCGTCCTGCGCGGCCTGCTCGGCGGCGAACTCGTCCTCGCCCGCCTCGCTCTCCGACTCGGCGGACTCGCCACGGCGACGACGACGGCCGCCCCGACGGCGACGGCGACGGGAGCCCGCGGACTCCTCCTCGCCCTCCTCACCCTCGACGGCGTCCTCGGCGGGCTCCTCGGTCTCCTCGACCTCCTCGGCGGCCTCCGCGGTCGCGGCCGCGGGCTCCTCGTCGGCGGCCCGGCGACGACGCCGACGGCGCGGCCCGGCCTCCTCGACGACCTCGGGGGCCTCGACGGTCTCGACGGTCTCGGCGACCTCCTCGGCCTCCGCGGCCTCGGCCTCCTCCGCCGCCTCGGCGGCAGCCGCGGCGGCGGCCCGCTCGGGCGTCTGGAACATCGGCTCGGTGAACACGGGCGCCTGGAACACGGCGACGGCCGGACGCGCGGGCCGCTGCGCGGACTCGGCTTCCTTCGGCGCGGGCGCGGAGAAGGAGGCGACGGCGGCCTTGCGGGTGGCGCGGCGGCGGGTCCGACGCGGGGCGCCGTCCTCGGCGGTCTCGGCCTCGGCGGTCTCGGTGCTCTCGGCGGGCTTGCTCTCGCTGGTCACGGGCGCCTCCACACGCTCGTCGGCGGCGTCGCCCTCGGGTGCACCGGCGGGTGCGGAGACGCGCCGGGTGGCGCGACGACGGGTGGTACGGCGGGGTGCGGCTTCTTCGGCGGCGGGCGCCTCGGCCTCGGCGGACACGCCGGCGCTCACCGGCTCCTCGACCGCCTCGGTGACGTCGGCGACCGCGGGGGCCTCGACGATCTCGGCAGCCTTGGGCGCACCGGTCGGCGCGGAAGCGCGACGGGTCGCCCGACGACGCGTACGACCGGCGGGCGCGGCCTCTTCGACGGCGACGGCGGCGGGGGTCTCCGCGGGGGTCTCAGCCGGCGTCTCTTCGACCTCGGCCGGAACCGCGGGCACCACGGTCCCCGCGGCCTCGGCCGCCACCGGCGCACCGGCGGGGGCGGACACACGGCGCGTGGCACGACGACGCGTACGACGCGGGGCGGCGTCCTCGGTCTCGGCAGCGGGGGCCTCGGCCTCGGCCACCGCCTCCAGGGTCTCGTCGACCTCAGCCGTCTCCACGACCTCGGGAACCTCTTCGGTCACGACCGTCTCGACGGCCTCGGCGTTCACGGCCTCCGCGAGGTCGGCGGACGCCACAGCCGGTATGGCCGGCGCGGTGGTCTCGGCCGCGGCCTCGGAGGCGGCGGCCGGCGGACCGGCGGGGCGCGACGCCGCACGGCGGCGGCGCCGCGGCGGCAGGGTGTCGCTGGGAGTGTTGTTGTTTTCGGAACCCTCAGTGGGTTCGGTCGGCTCGAGCATGCGGGTGGATCTCCCGTCAGGCTCCCGGGCGCCGCGCCTGGTCCGGCGATGCCGGTGACGTCCGCGGCTCGCGCGATGCGCGGTGCCGCCGTCCGGGGCGCGGGCGCCGCTCGGGAGCTCTCTGTGTCCTGTCTCGCCGGTTCCGTACGCCATGTGTGCGTACGGCCTGGCGAAAGTCTTCTGGTCGGTGCGCTGCCCGACCCAGGTGGCTCCCGGATACGAGGGCGGCGTTACGACATCCGTCCTTACGCGGAACCTTCCTTACGCCGGCGCCTTCGCGGCGGCAGTTTCGGCGACCGCCTCTTCGTGAGAGGGCGGGACGGCCGTGACTGCCTCGCGGTCGGGCGCGAGCGGGTCGGTCACCGTGCCGGTCTCTTCATCGAACAGCCCCTGCGCCAGCCTGGTCACCGCTGCGGCGACCGGCGGCGCCAGGTCGGCCACGGCGCGAAGACCGGACAGGACGTCGTCGGGTCGTACGGCAGGCGTCACGTGCCGAACAACCAGCCGCAGTATCGCACAGGGCTGGTCGGTCGGCCTATCAGCCTGTGGACTATCCGTCTCACTGTGCGTCTCGCTGTGCGTCTTGCTGTGGGTCTCAAGGCTTGCTACGGCGCTGCGGGCGTCGAACGTCCGCATGCCGTTCTTCGTCTTGCGCTGCACCTCGACGACATCGGCCGCCTTGAAGGCCTCGACCGCGCGCTCGGCCTCCGCCGGGTCCACGCCGTCGAGGCGCAGCTCCCACACGGAAGCGGTGAGCCGGTCGGCGAGGCCCGAGGTACGGGCCTCGACCGCGTCGATGATGTCGAGCCCTGCGGGCAGCGACTCGTCGAGGAGCTCGCGCAGCTTCTCCGGATCACGCGTCTCGGTGAGCGCGATCTCCAGATACTCCGCCTCACTGCCCGTGCCGGTGGGTGCGGCATTGGCGTACGACACCTTCGGATGCGGCGTGAACCCCGCCGAGTACGCCATCGGCACCTCGGCACGGCGCAGCGCACGCTCGAAGGCGCGCTGGAAGTCACGGTGGCTGGTGAACCGGAGGCGGCCGCGCTTGGTGTAGCGCAGTCGGATGCGCTGCACCGCGGGTGCGGGCGGCGGGCCTTCGGGCTGTCGCTTGCCCAGTGTCGTTCAGTCCTTCGTGAGAGCGGTCGTACTGCTACCTAGAGTACGTGTCTCGCCGGGCTGTGGTTCCCGCCGGGACTTTGTCAAAGGCAACCGCTCCGGCTCGCGCGGGGTGCCGAAGAGCATCCGCCGGAAGTCGGCGCGGGCCTGCCGGGCGGACTCGCGGGCGGCGGCCAGGGCCTGCCGTGTCGCCCATCCCACGCTGCGCGCGACCTCGGCTGCGGGCTTGAGGATCGTGTCGCGGACGACGTGCCCGACGGGTGTCAGCACGGCCTGGTACACCCAGCGCACCGGCTCCACGAAGATCCACCGGCAGAGTCGTCCGAGCAACCGCCCGACGGCGAGCGAGATGTGTCCGGCGACGCGCCAGGCGTGCCCCAGGGCCTCGCCGATCTCCCTGCCGATGACGGCGAGGACGCGTCCGACCGGTGCGAGCACCCAGCGCCACACGGCGAGCGCGGGCAGCACCAGGAGGATGCGCAGCGTCCAGTAGACCGCGGCACCGATCCCGGTGAAGATCATCCGTACGAGCCACACCAAACCGCGCGCCAGCCAGGCGATCCCCCTGCCGACCGGCGCGAGAACCCACTCGTACAGCCAACGGGCCGGTACGACGAGGAGGTATCGCACCAGCCAGGCAACCGCCGTGTACACCCCGATCCCGACGGCCGCGAGCACCAGCCCCACGCCCTTGACCAGCCAGGCGATCGCGTGCCCGACGGGCGTGAGCAGCCGCGCGTACACCCACGCGAGCCCGGCCGCGATGCCACCGAACACCCAGGCGATCCCGGCCCCGATCCCTCGCGCCGCCCAGGCGAGAGCGGCCCGGACGCCCCGCGCCACCCATACGATGGCGTGCCCGACGGGCGTGAGCAGCCGCGCGTACACCCACGCGAGCCCGGCCGCGATGCCACCGAACACCCAGGCGATCCCGGCCCCGATCCCCCGCGCCGCCCAGGCGAGAGCGGCCCAGATGCCCTGCGCCGCCCATGCGATGGCGTGCCCGAGGGGCGTCAGCACGGTGCGGTACAGCCACACCGCGGGTACGACGAGCAGCACATGCCCGAGCCACGCCAGCGCCCTGCCGACCGGCGCGACGACGTACCGCCACAAGGTCAGCCACGGCCAGACGAAGACCGCCCACGCCACCCACGCCAGCGCTCGCCCCACCGGCCGCAGCACGGTGTCCCTCAGGAACCGTCCGCCGACGACCAGCGCGTCCCACACCATCCGCACCGGGACGACCAGCACGAGCACCACGATCCGCACGGGAATGCGGATCGCTACGGCGAGGCACCCCTCGGCCTGCGCCACGGGCCGCTCAGCGGGCGCCTTTTCCAGATCCATACCTGCGTAGACGCGTCAGCCGCCGTCATGGATGCGATCGGTGGGCACCCAGTACCGCAGCTTCCCGCCCCGCTCGTCCTCGAACTGCCCGCCGGCCGCCTCGATCACCTTGCGGGAGCCGATGTTCGTGGTGTCGCAGGTGACCAGCACCCGGCCGAGTCCGAGGGCACGGGCGTACGGCAGCACGTCCCGGAGCATCGCGGTGGCGTGCCCCTTCCGGCGGGCGCTCGGGCGTACGCCGTAGCCGATGTGCCCGCCGAGTTCGAGCAGCGAGGGCGTGAGCCGGTGTCGTATCTGAATGCGCCCGAGGTAGGAGTCCCCGTCCACGTACCAGTACCAGGTGGCCGGCACGAACCCCTGCGGGCGGCGCCCCTCCTCGAGCTCCTCCTCGCGGATCGCGGCCACGTACCGCGCGAAGCCGTCCGGCTCGTGCCAGGTGTCCCCGTACACGTTCAGCTCTCTTACGAGGGTGTCGCCGAAGAACTCACCCTCGGCGACGTTCTCCCGCACAGCCTCCAAGAAGGAGGCGCGGTACTGGACATGAGGTGGCGTCAGCTGTGGCATCGGCCCAGTGTGCCGGGGTGGCCGCGCCGCGCGCAGGCCTTATTTCCTGGTGGCCTTGGCCGCCCTCGCGACGTTGGAGATCTTGGCTGCCTTGCCGGCCCGAGAGGCCAGTCGCCCGTCTTCTCGGCCTTGAGCACGCCGACACGGATACCGTCGTCCGCCATGTCGGCCAGAAGGAAGAAGAAGCGCTCCGGCGCCTCGATCCTGGCCGAGTCGGGTTGGGCGGACTTGCAGTTCGCCGTGGGGCCCGTCGGGTTGGAGGGGGCATCAAGGCCGAGTGTGGCGCAGGTCACGGGAAGTCGGTGTGGGGTGCTGGACAGCTCATTGAGGTGAGCACTCATATGCGAACCCGGGTACGGGCCGGGGAATCGAGCGCGTTCGCGGAGCTCTACGACAGCTACGCCCGCGCGGTCTACAACCATGCCTTCCGGCTGACCGTCGACTGGTCGACGGCCGAGGACGTGATGGCCGCGACCTTCCTGGAGGCGTGGCGGCTGCGCGGCAAGGTCGACCCCGAGGGCGGCTCCCTGCGGCCCTGGCTGCTGGGCATCGCCACCAACACCGCGCGCAACCAGTACCGGAGCAACCGGCGCTACCGGGCGGCCGCCAACGCGGCCGCCGCGGCCGAGCTGTCGGTGCCCGACCACGCCGACGAGGTGGCCGACCGGGTCGACGACCGGCGGCGCCTCGCGACGGCCCTCACCGCCCTCGCCGCGCTGCGCAGACCGGAGCGTGAGGTCATCGCGCTCTGCCTGGGTGAGGGCCTGGACTACGAGGCCGCGGCGGAGGCGCTCGGGATTCCGGTGGGCACGGTCGCCTCCCGCCTCTCCCGGGCCCGCAAGAAGCTACGGGCGCTTGCCGAGGCCGAAGAGGCGCGCCCCTTCGCCGCAACAGTCCGCCCGGCAACCGAAACGTCGCGCCCCGCCACCGAAATGGCGCGTAGAAAAGTGCGCGAGAAACGGGAAGGCGGCCACTCCGGCCGACAGATAAGAGGCGATCACACCCACGCGATCCGGCCCGCACAGGAAGGAAACCGATGAACGCGAACACGTCCCGGCAGAACCCGGCCGAGTGGGATGAGAGCGCACAGCTCCTGTCCCGGACGGCGCGTGACCTGCCGACGGGCCGTCACCAGTTCCACAAGGAGCGTCTGATGGCCCAGATTCACGACGTGCAGCGGGAAGAGCGCTCGGCGACGGCAGCCCCGGTGAAGGCACGGCGTTTCCGGCTGCCGCGTCCGGCGATCGTGCTGCCCGTGATGGGGGCGGCCGTGGCGGCGGTCGTCGCCGGGAGCGCGATGTCCGGCGGTGGCGGAGTCAGGGACGGCGGCGTCGCCACCGGACCGGCCCTGACCACACAGGTCGGCGCCGCGACCACCAAGGGCGTGCCGCAGCTGCTCGACCAGATCTCGCTGGCGGCGGCCGAAGGCGACCATCCGACGGTCGAGCCCGGCCAGTACCTCTACATCGAGTCCAAGACGGCCGACACCTTCCTGAAGACCGTCGACGACAAGACCACCCTGGCCAGCCACGCGCT